>NZ_JAUZVE010000003.1:0-636869 GCF_031844425.1 Microbacterium sp. ARD31
ACGCCGGGGGGTTCGGGTCAGCGGGTCGAGTCCGGCCGCCGGCGCGCACGACGTCCGAGCAGGTGCATCGACTCGCCGCGGGCGAGTCGGACGGCGAGGTCCTCGTAGTCGGTCGCGATGTCGTCCCAACGGAACGCCTCGCGGGCGCGCTCGCGGACGATCCGCCCCATCACAGTCGCGCCGGCGGGGTCGCCCTCGAGGGTCGCGAAGTGTCGGCCGGCCTCGGCGGCATCCGCGAAGAACAGGCCCTGCTCGGCCAGCGTCTCGTGGTTGAAGCCGACGTCGTACGCGAGGACGGCCGTGCCGGCCCCCATCGCCCGCAGGAGCGACGGGTTGGTCCCGCCCACGGAGTGCCCGTGCACGTAGGTGAGCGCGTGGAAGTAGAGCGCGTCGAGCAGGTCCTGGTCGAAGACCCCGCCGAGGAAGTGGATGCGGGGATCGCCGCCTGCGGCGGCACGGATCTGCTGCGTGTACTCGGCGGCGTAGGGCGCGGAGCCGACGACGACGAGGGGCCGGGTCGCGGAGCTCCTGCGGTAGCCCTCGACGATCTCGAGCACGTGGTTCTCGGGTTCGAACCGGGCGACCACGAGGTGGTATCCGCTCGGTGTCAGGCCGAGGGAGCGGATGCCGTCGGCCGGGGCGTCCTCGAGGATCGGGGCGCCGTAGCGGATGAGCTCGGTCGGCACGCCGAACTCGCGGTCGTAGTAGTCGCGGATGCCGGGGGCGTCGGCGATGAGCGCGTCGGCGGTGCGGACGCCGAACTCCTCCGCCCAGCGGTAGTACGCCTTGCCGCGCCGGCCCCACTTCGACCGTTTCCATTCCAGGCCGTCCATGTGCAGGGCGGTCGGGATGCCGCGGGCGCGGAGCGCCGGCAGGAACGGCGAGTTCGCCGCGTTGAAGACGAAGGCGGCATCCGGTCGGCGGCCCAACACGGCGTGCACGGCCGAGAGCCCGGTGTGGCTCAGCGTCTCGAGCTGCTTCACCCGGAGGGCGGGCAGGTGGACGACCTTCATGCCGAGGTACTCGCGGGCGCGGCTCTCGGAGCCCCGCGTGTACACGGTGACGCCGTGTCCGCGCTCGACGAGCCGACGACCGATCTCCTCGACCGCGGTCTCGAAGCCGCCGTACGAGGCCGGGACCCCGCGGGTGCCGATCATCGCGATCTCGAGCGTCCGCGTGGCGCGGGGCCGCTCGTCCTGGGTGAGGCGGACCGGCTCGCTGTCGAGCCGCCGCGGGATTTCGATGACCATCAGTACGCTCCCTCGGTGGTGACCATGACCTTGGCTGTCCGCCACATCAGGACCAGGTCCGTCATGACGGTCCAGTTCTCGACGTAGCGGAGATCGAGCCGGACGCTCTCCTCCCAGGAGAGGTCGCTGCGTCCGCCAACCTGCCAGGGGCCGGTGATGCCCGGCTTGATGTAGAGGCGGCGCGACACGGTGCCGTCGTAGGCGATGACCTCGGACGGCAGCGGCGGCCGCGGACCGACGACGCTCATGTCGCCGCGCAGCACGTTCCAGAACTGCGGCACCTCGTCGAGCGAGAACGACCGCAGGATCCGGCCGACCCGCGTCACCCGTGGGTCGCGCCGGAGCTTGAAGAGGGGCCCCGAGCCCTCGTTGTGGGCGAGGAGCGCCGCGAGCTCGGCCTCGGCATCCACCCGCATCGTGCGGAACTTGAGCATCGCGAACTCGCGTCCGTCGCGCCCGACGCGCGCCTGGCGGAAGAAGACGGGACCGCCGTCGTCGGCCGTGATCGCGATCGCGATCACGAGCGCGATCGGTGCGAACAGGACGAGGGCGGCGAGCGACACGAGGATGTCGAGCGCCCGCTTCACGTAGTAGGCGGCTCCCTCGAAGCTCGGGATCTTGACGTGGATGAGCGGCATCCCCTCGACGGGCCGCAGCGACATGCGCGGCCCGGCGACGTCGGTGAGGCGGCTCGAGATCACGAGCTCAGCGGCGGTGCCCTCCAGCGCCCACGCGAGCCGCTTCACGTACGCCGGGTCGCCGGCGGGCTGGCTCGCGACCACGATCGTGTCGCTCTCGTGGATCGCAGCGGCACGCAGGACGGCGTCGTCGCCGCGCGTGACCGGGTACACGACGTCGTCGACGGTGAGCGAGTCCCGGTCGTCGTCGAGCAGGGCCACACCGACGACGAGGTATCCCAGCTGGCCGGCCGGTCCGAGCGACCGGATCGCGTACTCCACGTCATCCCGCGAGCCGACGACGACCGTGCGCGAGGCGTACCGGCCCTCGGCGCGCTGGGCGATGAGCCATCGCCGCCATGCCCACCGCGAGGCGAGGAGCGCCAGGGTGCCGAGCGGCAGCGCGGTGAACAGCTGCGCACGGATGCCGTGCCACTCGAACACCACGAAGACGATCGCGAGCAGCCCGAACGCGAGCCCGGTCGCGTGGGCGACGCGCGCGTACTCCGTGGGTCCGGTCCCGACGACCGACGTCGACCGGGTGTTGAAGAGGCCGAGCGAGATGAGCCAGATCATCGCGGTCGCGACGGCGATGAGGACCCGGCTGCGGACGGCGATGTCGCCGGGCGCAGCGGCCGTGACCGAGACGATGGTCGCGAAGGTGCAGGACACCGCCACGATGACGGCGTCGTTCACGCGGAGCCGCGTACGGAACCGGCGCTCCCACTGCAGGCGGCCGACGAGCGCCGCCGAGGCGCGGGGCGCCTCAGCGGTCGAGGTGCGCGACGCCGTCTTCGGGCCGAGCCCGGGCAGCGTGAGACCCGGCGCGATGCCGTCGACCGCGGTCACCGAGCGTCCCCATATACATCGGTCAGCTGCCGCATCATGCCCCCAAGCAATGTGCGTCACTGCATCCGCCCCCAAGGCGGCTGCATGTTCCCCAAGCGAGCTTCGCGGTCCCCCAAAGACCTCCGCGCGACCCCCCGGCCGCGCGATCCACTCGGAGGCAACTGTAGCGCGCACCGGGCGAGCGTGCGAGTGCGATTCGTAAACTCGGCGTCAGCCGATATTCATCCGCCCCGCCGTCGCCGCCCGCCGCGGCCGGTCACGCGGCGGGGTCAGGCGCCGAACGCCCGCACGAGGGTGAGGAGCAGCGGCCCGACCCGGCCGTCCATGCGGAACCGCGCGAACCCCTCCGACACAGCCCGTCCGGTGCGTGAGGTGACGAACCACGGCGGTTTCGGCAGGACCGAGAACCGGCCGCGTCCGAGCGAGCGCGGGAAGGGCCGGAACGGTCCGCGGACGACCGTCCGCTCGACCCCGTCCAGCAGTAGCGCGTTGTGCACGACGCCGATCCCGCTGGGCGCGTCGTCGATCGTGCCGCCCGGGTACGCGCCCCAGGTAGCGGTCGGGGTCATGAACCCGAACGCGGTCCACGCGTTCACGACCACGGTGCCGTAGCGCAGGCGCGCGAGGGCGTCCTGGAAGCTGGCGCCGAGATCCCGCAGGGTCGCCGGGTCGACGAGGACATTGGCGCCGAGGGTGCCGGTGAGCCGGTCGTTCGCGTGGGCGACCGCCGCGTCGAGGAACGCGGCCCCGGTGCCCGGGAGGTCGATGACGCCGAGCACGGGCGCGAAGTACTCCGTCGTCTCGATCTCGCCGCCGCCCGCCGCGATGGCGCGGGTGTCGCCGGCGAACCACGCGGCATCCGGGTACACGTCCCTCACGCGCTGCAGTCGGTCGGCGGCGTTCGGGTACCAGACGGGACGCTGCGGCGTCCGCCCGAAGGCCCGGTGCAGCTCGCGCACGAACTCCTCCCGCTGGTCCCAGTCGCGGCTGAGCAGCACGACCTGCCCGGCGATGCAGTTGTGCCCGCTGTTGTGCAGCCGCATCGTCGCGACGTGCTCCGCCTGGAAGCGCAGGTCGGCCTTCGACCAGCGCCCCGGCACGACGATGATCGGCGACACCCCGCCGAGCTCGGCGGTGATCGGCACCTGCAGCCGGTCCTCGCCCGTTCCCACGATGGCGCGGAAGGTGGTCTCGGATCCCGTGATGTGGACGTGGTCGATCCCGGGATGCCGCGTGAGGTACGCCCCGACGTCGCCGCCGCCGCTCGCCACGGCGACGAGGCCCGCGCGGATCAGCGGTGCGAACGCCCGCTCGAACACGGGCACCAGCGCGTCCTGCGTGGGGTTCACCTTCAGGAGCGCGACGCGCCCCTCGGCCAGCAGCTCGTACAGCACGTCGAGGAACGGGATCGAGGTGACGTTCCCGGCCCCGAGGACGAGACCGACGCCGCCGGCGCGGTGCGGATGCCGCGACGCGAGGCCCGCGGCATCCCTCGCCTCGTGCGGGGTGATGCCGGGCTGCAGCCACACCTCGGTGGTGTACCCCGACAGCAGCAGGCGGTCCGAGGCGCGCAGGGGCGAGGAGTGCACGACGGTGCGTCCGCCGGGGCCGGTGCCGAGACGGACGCCGGCGAGCGGGCTGCGACCGCGCGCGAGGGCGTCGAGGCTGGCGGCGTACGCGTCGAGCGCGACGAGCGCCGCGTAGGGACCGGCGAGCCACTCCTCACCGGCGAGCGGATGCCGCGGGTCGAGGCCCTTGCTCGCGGCGGCGATGCGCGCCCACTCCTCCGCGACCGCACCGACGGCCGCGCGGACCTCGCGGAGCAGGTCGCGCCGGACGGCGGCGGGGAGCGCGCGCCAGTCCGCGGAGCCGGTGCGCAGGCGCGCGAGCGCCGCGTCGAGGGCGGCGCGGGTGTCGGCGTCGAGGGGGCGGTCCCGGGGCGCGGCCGGTGACGTCGTCGTCATCGTCGCGGCGCGGGTGGGCTCAGATGAGCGAGAGTTCGCGGAGCTTCGCGGCGACGTCGTCGTTGCTCGGCTCGACGTGGTGCGTCGCGTCGGGGTAGACCACGACGGGGATGTTGGTGCGACCGGAGATCTCGCGGGCCACATCGGCGGCGTCGGGCTCGGCTTCGAGGTCGATGTAGCGGTAGTCGACTCCGAGGCTGTCGAGCTGCGCCTTCGTACGGCGGCAGTCGCGGCACCAGTCGGCGCCGAACATCGTGATCTGAGCGGACGTGTCGGTCATCACTCCAGCGTACGCCCGCCCACCGCCGTGGGCGCGGCGTCGGGTTGCGCCGCGCGGCGCCCGGATCTGCGGGGGGCGTAGACGACGAGGGCGTGGAAGACGAAGCGCAGCACGAAGGCGGCGACGAGGGTGAGGGCCGCGGCGAGGACCGCCGGGATGTGCGCTCCCTCGACGAGGATCGACAGCACCGGGATGCGGACGATCGCCTCGAGCCCGTTGAAGCTGAACGACTTCAGGAACCGGGTGAGCATGCGCCCGGATTCGGAGCGCATGTCGGCGAAGACGAGGTACTCGAGCAGCAGGAAGTTCGTGATGATCGTCACGACGCTCGCCACGACGGCGGCGGGGACGTAGTCCATCCCGAGGCGGATGAGGCCCCACATGATCACGAGGTTCGCGATGGCCCCGAACCCGCCGACGAGCGCGAACGCCGACATCCGGCCGAAGCGCAGCATCGCGAGCTGAGTGAGGAAGCGGACGCCCTGCGTGAACGTCGCCTTCGAGGTGCCGGCGTGGCGCTGCGCGAAGTCGAAGGGCACCTCGTCGACGCGCAGCTGACGACGGGCGAGCACCTCGAGCAGGATCTTGAAGCCGCGCGGGCGCAGGGCGTCGACGTCGACGGCGTGCGTGTCGAGCAGGAAGAACCCCGTCATCGGGTCGGTGCAGTTCGCGAGCTTGCGCGGGAACATCGCCTTCGTCAGCGCGGTCGAGGCGCGCGAGACGGCGGTGCGGGTCGCGTCGGCGAGTCCCTTCGAGGTGCCGCCCGACGCGTACCGCGAAGCGACGACGACGTCCACGTCGCCGCGTTCGGCGCGCTCGATGAGGCGGGGGATGTCCTCGGGGGGATGCTGCAGGTCGCCGTCCATGACGAGGCACCAGCGGGAGCTTGCCGCCTGGAACCCGGCGACGACGGCGCCGCCGAGGCCCGCGACCGGCTGCTCGCGGTGGATCAGGCGGACGGGGAAGGGCGACGTGCGCGCCGCTGCCGCGATGATGTCGGCCGTGTCGTCGGTCGAGTCGTCGACGAAGACGACCTCGAAGACACGGTCGTCGAGCGTGTCACCGATGCGCCGCAGCAGCTCGACGACGTTCGGACCCTCGTTGAAGGTCGGAACGATGATCGACAGATCCATGGCGGGGCTCGGGATGCTCGGCGGGCACGGGACGTCTCAGCCTAATGGCGCCTGCCCGGGCGGGACTGAGGATGTCCCCGGCGAACCTCCTGTGAGGGCTGGGGGCGGGTGCCTTCCCGCCGAGGGGCACGCCCGATAGCCTGGCCGCATCCGGCGAGGGGAGTGCGCGATGAGCACGCAGGGATCAGCTCGGACGGTGGTGGGCGGCATCCGCGGTGCCCTCCTGATCGGCGGGTTGCTGGCGGTCGTGGTCGGCATCGTGATGCTCGTCTGGCCGGACAAGACGGCGATGGTCGTCGCCGGGATCATCGCGGCGTGGGCAGTTGTCGCCGGTATCGTGAACGTCGCCATCGGGCTGCTGTCGCGCACGGCGGGCTCGTGGGCGCGCGTGGGCCACATCGCCCTGGGCCTGATCTTCGTGATCGGCGGTGTCGTCGCCTTCTCGAACCTCGGCCTTGCAGCCGAGACGCTCGCGGCGTTCCTGGGGGCGTTGGTCGGGATCCTGTGGATCGTCGAGGGCGTCGTCGCGCTGACGACCCTCCGCGGCACCCGGTCGCGCGGCTGGACGATCGCGTTCGCGGTGCTCAGCCTCGTCGCGGGGGTGGCCATCCTCTTCGCGCCCGTCTGGGGCGCGCTCGTGCTCTGGCTGTGGATGGGCGTCTCGCTCATCCTGCTCGGCGTCATCCAGATCGTCCGGGCCTCGCGGCTGCGCACGATCTGACCCCTCTGCTAGACAGGGGGGATGATCTGGGGGGATGCCGCTGACACCCGAGCGCGCCGGGTGTGGAGCGGTCTCGTCCTCACCGTCGCGGCGCTGGTCCTGACGACGGGGTGCGTCGCGACCGCGACGGAGGCTCGGAGTGTCGCGGAGGCGGCGATCGAGCCGACCCCCGAGGCGAGCCCCGTCCCGACCCCGGTGTCGACCCCCGTGGTGATCCCGTCCGACGGGCCGATCATCGTCGGCGAGCAGACCGTGTCGGGCGTCGGCCCTCGGACCGAGGAGCGGGTGCCGCTGGCCGTGCCCGCGGCCGCGCGTTCCGTACTCGTCGACCTCTCCTGCGACGCCCCGTCGCACTTCATCGCCGAGCTGGGCGACGCGACGATGCTCGGCCAGGCGCCGCTGTCGGGCGAGTGCGACGGCTCCCGCACCCTGGCCTGGCCCTGGACGTACGGATCGTCGGGGATGCTGTGGCTGTCGATCGGGCCGGAGGTCGGGTGGACCCTCTCCGTCACCTACTCGTCCGAGCCGTTCGTGCAGGATGCCGACCTGGTCGAGGAGTGCGAGGCGTACTCGCAGGTGTACAGCCAGGTGTCGAACGCCGACGACGGCTACGGCTTCTATGCGGCGTTCGGGGCCGACGAATGGAACACGCGGATGGATGCCGCGGCACGGGCGGCGGCCGCGCTCGCCGCCGCGTCGGACACGCAGCTCGCCGACGGCTTCGCCGCCATGCACCGCGTGCTCGCAGACCGCTCGCCGATCCCGGGTGGGATGACGGAGGTGCAGGAGTTCTGGGAGGTGCACCGGCCGATCGCGGAGACCTGCGCGTGGAACCACAGCGAGATCGCGGTCTACGCCGAGTTCGGCGGCTGACCTCTCAGCTCACGTGGTCGCGCCAGGAGTGCTGCGGCCGGTAGCCGAGCAGGCGCTGCGCCTTCGCGGTCGAGAACAGCGAATCGTGCGTGCCGAGGTCGCCGCGCGTCTCGGCATCCGGGAACACCTCGGCGACCAGCTCGTCGTTCGGGCGGCTCATGACGGTGTCGGCGGCGGCGATGAGGAAGTGGTCGAACCCGGCGGGCGCGACCTCGAGGGCCCGCGCGACCGCCTGCGCACCGTCGCGCGCGTCGATGTAGCTCCACAGGTTCCACTTGCGGCCGCGGGCGTCGGCGTCGAAGGACGGGAACTCCGCGTAGTCCTCCGGCACCATGACGTTCGAGAACCGCAGGGCGGTGATGGATGCCGCCGGGTACCAGCGCGTCAGCTGGATCGCCATCTGCTCCTCGAGGTGCTTCACGAGCGAGTACACCGACTCGGGGCGCGCGGGGTAGTCCTCGTCGACCGGGATGTAGGGCGGCGGGACGTCGAACGGCAGCCCCTGCACGGTCTCGCTCGAGGCGTAGACGATCTTCGTGATGCCGATCCGCAGCGCCGCCCAGAACACGTTGAACGTGCTCGCGATGTTGTTGTGGAAGGTCGCGACGTCCGAGCGGATGCCGGGGGCCGGGATCGCCGCGAGGTGCACGAGCGCGTCGACGCCGTCGTGCTGGTCGCCGACCCCGGTCAGCGCGTCGACGACCTGGCCGTAGTCGGTCAGGTCGACCTGGACGAAGCCGGGTCCGCGCCGGCCGTGGACGTCGAGGCCGATGACCTCGTGACCGGCGGCCCGGAGTTCGCGGACGACGACCGTGCCGAGCTTGCCGGAGGACCCTGTGACGGCGATGCGCATCCCGCCAGCATGACACGCGCTCAGGGCACGGGGGCCGTCACCACCCGTGGGTGTTCAGCCACTCCCGGCGGTGGGCGCTCTCGGCATCCGTCTCGTGCGGATCCGACGTCTCGTGCGGGGTGAGCCTGCCGTCCCCGAGGGGGACGAAGCGATGGCAGACGGGGCAGAGCGCGCGGCCGTGGGGCCAGCCGTCCGCGAGCGCTGCGGCGGGCTCGCCGGGTTCACCGGAGCCGGGGCATCCGGCGGGGTCGGCCGCGGCATCCGTCCACATGATCGTGCGGTGCCGGTGCAGGCCGGGGTGGTCGAGCGGCCGCGTGCACCGACGCCCGGCGTTGCGGCTGCGGCAGAAGCGGATGACGCCGGTCATCAGTTGATGATCTCGCCGCCGGCGAGCTCGGCCGCGCAGCCCGCGCCGTCGCGCTGCGCCGTGCCGTGGAAGAAGGGTCCCGTCTCGTCCGCTGCGCTCACCGCGCCAGGCTAGCGCGCAGGCTCACGCGTCGGTTCGGGGCATCGGCGCGAGGCGCGTGAGCTGCGTCACGTGGCGGGGCTCGAGCTCGGCGATCGAGGCGACGCCGAGCAGCTTCATCGTGCGCTCGATCTCGCTGCGGAGGATCTCGATCGTCTTGTCGACGCCCGCACGCCCGCCGGCCATGAGGCCGTAGAGGTACGCGCGGCCGATGAGCGTGAACTTCGCGCCGAGCGCCATCGCGGCGACGATGTCGGCGCCGTTCATGATGCCGGTGTCGACCATGATCGTCGCGTCCTTGCCGACCTCGCGCACCACGGTGGGCAGCAGGTGGAAGGGGATCGGAGCCCGATCGAGCTGACGCCCGCCGTGGTTCGACAGGATGATGCCGTCGACGCCGTGGTCGATGAGGCGCTTCGAATCCTCGACGTTCTGCACGCCCTTGATGACGATCTTCCCGGGCCAGATCCCGCGGATGACCTTCAGATCTTCGTAGCTGATCGTCGGGTCCATCGCGGCGTTGAGCAGGTCGCCGACCGTGCCGCCCGTCGCCGAGAGCGACGCGAACTCCAGCTTGGGGGTCGTGAGGAAGTCGATCCACCACCACGGCCGGGGGATCGCGTTGACGATCGTGCCGAGGGTGAGCTGCGGCGGGATCGAGAAGCCGTTGCGCTTGTCGCGCAGGCGCGCGCCGGCGACGGGGGTGTCGACGGTGAACTGCAGCGTGTCGAACCCGGCCTCGGCAGCGCGCTTCGCGAGCCCGTACGAGATCTCGCGATCGCGCATGACGTACAGCTGGAACCAGTTGCGCCCGTTCGGGTTCGCGGCCTTCACGCCCTCGATCGAGGTGGTCCCGAGGGTCGAGAGGGTGAACGGGATGCCGGCGGCCCCCGCCGCTCCCGCGCCCGCGACCTCGCCCTCGGTCTGCATGAGACGGGTGAAGCCGGTCGGGGCGATGCCGAACGGCAGCGCGGACGGTCCGCCGAGGATCTCGACGGAGGTGTCGACGTTCTCCGCCGGGCGCAGCACGTCGGGGTGGAACTCGACGTCCTCGAACGCCTGACGGGCGCGGGCGAGCGAGGTCTCGCCCTCGGCGGCGCCGTCGGTGTAGTCGAACGCGGCCTTCGGGGTGCGGCGCTTCGCGATCTTCCGCAGGTCGGCGATCGTGTACGCGGCATCCAGTCGGCGTTTCGTGCCGTTGAGCTCGGGCTTCTTGAACTGCATGAGCTCGAGCAGCTCGACGGGCTTCGGGAATTGACGCTGCACCATGGGGACCATCTTCCTCTGGAGTGATTCGACCGCGGGCCGTGTTTAACGCAGGAAGGCGGCGGCGACGCCGGAGTCCACGGGGATGTGCAGGCCGGTGGTGCGCGAGAGTTCGGGGCCGGTGAGGACGTAGACCGCGTCGGCGACGTTCTCGGGCACGACCTCGCGCTTCCGCCGAGGAGGATCGCGTCGATGCCGGGCCGGGCCTGGGCGGTGCGGAGGTTGTCGTACGAGTTGGTCACGACGAGGAGTTCGTGGCTGTCGTCGAGGGTGGCGAGGAGCGCCCCGACGGTGGACGAGGCATCCATCGCCGCAGCGCCGCGGTGGGGGAGCAGGTCGTGCGCCTTTCGGGCGATCTCGGCCTTGGCGCCGCCGCGGGCGGCGATGCGTTCGCTGAAGCCCTGCGGCACGATCGCCGCGACGGCGCCGCCGCGCACGCGTCGCGCGAGCCCGTCGCGGACGAGGTCGTCGAGGTCGCGGCGCACCGTCATGACCGAGACGCCGAGCGCGTCGGCGGCGGGTTCGAGGCGGATGCTGCCGGACTCGGCCAGCATCTCGACGAGGCGTGACCGCCGTTGGGCGCTGAGGAGGGGCGGCATGCGATCAGGGTAGCCGGGCCGCCCCGGTGGGCTGCGGCGTGCTTAGGCTCCATACGTGAGCGAGCGCCCGGCGGTGATGTGCCCCACCTGCGGCGATCCGCTGCGCTTCGAGATCCTCGGCGACGAGCGCTTCACCGTCGCCTGGTCATGTCTGGACTGCGGGCTCGTGCGGGTGACCGAGCCGCGGTGAGGGTCAGCGCAGTGACACCGACGTGTCAGGATGCGCGGGCATGAGCAACGACGAGCCCGGCTGGACGATCCGCATTCCGGGCTCCGAAGGTCAGCGCTTCACCGAGAGGCAACAGGCACTTCTGGATCGACTCGGCGCGAGCTGGCAAACTCCCGAGGGGAGCCGCTCGATGCGTCCGAGCTGGAGATGAGGGTGTCGGCGATCATCTCGAACTCGCTGCGTCCGGGCTCAAGTCCGACCAGATCGCGGACAACAGTCGTCTCCGCCCGGCGGTCGTACGGGCTCTGGTTGCGGGCGGTGAATCTCCTGGCTCCGGCTGACAAATGTCACGCGAACCGGTGACAGCTCGGCACTGCCGCGATGGTCACCGGCGGCGTGGGATGGATGCATGCCTTTTCGCACATCCATGGTCCCCGTAGCCTCGTCCGCTCTGCCGTTCTGGCGCCGGCCGGGCCACCTCATCCGGACGAACGCGCGCGCCTACGTGCTCCTCAACGTCGCCGCATACGGCCTCGTCCTCGTCGGTTTCGCGCTCGGGCTGCTCTTCCCCGAGCTGAACACCGCCCGCGCGGACGCGCTCGAATCCGACGGCACGGCCGACCTGGTGAGGTCGGTGGTCTCCTCGGCTCCCCTCTTCGCCCTGCTGATCTTCGCGGTGAACCTGTTCCGCCTCAGCCTCGCCACCATCGTGCTGCCATCGCTGCTGGTCCCCTTCGCGGGTCTCGCGCTGTTCGGGTGGTGGGCGGTGGAGACGGGGGTCACGCTCGTGCAGACCACGGCCGTCGGCTGGGTCGCGCTCATCCCTCACGCGCTCACCGTCCTGATCGAACTGCAGGCCTACGTCCTCTTCCTGCTCGGCGCGTGGATCCTGGGCCGCAGCTGGCTGCGTCCGCGCAGTGTCGGGGTGCAGCGGCACCGGGACGGGTATGTCCGGGGACTCAAGAGCATCGGCCTCTTGGCAGTGCCGGCGCTGATCCTCCTGGTCGTCGGAGCGATCTGGGAGGCGTACTCCCTGCTGTACCTGGTCAGTCCGCTCAGTCAGTGGCTGCTCGGTGGTGCTGCCTGATGTTGACCTGGCGGCAGCGCATGGCCGAACGGCGGGTCCGCGCGGGGGACGGCCGTCCCCTCGATCCCTACCGGTGGTGGCAGGCGCTCGGCAGGTCGACGTTCGCCATCACGCTCCCCGGTGCGAACGGATCCACGTCCGTCTTCACGGTCGACGTTCGCCAGTGGGGGGACCGGGATGACGGCGAGGTGCGGGCGCGGCTCTACCGAGACGGCGCGCTGGATGCCGTCTCCCGGCTGCCGGCATGATTCGCCGTCCCCGGCGGCCACATCGAGGTCGCCGCGAACTCCTTCGGGCTCCGACGATGCCATTTCGTCTCGACGGAGGGAGTGGAACGACAGTTGACGCCGCACCCGCGGTCCGCAGAAGGACGGCGCGCGGCGCTGCACCGGCGGCATCCGCTTCTCAGCCGTGTGATCGGCGTCGTCGCATCGGTCCTCGTCGTCGCCGGAGTCGGCATCGCTGTGCCGCAGCTGATCGAGACGATCTCGCACATCGAACTGTTCGCGCAGCACCTCGGCACCTTCACGTCGCCCATCCGGCTCTCCGCGGAGGCGAACATCGCCGTGACGCTCGTTCTGGCAGCGGCAAGCACCGAACGGGCACTGCGGCTGAGGTCGAACTGGCTCGACGAACTGGCCGGGTGACGCGGACCGACGCCAGGGAAAAGCAAAACCCCCGCCATGTAGAAGCTAGGCGAGGGTTTCTGGGACCGTTGTAACGACGGTCCGTGTGGCTCCGACGGGCGTCGATCCCGTGACCTCACGATTTTCAGTCGTGCGCTCTACCAACTGAGCTACAGAGCCGCATGGCTGCAGAAGAGCCATGTCCTAGACGAAGAGCCCTCTGAAAACAAAGGGCTCGTCGCTCGGAGCGACCCTGACGGGACTTGAACCCGCGACCTCCGCCGTGACAGGGCGGCACGCTAACCAACTGCGCTACAGGGCCATGCTTATTAAATTGTGGGAGTGACCCCAACGGGATTCGAACCCGTGCTACCGCCGTGAAAGGGCGGCGTCCTAGGCCGCTAAACGATGGGGCCGAGCGAACCCGGGGGCTCACGCTTACCGAGGGTCAAGCATATGCGATCCCCGACGAATGTGCGAATCGAGGGCGCGCCGACTTCTCCCGGGTCGCGAACCGAGGCGCGATGGCGATGCCCGTCCGCACTTTTCCTGTGACGGATGTGAACAGTGTTGCTACTGTGATGGGCGGATCAGCACGCCATCTGGCCGAGGGAAGGGTGTGTGCAGTGACCGATCTTTCCGAGGCGTCGGACGTCGATTGCGGCTGCGCGCCCACCGCCGAAGAGGCACGGGGCTTCTCGCGCATCAGCCGACGCAACGCCCTGGGACTCGGCATCCTCGGTGTGGCCGCGGCATCCACCGGTCTGGGCTTCGCCCTTCCCGCCTTCGCCGCCACCTCGTACCCGAGCTGGGACGACGTCGAGAAGGCCCGCAACAACGAAGCCGCCAAGGGCTCTGAGATCACCCGCATCCAGAACCTCATCTCCTCCCTCGAGAACGACGTCGCCGCCAAGCAGGCCGAAGCCGAGCGCCTCGGCGTCGAGTACCAGGACGCCCTCATCGCGTTCGAGGACGCCGCCGCCCGTGCCGACGCGCTGCAGGCCAAGGCTGACGCCGAAGAGGCCCGCGCCAAGGAGTCCGCCGCGAAGCTCGGCGTCCTCGCCGCGCAGCAGTACCGCTCCGGCAAGGGTGACGCGACCCTCGAGCTCTTCTTCTCCGACTCGTCCGCCAGCGCCGACGACCTGCTCGGACGCCTCGGCACCATGGACCGCCTCGTCGACGCCAACCGCGACGTCTACGCCGAGGCCGTCGGGGCCCGCGACAGCGCGAAGAGCCTCGCCGCCCAGGCCCAGGTCGCACGCGACGAGCGCGACAAGCGCAAGGTCGAAGCCGAGCAGAAGATGCAGGCCGCGCAGGATGCCGCGCAAGCCGCGCAGGCCGCCCTCGCCGCGCAGAACGAACACCGCGAAGTCCTCGAAGCGCAGCTCGACGCCCTCCGCGACACCACGGCCAAGACCGTGGCCGGGTACAAGGCCGGCGTCGAAGCCGCCCGCAAGGCGCGCGAAGAGGCCGCCCGCAAGGCGCGTGAAGAGGCCGCCCGCAAGGCTCGCGAAGAGGAAGCCCGCCGCATCGCGGAAGAGAAGCGCCGCCGGGAAGAAGCAGCGGCCGCCGCGGCCAACAAGCCCAAGCCGAGCACGGGTGGATCCTCCGGCGGCGGCTCGTCCGGCGGCGGAAGCAGTAGCGGTGGCAGTGGCGGAGTCGTCCAGTCATCGGGATGGGTGCGTCCCGCCCACGGCTGGATCAGCTCCTGGTTCGGCACGCGCGGCAGCATCTGCGGTTCCGGTGGCTGCACGGCCAGCGGCCACCGCGGCATCGACTTCGCCAGCTCCTGCGGCTCGCCGATCTACGCCGCGGCATCCGGCACCGTGGTCTTCGCCGGTTACAGCGGAGCCTGGGGCAACTACATCCAGGTCCGCCACAGCGACGGCACCGTCACCGGGTACGCGCACATCATCAACGGCGGCTACAACGTCGGCTACGGCGACCGCGTCCGCGCCGGTCAGACGATCGCCTACATCGGCAGCACCGGCGCCTCCACCGGCTGCCACGTGCACTTCGAGGTCTACCGCGGCGGCGTCCGCATCGACCCGGCGCCCTTCCTGCGCGCTCGCGGCATCAGCGTCTGACGCCGCGCGCCCGGAAACGAAGAGGGTCGGATGCCGCGCGGCATCCGACCCTCTTCGTTTCACGTCAGAGCGTGTTCGGCGACTCGCCCTCACCCTGCGTGCGGGTCTCGCCCTCGTGCTGCTCGAAGCGCTCGAACGCCTCGCCGACCAGGCGCTCGGCCTCGGCGGCGTTCGCCCACGCGTCGACCTTGACCCACTTGCCCGGCTCGAGGTCCTTGTAGCGCTCGAAGAAGTGGCCGATCTCGCCCTTGGTCCACTCGTCGATGTCGTCGACGTCCTGGATGTGAGCCCAGCGCGGATCCTTCGCCAGGACCGCGACGACCTTGTCGTCGCCGCCGGCCTCGTCGCTCATCTTCAGGACGGCGACCGGGCGGACCTTGGCCAGCACGCCCGGGTAGATCTCGCGGTCGAGCAGGACCAGCACGTCGAGCGGGTCGCCGTCCTCGCCGAGCGTGTTCTCGAAGAAGCCGTAGTTCGCGGGGTACCCCATCGGGGTGAACAGAACGCGGTCGAGGAAGACGCGGCCCGTGCCGTGGTCGACCTCGTACTTCACGCGGCTGCCGCGCGGGATCTCGATGACGGCGTCGTACGCGCCCATGCCTGTGCTCCTTTGAATGTCCGGTGGGATGCGCCGACCAGCCTACTGGCGCCGCTGCGTGTGCCGAACTCCGGAAAAACGCCGCGAACAGCCGTCTTCGGCCCCTGTTGCCGCCGTTTCACCTGCATTCGGCACGCCGCCGCGCACCGTTTCCAGTCCCCGCGGTCATGGCGGGCGACCAGCGGCTGCGGAATCACGCGCGAGCCCCGACAGGCCTCGGCGCCGCAGACTGAGTACGGGACACCGGCCGGATAGCGTGGAGCCGTGCCGTCCCTGAACCCCGCCGTCGCCGAGGTCCGTCGCGCCGTCCGCGCTGCCCTGACCGGGCTTCCGGAGGGCGCCGTCGTCATCGTCGGGCTGTCGGGCGGCGCCGATTCGCTGGCTCTGGCCGCGGCCGTCGCGTTCGAGGCGCCCAAGCTCGGACTGCGGGCCGCCTCGGTCACCGTCGACCACGGTCTGCAGGCCGACTCGGCCGAGGTCGCCGCCCGCGCCGCGCGCGCGGCCGCACGCCTCGACCTCGACCCGCTCGTGGTGCGCGTCGAGGTCGGTGCCGACGGCGGACCCGAGGCCGCCGCACGTGATGCGCGGTACCGCGTGCTCCGGGATGCCGCGCGCGACGCGCGCGCCGCTGCGGTTCTCGTCGCCCACAGCCTCGACGACCAGGCCGAGACCGTCCTCCTGGGGCTCGCGCGCGGATCGGGGGCGGGCAGCCTGCAGGGGATGGCGGCGGCATCCGATCTCGACGGCGTGCCGCTGCTGCGGCCCCTGCTCGACGTCCGCCGCGCGACGATGCGGGCCGCCTGCGCCGCGCAGGGCCTCGAGCCCTGGGACGACCCCCACAACGAAGACGCGCGCTTCACCCGTGTGCGCGTCCGCGAGCGGGTGCTGCCCGTGCTCGAGGCTGAGCTCGGCCCGGGTATCGCCGAGGCGCTCGCCAGGACAGCCGCGCAGCTGCGGGAGGACGCCGACGCCTTCGACGAGATGATCGACGAGACCATCGAGGACATCGTCGAGCACGCCGAGGCCGGCATCGCCGTCTCGGTCGCCGCGCTCGCCGCCAACCCGCCGGCGCTGCGCCACCGCATCATCCGGCACGTCGTCGCGAGCGAATTCCACGCCTCGCTGACGCGCACGCAGACCCTCGAGGTGGCGCGGCTGGTGACGGACTGGGCGGGGCAGGGTCCGATCGACCTGCCCGGATGCCGCGCCCGCCGCATCGGCGCGATGATCGAGTTCACGGGAGCCGAGGTCGGGACGGGCGCCCGATTCCCGGCATCCGATCGCGAACTTTAGACTTCTGCAATGCGCGCAGCCGAGATCGCCGACCAGCTCACCGATGTCCTCGTCACCGAGGAGGCGATCCAGGCCAAACTCGAACAGCTCGCGCGGCAGGTGGAGGCCGACTACGAAGGCAAGGATCTGCTGCTCGTGGGCGTGCTCAAGGGCGCGGTCATGGTCATGGCCGACTTCGCGCGCTCGCTCAAGCGCCCGATCGAGATGGACTGGATGGCGGTCTCGTCGTACGGCGCCAGCACGAAGTCCAGCGGTGTCGTGCAGATCCGGAAGGACCTCGACACCGACATCTCGGGCAAGCACGTCCTGATCGTCGAGGACATCATCGACTCGGGCCTCACCCTCAGCTGGCTGCTCGAGAACTTCGCGTCGCGCGGCGCGGCGTCCATCGAGGTGCTCGCGCTGCTGCGCAAGCCCGAGGCCGCCAAGGTCGAGATCGACTGCCGCTACGTCGGCTTCGACATCCCCGTGGAGTTCGTCGTCGGTTACGGACTCGACTTCGCGGAGAAGTACCGCAACCTCCGCGACGTGGCGGTCCTCGCACCCCACGTCTACGCCTGATTCCGCGCGGTACGCCGAAAACGAACGCACAGACCCCGCATAGCCCTGCGGGGGTAGCCTGAACGCACCATGAACGTCAAGAAGCTCTCCCGCAACCCGTTCGTCTACGTGGTTCTCATCGGCGTGCTCTTGATCGTCGGGATGACCCTCATCACCAACCTGACGGGTGCCCGCAGCATCACGACGCAGGAGGGCCTGAAGCTCCTCGGCGGCGACACCGTGACGCAGGCGACCCTGACCGACGGTGACCAGCGGGTCGACCTCACCCTCAGCGAGCCGTTCGAGGGCGCGACGAACGTGCAGTTCTACTACGTGGCCGAGCGCGCCGATGCGGTCGTGCAGGCGGTGGACTCGGCCGCTCCGAAGGACGGCTACAACGACGTCGTGCCGCAGACGAGCTGGTTCGGCAGCCTCATCTCGATCCTCCTCCCCATCCTCATCCTCGGTCTGCTCTTCTGGTGGCTACTCTCGAGCGCTCAGGGCGGCGGCAGCAAGGTCATGCAGTTCGGCAAGTCGCGCGCCAAGCTCGTGACGAAGGAGACCCCGACGGTCACCTTCGCCGACGTCGCCGGGTCCGACGAGGCCATCGAGGAGATGCAGGAGATCAAGGACTTCCTGAAGGACCCGGCCAAGTTCCAGGCCGTCGGTGCCCGCATCCCCAAGGGCGTCCTGCTGTACGGCCCTCCCGGAACAGGTAAGACCCTCCTCGCGCGCGCCGTCGCCGGCGAGGCCGGGGTGCCGTTCTACTCCATCTCGGGTTCGGACTTCGTCGAGATGTTCGTGGGCGTCGGTGCGAGCCGCGTCCGCGACCTCTTCAAGGAGGCGAAGGAGAACGCGCCCGCCATCATCTTCATCGACGAGATCGACGCCGTCGGCCGCCACCGCGGCGCCGGCATGGGCGGCGGTCACGACGAGCGCGAGCAGACGCTCAACCAGATGCTCGTCGAGATGGATGGCTTCGACCCGAAGGTGTCGGTGCTCGTCATCGCCGCGACGAACCGTCCCGACATCCTCGACCCGGCTCTGCTGCGTCCGGGCCGTTTCGACCGCCAGATCGGTGTCGACGCCCCCGACCTGAAGGGGCGCCAGAAGATCCTCGAGGTGCACGGTCGCGGCAAGCCGCTGTCGCCCTCGGTCGACCTGTCGGTCGTGGCGCGCAAGACCCCCGGCTTCACGGGTGCCGACCTCGCCAACGTCCTCAACGAGGCAGCCCTGCTGACGGCCCGCTCGAACGCGCAGCTCATCGACATGCGTGCCCTCGACGAGGCCATCGACCGCGTGATCGCCGGTCCGCAGCGCCGCACCCGCGTCATGAAGGACAAGGAGAAGCTCATCACGGCGTACCACGAGGGCGGCCACGCCCTCGCCGCCGCCGCGATGAACAACACCGACCCCGTCACGAAGGTCACGATCCTGCCCCGCGGCAAGGCGCTCGGCTACACGATGGTGCTGCCGCTCGACGACAAGTACTCCGTGACCCGCAACGAGCTGCAGGACCAGCTCACCTACGCGATGGGCGGACGCGTCGCCGAGGAGATCGTCTTCCACGACCCGACCACCGGTGCCTCCAACGACATCGAGAAGGCCACCGGCATCGCCCGGAAGATGGTCACCGAGTACGGCATGACCACCGACGTCGGACCGGTCAAGCTCGGCTCGTCGTCGGGTGAGGTCTTCATGGGCCGCGACATGGGCCACGGCCGCGACTTCAGCGAGCGGATCGCCGAGCGCGTCGACGCCCAGGTGCGCGGACTCATCGAGCAGGCGCACAACGAGGCCTACCAGGTCATCAACGACAACCGCGAGATCCTCGACCGGCTCGCGCTCGCGCTCCTCGAGAAGGAGACCCTCGACCACCTCGAGCTCGCCGAGATCTTCAAGGACGTCAAGAAGCTCCCGCCGCGCCCGCAGTGGCTCTCGAGCAGCGAGCGTCCCGTCTCGACGCTGCCTCCCGTCGAGGTCCCGCGCCGCGCCGAGGCGCCGGTCGCGGCGAACACCGAGGCCGCGCAGCCGGCCGCCGAGACCTCTCCCGCGCGCCACGCGACGGGGCAGGCTCGACCCGCGACGGCCTGAGGCGGCCCGCATGGCGGTCGACCGCGAGCGCGTCGCCGAGCTGGTCCGAGAACTGCTCGTGGCCATCGGTGAGGATCCGGAGCGCCCGGGCCTGAAGCTCACCCCGCAGCGCGTCGCCGACGCGTACGCGGACTTCTTCTCCGGAGTGGGGGAGGATGCCGCGGCCCCCCTCGCGCACACGATCTCGGTGACGCGGGGGCCGGCCCCCGACACGCTGCCCTCGGGCGCGGTCATGCTGCGCGACATCCGCTTCCAGTCGATGTGCGAGCACCATCTGCTGCCGTTCGCGGGACGCGCGCACGTCGCGTACCTGCCGGGCGAGCAGGTGGTCGGTCTCGGCGCACTGCCGCGGGTGATCGACATCCTCGCCGCTCGGCCGCAGGTGCAGGAGCGCCTGGGCGAGCAGATCGCCGACGCGATCGCCGGCTCGATCGACACCCGCGGGGTGCTCGTCGTGCTCGACGCGGTACACGAGTGCGTGACGATGCGGGGCGGGCGTCAGACGGCGGCATCCACCGTCACCGTGGCGGCCCGCGGCGCGTTCACCGAGGCCGCGGCGCGGGCCGAGGCGATCGCCCTGCTCACGGGTGGCCGCACATGACCCTCGTCATGGGGGTCGTGAACGTCACGCCGGACTCGTTCAGCGACGGCGGACGCTACGCCTCGCACGACGCGGCGATCGCGCACGGTCGCGCGCTGCGTCTCGACGGTGCGGACCTGCTCGACATCGGCGGGGAGTCGACGCGACCGGGCGCCGAGCGCGTCGCGCCGGCGGACGAGCAGGGCCGCATCCTGCCCGTCGTCGAGGCCCTCGCCGAAGACGGTGCGACGATCAGCGTCGACACGATGAGCGCGAGCACCGCGATGGCCGCGGTGGCCGCGGGCGCCCGCATCGTCAACGACGTGTCGGGCGGCCTCGCCGACCCCGACATGCTCCCCGCCGTCGCGGACACCGAGGCCGACGTCGTCCTGCAGCACTGGCGCGGGCACTCGGCCGACATGTACCGCACCGCCGTGTACGACGACA
Organism: Microbacterium sp. ARD31; assembly: GCF_031844425.1. NCBI lineage: Bacteria > Bacillati > Actinomycetota > Actinomycetes > Micrococcales > Microbacteriaceae > Microbacterium > Microbacterium sp. ARD31. Next base: position 20,453 of record NZ_JAUZVE010000003.1, read on the forward strand.
TCGTCGCCGAGGTGGTCGGCGAACTCGGTGAGCGCGTCGCCGCCGCCCGGGCGGCAGGCATCCCGGATCACCGCATCGTCGTCGACCCGGGCTTCGGCTTCGGCAAGACGCCCGAGCAGAACTGGCTGGTCGTGCGCGGCCTCGCCAGCCTGATCGGCGAGGGTCACCGGGTGCTCGTCGGGACGAGTCGCAAGCGGATGCTGGCGGTCGCCGCCGCCGGCGCGGGCATCGAGCTCGCGGGCGAGGACGACCTGGACCTCGCGACCGCCGTCACGAGCGTCCTCGCCGCCCAAGCGGGGGTGTGGGCGGTGCGCGTGCACGACGTGGCCGCCACGCGCCTCGCGCTCGCGGTGCGCGCGGCGTGGGAGGGGGAGCGATGACCGACGAGATCGCGATCACCGGCATCCGTGCCACGGGGTATCACGGCGTCTACGACCACGAACGCCGCGACGGTCAGGAGTTCGTCGCCGACCTCGTGCTCTCGCTGTCGCTCGCGCCCGCGGCGGCCAGCGACGACGTCGTCGACACCGTGCACTACGGCGAGGTCGCCGAACGGGTCGCGGCGCTGCTCGCGGGCGACCCGGTCAACCTCATCGAGACGCTCGCCGAGCGCATCGCGACCGCCGTGCTCGCCGGGTGGCCGCTCGTCCAGACTGTCGCCGTCACCGTGCACAAGCCGGCAGCTCCCATCCCCGTCCCGTTCGGCGACGTCGCCGTGACCGTCCGGCGGTCGCGCGCATGAGCCGTCGGTTGGCTGAGGGGACACCGCCGCGAGAGCCGCGTGCCGCCGGCCCCGCCCATCGCGCGGTCATCGCCCTCGGCGCGAACCTGGGGGAGCGGGCCGCCACGATCGCCGAGGCCATCGCCGACCTCGGCCGACTGCCGCTGACCGAACTGGTCGCCGCGGCCGAGCCGATCGAGTCCGTCGCCATCACGCTGGGCGGACCGGATGCCGACGCCCCCCGCTACCTCAACACGGTGGCGATCGTCGACACCCGTCTCGCGCCGACGATGCTCCTCGGCTATCTGCACGCCATCGAGGGGCGGCACGGACGCGAACGGCGGGAGCGGTGGGGGAGCCGCACCCTCGACCTCGACCTCATCACGTACGGCGACGTGCGCTCCGACGACCCTGCGCTCGTCCTGCCGCACCCGCGGGCGGCGGAGCGGGACTTCGTCCTCGACCCCTGGCTCCGCATCGATCCCGACGCGGTGCTCCCCGGTGTCGGCCGGGTGGCCGACCTGCGCGCCGCCCTCCCCGGAGGTGCGTCGTGACGCGCACGAACCCGCTCCTGCTCGCGGCCATCGCCGTCGTGTCGGGTGTCGCCGGGTTCTTCGTCGACCAGGTGCTGACGGGCATGGGGCATCCCAGTTTCACCCCGTCGCCCCTGCTGCCGATCCTGCTCGTCGCACTCGCGGTGGCGGTCGTCGCGGCGGCGATCCCGGTGCGCCGTGCGACCGTCGGGGCGGCGGCGCCGGTCGATCCGTTCCGGGCGCTGCGGATCGCGATGATGGCGAAGGCGTCGAGCATCGTCGGCGCCCTCGTCGCGGGATCCGCGGGCGGCCTCCTCGTCTTCGTCCTCACACGACCGGTGTCACCCTCGTTAGGCTCGACGGGTGCGGTGATCGCCGCACTGGGGGGCGGGTTGCTCCTCGTCGCCGGCGCCCTCGTCGCCGAACACCTGTGCACCATCCGGAAGGACGATGATGACCAGCCCGGACCCGACGAACCCGATTACGGACTCTCCCACTCCGACTGACGACGCGACCTTCTCGCGGATCCTCGAGCCGCGCGGCGCGAACCGCCTGCCGCTCGGCGACGGCACGTGGCGGCAACTGTCGCGGAAGTACGTCCTCGGGCAGGTCATCGGCAACCTGGTTCTGCTGGTGCTGATCGCCGCGGCGGTCCTCACCCTCTGGCTCATGTTCCAGGCGACCTGGCCTCTCATTCCCGGCTCGATCGTCTTCGTCATCGTCCTCGTGACGTTGATCGTCACGCCGCGTCAGGCGCGCTCGATCGGGTACCAGTTGCGCGAGGACGACCTCGTCTTCCGCCGCGGCATCCTGTGGCAGCGCATGGTGTCGGTGCCCTACGGTCGGCTGCAGCTCGTCGACATCACGCACGGCCCGCTGGACCGGATGCTGGGCATCGCCCAGCTGAAGCTCGTCACCGCCGCGGCATCCACCGGTGTGACGATCCCCGGGCTGCCGCAGAAGGACGCTGAGGCGCTGCGCGACACCCTCATCGAGGTGGCCGAGACCCGGCGGACCGGCCTGTGAGCGACCTCGACCCGCAGCCGGCCGCTCCGGCGGACATCGGCGTGCCCGCGCCGCCGCCCGCCGCGGTGCGGTCCGAGATGAGCGACGGCGAATGGCACCGGCTGCATCCGCTGTCGCCGCTGCTGCGCGGCGGGCTGACGCTCCTCGTCATCATCGGCATCCTGATCGCGAACCTGCGCGACCGGCTCATCTCGTTCTTCCTGCCGGAGGGCTTCCGGTGGGACGAGGAGGACCCGGTCGACTTCGTGCTGCAGAACGGCATCGCCGTCCAGGCGATCGTCGCCGTGGTCGTCGGGCTGATCGTGCTGGTCGCCCTGTTCTGGATGGCGTGGCGCTTCCACACCTTCCGCATCACGGGCGACGAGGTCGAGGTGCGCAGCGGTGTGCTGTTCCGCACGCACCGGCGCGCACCCCTCGACCGGGTGCAGGGTGTGAACCTCACCCGGCCCGCGCTCGCCCGGCTCGTCGCGCTGGCCAAGCTCGAGGTCGTCGGCGCGGGTCTCGACGCGAACGTCAAGCTCGAGTACCTGTCGACGGCGAACGCCGAGACGGTGCGCGGCGACATCCTGCGCCTCGCGTCCGGACACCGGACGAAGGATGCCGCGGCCCGCACGGCGGCCGGCGGTCCGCTCACCTCGCGGGTGACGGCGGGGATCTCCGAGATCATCGACGGCGTCGAGGACGACGGCACCGAAGCGGAATCCATCGTCCGCGTGCCGATGTCGCGCCTCATCCTGGCGGGGCTGCTGTCGGGATCGACGATCAGCTTCGTCCTCGTGGTGATCGCCGTGATCGTCGGGCTCGTGCTGCAGCCGGTGTGGATCGTCCCGGCGCTCGGCGCCTCGATCCCCACCGCCATCGCCTTCGGCGCGTACGCCGTGCGCCGCTTCGTCCGGACGGTCCGCTACTCGATCGCCCCGTCGGCCTCGGGCGTCCGGGTGACCTTCGGGCTGCTCACGACGGTGACCGAGACGCTGCCGCCCGGCCGCATCCACGCCGTCGACGTCCGTCAGCCGCTGCTGTGGCGTTGGGGCGGGTGGTACCGCATCCGCATCAACCAGATCTCGGGACGTTCGGCGGGCGACACGTCGGCGGCGCAGATGGGCGACGTGCTGCCCATCGGGACGCAGGCGGACGTCGAGCGCGTCCTGCGCCTGCTGCTCCCGTCGGTCCCGATCGATGCGGCGCTGCTCGACGCGGGCCTCCACGGCCCCGCCGCGGGCGACGGGTACACGACGTCGCCGGCTCGCGCGCGCGTCATCGACCCGCTCACCTGGCGACGCAACGGCATCCTCGTCCTGCCGCAGGCCGTGCTCGTGCGCACCGGGCGCCTCTGGCCGAAGCTCACCATCCTGCCGCTCGCGCGCCTGCAGTCCGTACGCATCTCGCAGGGTCCCCTCGACCGCCGGCTGGGCCTCGCCGGGCTCACCGGCCACACCGTGCTCGGCCCGGTGTCGGGCACCGTCGCCTCGCTCGACCACGAAGAGGCGTACGCGCTCTGGAACGACATCACCGCGGCGGCCGTGGCTGCGGCATCCGCGGAATCGGTGAGCCCGGCTGCGGATGAGGAGGATGCCGCGGGGGTGGATGCGGCGGGGTCCGCGCCCGACACCGCCGCGCCCGACACCGCCGCGCCCGTCGTGGCATCCGCCCGACCGGAGGACGAGCAGCCGTGACGCGGGACGGCCGCCTCGGCGTGGGGGTGATCGGCGCGGGACGCGTCGGTCCCGTGGTCGGTGCCGCCCTCGCGGTCGCCGGGCATGCCCTCACCGGCATCACGTCCGGTTCGGACGACGATCGCGTCGACGCGATCCTTCCCGACCTCCCCCGGCTGAGCGCGGAGGAGGTCGTCCGCCGCAGCGAACTCGTCGTCCTCGCCGTCCCGCACGACGAGCTGCCCGCCCTCGTCGCGGGCCTTGCCGAGGTCGGGGCCTGGCAGGTCGGGCAGATCGTGATGCACACCGATGCCGCTCACGGCATACAGGTGCTCGGTCCCGCCGCGTCGCGCGGCGCGATCCCCGTCGCCATCCACCCCGCCATCGCCTTCACCGGCACGTCGACGGACCTCCGCGCTCTGAAGGACGCCTACGCGGCGGTGACCGCACCGGCCGCCGTGATGCCGATCGCGCAGGCGCTCGCCGTCGAGATGGGGTGCGAGCCCGTCGTGGTCACGGACGCCGAGCGCGCCGCCTACGGCGAGGCGATCGGGACCGCCACGACGTTCTCCTCGTCGATCGTGCGGCAGTCCGCCGACCTGCTCCGCGCCGCGGGTGTCGAGGATCCGTCGCGCTACCTCTCCGCCCTCGTCCACACGACGATCGACCGCGCGCTCACCGAGACCGCCCCCTCAATCGGCGACGGTCCGACGGCGCTGCCGTGAGCGACGTCGAGCTCGCCCGCATCCCCGCCGGGCGGGTGGAGCTCCACGACGCGCGCCGTCGCACACGCTGGACCGTCGAGCTCGAACCGTTCGAGATCGGGGTCTACCCCGTCACGGAGGAGCAGCTCTCCGAGGTGCTGGGGATCGCGGCATCCCATCCGCGTCGTCCCGCTGTCGAGGTCAGCTGGCTGCGCGCCGTGCGGTTCTGCAACGCGCTGTCGGAGTGGGAGGGCCTGGATCCCGCCTACTCCGTCGACGGCGAGGAGGTGCGGTGGCACGTCGACAGCGACGGCTTCCGGCTGCCGACCGAAGCCGAGTGGGAGTACGCGTGCCGCGCCGGCTCGACGGGCCCGCAGTACGGCCCGCTCGCCGAGATCGCGTGGACATCGGCCGACGGGGTGAGCGCACCTCAGCCGGTCGGCGGCAAGCTGCCCAACCTCAACGGACTGTTCGACACCCTCGGCAACGTCTGGGAGTGGTGCTGGGACTTCCTCGACACCGAGCGGTATGACGACTATCGCGTGTTCCGTGGCGGCGGGTTCGCCGATGACTCGTGGAGCGTTCGCGCCGGCACCCGCCGCGGGGGAGGCCCGCGCATGACGCACGACGACGTCGGGTTCCGCGTCGCGCGGGGCGGTTTCGACGCCGTCGACGCCGCGCAGGGGTGGTCGGCCGCGGCCGACGCCGAGCGCGCCGCGGGCGGCGACCCGCGCCCGCCCGGGTGGACGCCGCGCCGCTGAGCCCGGTCGACCCGCTCGACTGTTCACGGCGGGCGGCCACCGGCATCCGCTCTCGCCGCGGAAACCGCACAGGGCCTCGCCGATAGACTGAAGGGTCGAATCCCCGAGGAGCCTTCTGCCATGACCGACGCGTCCGCGCCCACGCCCGCCGAGACGACCGACGAGGACATCTTCGAGCAGAAGGCGGTCCGCCTCGCCAAGCGCGAACGCCTGTTGGCGGAGCGGACGGATGCCGCGGGTGGCGCCTACCCCGTCGCGGTCCCCGTCAGTACGACGATCCCCGCGCTGCGGCACCGCTTCGCAGCGCTCGAGGCGGGAGAGGAGACCGGCGAGACCGCCTCGGTCGCCGGCCGCATCGTCTTCAGCCGCAACACCGGCAAGCTCTGCTTCGCGGCGCTGCAGGCGGGCGACGGCAGCCGCATCCAGGCGATGGTCTCCCTCGCCGAGGTGGGGGAGGAGTCGCTGCAGGCGTGGAAGGAGCTCGTCGACCTCGGCGATCACGTCTCGGTGACCGGTCAGGTCATCTCGAGCCGGCGCGGCGAACTGTCGATCATGGTCACCGAGTGGGCGATCGCGGCCAAGGCGCTGCTGCCGCTGCCGAACCTGCACTCCGAGCTGAGCGAGGAGAGCCGGGTGCGCTCGCGCTTCCTCGACCTCATCGTGCGCGACACCGCCCGCGAGACGGTCGTCGCCCGAGCGAAGGTCAACGCGTCGCTTCGCCGCACCTTCGAGGCGCACGGATTCCTCGAGGTCGAGACTCCCATGCTGCAGGTGCAGCACGGCGGCGCTGCGGCCCGTCCGTTCGTCACGCACTCCAACGCGTTCGACACCGAGCTGTACCTGCGCATCGCGCCGGAGCTCTTCCTCAAGCGCGCCGTCGTCGGTGGCATCGACCGCGTCTTCGAGATCAACCGCAACTTCCGCAACGAGGGCGCCGATTCCACCCACAGCCCCGAGTTCGCCATGCTCGAGGCGTACCAGTCGTACAGCGACTACAACGGCATCGCCGACCTGACGCAGGAGCTCATCCAGAACGCGGCGATTGCCGTGGCCGGATCGACGACGGTGACCTGGGCCGACGGCACCGAGTACGACCTCGGCGGTCAGTGGGACCGCATCTCGATGTACGAGTCGCTGACGGATGCCGCCGGTCGCCGCGTCACTCCTGAGACGTCGTTCGAGGAGCTGCAGGCCCTCGCGTCCGAGGCGGGTGTCGAGGTGCCCGAAAAGATCGCGACCCACGGCAAGCTCGTCGAGGAGCTGTGGGAGCACTTCGTGAAGGGAGGCCTCGAGCGTCCGACGTTCGTCATGGACTTCCCGCTCGACACGTCTCCGCTCGTGCGCGAGCACCGCAGCATCCCCGGCGTCGTCGAGAAGTGGGACCTCTACGTCCGCGGCTTCGAGCTGGCGACCGGCTACTCCGAGCTCGTCGACCCCGTGATCCAGCGTGAGCGTTTCGTCGAGCAGGCGAAGCTCGCCGCGCGCGGCGACGACGAGGCGATGCGCGTCGACGAGGAGTTCCTGCGCGCGCTCGAGCACGGCATGCCGCCGACCGGCGGCATGGGCATGGGCATCGACCGCCTGCTGATGGCGATCACCGGCCTCGGCATCCGCGAGACGATCCTCTTCCCGCTCGTCAAGTGAGCGCGGGCGCGGGCGCACGGCGATGCGTCCTCGCCAGCGGAACCGTCTCGGCGATCCGAGCCGACAGCGCGTCGACCTCCGCGGGGAGGAACCGGAGTGCCCGGAAGGTCCGCGGCATCCCTGCGTAGAAGCACACGTCGGCGACGAGCGGATGCCCCGCGAGCCGGCTCGTGCCCACGATGTGCACGGCCGCGGCGGACAGCACCGTCTGCCGTTGCACGACATGGCTGACGAGGAGGACGACCCGGTCGGAACCTGTGTCGACCCGCAGTCGTGAACAGGGGACGACCGTGAGGGGCCAGGCGATCGCGAAGACGACCGCACCGGTCGCGAGGACGAGCAGCGGCGGCCACCCCAGCCCCGCGGCGACCCAGCCGGCGAGGACGGAAGGGTTGCCAACAGTGTGAACTTCCGCCGGCGCGCTCTCAGCTGGCGACGATGCGGATGAATCGTGCCGGTGTCGGTCCGTCGTTGACGTAGGAGTAGCGCTGAGAGCTGGGGTAGATGGCGTGTTGGCCCGCTTCTAGGTCGGTGTGACCGGTTTCGTGGATGAGCCGGAGGCGGCCCTCGGTGACGACGATTATTTCGTGCCAACCGGCGGGGTCTGGCTGCGCGTCGTATCGCTCGCCTGAACCCAGAGACCAGTTCCACAGCTGGACTTCACTGGTCGCGGGTGCCGATCCGCGCAGGACCGCAGAGCTGTCCGGGCCGGCCCCCCGCCAGGCCACTTCGTTGATCTCGGTTCGTGATGCTGCCGGGGATGCCACGAGGTCGGTGAAGGTGACGTCGAGCGCGTGGGCGATGGCGTCCAGGCCGGAAAGGCTGATGTTGGCTTCCCCTGCTTCGAGCTTGATGATCGTGCGTCTGCTCGTTCCGGCGAGCTCGGCCAGCGCCGTCTGGCTCATGCCCGCGGTGTTCCTGAGCCGTTTCAGGTTCGCGGCGACGTGGGCGAGCACGGCGGAGTCTTGATTTGCCATGTGCACTATTATGCACCTAGAGTGTGCAGAATGTTGCACAGGCTTCCTGCTCGCACTCCCTTGCGCCTTTCCCGGTTCGAAGGGGCGCTGGTGCTGATCACTGCGGTGTGGGGAGCGACCTTCCTCGTCGTCCACATCGCGGTGCAGTTCAGCGGGCCATGGTTCTTCGTCGGGATGCGGTTCCTGGCCGCGGGTCTGCTCAGTGCCGTGATCTTTCATCGGGCGTTGCGCGGGATGCGGTGGCGTGATGTCGGCGCCGGAGCCGCGATCGGCAGCATGCTCTACCTCGGCTATGGGCTTCAGACGGTCGGACTGCAGACGATCAGCAGCAGCACCTCCGCGTTCATCACCGCGTTCTATGTTCCGCTCGTGCCGCTGCTGCAGTGGCTCTGCTTTCGCAGGCGGCCCTCTGCGATGGCGTTCATCGGTGTCGGTCTGGCGTTCATCGGCCTCCTCCTGATCGCCGATCCCGGAAGCCTCACCCTCGGGTGGGGGCCGGGGGAGATCGCGACCCTCGTCAGCACTCTTCCGATCGCGATCGAGATCATTCTGATCAGCGTGTTCGCCGGGAGGGTCGACCTGAAACGCGTCACGGTCGTTCAACTCACCGTCGCCGGTGTTCTGGGCTTGCTGACCATGCCCGTCGTGGGCGAGCCAGTCCCCGCGTTCTCCTGGGTTTGGTTGCTCGCAGCCGTTGCGCTGGGTGTAGCTAGCTGCGCGATCCAGCTCACCATGAACTGGGCGCAGCGCGCGGTTTCCCCGACCCGGGCAACGATCATCTACGCCGGTGAGCCGGTCTGGGCTGGGATCATCGGCCGTATCGCCGGTGACCGGCTCCCAGGGATCGCTATCGTGGGTGCGGCGTTGATCGTTGCCGGTTCGCTCGTCAGCGAGATCGCCCCGCGGTCGCGCCGGCACCGCGGCACCGCCTCTGCGGCAAACACCTCCATGGTTAGGGTCCACTCGGCCGAGCCGCACCCCGAGCTGGAAGGAAGGGCACTGACATGACGTCGGAGCGCAGGATCATCGGACAGCGGCACGACCCGAACTTCCCTCGATACGCGGGCATCGCGACGTTCGCTCTCCTGCCTTCGATCCAGGATGTCGAACATGCCGATATCGCGGTCGTCGGCATCCCGTTCGACTCGGGCACGAGCTTCCGTCCAGGGGCGAGGTTCGGGCCGGCGCACATTCGGGAACACTCCCGCCAACTGCACCCCTACCACCAGATCCACGAAGCATTCCCGTTTCGCGATCAGCAGGTCGTCGACGCCGGCGACGTCGGCGTCGGTCCCTACGGCATCGAGCAGGCTGTTGACACCATCCACACTCATGCCGAACGACTGACCCAGCAAGGAACGAAGATCCTCGCGCTGGGCGGCGACCATACGATCGCCCTGCCGTTGCTCCGCGCGGCGGCCGCGCAGCACGGCCCTCTCGCCGTGCTGCACTTCGATGCCCATCTCGACACCTGGGACATCTTCCACGGTGCGGCGATCTGGCACGGATCCCCCTTCCGCCGCGCCGCCGAAGAAGGTCTTCTCGACCTCGAGCACTGTCAGCACGTCGGAATCCGCGGGGGCGTCTACGACCCGACCGAATTGGACGACGACCGTCGCCTGGGCTTCACCATCATCCGCAGCGAAGCCTTTCAAGAGCGATCCATGACGAGCATCGCCGAACAGATCCGCGACCGGCTCGGCACCGGACCGGTCTACATCTCCATCGACATCGACGTCCTCGACCCCGCCCACGCGCCCGGAACAGGTACCCCCGAAGTCGCGGGCATCACCACCAGGGAGCTGTTCGCCGTTCTGAGGCAGCTGCGCGGACTGCAGATCGTCGGTGCCGACGTCGTCGAAGTCGCCCCCGCATACGACCACGCCGGCGTGACCGGACTTGCAGCAGCGCACACCGCATGGGAACTCATCGCCTTGATGGGCATGAGTGCCGGCCGCACGCAACCGACAAGTGCCGAGCCGAGCCCGACGACATCAAACGATTGAGAGACGCCGTCCGCGATTCACCGTCATTTCGGCGAAGCACAGCTCCTGAGACACGAAATCGATTCCGTGAGCTCGCGCACTGCTCCGCAGGTTCGCAGTCGCCGCGTGTTTGAGAATTTCGTCACAGGCTCCGCCCGATCGGTATGCCGAACCTTCCAGGGAAGCGGTAGGTGAGCGCGGGCACCCTGGTGGCGGCGTGTCGCGTCAGTCGCGACGCCTGACTTCTCGACGCACTCCTCCTTCAGCTTCTCGAGCGTGGCAATCGGTGGTGACTCAACGCCCAGCGGGCGGAGTAGCGCGGCTCGGATTGTCGTGGACTCGATGGCCGCCGGCGCAGCGGCTCGACGCTGGTCGACGTGGAAGAACAGCAAGATTGACGATCACCTGGGCCAGTCCGTGTGTTCCAGGCGTGCGACCGCGGCTTGGATTGCGATGGCGGCTGCGCCCCGGGCCCAGGCGCCAAAGCCGGCGTCGTCGACGAGGATGTCCACGGTGTCGGCGAGTGGGTCACTGTCGGCGGCGGCGGCAGCACGAATCTTGGACTCAGCGATGCTCCAGAGGCCCAGCCCTTCGCCGGCGAGGACAACGGTGGATTGCATGGCGAGGTTCGCGGCGAGGCTGATCATGCGACCGAGTCCGGCGGCCGCGGCATCTACGACCGCCGCAGCCGCCGGGTGACCGCCGGCCGCGAGGGCGAGCACTTCGTCGTAGTCGACAGGTCTTCGGATCCGCTCCAGGCACGTGCTCGGCGCCACCCCCACCCTCGCCGCGATGTCCCTATTCGGGATCGTCGCATCATGACCACACGCTACCCGGAGTTCCTCGCGTCCCGGGTCATGATGTGGATGAAAGCGCCGCAGCTGCGCGCCGAAAGGCGTTCAACGATGAATATCGCAACGTCCAATATTGCCTCTCCGCCAGTTCCCTAAGCCTGTCCACCCCCCTCGGTAAACTGGAACCTGATCACGACGGAAGGCAGACATGAGCGGCTCATGGCGAACCAACGACACCGTCGCCTACGACAAGATGCAGGAGCGGCACACCATGCTCACGCACCTGCTCGTCAACAGCGCACGCTCCGCCGCTGACCCCGACGCCGCCGCCGGCCTCCGCGCCGAGATGATCCGCTGGAAGGACGACACCCTCGCCGTCGACGGGTACGACCGGCAGGCGATCGACACCCACGCTGCTCGCATCGAAACGCGCATCCAGGAACTTTCCGCACGGGCAATCTGATGCTCGGCGACCCCCTCACCCCCGCTGAGCTCCAGCGCATCTTCGACGAGGACATCCGGCCCTACTACTTCCCGGACAACCTGGCACCCGACGCCGAACCCACCATCGTCCTCGTCGGTGGGCAACCCGGCGCAGGCAAGTCGCAAGCGACCTCCCGCATCGCCCGCGACTACCCAGCTCGTCCGCGATCGGCCGTTCGACGCCGGCCCGATCCTCGCCCAAGCCACCGCGGTCTGGGTCAAGAACGCGATCGACTACGCACGAGAGCATCGCCACTCCCTCCAACTCGAGGGCACCTTCCACACCCCCTCGCTCACCCTGGCGACCGCCCGCAACTTCCGCGACACCGGATTCCGCACCGAGATCGTCGCCCTCGCCACCGCACGCCGCGACAGCCTCATCGCCGCCGCCGGCCGCTACTTCACCGACCATCAGGCCGGGGGAGAACCGCGCTGGACCACACTCGAACAGCACGACCGAGGCTGGGCCGGAACCCGCGACCTGCTCGCACAGATCACCCCCGAAGCGCCCCTGAACCGCGTCAAGATCGTCACCCGCAGCGGCGAGCTCTACGCACACGCTCACCCGCGCGCTCCCGAAGGGCGAGGACCGGCTGCGCGTCGACGTGTCGCGGGGCGACCTGCAGCTCGACGGGCTGCTCGTGCGCCCGATCGTCTGGCGCCTCGAACTCGGCGGCGACGGCGAGGGCATGCTGCTCGTGCACTCCGCCGCGCGTACGCCGCAGCGGGTCTCGGTGGGCACGGGTGACGTGTCGGTCTACGACGCGCGGGGCCGCGAGGTGCGGGTGCGCCCGGGCGGCGGCACCGTCACGCTTCCGGCCGGAGGGTTCGCGATCGTGGAACGCTGACGACCGCTCAGCGGCGGAACGCCCAGTCGGGCAGGTGCGAGGACTGCACGAAGCTCATGAGGATCTCGGCGAGCCCCAATCGGGGATCCACCTCGAGAGCGGCAGCCGCGTACCTGCCCGCGTGCGTCGAGCGGCCGAGTGCCCACGCGAGCCACCCGGCCGTCGCGCAGGCGCCCGCGCGCTCGTCGGCCGGAAGCCGCGCGGCGACCTGACGCACGAGCTCGAGCGCTCGCAACAGGCGCTCCGGGTCGGGGCGCGGACCCTCGCCCCACAGGACCTCCGCGAGGTCGACGGGGTACTCGTCGCCGTCCTCCCACCGCCGTTGCGCGTCGAGGGCGTCGTCGCCGCGGTCCTGATCGCCTGACCATTGCACGATGGCGACGTCGCGCAGCGACGGCCGTGACAGGCACCACCCCAGGACGGCGACGCGCATCGGGTCGAGGGCCGCGGCATCCCACTCGAGCATCTCCTCGTAGAGCGCGGGCAGATCGTCCAGCGTGCAGGCGGCCTCCAGGGCGGCCGGATCGATCCGAGCCTCGGTGTTGAGGGTCGACGGGATGCCGCAGAGCACCGTGAGCGCCGACTCGAGCGATGCCAGCGCGGCCGCCGCACCGGCGACCTCGGACGCGTCGGCGAGCGGCAGGTCGGCACCCGACGACTGGTCGGATGCGGGCGCCCGGTGCTCGATCAGCGCGAGCGGATGACCGCCGCGGGGCAGCGTCGGGTCGAGGTGCGACCCCCAGCCGTCGGCGGCGACGGTGAGGGCGTCGACGACGTCGAGGCCGCAGGCGCGGGCGGTCCGCCGCAGTGCGCCGATGAGATCCGCGCCGGGCAGCGCGGGGTCGGCGGACTCGTCCGTGTAGACGACGGCGACGAAACCCTCCACGCCGGCGACGCGGCAGGCGAGCCCGACGACGGTCGAGGCGACCGCATCGAGGTCCGCGTCGTCGGGGGGCAGGTCGACGCGCATCACGCCGAGACTGCGCCCGGAGCGCAGGGGGATCACGACGAGGCTCTGCGTGGGCGTGTAGTCGAGCAGGCGCGGAACGAGGCGGAGCAGGTGTGCGGCATCGGCCGCGGCGACGATCGTGGACATGGGCCCAGCGTCGGACCCGAGCGGATGCCGGTGGCCGCCGCCCGCGCGGATTCGGGACGGACCGCGGATCCGGCCGCCTGGGGAGAAGGCCGTGCGCCCTGCCCCGCCCGCGGCATTACGATGGAGGGGTGGACGAGTACTGGGGTGCGGTGGTCTGGGGTCTGATCCCCACGATCGTCGTCGCGGGCCTGCTCGTCTTCGTGCTGCGCAGCATCCTTCGGATGGATCGCACCGAGCGCAAGGTCTATGCCAAGGTCGAGGCCGAGGAGCGCCGCCGTCGCGGCCTGCCGCGACCCGACGAAAACGCTGGTTGACGGGCCGAACGATAGGCTGAGCCCACAGTTCCGGGGGGCCGCGTGATCAGCATCAGCGTCGACTGGACGTGGACGTGGTGGATCGTCCTCGTCCTCGCGTTCGACATCTCCGTGCGCATCCTCGCGGTCTTCATCATCCCGAGGAACCGGCGCCCCACAGCGGCGATGGCGTGGCTGCTGGCGATCTACTTCATCCCGGTCATCGGCATCCTGCTGTTCCTGCTCATCGGCAACCCGCGCCTGCCCCGCAAGCGCCGCAAGGAGCAGGAGGCGATCAACCGGGCTTTCCGAGAGGCCAGCGAGGACCTCGACTTCGGCACGCTGCGCCCCGACGCACCGGTGTGGTTCGAGCAGCTCGTGGGGCTCAACCGCAAGCTCGGTGCGCTCCCCATGGCGGGCGACAACGGTGCGCAGATCATCTCGGACTATCAGGGCAGCCTCGACACGATGGCCGCCGAGATCGACCGGGCGACCCGGTACGTGCACGTCGAGTTCTACATCCTTCAGTCCGACGGCGCGACGGACGAGTTCTTCTCGGCTCTCGAGCGGGCGACCGCTCGCGGGGTCACGGTTCGCGTGCTGCTCGACCACTGGGCGAACCGCTGGAAGCCGAACTACAAGGCGACGATCTCGCGCCTGGAGCGCATGGGCGCGCAGTGGCGGCTCATGCTGCCGGTGCAGCCGCTGAAGGGCAAGTATCAGCGCCCCGACCTGCGCAACCACCGCAAGCTCGTCGTGATCGACGGCGTCGTCGGCTTCATCGGGTCGCAGAACGTGACCGATCGCAGCTACAACCTGAAGACCAATCTGCGTCGCGGCCTGCAGTGGGTGGACATGATGGTCCGCGTCGACGGCCCGGTCGTGGCATCCCTCTCCGCGGTCTTCGTGTCGGACTGGTACGGCGAGACCGGTGAGGTGTTCGCGGTCGAATCCGACTTCTCCACGGATGCCGGGACCGGCGACCTCGACTGCCAGATCGTCCCGAGCGGGCCCGGCTTCGAGTACGAGAACAACCTGAAGCTGTTCCTGAGTCTGATCTTCGGCGCGACGCGCAAGATCGTCATGGTCAGCCCGTATTTCGTGCCCGACGAGGGACTGCTGCTGGCGATCCAGACCGCGTGTCACCGCGGGGTCGAGGTCGAACTGTTCGTCTCGGAAGAGGGCGACCAGGCTATGGTCTATCACGCGCAGCGCAGCTATTACGAGCAGCTGCTGGCGACCGGCGTGAAGATCTGGATGTACAAGAAGCCCTACATCCTGCACTCCAAGTCCATGTCGATCGACGACGAGGTCGCCGTCGTCGGGTCGAGCAACATGGACATGCGCTCGTTCGGTCTCAACCTCGAGGTGACGATGCTCGTCCGCGGCGCCGAGTTCGTCGAGCAGCTGCGCAACGTCGAGGACCTCTACCGCGGGATGTCGCGCGAACTGACGATCGAGGAGTGGGAGAAGCGCCCCATCCGCTCCGTGATCCTCGACAACCTGGCGCGGTTGACCTCCGCGCTGCAGTGAGACGATCCGGCGGCTGTGGACACTTCTCGGGTGTCCGCCACTGAGGAGGAGACCCCCATGCGTATCCGTCCGTTCGCCGCGCTCGCCGGATCGTTCGTCGTCGCCGCCGCGCTCGCTGCGTGCGCGACACCCGCCGCGGGTGATGCGGCCCCCGGAGGAGGAGCGGATGCGGTGGCGCCGGCGCCCCGCGTGGACGCCGGGTGGCTCGACGGGGGAGCGACCATCGGGGTCGTGACGTACGGCAGTTCGTCCTGCCGGCCCGAGGTCTCGCAGGTGACCGAGGAGGACGGGATGATCGTCGTCGCCCTGCGTGAGCCCGCCGCGGATGCGTGCACGGACGACCTGGTGGCGCGCGCCCTCGAGGTGCCCGTGCCCGAGGGTGTCGATGCGACCGCCGACCAGCGGGTCCGCGTCGAACTCGAGGACGTCCGCACCGACATCGCCCTGCCCGCATACGCCGGCGGCCCTGTCGAGGCGTACGCGCCGTCCGCCTCGTGGATCGGCGACCGCGTGATCGCGCTCCGGACGTGGGGGGCGTCGTCGTGCACGCCCGTCGTCGAGGACACGCGGGTCGCGTCACCGGCATCCGTCGTCGTCCGCTTCGAGACCCCGCCCGCCGATCAGGTCTGCACGATGGACATGGCGCCGCAGCTCACGCTCGTGCAGCTCGATTCCGACGCGGTGGTCGACCGCGAGGCGACGCTGAGCTTCGGTGTGCTCGACGCGGCCGAGACGGTGCCGATCCGCTGACGCGGGCGCGGGGGTCGGCGTTCCGGAGACGCGAACTGTCGTGTGCGCGCGGTTCGGGCGGCAGGTGGGGTCCCTGGAACGCGGGGTGCCTTCGCTCGAGGGACGCGTTCGGTCGCCCGGCGCACGCGTCCGCGACACATCGCGTCCCCGGAAGCCGCGCCGCGGCATCCTCCCCAGGCCGTTCGATCGACGAGACATCCACGGGCTGCCCGGACATCTGCCCGTGCGGCGTCGGCTGCGCGAGCATCGGCGCATGGATCCCCGTCCGCTGCCGCCTGCTCTCGGACCCGTGTTCTCCGTGAAGGCGGCGACGGATGCCGGTGTCTCGCCGCGCCGGCTCCGCGCGCGTGACCTCGACCGGCCGTTCCGCGGCGTGCGGGTGCGGTCGGCGCCGGTTGCCGAGAGCGCCGCGGACCGTCACGCGCAGCGAGCGCTCGCGTACGCCGCGGCGATGCCCGACGGACAGTTCTTCAGTCACGTGACCGCCGCCGTCCTGTGGGGGTTGCCGCTCCCCGGACCAGCGCTGCGAAGTCCTGGGTTGGACGTCGGCGTCCTCGCGCCGCAGCGCACTCCCCGCGGCGCGGGTGTGCGCGGGCATCGCTTCGTGCAGGCGTCGACCCGGGTCTGCATCCACCCGACGCGGGGCGTGCCGCTCCTGACGCCGGCCTGCGCGTGGGCGAGTCTGGGCACGGTCCTCGACGTCCCGGTTCTCGTCGCAGTGGCCGACGCGATCGTCCGCGTGCCGATGTTCCGCGGCGATCCGCCCCCGCTCGCGACGATCGGGGACCTTTCGGCTGCGTCGACAGGGCGGAGGGTGGGCGTCGCCCGCCTGCGCGCCGCGCTGCCGCTCGTGCGGGAACGGTCGGCATCCCGGACCGAGACATGGTGCCGCCTCGTGCTGATCGACGGCGGCCTTCCCGAGCCAGAGCTCAACTGGAACATCGTCGTGAACGGGCGACTCCTCGCGTGCGTGGACCTCGCGTACCCCCGCGAGCGCGTCGCGGTGGAGTACGACGGCGAGCACCATCTCGTCGACGCGCGCCAATGGTCGCGGGACATCGACCGTCACGAGGCGCTTGCCGCCGCGGGCTGGGTCGTCATCCGGGTCACGAAGCAGCACCTGTTCGCGGATGCCGCCGGTGTCGTCGCGCGCGTCCGGCACGCGCTCGCACGTCGGTGACACGCGGCTTCCGGGGACGCGAACTGTCGTGTGCGCGTGGTTCGGGCAGCGAGTTGCGTCCCCGGAGTGAAGGGACGTCGACGCCCCGCGTCTTCCAGGGACCCAACGTGTCGAGTGCGCGGCGGCGAGACGACAGATCGCGTCCCCGGAACCGGCGCGGCTCAGTCCGCGCGCACGAGCAGTTCGCCGACCTCGCAGTCGAGGGCGCGGCAGATCGCCGACAGGGTCGAGTACCTGATCGCGCGGGCGCGGTCGTTCTTGAGGATCGACAGGTTCACGACCGAGACCCCGACGATCTCGGACAGCCGTGTCAGCGTCATGTTCCGCTCGGCGAGCAGCTCGTCGAGTCGACAGTGGATGCCGGTGAGCTCGTCCTCTTCGGCGGATGTCACACGAGTCCCTTCACGTCGTTCTGCAGACGGGAGCCGGAGCGCAGGATCGCCCCGAGGACCGCGAAGGCGAGGCCGATCGCGATCGGCCAGAACGGGAAGGAGATCTGGACCGTGGATGCCGGAACCCACGCGTCGAAGACGTTGTCGATTCCGGCGTAGTCGCCCTCCCACGATCCGCCCTTGGCGCCGAACAGCTGCGTTGAGGCGATGCTCCCTGCGATGTCGCCCATGACTTGTGCGGCGACGCCGCCGAAGGCCACGACGGCTCCCGTCGTGGTCGCCATTCTCGCTACGACGGGTGCGAACGCGGCGCCCTCCAGCAGGCGCGAGCACGCGATGACGACGAAGAGCGCGATGACCCCGGGGATCGCCCAGACGATCATCTGGCTGACGCCCCAGAGTGCGCGCGTGAGGGGAGTCAGCCCTTCCACGGCGAGCGTCACGCTCGTGAACCCGCCCGAAACCCGGGTGGCGTCGGTCTGCAGATCGACGGTGCTCGGGAGTTGCGGCCAGAACTCCTGGATCGGCATCGTGATCGAGACGGCCGGGGTCAGCAGCGGAAGCAGAAGATTCGCGACCGCACCGACGACAGCGAAGATGACCCAGAGGACTCCGACCACTCGGGTGACCCGCACGAGCGACCCTGCGTCGTCTTCCGATCGTGAGCGGCGAGCCGCCGCGACGGCGAACGCCACGATGGTCCCGATGAGGAGCAGGACGACAAGTACTGCCGCGACGACGATCATGATCCGTGCCATGTCACACCAACCCCTCGGTCTCACGCTGCAAACGAGCGCCCTGTCGGAAGATCACGCTCAGCGCGCCTAGCCCGAGCGCGACGCCCAGCGGCCATACGGGCGGGACGATGCTGAACGTCCGTCCTGCCGCCACTGGTAGGTCTGCGCTCGCCGCGGGGAGCACTCGTTGCGCCACCAGGGTGGAACCGACGTCGGTGAGGAGCGCACCGAGCGTCCCAGCGACCAGCACGATGACCGCGCTGATGAGCAGCCACCGAGATGTCCTGACGGCGAACGCAGGCCCGTCGAGGGCGCGCTGGCTGAGCACGGCGATCACGAGCCCCGGAACCCCGACCACGAGCAGCGACAGGACGTCTCCGGCACTGAGGAGTGCGCGCAGCCCGCCATCGAGCCCATCGACGGTGGCGTGCGCGGAGTCCGTTCTCGCGCAGTACAGCTCGGTCGCTCCAATGGGCTCGTAGTCACTCGCCTGGCAAGGCAGGTTTGCCGGCCATGCCATCTCGATGGGCATCGCAGCGATGTCGTAGGTGGCGGTCGAAACCCCGCGGACGATCAGAAATACAGACCCGAGCAGCACGATCGCCACCCACACGCGGGCCATCGCCGCGATCACGTCCAGCAGGACAGACGGTGACTTCCGGCGGCGTGCATCCCAGACCAGGAGCCCGACGAGTGCGCCGATGATCGCGAGCCCTACACCGCCCCACAGCAGGACAGTCGGCAGATCGGTTCCCGAGACCATGTTCCCCCCATAACGACATTCGTTGTTATCGAGAAACGTTATGCCCACGGATGCCGCGGCCGCAAGCCCCGGCTTCGGTATGCTGTCGATGGTCGTCTGGAGCCGCTCGTCCGCGCACCACGCTTGGGCCAGATGGTGGCTCCGAGTTGAGGAACTTCCGGTGAACGGTGTCATTGAGCTTCGGCCGGGCGCGCGCTGTTTGGCCCAACACAGTGAGGTCGGCGGAGAGGAAGGTTAGGAGCTGGGTGCCGAGGCTGATGCGTTCTGTGCCGACGGCGACCTCGAAGGGTTCGTACGTCTCCAACTGAACGTGACCCCCCAACCCTCCCTCGGTGATCCCGCTCAGCTCCAGCTCGCTCCATCGCGCGACTACGGTCTGCCCGCGCAGCATGGCTGCTGCATCCAGAACACGCCGCACGTCGTTATGCGTCACGCTGGCCAGGTCGGGCAGAACTATCGTCTGGTTCGTATGTTCCTGGATCTGGGACAATGCTTCGATCCAGACCGCGATGAGGGGGTGAATCAGTTCTTTGGTCCTGGGTACGGGATGCACATCGACGAACCGTCCGCCAAAGGCCTCCGCAACTTGAAGCCTATTGCCCGCCGTCCACGAACTCATGAATTTCACCGCGGGAGCGGCACGTTGCGCTTCCAGACCATCCAAGGATTCAGTTGTGAAGCTGACATTGGTCTCACCATCTCCGAGCGTTCCCCTGAAGTCAACCGAGACGACTCCGGTCACGTCGACACCTGTCATTCGCGCCCCCCTCCTCGTGAGACCGACGGTTGAGGTGCAATTGAACATCAGGTCGGCCATCTTCTCGCCATTTGGTGTGGCTAGGCGAAATCGGCGCTGGAACGGGGCAGATGGATGCGCAGGGAAGCGGACCCGGCCCTCTTTTGCAGTGTCGAGACCGCCAGGAAGTCCGACCTCGACAATGGCCGGCGCGTCGAATTCCGTGCCGAACATTTGCCAGTCCTGGAATGCTCGATTGTCAAACTCGGGGTCATCAAACAGGAACTGCATTTTCACCGGAATGGGGCGCTCATTTAGTGCCTCGTCGAACCTTGTGTAGATCCGGTAGGTGAGGGTTTCTCCGCTGGGCCACGTGAACTGGGTAGCGGCAACGAGGTCGGGTTCGGGGTGTACCTGATTTTGATGAGGTTCGACCTGGAATCCGTACCTGAAGTGCGGGTCGCCGTCCAACGCAGATTGCACGCTGTGGAGATGCTCAGAGATCTCACTCGGTTGCAGGATCGCGGGCGATCGATCGTCGACCCGCAGGCGTCGGTCCGTGGCGAGTAGAGACGACAGCGTCGCCACCGCGTCGCGTAGTCTCTCAGCGCCGCCGTGAATGAAATAGTCGGGCACTTCAGGGTGGTCGGCGATGGCCGCTTCACAAAAATCCAATCCCTCCCATCGGGTCTCAGTCGTCTGATCGTCCAACCACCGCCGAATAGTTTCCGTCTCATCGGGGGTAAGCGCCAGCTTCGAATCAGCTCGCATTGCCCCAAACGCACGTGCAGGCATCTCGGCGAACCAGTCGAGCCGGTTTTCGATAGTCGGATCGAGTGGGAGGACAAGATGCCAATGTCGTAACCGAACTCTGCGACGGACTAACGCCAGCATCGCCCGTTGAAACGATTTCTCGATCTGCCGCTTCTCTGACGCTCCGAGCTTGGATGCGAAGCGTTTGATCTGCCATACGTCAAACTTCGCGTCGCCAGCGCCCACGGGCTCGAGGACATCGATCCCGTAGTCACCCTGAGAGGGGCGGATCCGGTTCGAGCGCGGCCGCTCGATGTATATGCACGTGGCGAGGATCGCCTCCGTCATGGCGCCGTCGAGCACCGTCCATTCAACTCTCATTTGTCCTCGATCCTTTAGCGGATGACGATACGGTGCGGACCATCCGGGTGCGGCGTTCGATCTACCCGAGAACCGGCCGTCGGTTCGCAATAGAGTTCGCTGACGTCCCCCGACGTCCGCTCCACACTTCACGCGCTCGGGCGAACGAGGTCGTGACGTAACGGACGTCACCTGAGGCACAAATTGATGGACGATTGCCACCATCCTGCCGCCGTTGTAACGCGCGGTCGAGCGCGTCGAACGATCGGATCTGAGGTCGAGCGTCCGAAGGTCGCGGCTGTGACGATTAGGTTGACCCGTAGGTCCAGCGACGCTGAGGCTACGACCTCGCGCCATCGGACGTGCGCCCATGCGACGAGAGCTATCGACTTACCCGGGGTGCCCTAAACGACCAGCGACCGAGCCGTATCCAGATCGATGTCCGCCTGGATGGCCAGGTTCCCATAGATGATGCTGTCCCTCCCGACTTGCGTTTGCAAGCCCCGGAAGAGTCCCATCATCTGTCCCGCATAAGTCTGAGTCTGATCGAGATCGTGCGACAGTCTCGTCTCGTTCATCACCCCAGCCGTAGCAGTATCCAAGTAGGTGACGAGATTCTCGGTGACGTCGTCTTCGTACGCGTTTAGTAGCTCGCGGGCGCCAGAAAGCTGCAACTTGGCTGTTTCCGCAACCTCTTCAAGTGACGCGTCGGAGCGGTAACGACGGAGTGCACCGAGGCCTGATAGGACTATCAACGCGTGATTGGCCAGCTTGAACGCTTCTGAGCGCGGCGTGTCCCACACAGCTGGGAAGCCAGAGCCCCAATCTCCCAGCGACTCGACTCGCGGGTGAGCCGAACGGATGATCGTCATCCCGTAGCCGTTAACGCGGCGTCCCTCAATGAGCGCGAAGACCTCGAGCGGGGGTTGGTACCCCTGTTCGTTTGAGCCGGGACTCAACATCGACGCCAACGTTTCGGCGGTAGTCAGCCATTCGACTACGTTCGCGACTTCCACGCCGATGGCGTATTGCTGCGGCGGCCACCCGTCCGCCACCCTCCCGGTTGATCGGTGGAAAGAGATGGCTGAAAGCCCCATACGTTGAAGCTCTCTCAGCCTGTGCTCTTGCGCGCCGTTAGAGCGCCGGATTGCGTTCCGCGTTGCAAGATCAGCTGCGCGGGTGAGCGCGCTCGTGGATTCTCCCGACCGAGCGGCGCGGCGGAGGTCTCTCGGATCAGTCCCGCCGACTGCGACTTCCTCGATGACTGCGGCAAGTGATTCGAGCTTCGCCGTGATCCGGCGGATCAACTCGAGGGGTTCGCGGTCGATCAGCTCCCACGCCTCTTCGGTGCTTCGTTGCGCCGCTTTTACGAGGGTCTCAACGATGTACATTGCGAGCGCTCGATAGCCCTCGGGCTTCGCCAGCCGGCTAGGGACATCTATCGCGATTCCGGCTAACAAAGTGTGGAGGTCGTCCGACATCGGCACTTGGTCCGCGCTCAGCGGCGTGTTGGAGACCGGCACTAGTTGCGATGCGAGCTCATCCAACTCGACCCGCATCCTATGGAGGAGTTCGTGCTCTCCTTTACGGCTTTCGCCGCACAACCAGTGCCGTGCAAGCTTCTCTACCAGGGCATCAGCAAGAACGATGCCGGCATGGCCAATCGTGAGCCGTTCCGTGAGGGTAATGTCAAAAATACGCGCGGCCGCGAAATTTCCCGTTTGACGGTTGAAGCTGACCGATGAACGAGCGTGCAGGGAGCGGCGTTGCAGCGTTGAGACGCCCATCTCAAGACCGCCGATATCGTAGGGCAGTCCGTCAGTCGAGAGGGTCGCTATATCAGCGCTGCGGCAAGCGGGAAGGCACGCGATCCCGAGACGAGCGAGCTCTTTGGCGTTGGTGTGGGCATCGCCCTGGAGTTCGTCAGAGATGTGTAGGAGGCGGCCCAAGAACACGGGGTTCTCGGGTTCATTCACGACCGCGATCTCGATGGCCCACGGGAAGTGATTCGTCAGCCGGTCGATCATGGCGATGACCCCGCCAAAAGCCTGCAACAGGACGTCTGCGACGCTCAGATCCAAAGACCGAGCGGCTAGAAGAAGCTCAGCCAAGCTGTCGAGATCAGGCTCAGGATGCAGAGCACGCAGCGGACGGTCGCTCGCCGCCAATCGCCGGAGTGCCTCGTCGAGGCCAACAAGCGTATCTGCGTCGAGGCCCTGCGATGCGGCGAGCAGTTCAGTGACCTCGCCGACGGTTCGAGCATCGAACACCGCGATTGCCAGACCGTCCACCCCAAAGCTGCGAACCAGATTGCTGAGTTCAGTGAATGGCTCGCGCGCAATCTCTCGCAACTCGCTCACGGCCGCTGAAATGCTGGCGGGAAGCGGCAAGCCCGTCAGGTCTGAATCGATCATCGCGAACTGGATAGCGAATAGTCGCTTAGGTGCTGCGACATCATGCCGGTCGAGGACATCGATCCACCTCGCCGCGCGACGCTCGAGGTCCACGAATCGTACGGCCCGCAGCCCTGCTAGGAGCTCAGAGGTCCTCCCATCAAGTATGCGGCGGACCAGGGCATCGACGGCTGACGGCAGCGTCTCCGGCATGTCTCGCGATATACCCACGAACAAGCTGGGCAGTGCAGTTTCTGGTAACAGAGCGATCAGAGTCGAGACAGTCGCGTCTGCCGACGGAGGTGGGGTCGCGTGAACCGCTTCCGAGAGAAAGCTGGAACGCAAAGCGTGGAGGCCATCTACCTCGCCGCCCGCGATCTGGACGAGGTGCTCTTCGACGAGTCGCGCCAACGCCCCCCGAAGGGACGCCGGATCTTCGACCACAGTCGACAGCGCCGAAATGGGAACGGCGAGGCCCCACCGCGAGGCTGTGGCCGAAAGCGACAAGACCCGGAGCTCAGTCTCCCTTCCTTCTCGGACCCGCGTGAGAACTTGGTCGTAGAGCACGTCTCGCAGTCGCTGCCCGCGAGTGAGTAGGTAGGTGAATTCCATCGTTAAGCCATGAGACTCGTTGAACGCTTCGCGCCAGTGCGCGGCTTCGGTCAGATTGCGTTGCCTCAGGTTCTCGTAGAGCGAAGATGCGATTTCTTCAGTGAGTTTGACCTCGATGACCGAGCAGTCGGCTCGATTTTGAATGTTGATCAAGTCCTCATGACGAACTGATCCCAGCATCATCGTGCCTTCGAGGTGCGAGGTAGCCTCTCGCAGCCCGTCCCAGTCGAAGTTCTCGCCGGAGCCCGCTCCGTCGATGACTAGGCCGATTTGATTCCGGGCACTCGAGCCCATTGCATGAAGGAGATCAACGATTGCACCGATCGCGTCGGGTGAAGTCCGCTTGATCTGGTACCAGATGACGTCACGCCTCGTATAGACGGCTGACCACATTGCGGTGGATTTTCCGACTCCAGAGGGGCCTGACAGCAAGACTGGCTTTCCATCGTTCATACTCTCGACGGCTCGTCCCACCACGGCGGGCATGGGCGCTGGGAGCCCGGCAGAGATATGTGACGGGCGCGCTGAAGCTCCGAGGTAGTAGTCGTTGTTTGCCGCCTCCGTCGTGAACCGCACCGGCACGCAGACCCCCTCGGCCAAGGCGCGCTGAAGTGCGTCGCGGTCGGTGAGGCGAAGGACCTCGTCGATTCGGTTCCGGACGGACGTACGATTGATCGATGCTGCAGCTGCGGCGTCGCGCGCGTTTGCGTTCCGGTCTGCCGCATCGGCAACGTCGATCCGCAACCATCGTTCGGCCACTTCGGCGGTCGCTCGAATCGTGCCGGTTGCCGCCATGATTGCATTGACGGCGGCGTCCTGCGCTTCCTGCCAGTCGAGGGTTATCAGTGTGGTCCGACTGAGCAAAGACTCAGCATCCCTCAACGGTAGCCTCCGTCGGACCCCCGTCACGAGATGATGCGAATCCGGCAATTCGCCGAGGACTGCGTCGTAGTCCGAAAAACTCTCGCCTGCGACGGCGCGCTCTTGGACCAGCATGAGTCGTCCGGGCGTTTCGCCAGCGCGGGTGCGCGCCAGGTGTTTGCCCCACATCTCGTCCAGGAAGGCGAGAGTGTCTGCAATCGAGAACGAACCACGCTTCTCCTGCCGACTCTTCACCTGCACATAGATGGGGTCTTCTCCCTCGATGTGAAGGTCCTCAAAGCCCTCGGGCACAAGCCGACCACCCCGGACCTTGCCTTCTAGCAGCATTACGGAGAACCAGGCCCCCACCGCGTCTTGATAGTGAAACCCGCGGCCGGAGATCGCACCCGCTCGGCTCCAAACGTCAACCACGGGACTCTCCTGACCTCGCCACCAGATGAACAGAAATCTAGCGGCGCCGACGTCCGCGCGCTCGCGTGCTACCCGTGCTTGGCGCATACCGACCTGAATCGATCGTGCGGACAGCAGCGCAGACGCCGTCATGCCCCGTCTGAGGGACATCTAACCTCGCACGGGATGGGAGCGAACTCTAGATCGACGATCGCGCCCGGAGAATGCTCAGCCTGAACACTCCTGGGACGGGCTCAGATCTCGCCCCGGGAGGGGTTGATCAGGACGGGATCACCTAGTTTGACCGTGCGCTGACGCGCACTCTGTTGCGACCTCAGCTGATGTATGGAGCAGGTTTCACGAAGTGGACGCACCTTGCCTGGCGCACCACATATGCCCACGGCGAACACGGGCATACCGGCATCCCGCCGTCGTTAGCCTCTACGTAAGACGCCGCCAGTGCGTCGAGTGGAGGTGGACGATGTTCGAGAGATTCACAGACCGTGCACGTCGTGTGGTGGTGCTCGCCCAGGAAGAGGCGAAGATGCTGAACCACAACTACATCGGCACGGAGCACATCCTCCTCGGCCTGATCCACGAGGGCGAAGGCGTCGCCGCCAAGGCCCTCGAGAGCCTCGGCATCTCGCTCGACGCCGTGCGCGAGCAGGTCCAGGACATCATCGGACAGGGGCAGCAGCAGCCGACGGGTCACATCCCGTTCACGCCGCGCGCCAAGAAGGTGCTCGAGCTGTCGCTGCGCGAAGCGCTGCAGCTGGGCCACAACTACATCGGCACCGAGCACATCCTGCTCGGGCTCATCCGCGAGGGTGAGGGTGTCGCCGCTCAGGTTCTCGTGAAGCTCGGCGCCGACCTGAACAAGGTGCGCCAGCAGGTCATCCAGCTGCTCAGCGGCTACCAGGGCAAGGAGCCCGCGGGTGTCGCCACCGGCGCCGGCGAGCAGGCCCAGGCCACCGCTCAGGGCGGCTCGGCGGTCCTCGACCAGTTCGGCCGCAACCTGACGCAGGCCGCGCGCGACAACAAGCTCGACCCCGTCATCGGGCGCGAGAAGGAGATCGAGCGCGTGATGCAGATTCTGTCGCGCCGCTCGAAGAACAACCCCGTCCTCATCGGTGAGCCCGGCGTCGGCAAGACCGCCGTCGTCGAGGGTCTCGCCCAGGCGATCGTCAAGGGCGAGGTGCCCGAGACGCTCAAGGACAAGCAGGTCTACTCGCTCGACCTCGGCTCGCTCATCGCCGGTTCCCGCTACCGCGGTGACTTCGAGGAGCGCCTGAAGAAGGTCACCAAGGAGATCCGCACGCGCGGCGACATCATCGTCTTCATCGACGAGATCCACACCCTCGTGGGTGCGGGTGCCGCCGAGGGCGCGATCGACGCCGCCAGCATCCTCAAGCCGCTGCTCGCCCGCGGTGAGCTGCAGACGATCGGTGCGACGACGCTCGACGAGTACCGCAAGCACTTCGAGAAGGATGCCGCGCTCGAGCGCCGCTTCCAGCCGATCCAGGTGGCCGAGCCGAGCCTGCCCCACGCGATCAACATCCTGAAGGGCCTGCGCGACCGCTACGAGGCGCACCACAAGGTGCAGATCACCGACGGCGCCATCGTCGCTGCGGCGAACCTCTCCGACCGGTACGTCTCCGACCGTTTCCTGCCCGACAAGGCCATCGACCTGATCGACGAGGCCGGCGCCCGCCTGCGCCTGTCGATCCTGTCCAGCCCGCCGGAGCTGCGCGAGTTCGACGACAAGATCGCCAAGGTCCGCGAGGACAAGGAAGCCGCCAGCGAGGAGCAGGACTTCGAGAAGGCCGCCGCCCTGCGCGACGAGGAGAAGTCGCTCCTGGCCGAGCGCCTCCGCCTCGAGAAGCAGTGGCGCTCGGGTGACGTTGCGTCGCACGCGGTCGTCGACGAGGGTCTGATCGCCGAGGTCCTGGCTCAGGCCACCGGCATCCCGGTCTTCAAGCTCACCGAGGAGGAGACGAGCCGTCTCGTCTTCATGGAGAAGGCTCTGCACCAGCGCGTCATCGGTCAGGAGGAGGCCATCGCGGCCCTCTCCCGCACGATCCGCCGCCAGCGCGCCGGCCTCAAGGACCCGAACCGTCCGTCGGGCTCATTCATCTTCGCCGGCCCCACGGGTGTCGGTAAGACCGAGCTCGCCAAGGCGCTCGCCGAGTTCCTCTTCGACGACGAGGGCGCGCTGATCTCCCTCGACATGTCGGAGTTCGGCGAGAAGCACACGGTCTCGCGACTGTTCGGTGCCCCTCCCGGATTCGTCGGCTTCGAAGAGGGCGGCCAGCTCACCGAGAAGGTGCGCCGTAAGCCGTTCTCCGTCGTCCTCTTCGACGAGATCGAGAAGGCCCACCCGGACATCTTCAACTCGCTGCTGCAGATCCTCGAAGAGGGTCGCCTGACCGACGGTCAGGGCCGCGTGGTCGACTTCAAGAACACCGTGATCATCATGACGACGAACCTCGGTTCGTCGGCGATCGCCGGTGGTCCGGTCGGCTTCCAGGTCGAGGGCAACTCGCAGACGACCTACGAGCGGATGAAGGGCAAGGTCGACGAGGAGCTGAAGCGCCACTTCAAGCCGGAGTTCCTCAACCGTGTCGACGACGTCATCGTCTTCCCGCAGCTCAACAAGGACGAGCTGCGCCAGATCGTGACGCTGTTCACCAAGCGCCTCAGCGAGCGTCTGCTCGACCGTGACATGACGGTGGAGCTGACCGACGACGCGAAGGACCGCCTCATCGAGATCGGGTTCGACCCGACGCTGGGTGCCCGGCCGCTGCGCCGCGCCATGCAGCGCGAGGTCGAGGACCAGCTCTCCGAGCGGATCCTGCGCGGCGAGCTCAACGCCGGCGACCACGTGAAGGTCGACACTGAGAACGGCCGCTTCGTCTTCGCGACGACCCGCCAGGAAGGCCGCGAAGCGGTCGGCGTGGGTGCCGCGGGCGAGATCACTGCGAGCCCGGACATCATCGCCGGGTCGTAAGCGACGGAACGACAGGGGTCGGATGCCGAGAGGCATCCGACCCCTTCGTCGTTCAGTCTTGGCGCACCAGGAAGACGTCGACCTTGCCCTCGGTGTCGAGCATGAAGCCGTGCTACGGCGATGACGCGGGTGAGAGTCGGATCGAAGGCGTCGAGGAACCGCTGCCGCACGCGAGTCTCGTCGTACCGGCCGAGGCGCTCGAGGTCCGGCCGCAGGACCACCGCGCGCAGCTCGGCGATCCAGGTCGCGTCGTCGGACGTCGAGGGGCGGAGGGTTCAGCGCATCCGTCCATTCAACCGCGGGGGTGCGTCAGCGGATGCAACGGATGCCGGGCGACACCCGGCATCCGTGGTCCGATCGACGGCGTGTCGGGCGCGATCCATCGCGTCCGCGAACAGGCGAGGATGGTCGGGTGACCGTCTCCATTCGCCCCGCCGTTCTCGACGGTGCCGATCGCGGGGCGATCTCGAGGATGCTGGCGGACTATCACCTGCAGACCGAGGGCGAGAAGGTCGCGCACGGGGTCACCGAGCCCGGCGAGCTGCCCGAGCGGTACGCGGTTGAGGTGCGCGAGCCCGCATCGTGCTTCGCCGGCGCAGAAGTCATCGTCGCGGATCGTGACGGCGACGTGATCGGCATGGGGGTACTGCACCGCGCGGGCGCCGATGTCGAGCTCAAGCAACTCTGGGTCGCGCCCGCAGGGCGTCGACCCGGCGCGGGGTCTGCACTGATGGCGGATGCCGCGCATCGCGCCCATCTCGCCGGCGCGACCGCCTTGCGGCTGTCCGTGTAGGACTGGCGTGCCGACGCGCTCGCCCTTCACGCGCGGCAGGGTTTCGTCGAGGTCCCGTCGTGATCTTGATCGTCTCGCTGGCAGCTCTGACGCTCGGGGTTGTCCTCGAGGTGGTGGGCGGTCTGTGGGCGGTAGCCGATTATCAGGCGCAGGAGGCAGCGGGGCTCAACGGAGACGGGCCGCGAGCGCCGTTCGTCTTGGTGGCGGCTTACTTTGCACCCGCGCTGATGATCGTCGGCGTGATTGGCACAGTGTTTGCCCTCATCGTTGGACGCCGCAAACGCGTGGCCGCCGTCTGACCTACCCACGGAAGAGGAACCGGAGCCATAGGTTCCGGTCCCTCTTCCGCACCGCTCTCGCGGCTGCACGCGGCCGCGCTGAGAGACCTTCTCGAGGCGGGGTACACGATGGGCCAGGCCGAGAAGATCCTCGGCCTGTCTCGGACGTTCGTGCACCGCATAGCGAGCCAGTCGACCACCCCGAGTGACGGATGCCCCGAGTTCGATGCAATCGATGAGGCTGTCGCTCGGTACGTGCTCGGCTAGTGCGCTGCGCGCCGAGCCGGCTAATCGAGGTTCGCGGTGGACTCTTCCATGGCGCGGATGACGGCCGGACGGACGCCCGCAGCGGCGAAGCCGCACCACGAGCGCCGCGTAAGACCGAACAGAAAGGCCGGAGCCTCGAGCCTCCGGCCTTTCTTGCGATTCAGGCGTCGGCTGAGACGAGGAAGATGTCGCCTCCGCTTGAGCACTCCTCGGGCAGGTCCTGATTGGTTGCTATCCCGCCGGTGAGACTGATCCTGTCTCCAAGTTTGAACGTCTGACCGTTGTAGACGATGCTCTCACCATCGACGGCGATCGCGTCCTCGGGAAAGACGGGCACCGCGGCAGAATCATCTGAGGTAACTGTGAGACAGCCAGCGTCGCTTTGAGTGAGAGAGCCAACAAGCTGGGCGCCGAACCCACCTTCCCCTGTGGGTGTGTAGGTCGCTACCGTCAGTTCATCCACGCTGGTGCATCCCGTCAGGAGCAGGGTGATCAATCCGGGAAGGATCACCGATGTGGTGTGCTTCACTGTCGGCTCCCCTAGTAGTTGTAGCGCAGCCGGGTGCTGGCGGGTGCGGACGAGAGCTTGGAGAACACGCTCCACGTAGACGCGCCGCCCTTGTGTATCCCGTAGGCCCGATTGGTTCCGGTCCCATTCGTCCAAAGCCATGGCCCACCGCTGTCTCCGCCTGCTTGGTCCGCCGCGACCCGCACGAATCGGGCTTGGCAGGTCATCAACATGGCAGCTGCCAGCCCCACTCGTCCTAGCCATCGAGAATGAATCTTCATCGGGCCCCCAGCCTCTACGATTTGGTCGGAAACTATAGGCGACTGACTAATGCCGTCAATAGGCGCTCTCACCAGTGGTGAGTGTCTTGCGCCCGCGCGTGGTCTTGAGGCCAGGAGCGCTAACAGTGGGCGGCGTCACCGCTCCTGCCCAGACGCAGCGATCCTCTGCTGCGCCGCGGCCGAGTCCCTAGCGATGCGGGTTGCTTCGGTGTCGTTCGCGGTTCGCGCTGCGGCCTCGGGGCTGCGCACGGCCTCGGTCTCTCGCACCACGGCGCTATCCGGGCTGGTCGTTGCATCGGCCGGCGCACGCTCGGGGGGTCGGTCGATGTCGACCCCCCACCATGCCGCCTGCTCCCTCTGGGTCTGTGTGAGCGTCCGTGTCCCCGCTGTGCCGTCGAGATCCCGCCGTGCGGCCTCCCGCTGGACCTCGACGCCCCGGTCGCCGGACTCTCGTGTCATCGCGTTCACGAATAGCTCGCGCGCCTGCAAGGGGGTCTCTGCGACCACGTGCAGGGTGTTCGCTTCGCGGCCGCGGGTTGCAGACACGTAGAGCGCGGAAGCGTTCGAGGTGTCGGTGACGATGCCGTGGCCGGCTTGCACCGTCGCTCCCTGCACGCCGAACTCTGTTGCGGCGTAGGCGAGGTGCGTGTGCTCTTTCACGTACTCCGCGGGCAGCTGGACGGTGCGTTTACCGTCGCTGACGACGACGGGCCGGTCCGAGGTCACATGATCAACGGTCCACACGTCGCGGTTGGCCACGCCCAACTCGCGGTCGTTCTTGCGCGTCATGAGCCGGTCACCGTTGCGGATGCTCAGGAGGTCACTGCCCGAGATCTCCGTGGCCGGCGCCGTCGTGTGGCCCGCTTGGGCGTGGGCCTGCTGGATGAGCGCGTTGAGTGCGGCCGCGTCTTCGTTCGTCGCGGTGGCGATCGCCACCGATGCTCCCGCTCGCGCCCGAGCGATCAGGAGTCGCGCGCACAGCTCGTGTGCCTGCGCCTTCCCCTCTGAGCCGCTGACCGCGGATGACACGGATGCCGGGCGCCACCCGGCATCCGCGGCGCCGTCGTCGGGGTGTCGCGTCGGATCCGTTGCATCCGCGAGCGGGCGGGATCAGGTGAAACCGCCGGGAGCGAGGAGCGCGATGCACGGGCCGAGGACGAGGATCCACGCGGCGGCGGTGACGATGAGGATGCCGGTGCCGATTGGGCGGGTGCGGGCGGAGAACATGAGCGCGACGCCGACAACGGCGATGATCACGAACGGGGCGAGGAAGCCGATCAAGCCGACGGAGATCAGCGCGATCGCGAGCAGGCCGCCGAGGACGTAGGCGCCGCATCCGATGCCCGTGCCGATGCCGACGCCCGCACCGAAGCTCAGCCGCCGTGGCCCCGCGGGCTGCGCGTACCCTGCCGGTTCCGGCGAGATGCCCGGTGCGCCGGGGTTGGGCGGGGTCGGATAGGGCGGCCCGGCCTGCGGTGGCGTCGGATAGGGCGGGCCCTGCGGTGGCGTCGGGGAGGGCGGGCCGGCGGTGGGCTCGCCGGCCGGCGGACCCTGCGGCGGGCCCGCGTGCGGACTCGCGTGCGGGTCGGTAGGCGGTGTCGGCTCGGCGTCCTCGGGACGATCAGGTTCGGGGGACATCGGCGGCCATCCTTCCGATCGGTGGGGTGTCGTGCAGGGTGAGTCGTCCGCGCGAGGCCATCCAGGCGAGGCGGGCGAACAGCAGCGGGATCGTCACGGCGAGGAACAGCTGCGGCCTCGTGAGCCCGAGCCACGCGACCTCATTGCCGCGGACGAACTCGACGGCGAAACGGAACAGGGCGTACGCCGCGATGTACAGCGTCAGCGTCTCGCCCGGCGCGATGGGCCGGTGTCGCAGCCAGAACCAGAGCACAGCGAAGGCGACCGCATGGAAGACGATCTCGTACACGAAGCTCGGGTGCAGCGGCACGCCCGCGGGCGCCCCGACGCGCGCGGCTGCGGCCGGGTCGAGGACGATCCCCCACCCGGCGCCGGTCGGGGTCCCGGGTTGCTCGGTGAGGAGGCATCCGATGCGTCCGATCGCCATGGCCAGCGCCACGGCGGGGGCGAAGAGGTCGCCGGACCGGTCGGGGTAGCGCGCGATCCGCTTGGCGACGTGCACACCGAGCCACGCGCCGACGAGCGCCGACAGCATCGACGCGTTGCCGTAGGCGAGCTGATCGATGAGCGACAGGTTCTTCGACGGATCGAGGTGCTGCGCCCATGTTCCGAGCCGCGAGAGCACGGCGGCGCCGACGAGGGCGCCGAGCACGAGATAGGCGATCCGCGGGTCGCTGACGCCGCGTCGGCGCTTCTCGACGAGGAAGACGACTCCCGCGGCGAGCAGCCCGAGGCCCACGAACACGGCGTGTGTGTCGATCGGCGGCAGCCAGGGGGCGAGGTCGCTCAGCAGCGGGAACACGGGTCAGCCCAGCAACCGCATCCAGAGCACGACCCAGAGCGGGATCGCCGCCAGGGCGAGCACCTCGAGCACGCACAGGTAGGCGAGGACGAGCCGGGTGTCGCCGAGCTTGCAGCGCGAGCGCAGCAGCCCCGCGCGCCGGGCGCGCACGTACCCCGCGATCGCGACACCGGCGAAGACGGCGACCGCGAAGGGCCCCGTGACGGCCGCGATCGCGGCGATCGTCGCAAAGACGCACAGCCGCAAGGGGTCGAACGGCGCAACCGGATCGGCGACGCTCTCATCGCGCTGATTGAGGTGTCCGAACCCGGCGGTGCTCACGAGACGCTCACCGGGATCTGCCGCCGACCGCCCGTCGCGGTCGACAGTCGGGTGCGGCCGAGGGGCGCCCACGCCTGCACGGCGCAGAACGGGGCGCACTGGTGCGCGTCGGTCGACTCGTTGACCGTCGCGACGTGCACGCAGCACTGCGTGAGCCGTTCCTCGATCATCGTGTTGATGTCCATGAACGGCTTCACCGTGATCCGCAGCACTCGCTCGCCCATCATCTTCCGCAGCCGCGCATGCTGTCCCGGAAGCTTCGATGCGGCCAGGGTGGCGAGGGTGCCGATCCCGAGGTCGCAGTTCTGGCAGATGTCGCTCCAGATCGAGCTCATCGACGGATGCGACAACGACGACTGCTCGCTCAGCAGGTCGAGGAGCGACCCCTTCACGACCTCGCGGATCGCCTTGTTGACGTTGCTGTCGGCGATGCGGTTGGCGATCATGTCGGGCTGCAGGTCGAGGAAGTCCTTCAACCGCTCGTGCCCGATGAGCCCGACGAGCGACTTCCAGTCGCCGGCATCGTCCTTGAGCAGGTAGCCGACCGAGCAGCAGTGCGGGTGGCTGCACGGCAGCGCCGTGAGGTCGCGCCACGTGACCTCGCCGTCGGTCTGCGGGCCGAGCCGGTTCAGCACACCCGTGTGCGTGAGACGGTCGTTCGGGTCGATGCCCGACGAGCGCCCCGAGCCGAACACCGGCTGGATCGTCACGCCGCCGACGAACGGCGTCGCCATCGCGCGGCGGATCACCGCGCCGATCTCGCCGTCGTTGACCCCGAGGGTCGCCGTCATCGTGAGGGTGGTGAACACCCCGGCATCCGACAGCCGTTCGATCGCGCGTTCCTTGAACCGGCGGATGTCGGCGCCGCGGTGGAAGGCGGATGCCGCGGCCGACTCGCCGTCGTACTGCAGGTAGACCTCGACCCGCTCACGGTGCTTCTTGAGCACCTCGACGAAAGCGTCGTCCTGCGCGATGCGGAGACCGTTCGAGTTCAGCAGGATGCGGACGATCGGCCGGGCGACGAGATGCTCGAGGAGCTGTTCGAGCCACGGATAGAGGGTCGGCTCACCGCCCGACAGCATCAGCACGTCGATGCGATTGTTCTCCTTCGCGAGGCGCGCGTCGACCGACGCGAGCACCTCGGCCAGCGGCGCAACGGCAGAGGCCGCGGGGCTCGATTCCGCGAAGCAGGTAGGGCACTTGAGGTTGCAGTGGTCGAGTAGATCCTCGAGGAGGATGCAGGTGTGCTGGGTCTGCATCTGCGGCAGACCGTCCTCGTACGCCGAGGGCACCGGCTTGAAGTTCCCCGTCGTGTCGGGACCGTGGACCTTCGTCGGGGCGGTCCACTGCTCGAGGTAGGTGAGGATCTCGGCCGACTCGTCGTAGAGCGTGCGTACGAGACCGTGGTCGGGGCATCCGCGTTCCAGCCAGACCGTGCCGTCGCGGTCGGCGAGCCACCCCGACAGCCGGCGCACCTCGCTCAGCGGACGGTCCGGGTCCTCCTCGTGGCACGTCGGGCAGAACGCGTTGACGTAGCGGTGGACCCGATAGTCGCGCAGGGGCATCCCCGCTCCGGCGTGGCTCATGCCCACACCCTAGTGCTGGGGTCGTCGCGGTCCAGGGCGAGTCGCGTACGATCCTTCCCTCCGACTACACGCGAGGATGGGGCCATGCTCATCGTCATGGCAGGGTTGCCCGCGTCGGGAAAGAGCACGCTGGCAGAGCGGATCGCCGGTGAACTGCGCTGCGCGATCCTCTCGGTCGACCCCATCGAGTCCGCATTGTGGCGCGCGGGCATCGACCGCGACCAGCCGACGGGGCTCGCGGCGTACGTCGTCGCCGAGGATCTCGCCCGCGAGCAGATCCGCATCGGCGGCGACGTCATCGTCGATGCCGTCAACGACGCCGAGCTCGCCCGGAGCCAGTGGCGGTCGCTGGCCGCTGAGCAGAAAGTCCCGGTCGCGTTCGTCGAGGTGGTCTGTTCGGATCCGGACGAGCACCGCCGCCGCCTCGAGACCCGACGACGCCCCCTCGAGGGCTTCGCCGAGCCAACCTGGGATGACGTGCGGGCGCGAACGTCGGGCTTCGACGGATGGAACGACGAACGGATCACCGTCGACTCGATGCGGAACCTGGACGAGAACCTGACGCGGACGGTCGAGTACCTCCGGGGCTTCGGGGCTCGCTGAGCCGCGTCAGCGGATGCAACGGATGCCGGGCGACACCCGGCATCCTCGGTCCCGTCCTCGGCGTGTCGCGTCGGATCCATTGCATCCGCGAACGGGGCGAACATGCGAACGGACCGGGTACGCCCTCAGCAGCACCCGGCCCGTCCGGGTCTTCAGGAGCGGCGGTCTCCGAAGACGTCCTTCTCCATGGCGTCGTAGCCCTCGCGCTGCGGGTCCCCGTGCAGGCCGCCCGAGAGCGCGTACTCCTCCTCGGGCGAGAGGACGAGTCGGGTGCGACCGTAGACGGCGAACCCGATGAAGATCACGACGTAGACGATGATGATCGCCACGATCGCCAGCAGGTAGGCCGGGTTGAACAGCAGCCCGACGAACACGATCGCCGCGATGATCGCCGCCGAGTAGGCGCCGAACAGACCCCACGGGCTCTTGTACGGACGCTCGGCGTTCGGGAACTTCCGACGCAGGATGATGAACGACACCATCTGCAGGAAGTAGGCGAGCACCGCGCCCCACACGGCGATGTTCAGGACGATCGCACCGGCCGGGCTGGCGTCGCCACCGGCGGCCTGCAGGATGACGAGCGCGATGAACCCGAGCACGGCGCCGAAGGTGAGCGCCACCCACGGCGTCTGGCGCTTGCCCGTCAGCGACAGCCAGCGCGGGTAGTACCCGGCGCGGGACAGGGAGTACATGTTGCGCCCGTAGGCGAACATGATGCCCATCAGCGAGGCGAGCAGGCCGATGAGGGCGAGCAGCGACAGGATCGCGGCGGCCTGCGGCGGCAGGAACGCCGTGAAGCCGTCGAGGAGCGGCTCGACCGACGTGCCGGTCGCCTCGGCGCCGAGCACGCCGGTGTTGAGGAACAGCACGATGAGACCGGTCACGATGAGCGTGCCGCGGGCCCAGAGACCGGCGCGCGGGATGTCGCGGGCCGGGTTGTGCGACTCCTCCGCGGCGAGGGGCAGCTCCTCGATGCCGAGGAAGAACCACATCGCGAACGGCAGCGCGAGCAGGACCGCACCGATGCCCTCGGGGAGGAACGTCGACGAGGCGAACGCGTCGGGGTTGGGGGCGATGTCCCACAGGGCATCCCAGCTGAAGGCGCCCGAGACGAGGGCCATGACACCGAAGACGACGATGATGCCGATCGAGATGACCGAGACGACGATCGCGAAACCGAACGAGACGGCGGCGCCTGCCGCGTTGAGGCCGATGAACAGCGCGTAGAGGATGACCCACCACAGCCACGGGGGCAGGCTCACCCCGGTCAGGAGCGACAGCGCCGAGTCGGCGTACTGGCCCGAAAAGTACACGACGACCGCGGTCGTCGCGACGTACTCGATGGTCTCGGCGAGGCCGGTCGCGAGACCGCCCCACGGGCCCATCGCCGAGCGCGAGAACGAGTACGCGCCGCCGGTGTGCGGCATCGCGGCCGCCATCTCGCCGATCGAGAACGTCAGGCCGTAGTACATGAGCACGAGCACGGCGAAGGCGATGAGCATGCCGCCGAACCCGGCGAACCCGATGCCGAAGTTCCAGCCCGAGAAGTCGCCCGAGATGACGGCGGCGACCGCGAGGCCCCAGAGCCCCCACACGCCGGCGGAGCGCTTGAGCGTGCGTTTCTCGAAGTAGCCGTCCTCGGCGCGGGTGTAGCGGACACCGCCGGTGGCGGGGGGAGTGGTGCTCGGATTCGTCATGAGACCTCCTGGCTGCGGTCGGCGCGTCGGGGCGCCGTCGGGTCGGCGCGCTGGCTCACGCCTTGCGGATGAGTGTGGCGTCTATTGGTATGCCATGTCTACCTTTGGCATGTAGCGTTCTCGTTACAGACCCGCCCAGCGCACGACGGAAGGATGACGGATGCCCGGAAATCTGACGGTGGACGAGCTCGCCGATGCGATCGCGGCCGACGAGATCGACACGGTGATCGTCGCCTTCCCCGACGCCCAGGGTCGCCTCGTCGGCAAGCGGGTCGCAGGGCGGTTCTGGCTCGACGAGGTCGCCGGTCACGGCGCCGAGGTGTGCGACTACCTGCTCTCGGTCGACGTCGACCTCAACACGATCGACGGCTACGCGATGTCGGGCTGGGACAAGGGGTACGGCGACCTCGTCCTGCGCCCCGACATGGCGACCCTCCGCCGCATCCCGTGGCAGCCGGCCACCGCGCTCGTCATGGCCGACCTCGAGTACGTGCGCGGCGGAGCCGTGGTGCAGTCGCCCCGCGGCATCCTGAACGCCCAGCGTCAGCGCCTCGCCGACCGGGGCCTCGTCGCCTACTCGGGCACGGAACTCGAGTTCATCGTCTTCGACGACTCGTTCCGGGATGCCTGGGCGAAGCGCTACGTCGGACTGCAGGCATCCACCGACTACAACGTCGACTACAACCTGCTCGCCACGACCCGACTCGAGCCGCTGCTGCGCGACATCCGTCGCGGCATGGAGGGCGCCGGCCTTTACTGCGAGGGCGTCAAGGGCGAGTGTCACGACGGCCAGCAGGAGATCGCCTTCCGGTTCGCGGAGGTGCTCGAGACCGCCGACCAGCACACGATCTACAAGAACGGGGCGAAGGAGATCGCCGACGCCCACGGCAAGTCGCTGACCTTCATGGCGAAGTTCGACCAGCGCGAGGGCAACAGCTGCCACATCCACCTCTCGGTGCGCGGCGAGGACGGCGAGGCCGTGATGGCGGGCGACGGCGAGCACGGGTTCAGCCCGCTCATGGAGCACTGGATCGCCGGCATCCTCGCGACCCTCCGCGAGTTCACGCTGCTCTACGCGCCCACGATCAACTCGTACAAGCGCTTCGCGAAGGGCTCGTTCGCCCCGACCGGGATCGCGTGGGGCGTCGACAACCGCACCTGTGCGTTGCGCGTCGTGGGAAAGGGCTCGTCGCTGCGCGTCGAGAACCGCGTGCCCGGCGGCGACGTGAACCCGTACCTCGCCATCTCGGCGATCATCGCCGGCGGCCTCCACGGCATCGAGAACGAGCTTCCGCTGCCGGCGCCGCTCACCGGCAACGCCTACGACTCCGACGTCGAGCACCTGCCGACGACGCTCCGCGAAGCGGCGGACCTCTTCGAGAAGTCCGAGGTCGCGCGCGCGGCGTTCGGCGAGGACGTCGTCGCCCACTACCTGCACCAGGCGCGTGTCGAGGTCCTCGCCTACGACGCCGCCGTGACCGACTGGGAGCGCATCCGTGGCTTCGAACGTCTCTGATCCCGCGGGCGGCCGCCGCCCCGTCATCGGACTCACCACCTACCTCGAGCGGGCGGTGCAGGGCGTCTGGGACGTCCGCGCCAGTTTCCTGCCGCAGCAGTACTTCGATGCCGTGACCGCGTCGGGCGGGGTCGCGGTCCTGCTGCCGCCGCAGCCGTCCGCGAAGGCGGCGGCCGAGGTCGTGCTCGACGGCCTCGACGGGCTGATCCTCACCGGCGGGCTCGACGTGCAACCCGAGCTGTACGGTGCGCCCCGGCATCCGCTCACCGACCCTGCCCGCGCGGACCGCGACGAGTGGGAGCTCGCCCTGCTCGCGGGCGCGCGGGAGCGCGGCATGCCCGTGTTCGGCATCTGCCGCGGGCTGCAGCTGATCAACGTCGCCTACGGCGGCACACTGCACCAGCACCTGCCCGAGGCCCTCGGCACCGAGCGCTACAAGATCGGTGGCGGCGTGTTCGCCGAGAACACCGTCGAGGTGGATGCCGGGACGACCCTCGCCGGCCTCATCGGCGCCGGTCCGTACACGGTGCACAGCTACCACCACCAGGGCGTCGACCGCCTCGGCGAAGGGCTCGTCGTGACCGCGCGCACCGACGACGGCCTCGTGCAGGCGTTCGAGGCTCCGGGCGACGACTACCTCGTCGCGGTGCAGTGGCACCCCGAGGAGAACTCCGCCGACCGGCGCCTCTTCCTCGGTCTCGTCGCCGCCGCCGACGCGTACGCAGCCTCGCACCGGGGGGTCACCGCGTGAACTCCTTCACCGTCCTGAACCCCGCCACCGGCGCCGCCGTCCGCGACGTCGACCTCGCCTCCGTGGAGGAGACGGATGCCGCGGTCGCACGCGCCGTCCGCGCTCAGCGCACGTGGGCCGACCTCGCCCCCGTCGCCCGCGCCGACGCGCTGCGTCGGTTCGCCGGTGTAGTGGAGGCCCACGTCGAGGAGCTCGCGCAGCTCGAGGTGCTCGAGGCGGGGCATCCGATCTCGTCCGCGCGGTGGGAGGCGTCCCACGTCGCGCAGGTCCTGAACTACTACGCGGGAGCACCGGAACGCCTGATCGGCAGCCAGATCCCCGTCGCCGGCGGACTCGACGTGACCTACCACGAGCCGTACGGCGTGGTCGGGATCATCGTGCCGTGGAACTTCCCGATGACGATCGCGTCGTGGGGCTTCGCGCCCGCGCTCGCCGCCGGCAACGCGGTCGTCCTGAAGCCGGCCGAGCTCACCCCGCTCACCGCGATGCGCCTCGGCGACCTCGCGGTCGAGGCGGGCCTGCCCGAGGGGGTGTTCACCGTCATCCCCGGTGCGGGTCCCGTCGTCGGCGAACGGTTCGTGACGCATCCCGATGTCCACAAGGTCGTCTTCACCGGTTCGACGCGGGTGGGCACCCAGGTCGCCGCGGGCTGCGCGCGCGAGCTGAAGCCCGTGACGCTCGAGCTCGGCGGCAAGAGCGCCAACATCGTCTTCGCCGACGCCGACCTCGAGGCCGCTGCCGCAGCCGTCCCCGGCTCGGTGTTCGACAACGCGGGGCAGGACTGCTGCGCCCGCAGCCGGCTGCTCGTCGAGCGGTCGGTGTACGACCGGTTCCTCGAACTCGTCGAACCCGCCGTCGCCGCCTGGCGCGTGGGCGATCC
Source organism: Microbacterium sp. ARD31 (assembly GCF_031844425.1). Lineage (NCBI taxonomy): Bacteria > Bacillati > Actinomycetota > Actinomycetes > Micrococcales > Microbacteriaceae > Microbacterium > Microbacterium sp. ARD31. Next base: position 60,382 of record NZ_JAUZVE010000003.1, read on the forward strand.
GAACGACGAGTCGACCGAGATGGGCCCGCTCATCTCCGCCGCGCAGCGCGACCGGGTCGCGTCCTATGTCGACGGTGCCGACGTCGCCTTCCGCGGGATCGCACCGGAGGGTGACGGATTCTGGTTCGCGCCGACCGTCGTGCTCGCCGGGCGGGGCGACCGCATCGCGAAGGAAGAGGTCTTCGGACCCGTCGTCGCCGTGCTGCCCTTCGACGACGAAGCCGACGCGATCGCCCTCGCGAACGACACCGTCTACGGGCTCGCGGGCTCGATCTGGACGCGCGACCTGGGGCGCGGCATCCGAGTCTCCCGGGGCGTGCGCAGCGGCGTGCTGTCGGTCAACTCGCACTCCTCGGTCCGCTACGCGACCCCGTTCGGCGGCATGAAGGCCTCGGGCCTCGGCCGCGAACTCGGGCCGGATGCCGCCGAGCACTTCACCCAGACCAAGAACGTCTTCTACGCCACCTCCTGACCCGGAAGGACCTCCCGAATGGACCTCACCCAGCGCCTGCGCGACCGCGTCGCCATCATCACCGGCGGTGCCAGCGGCATCGGCCTCGCGACCGCTCGCCGATTCGCCGCCGAGGGCGCCCGCGTCGTCATCGCCGACCTCGACCCCGAGACCGGGCAGAAGGCCGCCGACGAGGTGGGCGGTGTCTTCCGCCAGGTCAACGTCGCCGACCAGGCATCCGTCGACGCGCTCTTCGACGGGGTCGCCGCCGACCTCGGCTCGGTCGACATCGCCTTCAACAACGCCGGCATCTCGCCCGCCGACGACGACTCGATCGAGACGACCGAACTGCCCGCGTGGGACAAGGTGCAGGACGTCAACCTCAAGAGCGTCTACCTCTGCTCGCGCGCGGCGCTGCGGCACATGGTGCCGGCCGGCAAAGGCTCGATCATCAACACGGCGTCGTTCGTCGCGCTGCTCGGCTCGGCCACGTCGCAGATCTCGTACACCGCCTCGAAGGGCGGCGTGCTCGCGATGACCCGCGAGCTGGGGGTGCAGTTCGCGCGGCAGGCCATCCGCGTGAACGCGCTCTGCCCGGGGCCGGTGAACACGCCGCTGCTGCGCGAGCTGTTCGCGAAGGACCCCGAGCGCGCGCAGCGCCGCCTCGTGCACGTGCCGATGGGCCGCTTCGCCGAGCCCGAGGAGATGGCGGCCGCCGTCGCGTTCCTCGCCTCGGACGACGCCTCGTTCATCACCGCAAACGCCTTCGTCGTCGACGGCGGCATCACCAACGCCTACGTGACGCCGCTGTGACCCGCGCCGCGTCGTCGCCGGATCTCGGCCGCACCGTCTACCGACCGGTGCGCGGCGGCAACGCGCTCGAAGACACCGTCGCCCGGCTCGTGCAGACCGTACGGCTCGGCGTGGTCGCGCCGGGGGAGTCGCTTCCCTCCGAACGCGACCTCGCCGACCGGTACGGCGTCAGCCGCGACACCGTGCGTCAGGCGATCGGCGAGCTCGCCGACGCCGGGTACGTCGTGCGCCGGCGCGGCCGGTACGGCGGCACGTTCGTCGCCGACCCGCTCCCCGTGCCGACCGGGCCCGTCGACACCGCTGAGCTCGACGACGTCCTGGGGCTCCGGCGTGTGCTCGAAGCGGGGGCCGCGCGGGCGGCGGCCTCGCGGGAGCTGACGGATGCCGCGCGCACCGCGCTCGAGCAGCGGCATCACGCGACCGTGGGAGCCGACGAGGGGGAGTACCGCCGGCTCGACTCGTTGCTGCACCTCGCGATCGCGGAGGCCAGCGGCATCCCGTCGCTGCTCCCTCTGATCGTCGAGAACCGGGCGCGCGTGAACGCCTGGCTCGACACGTTCCCCCTGCTGCCGCGCAACATCGAGCACTCCGACGCGCAGCACGAGAGGATCGTGGCCTCGATCCTCGCCGGCAAGCCCGACGCCGCCGAGGCGGCTGTGCTCGACCACCTGGCCGGTTCGGAGGCGCTGCTGCGGGGGTTCTTGGGCTGAGCCTGCGGTGTGCCGGGTGCACGAATGCACGGGCGGTGGTGCAGGTGAGCCCTCCGGCGCGCCCCGAGGCGACATCAGCCCCACCGGTCGTGCATCCGTCACACGTCGCGACGCCGACTGGTGCCGGCGGGGCGGATCTGCTGTGCTGAGCGGTGATGACACGGCCCGGGGTGATGCACCGGCGCGAGGCTGCCGGCTGGGCCGCCGCGCTCGGTCTGGCGCTCGTCGCCGTCGCGGTGGTCGCGACGACGAGCGGGTGGCTGCTGTACCGCGACGGTGATTCGGTCGTCGTCGCACTGATGGCGGACTCGCTGCGGCGAGGCGATCCGCAGGACTGGGCGCTCTCGCCGGTGGTGTTCCTGCCCGAGACCGGGGTCTATGCGGTGCTGTCGTTCCTCGGGTTCGGCACGAACGGCACCCGCACCCTCAACGCGGTCGTGAACCTGCTCGCCGTGTACGGCGGCATCCGTCTGGTCGCCGGACGGCCTCGCACAGGGGCGCGACCGGTGCGGGGATCGGTGCTCGCCTTCGCGGTATTCGTCGCGCTGATCATCCTCGAAGGACCGGCGGGCATGCCGGGACTGCACCTTGCGCTGCTGACGGCGACGACGACGTACTACTCGGCCACGGTCGTGGGGACTCTCATGGTCGTCGGGATGGTGCGGCGCCTTCTCGACGGGGCGAAGGCGCAGTGGATGGTCGTCGGCATCGCGGTGGTCGCCGCCGTGTCGACGCTCACGAATCCGTTGTTCGTGGTGTGGTGCGTCCTGCCGATAGCGGGCGTCGTCGGCATCCTGCTCCTCGGTCGACGTGTCGTGCCGCGGGTCGTTCTCGTGGTGCTGGCAGCTGTGGTCGGCGGGGCCGGGATCGGGTACCTGCTGCGCGTGCCGTTCGCGGCGAACATCGTCGCCGCTGGCGGCAACTATCTGCGTCCGGATCAGGCGGATGCCGCGCTCAGTCACCTCGCCGGCGCCGTCGGCGGGACGCTCGGGCGGTGGGACGGCGTGCTCTGGCTCGCCGCGGTCGTCGCTCTGGTCGTCGCGTGCGCTGTGGTCGGCGCGCGGGCGTGGCGCCGACGCAACGTTCCGGTCGCCGCGGTGTGCGCCGTAGCGGTTGCGGCGCCGATCGCCGCGCTGATCCTGGTCATCGTCGCGGGGACGGATGCCGATCGGTACCTGCAGCCGTGGGTGTTCCTGCCGATCCTCGTGCTCGCGGTCGCGCCTCCGGCGGTGGCTGTGCCCCGCGCGGTGGCTGTGGCGACGGCCGGCGCGCTCGCCGTCGCGGGTGTCGTCGCGGTGCCGGTCGCGGTCGCTGCCTCCGGTCGAGGCGACGCCGATCTCGCCTGTGCCACGCGCTGGGTCGAGGAGTCCGGCCGCACCGGGGCCGGGCAGTTCTGGACCGTGCGGGCGCCGAAGCTCGCGCTCGCCGACCCGTCGCAGCTCGTCCAGGTCGACAACACGCTGAGGCCCTACGACTGGCTCGTGAACCGCGCCGAGCGTCGCGGGCCGGTCACCTTCCTCGTCGAGGGAGCGGCTGACGTGCCGTTCGAGCTGCCCGCCGGGGTGTGGCCCTTCGATGCGACCCGCGTCGCGTGCGGGCGCTACACGATTCTCGACTTCGGCTCGCGCACGCTGCAGCTGGGGAACCCGCGCAACTGACCCCAGGCCGCGCGCGTCAGCGGATGCAATGGATGCCGGGCGGCACCCGGCATCCGCTGGTCGCTGTGCGGCGTGTCGCGTCAGATCTGTTGCATCCGCGCACGGCGGCGGAGAAGCGCGACGAGGAACGGTACGGCGACACCGACGATCACCACGACGACGATCCCGAGGGAAGACCGTGCGAGAGCGGCGTGCGCGGCATCCACCGCGGGGGTCGTCTCTTCCGGGGTCCCTCCGCCTCCGGGCAACCCGTCCACGAGGACGGCGGACGTCACCGCAGCACCGACGGCGATGACGAGCAGCGCCAGCGCGATCACCCCCATGACGACGATCCAGCCCACGAGCAGCAGGCGCGCTCTTGTTCTCCCCATGAGGGCAGGCTAGTCCGCGCAGGGCGGCGGGTCAGTCGAGCGGGGCGACGTCGACCTGCACGCGCAGGGTCGAGGTCTTGGCCTCGGTGAAGATGATGCCGGTCACGGGCGAGACGTCGCCGTAGTCGCGTCCCCAGGCGACGGTGACGTAGCGGTCGTTCGCCCACTGGTTGTTCGTCGGGTCGATTGCGAGCCACTGGTCGGTGCCGGGCAGCCAGACGGCGAGCCAGGCGTGCGAGGCGTCCGCACCGAACACGCGCTCTTTGCCCGGCGGGGGCTGCGTCGCGAGGTATCCCGACACGTACCGTGCGGCCACGCCGTGACTGCGCAGGCACGCGAGAGCGACGTGCGCGAAGTCCTGGCAGACGCCCGCCCGCTTCGTCATCGCGTCGGCGACCGTGCTCGTCACGGTGGTGGCGGTCTTGTCGTAGTCGAAGTCGCGGAAGATCCGCTGCATCAGGTCCGTGGCCGCCTCGCCGATCGGACGTCCCGGCGTCAGCGACTCCGCCCCGTACGCGTGCGCGGTGGAATCGTGCGCGACCCGCGCCGACTCGAGCGCGTACTCGGTGGCCTCGACGGCCCCCGGCAGGTCGGGATGCCGCAGGGGGCGCGCGAGCTCCCACGGCTGCGCGAGCGCCTCGGCGTCGTACTCGGGCACCGCGACCGTCACCTCGCTCGCCGCCTCGATCGTCAGCGCCTCGTGCGGATCGGTCACGTGGAAGTAGGTCGACGAGTTCCCGAACCAGTCCGTGCGCGGCGAGACGTCGCCGGGCACCGGCTCAACGATGACCTCGGCCTGCGCCACGCTCTGCCAGGGCAGCTCGCGCGGGCGCAGATGGAACTGGCCGATGCTGTCCTGCACGGCATCGCTGTAGGTGTACGCCGTGCGGTGCCACACGCGGTACCGGGTCATGCGCGCGCGCCCATCAGCTCGACGAGCGACAGCTCCGTCATCGACACCGGCGGGGGCCCCGCCTCGAAATGCAGGTCGGCGATCGCATCCGACAGCTGCTCGAGCTGCGCGCGGATGCTCTCGAGTCCCTCGACGAGGCGCTCCCGGCGCCCGCCGACGACGGCGGTCATCTCGAGCACCTCCACCTCGGCGAGACCCGTCTCGAGCTGGTCGAGCAGGCGCTCGGCGCGCGACGACCCGGTCGACGCCGGCAGGGCGGCGAGGTGCTCCCGCAGGGTCTGCAGCGAGAACGCGAGCGAGCGCGGGTTGCCGCGGTCGAGCAGCAGCAGCTCGGCGACGTCGGCCGCCCGCATCGCCCCGCGGTACCGGCGACGGTGCGTCACGACGCTCTCGGCCGACAACAGTAGCGACTCGAGCACCTCGCGGTCGGTGCGGGGCCCGCGGCTGGCCGACAGTGCCGACGACAGCAGGGTCGTCAGCTGCAGGCCGCGCTCGAGGTAGCGACCGGCCTCCATCATGTGCCAGCCGGGGTCGCGGATCATGTTCGCCGTCACGCCGTACAGCGACAGCATCGACGCGAGCATGCGTCCGGCGGACTCTGCGGTGCGGTGCGGATGCGGGGCGCTCCGCAGCGCGCGCACGGCGCGGTCGATGTTCGAGAAGACCCGCCATGTGTCGCCCGAGAGCTGATCGCGGACCCCCTCCATCGCGTCGCGTAGCCGCGCGATCGAGTGCGCCGCCGAGCCGGGGCGGGAGGCGTCGAGCAGCAGCGACCGGAACTCCGCCTCGGGGTCGGTCCAGCGCGTCCCGGCGAGGCGGTCGAGCGCGGCGAGCAGCACGCGGACGCTCTCGGCCGCCCGCGCGGCCGTGTGCGCGCCGGGCTGGTCGAGCGCCGCCTGCGTCGCGATGACGAGGCGCAGTAGATCCTCGGCGCGCTCGGCGTACCGTCCGGTCCAGAACAGGTTCGACAGTGCGCGCGGCGCGAGGGTCGGGTCGCTGCGCGTCGTCGGGAGGGATGCCACCTCCGCGATCCCCTGGTCGGGATCGGCCTCGTCCGACTTCAGGACCCACACGTCCTTCGTGCGCGGCGCCGCCTCGGGTGCGGTGCGCACCGTCGCCAGCCCGCCGACGAGCGGCCGGTAGGTCGAGCCGAAGCGGATCGCGAAGCCCCGCAGGGTGACGGGTCGAGCGGATGCCGCGCCCCCGGCATCCCACACCGGAACCTGTGACAGGTGCAGTCGCTCGACGGCCGCGAAGCGGTGCGGCTCGCGGTCGATCCGGCCGCGGACGGCGGGGTCGGTCGCGGCGAGGGGCCGGCGGGGGTCGTCGATGTCGAACACCTCGAGCGCCGGGTCGGCGGCATCCAGCCGGGGCAGCGCCTCGGCGCGCGCGTCGTCGTCGCCGAGCCACCACGCCGGCACCGACGGGAGCCGCAGCTGCTCGCCGAGCAGCCGCTCGCACACTGCCGGCAGATAGGGGAGGAGTGCCGGGTTCTCGAGCACGCCGGCGCCCAGCCCGTTGACGACGCGCACCCGTCCGCGGCGCACCGCCTCGGCGAGGCCCGCGACACCGAGCCGCGACCCGGCGCGGAGTTCGAGCGGATCGCACCACTCCGCATCGACGCGTCGCAGGATGACGTCGACGCGTTCGCGCGGCGTCCGCGACGGCCACTGGGCGGGCTTCATCCAGACGGCCCCGTCCCGCACGACGAGGTCGCTGCCCTGCACGAGCGGGAAGCCGAGCGCGTTCGCGAGGAACGCCTGGTCGAACGCCGTCTCGGACAGCGGGCCGGGGGAGAGGACGACGATCCGCGGCGTGCTGACGCACTCGGGGGCGGCGGCGATGAGCGCCGCGCGGAGGGCCGCGAAGTACGGATCCATCCGGTGCAGCGCGCCCTCGTCGAGCAGGTCGGGCAGCACCTGCGAGATGACGCGCCGGTTCTCGGCGGCGTAGCCGAGCCCCGACGGAGCCTGCACACGATCGGCGAGCACATGCCAGTCGCCCGCCGCATCCCGCCCGAGGTCGGTCGCCGACAGCAGCAGATCCGGCGGCGGGGCGTCGTCGCCGGTGCGGGCCATGGCCCGCACGAAACCGGCGTGGCCGAGGACGACCGCGGCCGGCACGATCCGCTCGCGCAGCACGACCTGCGGCCCGTACAGGTCCGCGAGCAGCGCGTTCAACAGCTCGGCCCGCTGCGCGAGTCCGACGTCCAGGCGCGCCCAGCCGGCGGCATCCATCACGAACGGCATCGGGTCGAGCTGCCACGGCTGCAGCTCGGCGCCGGCTCGCGCGTACGAGACGCCGTCGTCGGCGAGGAAGCGGGCGATCTCGCCGTCGACCCGGTCGAGCTCTTCGCGGGTCAGACCGAGGGCGAGGGTGGCGAGACCCTGCCAGGCGGGGCGCAGCGTGCCGTCGGCGTCGACGACCTCGTCGAACCGCGGCGCTGCCGAGGCGAACGGCAGCGTCGGCTGCGACACGGCCGCGGCGTAATCACGGAGCACACTCACGCAGGTCCCCTTCCGGGTCCAGCGTAGGGGCACGCGGCGCGGTCGATCCGCGCGTTCCCGCCGGTGCCGGGCGAATACAGTGGAAGGCATGACGGGATCGGACGCCACATTCACCGTGCGACCTGCGCGGACGTCGGACGTCCCCCGCATCCAGGAACTGCTCGAGCCGTGGGTGCAGCGCCGGATTCTGCTGGGCAAAGAGCGGGTCACGCTGTACGAGACCGTGCAGGAGTTCGTCGTCGCCGAGGCCGGCGACCGGCTCGTCGGATGCGGCGCCCTGCACGTCATGTGGGAGGACCTCGGCGAGATCCGCACGCTGATCGTCGCCGACGACTGGCTGCACCGGGGCGTCGGCGGCGCGGTCGTCGACCTGCTCGAAGACAACGCCCGTGCGCTGGGGCTCAGCCGGCTGTTCTGCCTCACCTTCGAGGTGCCGTTCTTCTCGCGACGCGGGTTCGCCGAGATCGGTGAACAGGTGGTCGACCCCGACGTCTATTCGCAGCTGCTGCGCAGCCCCGACGAGGGTGTCGCCGAGTTCCTCGACCTCGCGCACGTCAAGCCCAACACCCTGGGCAACACCCGCATGCTCAAGCAGTTGTAGGCGCGCCGGGCGGGCGGGCCGGGGACCCGTGCGTACCCTGGATCCGTGACCAGCCCGACCCGCCGCCGCAAGCCGACACCCGCCGTGTACCGGCGTCGTCGGCTCGCCGTCGTGCTGCTGGCCCTCCTGATCGTGGGCGGCATCGTCGCGGTGGTCGCGTGGCAGCCCTGGCGGGCGTGGGCGGATGCCGCGCCGCAGCCGACGGCCGGGGCTCCGGCATCCGCTTCCCCGGCCTCCACTTCTCCGGGCGCCGGCTCCTCGCCGACGCCGAGCGGTTCCGCCGCCGCGTCAGGGACGCCGACGCCGCGCGTCACCTCGTCGGCGGACGGTGACACCGGGGCGGAGCACGACGGCGAACCCGCGGCCGCCCCGTGCACGACCGGCGACGTCACGGTCAGCGCCGTCGTCGACAAGAGCTCCTACGGGACGGGGGAGCTGCCGCAGTTGTCGATCCGGCTCGTCAACGACACCGACCTGCCGTGCCTGATCAATGTGGGGACGGCGGCTCAGACGTTCGAGATCACGAGCGGCAGCGACACCTGGTGGCGGTCGACGGACTGCCAGACCGAGCCGAGCGACCAGGTCGTCACCTTGGATGCCGGTCAGACCGTCACGAGCGCGGCGCCGATCGTGTGGGACCGCACCCGTTCGTCCGTCGACACCTGCGACGGCGACCGGCAGAAGGCGCTGCCCGGGTGGTATAACCTCGCGGTCTCGATCGGCGGGATCGGTTCGGTCGAACCCGCCTCGTTCACGATCCGCTGACCCGCTCCGGCCCCGCGCGCGGAGGAGATTCTGAGAGGATTCTCATGATCTCGCGGGGTGGGGCCCTGTCGCCGCCTCGCGCTCGCCGCGTACCCTGGGGGCAGCTCCCGGCGGCTTTCCCCGTTGGCCCCAGCAACGGAGCCACACCGACCCCCAGAGGTGTGGCGATCGGATCCCCCCCCGCCGCCGGTGAGTGATGGGCCCTCTCGACTTCTCCAGTCCCCAATGGGGAGTTCGAGGGGGCCCTTTGACGTCTCGCCGGGCCGGCCCGCGCCGCCGTAGGCTGGGGGGATGGCCGGGAAGAAGCGCGAGAAGAAGCCGCTCGAGTTCCGCAACACGCAGCTCGCCGATGCGCTCCAGACGCAGGACATGGCGGCGCTGGCGTTCGCACTGCGGCACGGACCGACGGTCGTGCCGCTGTTGCGCCCCGGTGCGCGCGACGATCCCCGCGACGCGGGGGAGGTCTGGACCTACCGCGACCCCGCCACGGGCGACGTCGCGCTGCTGCTGTTCAGTGACGCGGCGAACAAGCCGGCATCCCTGCCGCCGGGGGTCGGGCTGCAGTCCCCGGCGTGGCTGCGCGCGTTCCTCGGCACCCACGGCGAGCAGATCACGACGGTGTTCTTCGACATCGCCGGGCCGCACCCCATGCAGGCCGCTCCCGCGGACGTGATCGCCGCGCTCGAGGCCTGACCGCCGCGCTCGAGGTCTGACCGCCGTCAGAAGTCGGGGCGGTCGTCCGATCGTGGGCGGTGGTGGCGCGCCCGTTGAGCCAGGGCGTCGCGCAGGGTGCCCGCGCCGGCGTCGATGACCGCCCGGTATCCGAGACGGGTGGCCTCGGACCGGCGCTGGTCGTGCTGCGTGACGCGGCGGATCTCGCCCGACAGGCTGAGCTCGCCGATCGCCGCGAGCTTCTCGGGGTTCGGGCGCTCGGTGGTGGCGCTCGCGATCGCGAGCGCGATGGCGAGATCGGCGGCGGGCTCGGTCAACCGCACCCCGCCCACGGTCGAGACGTAGACGTCCTGGTCCGACAGCTTGATGCCGGCCCGCTTCTCGAGGACGGCGAGCACCATCGCGACCCGCGCGCCGTCGACGCCGCTCACGATGCGGCGTGGGTTGGGTGCCGACGTGTGGAGCGTGAGGGCCTGCACCTCGACCGGCAGCGCGCGGCGCCCCTCGAGGGCGACGGTCACGCATGTGCCGGGTTCGCTGGGGCGGTTGCTGAGGAAGAGTGCGCTGGGATCGGGCACCTCGGCGATGCCGTCGCCCGCCATGTCGAAGCAGCCCACCTCGTCGGTGGCGCCGAAGCGGTTCTTGAGCGCCCGCACGAACCGCAGCGACGTCTGCCGGTCACCCTCGAAGTGGCAGACGACGTCGACGAGGTGTTCGAGGATGCGGGGTCCCGCGACCTGACCGTCCTTGGTCACGTGGCCGACGAGCACGACGGGCAGGTCGCGCTCCTTTGCGACGCGGATGAGGGTGGATGCCACTTCGCGCACCTGGCTCGGCTGACCGGCGGCGCCGTCGATGAGGCCCGACGACACCGTCTGCACGGAGTCGACGATGAGCAGGTCGGGACGGACGTCGTCGACGTGCCCGAGCGTCGTGGCGAGGTCGGTTTCGCTCGCGAGGTACAGCTCGTCGTGCAGCGCTCCGGTGCGCTCGGCGCGCAGGCGCACCTGGCTGAGCGACTCCTCGGCGCTGACGTAGAGGACGCGACGGCCGGCGCGGGCGCTCTGGGCGGCGACCTCGAGCAGCAGGGTCGACTTGCCGACACCCGGCTCGCCCGAGAGCAGGATCGCCGCGCCGGGGACGATGCCGCCGCCGAGCACCCGGTCGAACTCGCCGACGCCGCTGGCGCGGCGGGGGGTCTCCCGCGTGTCGATCTGCGTGATCGGCCGCGCGCTGCGCGTGGGCGTCACGGGGGTGACGGATGCCGTGATCCCGGTCTGCGTGGCGGCCTCGACGACCGTGCCCCACTGCTGGCACTCGCCGCACCGGCCGACCCACTTCGCGGTGGTCCATCCGCACTCCGTGCACCGGAAGGCGGCGGTCGGGGCGGGACGTCGTGAAGCCATGCCGACAGGCTAGCTGCGGCATCCGACATCGCCGCCGGCAGGCGTGATCCCGGTCAGTGCAGCGACGTCGCGACGGTCCGCAGCGCCTCCGCCGAGCGGTGGAACAGCGCCAGCTCATCGGCCGAGAACGAGGTCTCGAGGATGGGCCGGGCGCCCGCACTGCTGACGACCGATGGCACCGAGAGCGCGACGCCGTCGACGCCCTGGAAATCGCTCAGCACCGTCGACACCGGCATGACCACGTGCTGGTCGCCGAGGATGGCCTCCACGATCCGCGCGCTCGACAGACCGATCGCGTAGTTGGTCGCTCCCTTGCCCTGGATGACCTTGTAGGCGGCGTCGCGCACGTCGACCGCGATGGCGTCGAGCTCCTCGGTCGTGAACGCGGGCTGGCCGTCGGGCGGCTGCCAGTCGAGGATCGGGACGGTGCCGATCGTCGCGCGCGACCAGTGCGGGAACTCGGTGTCGCCGTGCTCGCCGACGATGTAGGCGTGCACGCTGGAGGTCGACACCCCCGCGCGCTGCGCGAGCTTCCACCGCAGGCGCGACGTGTCGAGGACGGTGCCCGAGGCGAAGATCCGCTCGGGCGGAAGGCCCGTGACCTCCTGACCGATGACGGTGAGCACGTCGCACGGGTTGGTGACGATGACGTAGACGGCGTTCGGCGCGACCTCGAGCAGCTGCGGCAGCATCCGTCGCAGGATGCCGGCGTTGACACCGGCGAGCTCGGTGCGGGTCTGCCCGGGGTTCTGCTTGGCGCCGGCGGTGATGACGACGACGTGGGAACCGGCGGCGACCGAGATGTCGGCCCCGCCGGAGATGTCGCTCGAGCCGGTGAACTGCGCGCCGTGGGCGAGGTCGAGCACCTCGGCCTCGACCTTCTCGGCGGCGATGTCGTAGAGGGCGACGTGGCGGGTCGACCCGCGGATGAGGGCCGCGTAGGCGACGCTCGACCCCACGGCTCCCGCGCCGACGACGGTGAGTTTCGAGTTCTCGATGAGGCTCATACCGCCAGTGTGGCAGCCGGCGGGTGCGGGTGGCTCGGATCGGGCCGGAGAAATCAGGCGGGCTGCGCCTCTCTCGTCGCAGGCCGGCGGATGCCGAGGAACGAGACCGCCGCGCCCGCGGCCATGAGGACCGCGGTGACCCACGCCGCCCGGTGGAACCCGTCGAGGTCGAGCGATCCGCCGATGATCACGGCGAGGATCGCGATGACGACGAGTCCCGCTATGCGGGAGACGGCGTTGTTCGTCGCCGAGGCGATGCCGGAGCGCTCCCCGCCGATCGCGCCGAGGATCGTCGAGGTCAGCGGCGACACCGTGACGCCGAGGCCCAGGCCGAACACGACGAGCCCGGGGAGCACCTGCGTCCCGTAGTCGAAGTCCTCGCGGACGGCGAGCAGCATCAGCGAGCCGACCGCCATCACGAGCGGGCCGACGGTCAGGAACAGGCGCGGCCCGAAACGGTTGGTCCACCCGCCGACGACCGAGCTCAACGCGATCAGGGCGACGGTCACGGGAAGGCTGGCGAGGCCGGCGAGGGTGGCGCTGAGCCCCGCGCCCTGCTGAAGGTAGACGCCGACGACGAACCCGTTGAGCGTGAGCGCGGCGTAGATGAAGAGGGTGGCCAGGTTGCCGGTCCAGAAGTTCCGCACGCGGAAGATGTCGAGCGGGAGGATCGGCGAGCGCACCGTCCGCTGCCGCAGCAGGAACGCGGCGAACATGACGATGCCGGCGACCAGCGGCATCCAGATCGCCGGATGACCCCACCCCAGGTTCGGTTGCTCGATGAGGGCGAAGACCACCCCGCCGAGTCCCAGGGTGCAGAGGGTCGCGCTCACGAGGTCGAGGTGCGCGTCGTCGCGGCGGTGGTCGATGTGCCCGAGGCGGGCGAGCAGGACGAAGGTGATCGCGATCGGGATGATCTGCACGAGGAACGCGAACCGCCACGACAGCAGGTCGACGAAGAGTCCGCCCAGAAGGGGGCCCGCGAGGTTCGCGGCGGTCGTCCACGCCGTCCACTGACCGATCGCCCGCGCCTGCCCGGGACCGTTCAAGAGGGAGGTGATGAGTGCGAGCGAACTCGGGACGAGGAACGCCCCCGCCGCGCCCTGCAGCGCCCGCGCGATGATCAGGACGTTCGGGTCGGGGGCGAGCCCGACGCCGATCGAAGCGATGCCGAACCCGATGAGTCCGATGCGCAGCACCAGGACGCGGCCGAACGCGTCGCTCACCGAACCGGCGAAGAGGATGAGCGAGCTCAGGGTGAGGAGGTAGGCATCCACCGTCCACTGCTGCGTCGACAGGCCCCCGCCGAGCTCCTCGCCGATCGCGGGCAGGGCGACGTTCACGATCGTGCCGTCGAGGAAGGCGACCGCCGAGGCGAGGGCGGCGATCGCGACGATGAGTCCGAATCGCGGGGTCGTCGATGCGCTCACAGGCTCACCGTAGACCCGTGCGCCGCCGCCGAGCCGACGCGAACGGTCGTCACCCGGGGGTGGAAGCGACGGTTCGCGTCGGGTCGAGAACGGTGAGGGGGGTCGCGGGTAGGGCGATCCAGCCTTCGCGGCGGGCACGCGCGGTGCGGGCGGGTGGGACGGGATGCGTCGCGCGGACCGCGTGTGCGCGGGCGATGAGCGCGGCGACCACGGCGTCGAACGCGTCGTCGGAGGCCTCCATCAGCGCGCGCTGCGCGGGGGAGAGGGTGAGCCACGGCGCCGCGTCGAGGAGGTCCGCCGTCGCGGCGACGCGGGCCGCGGCATCCGTCTTGTAGCCGGTCACGTCGACGCGCCAGGTGCGCAGCGCGGCGGCGCGCGCGGGCTGCGCCGCGAGGTCGACTCCCGTGGTGATCACACGCCGACGCTACCCGCCCGCCGGTGCGCCGAGACGTCGCAGATGGTCGCCATCGCGGGCGGGAAGCGACCATCTGCGACGCCTCGGCGAAGCGCGAGGGGGCGCCGGTTCGCGGCATCCGCTCTCGTGTCGTAAACTGGACGACGGTGACGTGTCCGAGCGGCCGAAGGTGCAACTCTCGAAAAGTTGTGTAGGGTAACCCCCTACCGTGGGTTCAAATCCCACCGTCACCGCCAGAAAAACCCCCGCGAGTCGGGGGTTTTTCCCTTTCCGGAGAAGGTCTCAATAACCCGCGCGCTCCTCGTCGCCGGCCTGCGACCAGCGTGCGGCCAACGCCTCGGACCCGCGGGCGAGCATGGCGACGTCAGCCCCCACGAGCACGAAGTCGGCGCCGGCGTCGACGTAGGACTGTGCGACCTCGGGGTCGAACGCGTTGACGCCGACCGGGATGCCGGCACCCGTCACCGCGGCGAAGGCCCGCAGAACGGCGGCGGTGACGTCGGGATGCGTCTGCTGACCGAGCAGACCGAGGGATGCCGCGAGGTCGCTCGGTCCCACGAAGACACCGTCCACGCCGTCCACCGCGGCGATCGCCCCGGCGGCCTCGACGCCCTCGGCCGTCTCGACCTGGACGAACAGCGATACGTGCTCGTCGGCGTCGGCGAGGTATCCCTCGACCCGGTTCCACCGGGCCGACCGCCCGAGCGCCGACCCGACGCCGCGCCGACCGCGCGGGGGATATCGCACCGCCTGGACGACCGCCTCGGCCTGCGAGGCGGACGACACCATCGGCACGAGCAGGTTCTGCGCGCCGAGATCGAGGACCTGCTTGATCACGACCGCATCGTCGGAGGGCACCCGCACGACCGGGGTCACCGGGTAGGCGGCGACGGCCTGCAACTGGGCGAGGACGGATTCGAGCCCGTTCGGGGCGTGCTCCATGTCGATGAGCACCCAGTCCAGGCCCGTGCCCGCGCAGATCTCGGCCACGAGAGGCGAACCCGAGCACACCCACATGCCGGCCAGCGGACGGTCGGACTGCGCCAGCGCGGCGCGAAAGGTCGGGGTCAGACGAAGCGACATGTGATCTCCCCCATCGGGCCGTACTCGCACCGTACCTCGTCGCCCGCCGACACCCACATCGGCCGGGTGAACGACCCGGCGAGGATGATCTTGCCCGCCTCGAGCCGGGCGCCGTGCTGCGAGAACTTGTTCGCGAGCCAGGCGACACCCGTCGCGGGATGGCCGAGGACGCCCGCGGCGACGCCGGTCTCCTCGATCTCGCCGTTGCGCGAGAGCACACCGGGCACCCAGCGCAGGTCGATCTCGTCGGGACGCTTGTGCACGTCGCCCAGGACCATCGCGCCGTAGGCCGCGTTGTCGGAGATGGTGTCGACGATCGTGCGGCCCTCGAGCTCGATGTGCGAGTTCAGCACCTCGAGCGCCGGGACGGCGTAGTCGATCGCGGCGAGCGCGTCCTCGAGCGTGCAGCCCGGCCCCTCGAGCGGCTCGCGCAGGACGAAGGCGAGCTCGACCTCGATGCGCACGTTCGAGAACCGCGCCGCCTCGATCTCGTCGCCCGAGCGGTAGACCGTGTCGTCGAACATCACCCCGTAGTCGGGCTCCGTGATCCCCGTCGCCTGCTGCATGGCCTTGCTCGTCAGCCCGATCTTGCGTCCGACGAGCCAGCGCCCGGCGGCGATGTTGCGGTCGCGCCAGACGCCCTGGATCGCGTAGGCGTCCTCGACGGTGGCGTCGGGGTAGCGCGCCGTGATGCGGGGGATCATCCCGCGCGTGCGCTCGGCCTCGGCGAGCTCGGCGGCGATGGCGGCGATGGTCTCGGGGGGCAGCATCCGGTCTCCTCCGCGCCTCAGAGCTGGTTGCCGAGCTTGAACTCGCCATCGCCCGCCGCCTCGGGCGCGCGCGTGTACGAGAAGCCGTCGGCGCCGATCGTCACCGCCATCTCGGACGAGTCGGTGCGGGCGACGACGGGCTGCGGGTTGCCGTCGAGGTCGAGCACGAGCGAGGCATCCGTGTACCAGCTCGGCACGACGGGGTTGCCCCACCAGTCGCGGCGCTGGTTGTCGTGCACGTCCCACGTGACGACGGGGTTGTCGGGGTCGCCGGTGTAGTAGTCCTGCGTGTAGACCTCGACGCGGTGCCCGTCCGGGTCGCGCAGGTACAGGTAGAACGCGTTCGAGACGCCGTGACGGCCGGGGCCGCGCTCGATCGCGTCCGACCGCCGCAGCGCGCCGAGCTTGTCGCAGATCGCGAGGATGTTGTGCTTCTCGTGCGTCGCGAAGCAGACGTGGTGCATGCGGGGACCGTCGCCGCCGGTCATCGCCGTGTCGTGCACGGTGGGCTTGCGCCGCATCCACGCCGCGTACACCGTGCCCTCCTCGTCCTGGATGTCCTCCGTCACGCGGAAGCCGAGGGACTGCATGAAGTTGACGGCGCGCGGCACGTCGGGCGTCACCTGGTTGAAGTGGTCCAGCCGGACGAGCTCGCCGGGGCTGTAGAGGTCGTACCGCCACGACAG
This sequence comes from Microbacterium sp. ARD31, assembly GCF_031844425.1. Lineage (NCBI taxonomy): Bacteria > Bacillati > Actinomycetota > Actinomycetes > Micrococcales > Microbacteriaceae > Microbacterium > Microbacterium sp. ARD31. The sequence goes on from NZ_JAUZVE010000003.1 coordinate 76,640, forward strand.
CCGCTCGACGTGCTCGGTCGCGAAGAAGAACTCGTACGGGAAGCCGAGCGGGTCGACGACGCGCACCGAGTCGCCGATGCCCTTCGTGAACCCGTTCGGCTCGCGCCGCACGTCGCACCCCAGCTCGGAGTAGAACGCGACCGCCCTGTCGAGGTCCTCGGCCGAGCGCACCCGGTACGAGAACGCGGCGACGGCGGCGATCGGGCCCTGCCGCAGGACGAGGTTGTGGTGGATGAACTCCTCGGTCGAGCGCAGGTAGATCGCCTCGTCGTCCTCCTCGGTGACGTGGAGCCCCAGGATGTCGACGTAGAAGACGCGGGATGCCGCGAGGTCGGTGACGACCAGTTCCATGTACGCGCAGCGCAGCACGTCGGGGGCGGGCGAGGAGGGGGTCGGGATCGGGTTGTCGGAGCGGATGGGGGACTCCTGGCTCACCCAGAAGCCGGAGGAGGTGAGGGTCATGTCGTCGCGGTGGCTCATGTCAGCGTCCTTGCGTGAGTGAGGGAGGTCAGTTCTTGCCGAAGGTCGGGTTGTGCACCTTGCCGAGGGTGATGTGCACGGCCTGCTGATCGGTGTAGAAGTCGATCGAGCGGTATCCGCCCTCGTGCCCGAGGCCCGAGGCCTTGACGCCGCCGAACGGGGTGCGGAGGTCGCGCACGTTGTTGGAGTTCAGCCAGACCATTCCGGCCTCGACGGCCTGCGAGAAGTTGTGCGCCCGCTTGAGGTCGTTGGTCCAGATGTAGGCGGCGAGCCCGTACTTCGTGTCGTTCGCGAGCGCGAGGGCCTCGTCGTCGGTGTCGAACGGCGTGATCGCCACGACGGGGCCGAAGATCTCCTCCTGGAAGATCCGCGCCGTCGGCGGCACGTCGGCGAACACGGTCGGCGCGACGAAGTTGCCGTCGTCGAAGCCGTCGGGCCGGCCGCCGCCGGCGACGAGCCGACCCTCGGTCTTGCCGAGCTCGACGTACGACATGACCTTGGCGTAGTGCTCGGGGTGCACGAGCGCGCCGACCTCGGTGGCCGGGTCGTGCGGGAATCCGACCTTGACCCGCGCGGCCTGCGCCGCGTAGCGCTCGACGAACTCGTCGTACACCTCGCGCTGGACGAGGATGCGGCTGCCCGCCGTGCAGCGCTCGCCGTTGAGCGAGAACACCCCGAAGATCGTCGCGTCGATCGCGGCCTCCAGGTCCGCGTCGGCGAAGACGACCGCGGGGCTCTTGCCGCCCAGCTCCATCGACAGGCCCTTGAGCCAGGGCGCGGCGTTCGCGAAGATCAGCTGCCCCGTCGAGCTCTCGCCCGTGAACGAGATGAGCGGCACGTCGGGGTGCTTCACGAGCGCGTCGCCGGCCTCTTCGCCGAGACCGTTGACGAGGTTGAAGACGCCCTGCGGCAGTCCCGCCTCTTCGAAGATGCCCGCCCAGAGGGATGCCGACAGCGGCGTGAACTCCGCGGGCTTCAGCACCACGGTGTTGCCCGTGGCGAGCGCGGGGCCGAGCTTCCACGACTCGAGCATGAAGGGCGTGTTCCAGGGAGTGATGAGTCCCGCGACGCCGATCGGCTTGCGGTTGACGTAGTTGATCTGCCGGCCCGGCACCTTGAACGTGTCGTCGGACTGGGCGACGATCAGGTCGGCGAAGAAGCGGAAGTTCTCGGCCGCTCGGCGGGCCTGCCCGAGCGCCTGCGTGATCGGCAGGCCCGAGTCGAAGGACTCCAGCTCCGCGAGGCGCTCGTCGCGCGCCTCGACGAGATCGGCGATCCGGTGCAGCACGCGCGAGCGCTCGCGCGGCAGCATCCGCGGCCACGGGCCGTCGGTGAACGCGCGACGCGCGGCCGCGACGGCGGCATCCACATCGGCCTTCTTGCCCGCCGCGGCCTGCAGGTACACCCGGTTCGTCACGGGGTCGAGCACGTCGAAGGTGTCGCCGTCCTGCGAGTCGACGAAGGCGCCGTCGATGTAGTGCTGGATGCGGGTGGGGAGGTCCGCGGGCGTGTGCGGGGCCGCGAGGGTGGGATCCGTCATGTCGTGCGTCCTTGCTCGAGGGTCAGAAGTTGGGGAGGCCGAGCGCTTCGCCCGGGTGTTCGTGGATCATGTAGGCGTCGAGCGTCGCGGAGCGGTGTCGCCGGGCCGCCTGCTCGATCTCGCCGAGCGGCGCGCCGCGCTCGATGAGCGCGACGATCTGCTCGTGCTCGCGCACCGACTCCTGCGCACGCCCCGGGACGAAGCTGAACGTCGAGTCGCGAAGGTGCCCGAGACGCGCCCACTCGGACTCGACGAGCTCCAGCATCCGCGGGTTCGCGCACTTGGCGTAGAGCGTCGCGTGGAACACCTGGTTGAGCCGCGTGAACGAGTGCGGGTCGAAGTCGCTGAGCGACTGGATCATCCGCTCGTTGGTCTCGCGGGCGAGCCGGAGGTCGTCGGCGGTGAGGCGGCGCGCGGCGAGGGCGGTCGCGGTGCCCTCGAGGATCGACAGGGCCTGCATGCTGAAGCGGTACTGCGTGTCGTCGACCATCGAGACGCGGGCGCCGACGTTGCGCTCGAACGTGACGAGCCCCTCGGCCTCGAGTTGGCGGACCGCCTCGCGGACGGGCACGACGCTCATGCCGAGCTCGCCCGCGATCGTGCCGAGCACGAGGCGGTAGCCCGGCGTGAACTCCTGCGAGGCGATGCGCTCCTTCACCCAGTGATAGGCGCGCTGCGACTTGCTGAGATCCGCCGACGCCGTCAGTTCGTCGCCCGCCATGCGCGGTACCGGTCCTTCCACTCGCCCGCGAGCGGGAACAGTCCGTCGACCGCGTGGCCCTCGGCGACGCGCTCGGCGATCCAGCCGTCCTCGATCTCCTGCTCCAGCGCGGCGTCGACGACCTCGGCGGCGAGCGCCGGGGGGATCACGATCACGCCGTCCGCGTCGCCGACGAGGACGTCGCCGGGCTGCACCGTCGTACCGCCGCACGCGATCGTCACGTCGGCATCCCACGGCACGTGACGGCGGCCGAGGACCGCCGGGTGCGCACCGGCGGTGTACACCGGGATGCCGACGGCCGAGACGGCGTCGACGTCGCGGACGCCGCCGTCGGTGACGATGCCCGCCGCCCCGCGCGCGTGCGCGCGGATCGCGAGGACGTCACCGAGCGTGCCCGAGCCGGACTCGCCGCGGGCCTCGATCACGATGACCTCGCCCTCGCCGACAGCGTCGAACGCGCGCTTCTGCGCGTTGTAGCCGCCGCCGTGGGAGTCGAAGAGATCCTCGCGGTTCGGGACGAAGCGGAGGGTGCGGGCGAGCCCGACGAGCTTCGCACCCGGGTGGAGGGGACGGACGCCGTCGATCGTGACGTTGTTCAGGCCGCGCTTGCGCAGCTGCTGCGACAGCCCGGCGACGGGTGCCCGCTCGAGCTTCGCGCGGAGCTCCGGGTCGAGCCCCGGCGCGGGCAGACCCGCGGCCTCGCGCGAGCCCCATGCCTCGGCGCGCTGCAGGTCGTCGGCGGCGGGGAGGGAACCCAGGGCGGGGTCGAACGCCCGCTCACCCTGCATCACCGTCGTGCGCAAGCGGCCGGACGAGGGGGCACCGGCGGCATCCGGGGCATCCACCTCCACCTCGACGACGTCGCCGGGGACGACCACCGACGACCCGGCGGGGGTGCCGGTGAGGATGACGTCGCCGCGCTCGAGGGTCATGTGCTGCGAGAGGTCGGCGACGATCTGAGCGAAGGGGAAGATCAGGTCGGCGGTCGTGTCGTCCTGCGCGAGCTCGCCGTTCACCCAGGCGCGCACACGCAGCGCCCCGGGGTCGACCTGGCGGGCGTCGATGAGGTGCGGCCCGATCGGCGTGTACCCGTCGCGGCCCTTGGAGCGGACGTTCGAGCCGCGGTCGTTCGCGCGCAGGTCGTAGAGACCGAAGTCGTCGGATGCCGTGACCCACCCGACGTGCGCCCACGCCTCCGCCGCGCCCACGTGGCGCGCATCGGTGCCGATGATGAGCGCGACCTCGGCCTCGAAGGCGAGGAGCTCGGTGCCGGCGGGTCGCTCGATCTCGTCGCCCGACGCGGCGAGCGAGCTCGACGGCTTGAGGAAGTAGGACGGCGCGGCGGGGCGGCGTCCGCGCTGGTCGGCGCGCGAGGCGTAGCTGAGGTGGACGGCGACGATCTTGCCCGGGCGCTGAGGAAGGGCGGCGAAACGCGGATCGACGGGGGTCGTCGGTTCGATGTCGTGGGTCATGAGCTCCCTCGCTCTTGCGGCATATCCCAAATCGTATATTATCTAACCGATCGCAGCAACCATGAGGACCACTGCGCACCCGACAACGTCGTCACCAGGAGTCAATGAAGATGAGCCAACGCTCGCGCACGGGGTTCACCCCCACCGGAACGATCAGCAGCCCCACCGACCGTCGCCGCGTCGTGTTCGCGACCGTCGTCGGCACCACCGTCGAGTGGTACGACTTCTTCATCTACGCCCAGGCGGCGGGGCTCGTCTTCGCCCAGCTCTTCTTCGCACCGCTGGGGGAGAGCACGGCGACGATCCTGTCGTTCCTCACCGTCGGCATCAGCTTCCTGTTCCGCCCGCTCGGAGCGTTCCTGGCCGGACACTTCGGCGACAAGTACGGCCGCCGCGTGGTGCTGGTGGTGACGCTCATCCTGATGGGTGTCGCGACGACGCTCGTCGGCCTGCTGCCGACCTGGACCGTCATCGGCCTCGCCGCCCCGATCCTGCTGATCTTCCTGCGCATCCTGCAGGGCATCTCGGCCGGCGGCGAGTGGGGCGGTGCGGTGCTCATGGCCGTCGAGCACGCCCCGAAGCAGAAGCGCGGGCTGTTCGGCGCCTCGCCGCAGATCGGTGTGCCGATCGGTCTGCTGCTGGCCTCGGGGATGATGGCGCTCATGTCGGTGCTCGCCCCGGGCGACGCGTTCCTCGAGTGGGGCTGGCGTGTGCCGTTCCTCTTCTCGATCGTGCTGATCCTCGTCGGGTACTACATCCGCCGCCGTGTCGAGGAGAGCCCCGTCTTCCTCGAGCTCGCCGAGCGCAAGGAGCGCACCCGCACCCCGATCGTGCAGCTGTTCCGCAAGCATGCGCTCCTCGTCGTCATCGCGGCGCTCGTGTTCGCCGGCAACAACGCCGCCGGCTACATGACCACCGGCGGCTACATCCAGAACTACGCCACCAACCCCGAGGGCCCGCTGGCGATGGACCGCAGCGGTGTCCTCCTCGCCGTCACCGGCTCGGCCCTGTTCTGGCTCGCCTCCACCTGGACCGCCGGCTGGATGAGCGACCGCATCGGCCGGCGCTCGACCTACATCGGCGGCTGGATCCTGCAGTTGATCGGCGTGTTCACCCTCTTCCCGCTCGTCAACACGGGGGACCTCGGCCTGCTGTTCACGGGTCTCGCGATCCTCGCCATCGGTCTCGGCTTCACGTACGGGCAGCAGTCGGCCTACTACGCCGAGCTCTTCCCCGCCTCGATCCGATTCTCCGGCGTCTCGATCTCGTACGCGATCGGCGCGATCCTCGGCGGCGCCTTCGCTCCCACCATCGCGACCGCGCTCGTGCAGGCGACGGGGTCGACCTGGTCGGTCGCGTTCTACCTCGCCGGGATGACCGTGCTCGGCCTGCTGGCGACGCTGCTGCTGCGTGATCGCACCGGCATCCCCCTCGGGCCCGATCACGAGGAGGAGCAGGCGAAGAGCCCGATCTACGGGGTGGCCCGGGCCTGAGATCCCGGATGCCGCATCCGACCGTCCTCCCGAAAGCGAGCATCATGCAGTTCCACCACCACGGCTACGTCTCCGGCGATCCTCGCGTCGAGAACGCCGCCGGCACGGGGATCGACCGACCCGAGGAGCTTCCCGACGAGACCGACGTCCTGATCGTCGGGTCGGGACCGGCGGGGATGCTGCTGGCCGCCCAGATGTCGCAGTTCCCGGCGGTCTCGACGCGCATCATCGAGCGGCGGGGCGGGCGGCTGCCCCTCGGCCAGGCCGACGGCATCCAGCCGCGCAGCGTCGAGACGTTCCAGGCGTTCGGGTTCGCCGAGCGGATCACCGCCGAGGCCTACAACATCGGGTACATGAACTTCTGGGGCCCGGACCCGGAGGACCCGTCGCGCATCCGCCGCACCAGCCGCACCGAGGACTACGGGCTGAAGATCAGCGAGTTCCCGCACCTGATCGTCAACCAGGCGCGCGTGCTCGACTACTTCGCCGAGGCGGCGGCGCTCGGCCCCGGCCGCATCCGCCCGGACTACGGCGTCGAGTTCGTCGGACTCAGCCGGGACGATGCAGACGAGTACCCGCTCACGGTGCGGGTGCGCCACGTCGAAGGTGCGCGGGCCGGCGAGGAGCGCACGATCCGCGCGAAGTTCGTCGTCGGATGCGACGGGGCGCGCAGCGGCGTGCGCGAGGCGATCGGACGGCGGCACGTCGGGCGGTTCGCGGCGCACGCGTGGGGCGTCATGGACGTGCTCGTGAACACGGACTTCCCCGATTGGCGCATCAAGTGCGCGATCACCTCCGAGGCGGGCAACATCCTGCACATCCCGCGCGAGGGCGGGTACCTCTCGCGCATGTACATCGACCTCGGCGAGGTGCCCGACACCGACAACCGCGCGGTGCGCAGCACCCCCACCGAGGAGATCATCCGCCGCGCGAACGAGATCCTGCATCCGTACTCCATCGACGTGAAGCAGGTCGCCTGGCACAGCGTGTACGAGGTCGGGCACCGCGTCACCGATCGCTTCGACGACGTCGAGGACGGCGACGGCCGCACCCCGCGGGTGTTCCTCACCGGCGACGCCTGCCACACGCACAGCGCGAAGGCGGGGCAGGGCATGAACGTGTCGATGCAGGACGGGTTCAACCTCGGCTGGAAGCTCGGGCACGTGCTCACCGGGCTGGCCCCGGCATCCCTCCTGTCGACCTACTCGGGCGAGCGTCAGCCGGTCGCGCAGCAGCTCATCGACTTCGACCGCGAGTGGTCCTCGCTCATGGCCCGCAAGCCCCACGAGATCTCGGACCCCGACGACCTCGCGAACTACTACCTCGCGACCGCCGAGTTCCCCTCGGGGTTCATGACCCGCTACGAGCCGTCGGCGATCGTCGCGGACGACCGGCACCAGGCGCTCGCCGAGGGCTACCCCGTCGGCAAGCGTTTCGCGTCGGTCCCGGTGACCCGGGTGAGCGACGGCAACGTCGTGCACCTCGGTCACCATGCCCGCGCCGACGGACGGTGGCGGGTATACGCCTTCGCCGACACGGATGCCGCGGCCCTGGGCACGTGGGCGGAGTGGGCGGCATCCGCCGATTCACCGCTGGTGCGGTTCACGCCCGCCGGCGCCGACGTCGACGCGGTGTTCGACGTGAAGGTCGTGTACCCGCAGTCGTACGACGAGGTGGAGCTGCACGCGGTGCCGGAGGTCTTCCGGCCGCGGACCGGCCCGCTCGGCCTCATGGACTGGGAGAAGGTCTACGCGGCCGGGCCCGGCGCCTGGAACTCCGTCGACATCTTCGCCGAGCGCGGCATCGACCGCCGCGGCGCCGTCGTCGTCGCGCGCCCCGACCAGTACGTCGCCGCCGTCCTGCCGCTCGACGCGCCCGCCGAGCTCGACGCCTTCCTGTCGCGCGCGTTCGCGGGCTGACGCGCGCGGACGGGCGGGCGGCTCGCGGGCGGCTCGCGCCAGCCGACGCGACCTGCGCCCATCCCGCGTGCGAGACCGCACTTCGCGTCGGGTCGCGGTCGCGAGGGGTCGCAGATGGTCGGGCAGGATGCCGGGAAGCGACCATCCGCGACGTCTCGTCGCGCTCGCGCCACGCCCCGGGCTTCCGCGTCGACCCGACGCGATCTGCGCCCATCCCGCGTGCGAGACCGCACTTCGCGTCGGGTCGCGGCCCGGAGGGGTCGCAGATGGTCGCGCGAGCGGCGGGGGAGCGACCATGTGCGACGCCTCGGCGTTCGGGGCCGAGCTCCGGGGCTCATATCGCGGCGAGAAACTCGGCACCACCCCTTCCGGGCGACGGGGCGGAGTTCGTAGCGTGGAGCCATGGCGCGTGACGACGACCGACCCGAGGACCTCTACACCGGACCCATCGACCTGTCGGCGCTCGCCGCGGAGGACGGCGATCTCGAGATGCCCGAGATCAGCTACGACGAGCAGCGGTACCCCGCGCGTCCGCGCCGGCTCCGCCCGCGCGACAACCTGCGCGGCAGCAGCGTGCGCCGGATCCGCACCGACCCGCGTACGGCGAACGGGACGAACCCGTCGTACGTCGAGTGGCTGGTGCGTCAGTCGATGCTGAAGGATGCCGACGTCCTGGCGCGCCAGCTGTCGGGACAGCCCACGATGTGGCGCAACGCCTATGCGCGCCCCGACGCCCGCCGGGCGATCGCGACGAGCGACGTGTGGTTCACCGCGTACCCGATCTCGCTCATCACGCGCCCGGGCCAGTCGTTCCTGTCGGCCCTCGGTGACGACGAGCTCTGGTCGGTGTTCGAGCGGATCGGCATCACCGCCATCCACACGGGGCCCGTCAAGCGCGCCGGCGGCATCGAGGGGTGGGGTGAGACCCCCAGCGTCGACGGGCACTTCGACCGCATCAGCACGGCGATCGATCCGGCCTTCGGCACGGAGGACGAGTTCCGGGCTTTGTGCGACGTGGCCGACTCGCACGGCGGCAGCGTCATCGACGACATCGTCCCCGGCCACACCGGCAAGGGGGCGGACTTCCGCCTCGCCGAGATGGGGTTCAAGGACTACCCGGGGATCTACCACATGGTCGCGATCCCGCCGGAGGACTGGCACCTGCTGCCCGACGTCCCCGAGGGCTACGACAGCGTCAACCTCGACCCGGCGACCGAGCACACCCTCGCCGAGCACGGCTACATCATCGGCGCCCTGCAGCGCGTCATCTTCTACACGCCCGGGGTGAAGGAGACGAACTGGAGCGCGACCGCTCCCGCGATCGGTCCCGACGGGGTCACGCGCCGCTGGGTGTACCTGCACTACTTCAAGCAGGGGCAGCCCTCGATCAACTGGCTCGACCCGACTTTCGCCGGTATGCGCCTCGTGATCGGCGACGCCCTGCACTCCCTGGGCGAGCTCGGCACGAGCGCGCTGCGCCTCGACGCGAACGGATTCCTCGGGGTGGAGAAGAGCGCCGAGGGTCTGCCCGCGTGGTCGGAGGGGCATCCGCTCTCGCACGCGGCGAACCACATCATCGCGGGCATGGTGCGCAAGGTCGGCGGCTTCACGTTCCAGGAGCTGAACCTGACGATGGAGGACATCCGCGACACGGGCGCCGTCGGCGCCGACCTGTCGTACGACTTCATCGGACGTCCGGGCTACCACCACGCCCTCGCCACCGGGCAGACCGAGTTCCTGCGACTCGCGCTCACCTCGTCGCTCGCGCTCGGCGTCGCGCCGGTGCAGCTCGTGCACGGGCTGCAGAACCACGACGAGCTCACCTACGAGCTCGTCCACTGGGCGACCCGCCACGCCGACGAGGAGTACGGCTTCCGCGGCGAGACGATCACCGGCGGCGAGCTCGCCGAGGTGGTGCGTGCCGAGCTGACCGAGAAGCTGGTGGATGCCGGTGACTACAACCGCGTGTTCACGCAGAACGGCATCGCCTGCACGTCGACGTCGCTCATCGCGGCGACCCGCGGCATCCCGTCCCTCGACGACATCACCGACGACGACGTCCCCGCGATTCGCGACGCGCACCTCCTGCTGTGCGCGTACAACGCGTGGCAGCCGGGCGTGTTCGGGCTCTCGGGCTGGGACCTCGTCGGCATGCTGACCCTGCCCGCCGACGAGGTGGCCGACCTGATCGGCGCCGGCGACACCCGGTGGATCGAGCGCGGTGCGCACGACCTGCTCGACGTCGACCCGGGCGCGACCCGTTCGACCTCGGGCATGCCGCGCGGCCGGGCGCTCTACGGTCCGCTGCCCGCGCAGCTCGAGGACCCCGACTCGTTCGCGTCGCGCCTGTCGGCGATCATCGACCTGCGCCGCGCGCACGGGGTGGCGACGGCGACGCAGGTCGACATCCCCGAGGTCGCGCACGCCGGCATGCTCGTCCTGGTCCACCGCCTGGACGAGGGGATGCCGGAGGCCGACGCTCCCATACAGGTGACGGTCCTGAACTTCTCGGCCGAGCCCATCGAGGGCACCGTGCGGTCGGAGCACCTGACGCCGCAGAGCGATGTCCGTGACGCGGCCGCCGACGAGGTCATCGGTCGCGTCGACGACCTGCAGAGCTTCTCGGTGTCGCTGCCCGCCTACGGCGCCCGGTTCCTGCTGCTCGAGCCGCAGGCCGAGGAGGACTGACGGAGCGGATGCCGGGGCGCAAGCCCCCCGGCGATGTCCGGCGCCCTGCGTAGCGTCGTCCCATGAGCGACCAGAACACCCCTTCCGAGAACGACACCACCGACCCCGCCGAGGGTCACGCGCTTCCGCCCGAGACCGGGCAGTCGGGCGAGATGCTCGGCGGTCCGAGCGGCGACACCGCCGTCAAGGACCCCGAGGAGTGGGTCACCGGCGACGAGCCGATGACCGGCGCGCAGCGCAGCTACCTCGACACCCTCGCGCGGGAGGCGGGCGAGCAGATCCCCGCCGACCTCACGAAGGCGCAGGCCTCCGAGCACATCGACCGTCTGCAGCAGGCGACCGGGCGCGGCGCCTCCGACTGAGCGGCGAGACGACGCCGCGCTCGGTCAGGCGAGCGCGGCGTCGATGCCGGCGAGCGGCACGGGCAGCCAGTCCGGACGGTTGCGGGCCTCGTAGATCGACTCGTACACGGCCTTGTCGAGCACGAGTGCCCGCAGCAGCACGGGGTCGAGGGCGATCGCCCCGGGCGCGGCGGTGTAGGCGGCCAGGAAGGCCTCGCGGCAGGCCGCCGCCCAGGCCGCGGCATCCGGTCCCGCCCCGACGGCACCCGCGTAGTCGAAGGACCGCAGCATGCCGGCCACGTCGCGCGGCGGGAGGTCGGGGACCGCCCGCTCGGCCATCGGCCGCAGCGGCTCGCCCTCGAAGTCGACGATCCGCCAGCCGCCGTGCGGCACGGCGAGCACCTGGCCGAGGTGCAGGTCGCCGTGGATGCGTTGCAACCGCGGCCGGGAACGTTCCAGCGCGGCGGTGTACACGGCACCGATCGCGGCCAGTCGGTCGGCGACGGCCGGGACCTCAGCCGCCGCGATCGCGAGACGGCGGCGCCAGGCGCGGCCGACCGCCTCGAGCTGTTCGGGGGAGGCTTCGACCGACTCGAGCGCGTTGCGCAGGTCGCCGTGGACCCCCGCGACCGCGGCGCCGAGGTCGCTGGCCGCGTCGGTGAAGTCGCGGCCCTCGCGGGCGGCATCGAGCGCGATCGCCCATCCGTCGCGCACGCCCGGCAGGAACTCCTGGGCAAACCCGAGGGTGCCGCGGGCCGTGCCGCTCTCGCGGCCGACGTCGGGCCACTCGGCATCCGCACTGCCGTAGAACCGCGGCACGTACGGTGATCCGGCGTCGCTCAGCACCCGCTGCACCGTGACGTCGGGATTCTCGCCGTGGTGCAGGGTGCGGAAGAGCTTGAGGATGATCGTGGGGGACCCGTCGACGTCGTAGACGATCGACGTGTTGGACTGCTCCCCGGTCAGGACCCGCGACCCGGTCACCCGGCTGGTGTCGACACCCATGTCCGCGAGGAGGCCGACCGTGAAGGCGGGATGCCGCGTGGCGTCCACCACCGCCTGCCCCTCCGCGGTCGTGGTGACGACCTCCAGGTCTCCGGCGTCGCTCACCTCGGCGAGCGGCACGTTGTAGAGAGTGGGGACCGCGCCCGCGTCGTCCATGAGGAGGTAACGGGTCGCGCCCGCCATGGGCTGCGCGTCGAGCACCCGGAACCGCGGATCGTGACTCTTGCCCGCGTACCAGCGCTGCCGTGCCACCCAGGCACCGAGGTCGTCGTCGAATCCCACACGTCTAGCCTGGCCCGAGCAGCCGCCCCGGGGAAGGGGTGGACGAGGAATCGTCGAGACGTTATGGGACGGCGGTCACGCCAGCGGCAGGCGGAGGGTGAACGCGGTGTGTCCAGGGGTACTCTCGACCCCGATCGAGCCGTCGTGGGCGGCCACGATCGCTTCGGCGATCGACAGGCCGAGCCCGGTACTCCCGGCATCCCGGTTGCGCGAAACGTCGCCCCGCGCGAACCGTTCGAACAACCTGTCGCGGATGTCGGGCGCGATCCCGGGTCCGTCGTCGGTCACCTCGAGCACCGCATCCTCGCCGTCCAGCCGGAGGGCGAGGACCACGCGGGTACCGGGTGGGGTGTGGGTGCGCGCGTTGCGCAGGAGGTTCGCGACGACCTGCCGGAGCCGATTCTCGTCGCCGGTCACCTCGATCGTGTCGTCGTCGCCGAGGTCGAGCAGCCACGTCCGCGACGGGTCGGCGGCATGGGCGTCGCTGACCGCGTCGATCGCGAGCATCGTGAGGTCCACGCTCTCGCGGCGCAGCCGCTGACCGGCGTCGAGCCGGGCGAGCAGCAGGAGATCCTCGACGAGGTCGGCCATGCGTGTGGACTCCGAGGCGATGCGGTCGAACGCGCGTTGCTGCGTGGGTGTCATCGGCGCGTTCTCGCCGAGGGAGAGTTGCGCGTACCCGCGGATTGACGCGAGAGGCGTACGCAGCTCGTGACTGGCATCGGCGATGAAGCGCCGGAGCTGATCCTCGCTGTGCTGGCGCGAGGTCAGCGCCGACTCGATGTGGGCCAGCAGGACGTTCAGGGAATGACCCACCCGACCGACCTCGGTCGCGGGATCGGTGTCGCGGTCGGGCACGCGCTCGGGGATCTCGACCTCGCCGATGGCGAGCGGGCGCGCCGCCACGCGGTCGGCGACGGCGGCGACACGGTCGAGAGGGCGCAGCGTCCGGCGCACGACGAGCGACAGCCCGATGAGCACGAGCAGCAGTGCCGTGCCTGCCACGGCGACCTGGATGACGGTGAGGGCGGAGGTGGTCGCGGTCACCTCGTCGAGCGAGATGCCGGCGACCACCCGCATCCCGTTCTCCTCCTGAGCCGCGAGGCGGAACTCGCCGAGGCTCCCGCCGAGGTCGACCGTCTCGGGTGTGCGCGAGGGGAGCTCCGCGCGCGTGATCGCCTCGAGCTGACTCTCGGCGAGCGTCGTCTCCTGGCCGTCGTCGCCCGTGTAGCTCGACGACACCACCGAACCGTCCGAGGCGAACACGGCGTGCAGCGACCCGATGCGCGGTGCGGGACCTTCGCGGTCACCGGAGGCGCCGCCGGACGGGAACGAGCCCCCCGGCATCCCCCCGCCGACGCGGACGATCTGCAGGGTTTCCAGCACCTGGCCGTCGAGCCGGTCGTAGACGAAGGTCCGCAGAGCAAGCGAGGTCGCCAGGCCCGTGACGAGCAGGGCGATCGCGACGAGCGCACCGGTGCCGACGACGAGGGTGCGCCGCAGCGTCCAGCGTCTCCGTCCGCTCCGACCCGTTGCCCTCATGAGGCGGACTTGATCGTGTACCCGACGCCGCGCACCGTGTGGATCAGGGGTTCGCCGAGGGTGTCGATCTTCTTCCGGAGGTAGGAGATGTAGATCTCGACGACGCTCGACGTGCCGCCGAAGTCGTAGCTCCACACCTGGTCGAGGATCTGCGCACGGGAGAGCACCCGTCGGGGGTTCTGCATGAGGTAGCGGAGCAGTTCGAACTCCTTCGCCGTCAGCTTGATCGGGATGCCGCCGCGCTCCACCTCGTACGTCTCCTCGTCGAGCGTCAGGTCGCCGACCCGGAGACGGGTCTCGGCCGCGGCGGCCGCAGCCACGTGACGACGCGCCATCGCGCGCAGTCGGACGACGACCTCCTCGAGGTTGAAGGGCTTCGTCAGGTAATCGTCGCCGCCGGCGCTGATGCCGGCGATGCGATCCTCGACCGCATCCTTCGCCGTCAGGAAGAGGACGGGAACGTCGTTGCCGGCTGAGCGCAGGCGGCGCAGCACCTCCATGCCGTCGATGCCCGGCATCATGATGTCGAGCACGACGAGGTCTGGGGCGAACTCGCGCACCAGGGTGAGGGCCTCCTGGCCGTTCGCGGCGGTGCGGGCGTCCCAGCCCTCGTTCTGCAGCGCCATGCGGAGCAGGTCGCTGAGGTTCGCCTCGTCGTCGACGACCAGCACGCGGATCGGGGAGCCGTCGATGCGGGTCATCGGGGTCGGGCGGGTGGCGTTCATGGCATCAGCTTTCCGTGTTCGAAGGGGGAATGCGACCGTGCGACGGGCCGGAAAGGCACGCCGCACGGTCGCGCGGGATCAGGAGCGTTCGCCGGCGCCGGCGGCACCGTCGGGTGCGGTGCCGCCGCGGGGGCCGCCGCCCATTCCGCCCCCCATCCCGCCGGCGACGGCTTCTCCCGCCGTCACCGTGACCGACGTCGCGCCCGCCGACACCGTGTAGGTCCCATCGGCCGCGATGTCGGCCGACGAGAACACCACGGTCTGGAACTCCTTCTCCGCCGTGGTGGAGAAGACGACCGTGCCGTCGGCATCCGTGATCTGGATCTCATCTCCAGCGGATCCGCTGACGGTCGCGGCGATCCACGCCTGCGCGCTGCCGCTGTCGGGCGACTCGGCCATGCCCGAGCTGCCCACGGCGAGGAGCGTGCCGCCGGAGACATCGAAGCCCCCGTTGCTGTCGAGCGCACCGTTGCCGGACGAGGTCGGACCCCAGACGACGATGTCGCCGCCGGTCACGGTCACGGAGCCGTTCGAGTCGATCCCGTCCCCGCCGGCATCCACCGTCAGGGTGCCCCCCGAGATCGTGATGGTCTCACCGGTGTCGGCCATGCCGCCGCCCATGCCGCCCTCGTCGGCGCTTGCGGCGCCGGCGTCGCCGCTGCCGTTCAGTGCGTCGTCGGAGGAGGTGACCGCGACGTCACCACCGCTGATGGTGATGTCGGTCGCCTCGAGTCCTTCGTTCGACTGTCCGACGGTCACCGTGCCGCCACCGATCTCGAGCGCCGCCTCGGCGTGCGCACCGTCGTCTCCCGCGCTGATCGTGACCGTTCCGCCGAGGATCCCGATCGAGCCGTCCGAATGCAGACCGTCGTCCGTGGCGGACACGTCGACCGAGCCGTCGCCGATCGCGACGACGACCCCCGCGCTGATGCCCTTCGAGCCGGCGTCCGCCGCGCCCTCGGCGCTGATCGACACCGTCCCGCCCGTGATCACGGCATCGGTGGTTGCGGCGATGCCGTCGTCACCACTGGTGGCGGTGATGTCACCGCCGGAGATCCAGACGTACCCACGCGTGGCGTCTTCGTCGTCGTCGCTCTTGAGTGCATCGCCGCCGGCAGTGACGTCGAGCGTTCCGCCCGAGATGACGAGGGCGTCCTTGCCGCGGAGGGCGTCGTCGGCGGCATCCACCGTGATCGTCCCGCCGATGATCGCGAGGTCGTCCGTGCTGGCGATGCCGTCGTTGCCGTTCCCCGAGATGACGAGCGAACCGGTTCCACCGATGGTCAGGTCGGCATCGGCGTAGACCGCCGCGTTCGCTGCGGCGCTGTCGTCGTAGCTCGTGGCGTCCGAGACCGAGTTCTCGCTGCCGTCGGCGAGCGAGATGGCGACGTCGTCGGCCGTCGTGACAGAGATGGCGGCGCCGTCGTCGTTCGTGATGTCGACGCCGTCGAGGATGAGCACGACCTGCGCGTCGTCGGGTGCGGCGACGACGATAGACCCGGCGAGGTCGCCGCTGAGCCGGTAGACGCCGGCGGCCGAGATGGTGATTGTGCCGCCGTCGACGCTCACGCCGTCGCCGGACGCCGTCGCGGTCGATCCCTCGAGAGTGACGTCGATCGCGTCGTCCGCCGACCACTCGTCGTCGTCCACGACCGTGGCGTCCTCGTTGGCGGCGAGGACGGCCGCGGGGTCGAGGTCGGAGTCGATCTCGGCGACCGCGACGGTGGCGGAGTCGTCCGTCGTGGATGTGGTTCCGCTCGTGCCGGTCGAGGCGACGCCGGTGACGGCGCACCCCGCAAGGACGAGCCCCGCGAGGGCGAGGGGGACGGCAGGAAGGATCAGGCGGCGGCGCATGGCAGCTCCTCGGTGTGGATGGTGGTGGATGCGGGGGAGAAGGGGCCGCGCAGGAGGCGTCCCCAGCGGTTGCGGGGGAGGTCGGGGCTCATCGCGGCGAGTCCGGTCGCGTATTTGCTGACCGAGACGGGACGGTGCCCGGCACGCCACAGCAGTCGGTCGAGGGCGGATGCCGACGACGGCGACTTCGTCTCGACGATCGCCAGATCGGGGAGGGAGAAGCCTGAGCCGTCGGGGCGTTCCCAGCGCAGGTCGGTGTCGATGGTCGCCCGCGACGACTGGTCGGGGGCGAGGAGTGTGGCACGTGCGTACCGGGTGACGAGCGTGGCATCCAGCTCGTCGACGCGACCGCTGTCGACGCCGATCGTGGCGAAGGCGGCGGCGACCTCTTCCTGAGCCTCGGGGGTGAGGACGGCGCGCTGGGCGACGTCGTACTCCGACCGTTCCTTGACCGTCGTCCCACGAGCGCCGCGCGTCTTGATCTCGAGGTAGGCGGCGTGGGTGTCGACGTAGGTGCGGGTACGGAGCTTGAATCGACGGCGGCGGGGCTGCGCGGCCATGTGGAAGCTCAGCAGGTCGGGGGTATCGAAGTAGACGGACTCGTAGGCGAATCGGCGGGCGCCGCCGATGTCGAGGACGCGGGTGCGCTCGTCGACCCGCGAGAGCAGGCCGCCCAGTGCGGACTGGGGCACGACGTACTTTCGGTCGACGCGGGCCAGGAGTGCCGCCTCGGCCACCATGTCCTCGAGGCTCACCCCGTCGAAGCGGGCGAGAGCGTCGGGGCTCATCGGACCGCTCCGGCTGCGAGGCGGCCGTCCACCTGCGACCCCGTCGAGTCGGGCGCGGGGCGATCGTTGTCCGCGATGCGGTAGCGCACGTCGACGGTGGTCGTGTCGTTCACGAGGTCGAGCTCCTGCACGGTCAGCGAGGTGACCTCTCCGCCGAGCCGCTGCCCGACGAGGGCGCGGAGCGCGGTCTCGTCGGCCTCGGCACGGTCGAGGCGCACCACTTGGTGGCGGCTGCGGGAGAGCAGACGCGGGTGGTCGGCCGCCCACATCACGACGAGGATCAGCGCGATGAGTCCGGTGACGGGCAGGATGTCGGTGGTCGGGAGGCCGGCCATGAGGCCTGTGGCCAGTGCGGCGAAGTAGTAGGCCACCTCGCGCTGCGAGATCTCCGACGACCGGAGCCGGATGATCGAGAGCACACCGAACAGCCCGAGGCCGAGTCCGAGCGCGACCTCGGCGGTGCCGAGGACGGTCGCGACGGCCATCACCCCGACGTTGACCCCGAGGAAGGCGACGACCAGGTCGCGGCGGCGGTGGCGTCGGTAGTAGAGCCCCAGGCTGAGGATGAGGGCGGCGGCGAGGTCGATCGCGATGAGCGAGATCGAGGCGATGGTCATGGGTTCCTCCGTGGGGATGTGGTGACGATCTCCATTCGAGTGGCGGCACCTTCACCGTTCCTAAGAGGCGCATTGACGGCCGATTCGAGGCGGGAAGCGCGCGGGTTCCGGCCGAACACCACGCTCCGCTGGATGAGGTAGCCGAGCGTGAACAGCGCCGCCTCGGTGACGAGCTTGGCGGCGAGCAGCGGCATCCCGGCCGCGGTGAGCATCGTCATCCAGGCGACGTTCGAGGCCAGCAGTGCGCCGGCGAGGAGCGCGTACCGTGTCGCCTGGCGGTGCAGCGCACCGGTACCGTCGCGACGGAAGACGACGTGCCGATTGACGACGAAGTTCACGGTCGCGCTGACGACCCGGGCGGCGACGATGGACGGGATCAAGGCTCCCGTCACCGCGGTCAGGACGAGGAGCAACAGGGTGTCGACGGCGAACGCGAATAGCGACGAGGCCGCGAACAGCAGCAGCGGCACCCCTACGCGCAGGGTGTCGACCAGGGGGCGGAAGTGGCTCGACGCGTTCCCCGCCACGTAGACGGTCTCGATCGGGACCTCGCACGTCTCCCACCCGTCGCGGTGACAGCGCAGGAGCACGTTCTGCTCGTACTCGAAGCGGTCGCCGCGCTGCGCGAGCAGCCAGGGCAGCATGACGGGCGGGATGCCGCGCAGCCCGGTCTGGGTGTCGGAGAGGGTCCATCCCGCCGCGAGACGGAACGTCGCCCGCGCCGCCCCGTTGCCGAGCCTGCTGCGCATCGGATTGCCGCGTCGGCCGGTGTCGCGGCATCCGAGCACCATCACCGGCGCGCCGGAGTCGACCGCGGCGACGGTGGTCGCGCCGACGTTCAGGATGTCGGCGACCGTGTGCTGGCCGTCGGCATCGGCCGTGACCACGGAATGTCCGGGGAAGGCGCTCATCGCGTGCCGGAACCCCGTGCGCAGCGCTGCGCCCTTCCCCTGGTTCCGCACGTGTCCGAGGACCGTCGCCCCGAGTGCCGCGACGTCGTCGAAGACGGCGGCATGGCGGGGTCCGCTGCCGTCGTCGACGACGACGATCGGGATGCCGGGAGCGGAGATCGTGAGCGCGCCGACCAGGTCGGTCAGGGCGACGTCGGGTTCGTAGGCCGGGATGAGGATGATCACGGCTCACTCCGCGATGTAGAGGATGTCGCTCGTGCCGCGCTCGCCGCCGTTCGAGGGCTGGTTCACGACCTCGCCGTCGAAGAACATCGTCGACGACCCGCCGCCGTCGAGGTTGTACGCGGTCTCGGCGCCGAGGTCGATCATGATCTGGGCGAGCTCAGTGAGGGTCGCTCCGCGGCTGTAGCCCTCGCTGCGGCCGTCGACGACGACGAAGACGAGATGGTTGTCGTCGATCACGCCGACGGCGGTGCGGGGCTGCTCACCCTGGATCGAATGGTTGCCGACGTTGGTGTCGACCTCGACGTCCTCGATCCCGGCCACGACGGCGCCGTCCTCGACGAGTGCGGGACCGAAGCTGAGGGTGTTCCAGACCCCGTCGGCGAGCAGCTGGTCGGCGCTCGTGGCCGTCTCGTCGTAGACCTGCACCGTTCCGTCGGCATAGAAGGCCAGCCCGGCGCGGGCGGGGGAGTCCCGGTAGACGACCCCGTTGCGGATGACGATGCCGGTGTCGCGGAAGCCGTAGTAGTCGCCGTTGATCGCGAACACGGCGTCGTTGTCCTCGGCGATCCCGCTCGTGGTCTCGGTGATGTTCTCGCCGAACTGATCCTTCGCGAACGCGGAGCGCAACCGGGTCGCGCCCGAGAGGACCACATCGGCGACGTAGTAGGTGAGGGTGTCGTCGCCCGACCCGGTGACGACCTGCGACACGGTGACGGTGGTCTCGCCGTCCGAATAGGTGTCGCCCTCGACGACACCCGCCGGGTTCGTCGCCGACGTCGTCGGCTCGATGGCCGAATTCTCGGCCTCGTACGCCGAGACGTCGGAGATCTCGACGTGCTCGACGAGGAACCGGTCTGCGGCCCACGCCGTGGCCCCTCCGACGGCGAGGGCGACGGTGAGGCCGCCGGCGATGAGGGCGGTCCGAAGATGGCGCGGTTTCGTGGTGTGAGGCATGCCTCCAGGAGTACGGACGCGAGGTCGGGCGGAAGTTGACCGATCCTGAGAACGGGATTAACGACGCCCTCCCGACAGGGCACGGTCAGGCGGTCGCCTCCCCGGCGGATTTCGACGTCTGGTACGACGAGGGCCCTCGTAGCGACTGCGAGTGACGCGGGGTATCACATGGGTCCCGCGGGCGCACGCCCCTGGTCGGCACGGCTCCGCGCTGCGAGCGTCGGAGCATGCCGACCACTCCTGAGTCCACGACCGACGCTCCGCAGACCCGCCCTGGGCAGGCGGCGGATCCCACGCTCGGGGTGGTGTCGCGGCCCGCGTGGCGCGACGACTCCGCCTCGCTCCTGACCCGCGGCTACCGCTTCGGCGATCGCATCTGGCAGCGCGTGCCGCGCGGCGCGCGCTCGGCGCCGATGCGACTGCTGTTCTCCGACGCCCTGCTGGTGCGCGGCGCGGAGGGGGTCGCGGCGTTCTACGACGACGCCCGGGTCTCACGGCACGGCGCCATGCCGCCGTTCATCCAGGAGACCCTCTTCGGGCACGACTCGGTGCACAGCCTCGACGGCGACGAGCACCGGCACCGCAAGGCGACGTTCGTCTCCGCGCTGTACGAGGACGAGCAGGTCGCCCGGCTGCGCCCGCACCTCGAGCGAGAGTGGCGGCACGAGGTCGACGCGTGGATCGCCGGCAGCGAACGGTCGGCGTACGACGCCGCCGTCGGAGCCTTGGGTCGCGCGATCATGCGGTGGGCGGGGCTACCGGGAACCGGCGAGGCGAAGACGCGATGGGCGCGCCGGCAGGCGCAGATCGTCGACGGATTCGGTGTGCCGTACTCCCCGGAGTACCTGCTCGCCGCTCTGAACCGGCGGTGGTCCGACCGTCACGCCGAGCGTCTCATCCGCGCCGTGCGCGCAGGCCGCCTCGACGCGCACCCGGGAACCGCGCTGGCCGCCTGGGCAGGGCACCGCGACAGCGCCGGTGAGCTGCTGCCGGCTCGCCTCGCGGGGGTGGAACTGCAGAACAGCTTCCGCCCGATGATCGCCGTCGCCCGGTTCACCGCCTTCGCCGCGAAGCGGCTGCAGGAGCACCCGGAATGGCGCGAGCGCATCGCCGCGGAGGTCGCCGCGCGGGGATCGCTCGTCGACGGCCCGCTCGCGACCGCGTTCGCACAGGAGATCCGGCGCACGTCGCCGTTCGTCCCGATGCTGCCGGCCTTCGCGACGCAGGACATCGAGGTCGACGGTCGTACGGTCCGCGCCGGCGGGCGCATCGTGCTCGACATCCTCGGCACCGACACCGACGAGGGGTCGTGGGAGCGCGCCGACGTCGTCGATCCCGAGCGCTTCGTCGGTGTCGACGACTACGAGGCGATCACCGCGTTCGTGCCGCACGGGGGTGCGGACGTCGCGACAGGGCACCGCTGCCCGGGCGAGAAGCTCGCGATCGCGGGGCTCGCGGCATCCATCAGCGCTCTGAGCGACCCCCGCCTGGCGATCCTGCCCGCAGGACTCGAGGTGAACGAGCAACGGATGCCGACGAAACCCCGTTCGGGCGGCCGCGTCCGGACCGCGGGATCGACGGGCGGCGCGCGCTGCCCGTTCCACCGGTGAGGCGCGATGCCACGAACCGGGGCCGCGTGCAACCCCCTCTGAACCGGACCGTGTCGGCCGCAGGGTGACCTTCGACCGGGAGGACCACCATGGCCGAGCAGAACACCACGCAGACGACACGCACCGACGCGCCCGACCCCGAGGCGTCGCGCAAGCCCGACTCCGTCGGCGACGTGAAGAAGCGGTCGTGGAAGTACGTCCTGGGCAAGACGATCCGCGAGTTCAGCGCGGACCAGTGCACGGATACCGCGGCGGGCCTCACCTACTACGGGGTGCTCGCGCTCTTCCCGGCCCTCATCGCGATCTTCTCGCTGCTCGGCGTCGTGGGACAGGGGCAGGCGGCCGCCGACGCGGTGCTCGGCATCGTGCGCGATGTCGCGCCCTCCGACACGGCGAGCGCGCTCGAGGGTCCGATCCAGCAGATCGCGTCGTCGCCCGGTGCGGGACTCGCGCTCGTGCTCGGCATCGTCGTGGCGCTGTGGTCGGCTTCGGGGTACGTCGGGGCCTTCTCCCGGGCGATGAACCGGATCTACGAGATCGAGGAGGGGCGCCCGTTCTGGAAGCTGCGCCCGATGCAGCTGCTCGTGACGCTCGTCGCGGTGGTCTCGCTCGCCCTCGTCGCGCTCGGCCTCGTCCTCTCGGGCGACGTCGCCCGAGCGATCGGGGAGACGCTGGGCCTCGGCGACGGCGTGCTGCTCGCGTGGAACATCGCGAAGTGGCCCGTCATGCTCTTCGTCGTCGTGTTCCTGGTCGCGGTCCTGTACTACGCGACCCCCAACGTGAAGCAGCCGAAGTTCCGCTGGATCAGCATCGGCGCGCTCATCGCGATCGTCGTGATGATCATCGCCACCGCCGGGTTCGCCTTCTACGTCGTGAACTTCTCGAACTACGACCGGACCTACGGCTCACTCGCCGGCGTCATCGTGTTCTTGCTCTGGCTGTGGATCGCGAACAACGTGCTGCTGTTCGGCGCGGAGTTCGACGCCGAGCTCGAACGGGGCCGTCAGCTGCAGGGCGGCATCGCCGCCGAGGAGGACATCCAGCTGCCGGCCCGCGACACGCGGAAGTCCGACAAGCAGGCCGCGAAGGAGCAGAAGGACATCGACGAGGGTCGCCGCATCCGCCTCGCCCATGGCGAGGACGAGAACCGATGACGGATGTCGACACTCCCACCCGTCTGAAGCGGGGGATCACCGGGCCGCTGAGGCCGGCGTCAACGGCCGGTGGGCGGGAGCTTCGCCACGCCGTGCCGATTCGGCTCGTCCGGTTCGGCGGCCGTCGCGGGCGACGCGGCGGAACCACCGTGGGGGGAGTCCGTTCCCATGTCGTCGGATTCGCTCATGCCCACACGCTCCGCCGCGAAGGACGGCCGCGGCAGGGGGTTGCGAGCGGCCGGCGACTGTGATGGACGAATCACCTCGCAGCGCCGCAGTGTAAGAGACGGATGCCGGAGGCGCGACCCCCCTCGAACCTCGACCGATGGCGGGCACCATCGAGCAATGCTCGAGCTGCACTACTCCGACGGATACGTCGTCACGACGGGCGCGATCGCCGACGCGGTGCTGCGTTACGCCAAGACCCTCGCCGAGCAGAAGGCCTCCGACCTCATCACGGTGCCCATCGCGACTCCGGAGGGCCCGGCTGTCTCGTCGATGCTCATCGGTCCCGCGAGCCAGCTCTATACGACGCCGCACTCCGGTGCCGCTGCGGACCTCGACGACGAAGCCGCCGTCATGGACCTCCTCAGTCGCAACGACCGTCTCGTGCACCCGCCCGAGACGGTCGGCGAGTACCCGTACGAAGAAGACGACCCCTGGTACGAGGAGTCGTTCTGAGACGCGCACGCCTGCGGGAGCGCAGCCGCCTCGTCCGCGGCTGGCGATTGTGGCGGACGCGGCATCCGGTCACCTTCCGCGACAAGGTCCGCTACAAGATGCTCCGCGACCATCGGCCCCTCGTCGTCACCTTCGCCGACAAGGCGGCCGTGCGCGATTACGTCGCCGATCGTGTCGGCGCGCAGTACCTGCCCGATGCCGCCGTGTTCGATTCGCCGACCGAGCTGCTGACGGCGGAGCTGCCCGACGCGTTCGTCCTGAAACCGACGCACGGGAGTGGGGCGGCGATCATCGTCTCGCCGTCGGCGCCGGTGGACGCGCGCCTGCCCGAGGACGGCAGTTGGGTCTACCGCCACGTCCGGCCCGAGCACGCCCCGCGGGAGCATCTCGTGCGCCTCGCGACGGACTGGCTCTCGCAGCTCTACGGGCAGGGTCCGAACCGGGAGTGGGTCTACGGCCGGGTGCCGCGGCGGATCATCGTCGAGGAGATGCTCGGCGGCCGGACGGACCGCATCCCCGATGACCTCAAGCTCTTCGTGTTCCACGGTCGGGTGCAGTACGTGCAAGTGGATGCGGGGCGCTTCGCCGGTCGCACGCAGGACTTCTTCGACCGCGACTGGACCCATCTGCCGCTGAGCGGCGGTCCGCCGTGGGCCGATCCGACACCGCCGCGGCCGGCGGGCCTCGACGAGATGATCCGCGTCGCCGAGGCGCTCGGTGCGGACACCGACTTCGTGCGCGTCGACCTGTACGACGTCGACGGCCGCATCGTCTTCGGCGAACTGACGAGCTTCCCCGCCGGTGGCGACAGCCCGTTCCACCCGGAGTCCTTCAACACGGAGTTCGGTCGGCACTGGACGGTGCCGAGGCGATATCGATGACCGAGCGCTGGCTCGTGGCCACGACCGAATACGCCGGCGTGACGTCGTACACCGGCGGCATCGGCAGGCACTACGCCGCCCTGTTGCCCGCCCTCGCCGCGCAGGGCGCCGAGATCGACCTCGTGGTGTTCACGGACGGTCCCGAAGAAGCAGCGGGTGCCCCCGGCATCCGTCGCCTGGTCGTCCACCGGACCGGGGGGATGCCGCGGCTCGCGGCGCTCCTGCATCGCCCCCGTGCCCTGCGGCGGGCGTACCTGGCCGACACCTACGACCGCGTCTTCGTGCCGGAGTGGATGGGGCTCGGTGCGCTGCTGCCGCGCGACGCCCCGCTCGTGACGAACCTCGCAACAGGCGTGGACCTCGCGCACGAGATCTCGGGCCTGCGGCTCGCCGACCTCCCGGCATCGAGTCGCCCGGCTGTCGTGCTGCAGAGCCGCCTCGAGGCGCGGCAGGTGCGCCGCTCGGCCGGGATCGTCGCGATCTCGCACGCGATGACCGACCGGGCGGAGCGCATCTGGGGACGGATGCCGCGAGTCGAGGTCGTCCGCAACTGCATCGACGTCGCGGCGGTGCGGCACGCGGCGGCGACGCGCAGGCCGCCGGCGGGCTGGCCGGGTCCGGACGGCCCGATCGTCCTCTTCCTCGGCCGCGCCGAGCGGCGGAAGGGCGTGGTCGACGGCGTCGACGCCTTCGCGCGGGTCGCGCAGCGGCATCCCACCGCCCGCCTCGTGCTGGCCGGTGCCGGGGGAGACGACCGCTTCGAGCCGTCGCGGGCGGCCCTCCTCGACCGGGTGCCGTCCGCGGTGCGCGACCGGGTGACGTTCCTCGGGCACGTGTCGGGCGACGAGTTGTACGGCGCGATCGCGGCCGCTGACGTGGTGATGTGCCCGTCGCGGTGGGAGGGCTTCGGCAACGTGGCCGTCGAGGTGATGGCCGCCGGGGCGCCGCTGGTCGTGACCTCCGGCAGCGGCTTCGACGACTTCTGCACCGATGGCGCCGACTGCCTCATGGTGCCGCCGGCCGACCCGGAGGCCCTCGCGGCCGCGCTCGCCGCCGTGCTCGACGACCCGGGCACCACCCGCCGCCGCGCGGCGCACGCCGCTGCGGGGGTCGACCGCTTCGCCCCCGCGCCGGTGGCGGCTGACCTCCGGGCGGCCGTCGACCGGGTGCTGTCGCGCGCGGCCATCCCGGCGTAGGGTCGCGCTGTGCGCCCCCTCCGGTACTCGATCAACGTCACCCTCGACGGCTGCGGTCGAGGGCTTCTAGGGCACGCGGCGCCAGCCCGCGGCATCCCGCGTCACCGCGCCGCCCCGCTCGAACGCGTCGAGCCAGCCGGTCATGGGCCACTCGCCCCAGCGCGCGGCGAACAGCGCCCCGTTGCGGAGGATGTCGTCGAGGTGCTGCCAGGGCGGCGAGGTCGTCGGGTGGTACTGGTGGTACGCGTGGGCGCCACCCGTCCACACGAGGGGCACCTCGTGCTCGCGCATCCGGAACGCGAAGTCGGTGTCCTCGCCGCCGTACCCCTCGTACGCCTCGTCGAAGCCCCCGATCCGTCGCCACGTCGCGGGGGAGAGCGCGAACGACAGCGACCAGAACAGCGGGTACTCGCCGGCCGTCGCGGTCCGTTCCGCCTCGTCCGGCGGCATCGGCCGCGCCGGGTGGGGGGAGGTGAGCGCGGCGAGCTGCGCCGAGTCGGATGCCGACACCCCCTCGGCGAGGTACGTCACCGGCCCGCACAGCACGGCGTCCGGGTGACGGACGGCGGCCTCCCGATAGCGACGCACGAGATCCGGGCCGGGCACGCAGTCCGCGTCGAGGAAGACGAGCAGGTCGGCGCCGTCGGCGGCGGCCGCGCCCGCGTTCCGGGCGGCGGCGAGGCGCAGCCCGTCCGCGCCGGGCGGGACCCGCAGCACGGTCTCGGCGTCCAGATCGGGTGGATCCTCGTCCCCGATCCACACCACGACACGACGCACGTCGGGTGCTCCGGCGAGGGCCCGCAACTGCACCCGCAGGTGCGCGAGCCGGGGGCTCGAGCACAGGCTCACGACGGCGACGCTCATCGCCGACCGCGCATCGTGTCGGTGATCGCGGCGGCGGCGCGCTGCGGCGCCCCCGCGACCTCCCAGCGCTCCCACTCCGGCCGCGCGGTCGCCGCCCGCTCGATCAGGTCGGGCCACTGCTCCGCGGTCGGCCACGAGTCCTCGACCTGCGCGAGGTCCGCGCGCCGGAGCGCGCGTCCCGTCTCGCGCTGCTCGTCGAACGGCCGGTCCTGCGGGATCACGACCGCCGACGCCCGGGCCGCCGCCAGATCGGCGACCGCGTTCTGGCCGGCCCACGACACGACGACGCCCGCGGTCGCCAGCACCGGCCACGGATCGTCGGCCCACGCGCCGTCCCCGAGCGCCCGCCACGGCCGGCCGGTGGCCTTCTCGGCATCCCGGATCGCGGCCGGCCCGACGCTCCCCCCGCTCGCGAGCAGCACCACCTCGTCCGAGCGTGGCCCGTCCGCGGCCCGCGCGGCGAAACGGCTGATCCCGCCCGTGTGCACGACCTTGTCGCCGAGCGCCTCGAGGTGCGGGGGCGAGAGGATGCCGCGGGCCCACGGTGCGATCACGGTGTCGGCGGCGGCGAATCCCAGCAGGTGCGGCCGATCGATGCGGTGACCCGGCTGCGTGACGACGACGGTCCGCAGCCCCAGCAGGCGCGCGAGCAGCGTCACCTCGACCGAGGTGTCGACGACCATCCCGTCCCAGTGCCGTTCCGCCGCGGCGGCAGCGATGACCGAGAGGCGGGTGCGGTGCCCGACGTGCCCGATCGGGGCCCAGTGCAGCATCCCGTCCACCGTCGGGTCGATCGGCGGGCCGCCGTCGTCGTCGCGGTCGAGTACGGTCCAGGTCCAGCCGGACGGCAGGCCCGCGGGCGCCGCGAGGCTGCTGACGGCGTCGACCTCGGCATCCAGGTGCGGTGCGATCGCGAGCAGCCGGGTCAGGTGCCCGCGGCCGTGGTGGTGCACGTACCAGCCGAGCCGGGGCGTCCGCCCGGTCACGCGGCGGTCTCCGTCGCGAGCATCCGCGCGAACGTGGCCTCGAGGGCGTCGATGCGCGCGTCGAGCGAGAAACGGCGCTCCGCCGTCTCGCGCACGACGGCACGGAACGCGGCATCCTTCCCGCTCGGCAGCACGGCCGCGGCCCGCTCGGTCATCGCGAGGACGTCGCCGGGCGCCACGAGCTGCATCCCCATCGTCGCGGCCGCGATCTCGGGAACGCCGCCGACCGCGAACCCCACCACCGGCGTGCCGCACATGAGCGCCTCGGGTCCGACCAGCCCGAACGGCTCGGCCCAGGCAGGGGTCGCCAGGGCGAGCCCGCTCCGCCCGACGAGCTCCGCGAGCGGTCCGGGCGAGAGCTCGCCGGCGTACTCGACCGCGCCGTGGACGCCCGGCAGGAGCACCTCGCGCGCGTACGACTCGTCGCCGATCCGGCCGGCGATCACGAGGCGGCGACCGAGCCGGCGCGCGACCTCGACGGCGACGTGGGGTGCCTTCTCGGGGACGATCCGGCCGAACCACACGAGGTCGTCGCCCCCGGGGCCGAGCGGCCACGCGGCCGGGTCGACGCCGTTCGGCAACAGCTCCGAGGGCACACCCGCGGCATCCCACTGCCCTTTCGTGTGCGAACTCACCGCGAGGAACCGCGACCCCGCCCCTCCCGCGGCGACGTGGGCGGCCACGGCGGCGGCGTCGACCGGCGTGTGCAGGGTCGTCACCATCGGCACGCCGAGGGTGTTCGCGCGGCGCAGCGGCAGGGGGTCGAGGCAGTGGTTCGAGACGACGTCGTACCGCCCGGGATGGCGGGCGATCACGCTGAGCGCACGGTCGAGCGCCGGGGCGCTCTCGCGGTGGTAGCTCTCGGGCCACGTCTTGTCGGTCGGTGCGGCATCGCCCGGCCACACCACCGGCGGCAGCCGGAATGCCGCCTCGTCGGGCAGGAAGTCCGACCCCTCGGGGGCGATGAAGGTCACCTCGTGCCCGCGGCCGCGGAGCGCGTCGACCTCGGCCCAGACGGCGGACTCCAGACCGCCCGCGTGCGGGCGCCGGATCGGGAAGCGCAGCGGGGCGATCACGACGATGCGGAGCGGACGGGCGCTCACGCGGTGCGGCTCTCGAGCAGGTGCCGGTAGAGCTCCGCGTGACGCTCGGCGATCGCGGTATCCGTCACGGCGCGCAGCGCCCGGCGCTCGTCGACGAGGGCGTCGCGCGCGGCGCTCGCCGGACGCGCCGACGGGGCGACCCACAGGCCGGCGAGGGCCTGCGCGAGCTTCGCGGCGTCGCCGGGCGCGAACGAGGCGACCGTGTCGTCGGCGTGCTGCTCGGCGAAGAACCCGATCCGCGGGGCGGCGACCGGGACGCCCAGGTCCCAGCACAGCTCGAGCCATCCCGAGTGCGTGCCGTGCCGGTAGGGCAGCACGCACGCGTCGAGCCTCGCGAGGGCCGCGAACAGCTCGTCGTCGGCGAGACGCTCGTGCTCGACGAGGTCGAGGACAGCGGATGCCGCGCACAGCGCGCGCACCTCGGCTGCGGCATCCGCGTCCCGCACCCGACGGTGCAGACGCACCTCGCCGCGGACGTCGTGGCCCGCGTCGCGCAGGGCGGTGAGCGCGGCCTCCAGCGCCCGGACCGTGCCCGGCCCGTCGACGCTCGGCCGGAGGTCCTTCAGGTGCACGCCGACGACGCGGACCGCGCCGAGCGCCGGTTCGATCGTGGCGGATCGCGGCAGGACCGACGGATGCGGGATGACGGTCGCGAGCCGGCCCCAGCGCTCGCGCACCGCGCGGGCGGCGCCGACCGTGAGGGTCGTGACCGCGTCGGCGCCCGCCATGAGCTCGTCGAGCTGGGCGAGGTAGCCCGAGTCGTCGGCCAGCTGTGGGTGCTCGAGGTCGTGCAGCGTGTAGACGACGGGCCAGCCGACGGCGTGGGCGGCCTCGAGGCACGCGGTCAGGTGTCCGGGCGGGAACGACTCGGTGCCGAAGTGGATGTGGAGGAGCGATGCGGCATCGGCGTGCGCACGGATCCAGGTCGGGTCGAGGGCGGCGGGCGGCCACCACACCGCGGGGTCCGCTCCGGGGGCGACGGGGTCGGGGAGCACGCTCACACGCGGATCCGCCGTCGTCTGCCGGACGTACGGGTGGCCGGCGGGGACCGAGACGATCGTGATCGCTCCGGTCCTCTCCGCACCCGCGGGGGCGACGATCGGCGTGCTCGTGTCCACTGTTCTCCCTTTGACGGCGTCGCGCCGACCGAGAAGTGGGTGCGCGGGAACGCCCCGACCGTAGGCGCGTCATGCGTCGGATCGAGGGGGCTTGACCTCGCTCCCCCGGGCGGATAACCATGCCGGGTGATCTCTGCGCCTCCGCTCCTGCTCGTCCTCGGTCCGGAGGGGCACGGTGTCACGCGGTACGGCGACGATGTCGCCCGCGCCGTCGGGGCCCTCCGTCCCGGCGCGCGGACGGTGCGCGTCGCGGACGTCGCCGCCGGCGACCGGGCGCTCGCCGGGCTCGACGCGGGTGCGCGCGTGCACCTCCACGCCACCGACCGCCTCTTCGGCAGCACGCCCGAGGACGCCGCGGACGTCGTCGAACGCTGGGCCGAGCGGGTGCGGCTGACCCTCACGCTCCACGACGTGCCCCAGCCCTCCGACGGCACGATGTTCGAGCGCCGCCGCGCCGCCTACGCGCGGATGGTCGCCGCGGCCAGCCGGGTCGCCGTCAACAGTCGTCACGAGCAACTGCTCATGGACGAGTCCCTGCCCGGGGTCACCCGCGCCGAGGCGATCGCGCTCGGGGCGCGCACCGGCATCCCGCCGTCGCGCCCCGGCGAGGCGACGCGCGACCTGCGCGTCCTCATCGCCGGCTTCGTCTACCCCGGAAAGGGTCACCGTCCCGCCGTGGTCGCGGCGGCCCGGGCCGCCGACGAGCTCCTCCGCCGGGGCGAGGACGTCGGCGACGTCGCGGTGCGCGCGATCGGCGCGCCGTCGCGCGGCCACGAGGAGGACGTCGTCCGGTTGCGGGCGGATGCCGCCGAGCTCGGCGTCGCGTTCGAGGTCACCGGATTCCTGGGCGACGACGCCTTCGCCGCCGAGCTGCTCGCCCCCGGCATCCCCCTCGCGGCACACGAGCACGTGTCGGCCTCGCGGTCGATGCTGGACTGGGTCGAGGCGGGCCGCCGCCCGCTGGTCGTCGACTCGCGCTACGCCGCCGAGATGGATGCGCTCCGCCCCGGCACGCTCGCCCGCTACGCCCCCGACGAGCTCGCCGCCCGCCTCGTGGACGCCTGGCTCGATCCGACGTCGACGCGGCTGGCTCCCGGTGCCTCGCTCGCGCCGACGCTCGACGACGTCGCCGCGTCGTACCTCGCCTGGTGGGCGGCCTGATGCCGGAGGGTATCGCCCTGCCGGGCAACCGCTGGGACCTGCTGGACGGACGGGAGGCGACACCCACCGTCTCGGTCGTCGTCGCGCACTACGAGCAGCCCGCGCAGTTGGCGCGGTGCCTCGCGGCCCTCGCCGGCCAGGACCACCCCCGAGACCGCCTCGAGGTGATCGTCGCGGACGACGGCTCGGCCGTGCCGCCGCGGGTGCCGGCGGGCGTCCGGCTCGTCCGGCAGGCCGACGAGGGATTCCGCCTCGCCGCGGTGCGGAACCTCGGCGCGGCGCACGCGACGGGGGAGGTGCTCGTCTTCCTCGACGCCGACACGGTCCCCGAGCCCGGCTTCGTCCGAGAACTGACGCGGATGCCCGGGCTCGCCCCGGACGTCGTCGCGGTCGGGCGACGGCGCCACGCCGACCTCGCGGACGCTCCCGCCGTCGCCGACGTGCGCGGGGTCGTCGCGGGGCGGGAGCTCCCCGAGCCCGCATGGCTCGCCGACGCCTACCGGTGGTCGCGCGATCTGCTCGACGCCGACGACCGCAGCTACCGCCATACGATCGGCGCCGTGCTCGCGTGCTCGCGGACGATGTTCGCGGCCGCCGGCGGTTTCGACGAGTCATTCCGGGCCTACGGCGGGGAGGACTGGGAGTGGACATACCGCGCGTGGCTGCGGGGAGCGGTGCTCGCGCACGTGCCGTCCGCGGTGGCGTGGCACGACGGTCCGGATGCGGGTGCGCGCGAGGGGACGGGCCAGGCGGACCGGAACGCCGAGGCGATGCTGCTGTCGGAGCTGATCCCGGTGCCGTGCTCGCGACCCCGCGGGCTGCCGACTATGCGGGTCGACATCGCCGTGACCGCGCCGGAGGGCGCCTCGGAAGCCGCCGCGTTCGTGAGCGTCGACTCCGTCGTGGCGGCGGTGCCCGGATCCGCCGCCGTCGACGCCGCGGACCTGGCGGCAGGGCGCGGCGTGCTCGATCGGGTGCGGCTGCACCTCGAGATCGTGCGACCGGTCCGCGCGGCCGCGGGCCTTCACGCGGTCGTGGAGCGGGTCGTCCAGGAGGGCCTCGGCGTCGCGAGCCTCACCGGTGAGGACGGCGCGGTGCTCCTCCGCATCCGTTCCCTCCGGGCCGCGGCGCGCGAGGCGCGCTGGGAGCGGGACGACCTGTTCCCCCGCACGACGGAGACCGCGGACGCAGTGCGCGCGCTGGTCGGCGAGCCCGATGTCGCCGCGTACCTCGGCGGGTGGGGCTGAACACCCACGGGATTCACAGAGCGGGTCGCCTTGTGCCCGCCGCCCCCGTCTGGTTTCATAGCCGCGGGGACACCGGTCGTGCCCGCCTGGGGAGGCGAGCACAACGGCGACGAGTGGGATCGTCGACGGCGCCGGTCTACCGTCCGCACCTCTTGCTCGGGGTGTGGGCGTTGCGGGGGAGAGCATGGGGACTGCGGGGACACTCGGCGTACACCGGACGGGTCCGACGCGCATCGACGCGCGTGCGACCACCGCGCGACCGCGCCTTGCCACGGCCGTCCGGACGCCGTACGCCGCCCCGGTCCTGCGAGCGCCGCGCGTCGCCATCCGACTGACGGAGCGCTCCGAAACACTTCCGCAGCTCTGCGCTCGCTCGGCGACCGCAGTGCGGGCACATGACATCGCGGACGGCCCTCGAAGGGTCGCCGCGAGACGACACCGGTGCGGCGGCGATCGCCCCCACCGGTGGACGGCAGCAGCCGTCGGGGGGCGCTCGTGGGGAGCGTGATCCGTGGGGGGAATCCGGGGGACGAAGTGAAGAGACGACTGAATGTCGCCGTGATCGGCGCGGGATATTGGGGGCCGACCCTGGCGCGCACGCTGCGTGCCAGCCGTGAGTGGAGCCTCGCCGCCATCTGCGACCTCGACATCGACCGCGCGCGCCGCGCCGCGGACGCCGTGGGCGGTGCCCGGGTCGTCCCCGAGCTCGATTCCGTGCTGGCCGACCCGCAGATCGACGCCATCGCGATCGCGACGCCCGCATCGACCCATCACGAGATCGCGATGGCCGCGCTCGAGGCCGGCAAGCACGTGCTGGTCGAGAAGCCGCTCGCCGACACCCAGCAGCGCGGCGAGGAGATGGTCGGGCGGGCATCCGAACGCGGCCTCGTGCTGATGGCCGACCACACGTCCTGCTACACGCCCGCGGTGCTGAAGATGCGTGAGCTGATCGCGAGCGGCGAGCTCGGCGACATCCTGTTCATCGACAGCGTGCGCATCAACTTCGGTCTCGTGCAGCCCGACGTGGACGTCTTCCGCGACCTCGCTCCGCACGACCTGTCGATCATGGACTTCGTGCTGCCGGGTGGCCTGCGGGCGACCTCGGTGTCGGCGCACGGATCCGACCCGTTGAACACCGGCAAGTCGTGCATCGGCCACCTCGCGATGCCGCTCGCGGGCGGGGCGATGGCGCACGTGCACGTCAACTGGCTGAGCCCGACCCGTACGCGCCGCATGGTGATCGGGGGCACCCGCCACACCCTGGTGTGGGACGACCTGAACACGCAGCAGCGGCTCACCATGTACGACCGCGGCGCGGACGTCGCATCGATCTCGCGCGCGACCGCGAAGGAGCGACGGGAGGTCAGCATCCCGTACCGGGCGGGCGCGACGCGCGCGCCGGCGCTCGAGGAGCGGGAGGCGCTCACGCTCGTCGTGAGCGAGTTCGCCGCCGCGATCCGTGAGAAGCGCGCCTCGCGCACGAGTGGCGCGTCCGGGCTCCGGGTGCTGTCGATCCTCGACGCCGCCGCGGGCAGCCTGGCGGCCTTCGGTGCGCCGCATCCGATCCCGCACGCCCGCTCCTCTGCCGTGGTGGCGGCATGAGCCGGTCGCGCCGCCACGGGCGGGCCCACCATGGCTGAGTGGGAGATCGGCGTCGACGCCCCCTGGTTGGGCCAGGCCGAGCTGAACGCGGTCGCCGAGGTCATCGCGAGCGGCTGGGTGGGGCAGGGCCCGAGGGTGGCGCGCTTCGAGCAGGACTTCGCCGGTCTCGTCGACGCGAACTACGCCGTCGCGACCGCCAACGGCACCGACGCCCTGCATCTCGCCCTGCTCGTCGCAGGGGTGCGGCCCGGCGAGGACGTCGTCGTCCCGTCGTTGGCATTCATCGCCACCGCGAACGCCGTGCGCTCGGTAGGGGCGACACCGGTGTTCGCCGACGTCGATCCGGTCACCGGGACCGCGACCGCTGCCATGGTCGAGCGTGCCCTCACCCCGACGACGACCGCGGTCATCGTCGCGGACCACGGGGGCTCTCCCGTCGACCTGCAGAGCATCCGCGACGTCACGGACCCGCTCGGGATCGTCGTCATCGAGGACACGGCCGGCGGTGTGGGCTCGACCTGTCGCGGCCGCCCCGTCGGTGCCGCGGCCGAGATCGCCACCTGGTCGTTCGACGGCCGCGCGATCCTGACGACGGGTGACGGCGGCATGCTCACCACGACGCACGCTGCCTGGGCGGCGCGGGCGCGGCGGCTGCGCGAGCACGGCATGATCACCCCGTCCGCCGATCCGCATCCCGGCTCGGTGCCGCCGGCGGAGGAGTACCGGGAGGTGGGTGGGGACTCGCGCCTGACCGACCTGCAGGCCGCCGTGGGGATCGTTCAGCTCGGTCGCCTGCCCGAGATCGTGCGCCGCCGTCGGCAGATCGCCGACCGGTACCGCGACGGGCTCCGGGACGTGCGGGGGCTACGTCTCGCGGCGGACCCCGCGTGGGGAACGGGCAACGTCGGATCGTTCTGGGTCGAGGTCGAGGACGCGTATCCGGTCGACCGCGACGGACTGCTCGCCGCGCTCGCCGCCGCCGGCATCGCCGTGCGACGGGGCGGCTCGGCGATCCACCGCCACGCGCCGTACCGTGCGCTGACACCTCCCGACGGGCTTCCCGGGTCGGAGCGGTTCGCCGATCGCACACTCGCCCTGCCCGTCTCGCGCACGCTCACGGTCGCGCAACAGGATCAGATCGTGGCGATCCTGCACGACCCGGGCGCACCCGCGCTCGCGAACGCGCAGACGGTGACGCGCACGGGTCGCTGAGCGAGGCGCTGCCGTCGCTGAGCGAGGCGCTGCGGGTCGCTGAGCGAGGCGTTGCGCGCTGCGGTCGCTGAGCTGGGGCATCCCGCTCAGCGCCGGGCGCCGCGGTGCGTCGCGGGCTGACGGTCCGTGGCGCGCCCAGGCGGCAGAGCGGTCGTGGAAGAGCCGGCGCTCGGGCCGCGCCGGCTGATCCACCAGGCGGGCACGGACGGACGGGGGGGAGGTCCGGCCGTGCCCGCGTGCGGGTGACGGTTCACGCGTCATGAGGAGCCGAGGATCGGCGGACGGCCTGGGAGGCCGGGGGTCCCTCGACGAGGTACCGCTTCGCCCATCGCTTCGGCTCGAGCGCGAGCCGCCACATCTTGTCGAGTCGTCCGCGCGCGCCGTCGGCAAGGATGCGCGGGACTCGATCGGTCAGAAGATCGCCGAGTGCGTCCACAGCGATCAGGGCGCGTGCGCCCGTCAGTTGGCCGTAGGTGCCGATCCAGTCCGTCTGCCGGTGCGTCTGCAGGCAGACGACCACGAGGTCGGCCTCGGCGTGCCGGATCTGTTCGGCGATGTCGAGGGAGGTCTCCCGCGATCGGATCGCGGTGTGCACCGGCGTCCAGTGGCCGATGAGGGCCACGCCGGGTCGGTCGGCGACCATGCGCCGGTGAAGCTCCTCGCGCTGGGCGGGTGAGCCGCCGACGACGGCGACGCGCCAGTGTGCCGCGTCGGCATGCTCCAGGAGGGCGCCGGGCGTCAGACCGCCGGGCGTCGAGCGCTCGCGCAGGCCCTCAGCAGGGTACGGGGCGACGGGCGATGCCGGCGACGGGGTGCGGCGCTCAGCGACAGCTGCGGAGTGCGGCGCGGGCGCAACAAGGCGCATGTGCATCAGCGGACCGCCCTCGCGGTCGGGGTGATGCCGCCGGAGACCGTGGTGCGGCCACGGCTCCGGCGGCGATCACGCGGGCCCCGGAGTGCCTCGCGCACCGATGGTCTCGTCGGATCGACGAGCGCGTCACGCAGACGCGCACCCCTGTTCCGTTCTGTCCCCATGAACGTTCCATCCCCCGAAAAACATCGACGCAAGTGTGGCTCGCGTCCCCCGATGTGCGGATCCGATCCGCGATTCCGCGTGTGCGGCGCCGCCCCCCAGCGACACCGCTCGATGCACCGACCCCTCGGCGCACCCTCTTTCTCTTCCCCCAGAAAACCCCGCCCACCGCCCCATACGGTGTGCGGAATAAGGGCTCTTCGCACGAGTTCGATGCGCGAACGAAGACGTACGAAGAGCCCAGGCAGATATGGGTACGGCCCCCAAGCTCGCCCCCACTCCATCTGCTGCCGCCATGTGCCGTGTCGACTCCCCAAAGCCTCTGCGGCGGCGATATCGGAGACGCTACAGGTGACGACGGTGTCCACCAATAGGGGGACGAACCTAATCTCCTGTCCCCCAGATGGGGGACAAGTAGGGAGGAGGATTAGGGGGTTGCGGGGCAGAACACGGGAGGTCCGCCGGCGGCACCGGCGGTAACGTGGCGGCTGAAGAACGAGCGAGCGCCCATCCGAGGCGCCGCCTCGTCGCCTTTGGGGAGGCAGACATGTGGGGGGAACTTTGGCGTGCCGCGATCGTGGGCGCCGTCATCGTCGGTGCCGGCTCGGCACCGGCATTCGCGGCCGACGGGTCGTACGTCCCGAACACTCCCGACGAGTCGGGACTGAACGGGTCGGTCGTGCAGTCGCTGTGCGTCCACCAGGCACCGGCGATCGACTACTCGATCGTCCGTGTGGATGCATCGGCGGCTGCACGTACCGCGTCGGCGCCGTCCGCCGAGCTCGTCATCTTCGGGGACGGTCACCAGCTCTCGGTGCCGCTCACGGTGGACGACGCCGGTGAAGGGCACGGCACCGTGCTCTGGCCGGGCGTCGAGGTCGACGGCGACGGCACCGTCGAGGCCCTTCCCGGCTGGGTGCGCTCCGGCGATCAGTGGACCCCGCGCGACGACGCAGCCGCGTGGACCACGGGGGCCGTGACCGCCCAGCTGCGCGTCGGCGACGAGAGCATCGCCGTGCCGCTGGCCTACCCGGGCTACTCCGACACGTGCGCCACGCCGACGGGGGTCGCCTCGAGCGGCACTCCCGGAACCCTGGCATTCACGGGCGGGCAGTGGCCCATCGCGGCCGCCGTCGGTGGCGCCGCCGCCGTCGCCGGAGGGCTCTTCCTGATCGCTCGCCGCCGCCGGGTCGAGTCGTGACGAGGCGCCGTCGACTCCTCTGGGTCGCCGGCGCTCTCCTCCTCCTCGGCGCCGTGGTCGCCGTCGTCCATGTCGGGCGATCCGCCTGGGACCTGCAGCAGGCCATGACCGCTGCGACGGAGGATGCCGCCGTCGCCACGACGGTCGTCGCCGAGGGCGACATCGACGGAGCTGAACGCGCGGCATCCCGACTCGTCGCCGAGATCGCGCCGGCGATCCCCGACGATCCGGTCTGGTCCGCCGCCGAAGCGATCCCGAGGGTGGGGGCGAATCTCTCGGCGGCGCGTCGCGCGGCGACCGCGATCGTCCGAATGGGCGAGGAGGTCGCGCCGACGATGTTCGAGACGGCGCGGCGGCTGACGGATGCCGACGCCCCCGCCGCGGTCCACGCCCTGCGCGAGGCCGCCCCGGCGCTGAGTCGGGCGGCCGCCACGCAGGACGACATCGCGCGCGATCTGGCGGGCATCGACCGTACCGCCCTGATCCCCCGGCTCGCCGACGGCGTCGAGCGCGTGACCGATGCCGTCGACGATCTCCGGACGGCGATGGACGGAGCCGCGCAGGCTGCCGAGCTGGTCCCGGCGATGCTCGGGGCCGACGGCGACCGTCGCATCCTCATCGTCCTCCAGAACACCGCCGAACTGCGTACCGGCGGCGGCATCACCGGGACGTTCCTCGAACTCCGGGCGAGGGACGGCATGCTCTCGCTCGAAGCCCAGCGCGACTCGTCGGACTTCTCGCCGTCCGACAAGCCGCTCGCCGCCGTGCCTGCCGCCGAGGTCCGAGCGCTCGGGGACGGCATCGGTCGGTACGTGCAGAACACGTCGATGACCGCGGACTTCCGTGTCACGGCGAACCTCGCCGCCGCGTGGTGGCAGAGATCGGGCGGGTCGGCCCCCGATGTCGTGGTGTCGATGGACCCCGTCGTCCTCGCAGCGATCCTGAAGGCGGTCGGCCCCGTCGAGACGCGATCGGGTGCGCTCGATCAGTCGAACGCGATCTACCGGCTGCTCGTCGAGCCGTACCGCACCCTCGATCAGGACGCGCAGAGCCGGTACTTCGCGGATGCCGCGGGGGCCGTCTTCGCGGCGGTGACCGAGCGCGCACGCCCGCTGACGCTGGTCACCGCGCTCGCCGGCGTCGTCGAGGAGGGGCGCATCTCGATCTGGAGCCGCGACGCGGAGCAGCAGGCGGTTCTCGCCGGCACGGCGTTCGCCGGTCCGCTCGCCCGCCTCGACGCGGCCGGTCCGGATGCGTTCGCCGTGTACTTCAACGATGCCACCGGAGGCAAGCTCACGCCCTACCTGACCGTCGGGCTGGAGACCCGCTCGGGTGTCTGTCGCGCCGACGGCCTGCGGGAGGTCGAGGTGGTGGTCGACCTGGGGAACACCCTGGCGGCGGCGGATGCGTCGTCGCTGCCCCTCAGTGTCACCGGCGGCGGGGCCTACGGCGTGAAGGCGGGAAACATCGCGCCCACGGTGACGGTCGTGACGCCGCGCGGCTGGTTCGCCGGCGGCGTGACGCTCGACGGCGCGCCCGTCGCATCCGTCGATGCGCAGGACGACGGTCGTCTCTCGGTCACCCATCGCGTCGAGCTGTCGCCGGGAGGATCCGACGTGCTGACCTTCCGATTCGTGGCCGGTCCCGACGTGAAGACGGACGGTGCGGAGCCACGGCTTCTGCACACGCCGCTCCTCGCTCCCGTCGACGTCCGCTCGGGTGGGATCGGTTGTCCGGCCGCCTGATCCTCGTCGTTCACCTCAAGATCCGGCGTCATGCCTGTTCCGGCGGTGCGCTTTCCTTTAGCATGTGAGAGCCATCCCCCATCGGTTGCCGAACCGTTCCCCAAGCGGTCTCGACGCGTACTGTCCCCAAACTTGCGCGTCTCCGGCGACCTGGATGGTTTCGCGGACCCTCTCCCGCCGCAGTCCCCACTGAACTGGCCGGAGGGGGTCCGCCCTTCTCGAGCGGTCCTCGTCAGCGGCTGCCGCCCGCGTCGGTCGCGCCGTCGTCGGTGCCGACGATCGCCTGCAGCTTCGCGATGAGGTCGGTGCGCGAGGTCGCGCCCAGCCGGCGGCGGATGCGCGCGATGTGGTGCTCGGCCGTCCGAGGTGAGATGAAGATCGCCTCGCCGATCTCGGCATACGTCATGCCGCTGAGCACCAGGCCGGCGACCTCGCGCTCCCGGGCGCTCAACAGCCCGCTGTCGCCGAGGGCCACGTCGTTGCCCGAGACCCCCGGTCCGGCGTTCGGGTGCAGAGCGCGGGCGAAGGTGGCGAGGCGCGTGCCGGCGCGGCGATCGCGGGAACGCTCGGAGAGCGAGATCGCCAACCGTGCGCCCTCCCAGGCGAGCCCCACCTCGGCCAGGCGCGAGGCGATCTGCTCGATGCGATCGATGTCGCCGTCGTCGACGCGGCTGCGCGACCACTCGCCGACCGCCACCGACAGGGTGGCGGCGAGACGGGAGCCGCGTGCCGCGGCTGACAGCGCGCGCGCCGCGTGCGCCTGTCCATGCGCATCCCGTGCGAGCAGCGCCCGATGGTAGGTCGACCAGTGAAACGGCGTCGACCACATCGACGGGTCGCCGAGACCGCGCAGGATGTCCGTCAGCGCCTCGATCGCGGGCAGGACACGCTCCGAGTCGTCGAACAGCGGGGCGGTCTCGATGAACTCGCGCAGCGGGTGCAGCAGGTAGAGGTCTGGTTCGACATGGCGGACGTCGTCCCGCACCCGCTCCCACAGCGCACGCAGTTCGTCGAGCGACCCGTAGCGCCGCACGTGCGCGAGCATGACCGAGTCGCGGACCAGCACTTCGCGGCTGCTCAACGGCAGGGCCGAGGCGTCGACGTCGGCGAGTCGCGCCGCGGATTCCTCCGGATGCTGCCGGTGCACCGCGACCCACGCGGCCCACAGAAGCAATCGCGAGCGGGCCCAGGGGCCGCCGTGCTCCTCCATCAGCGCATCGGCGAGGAGGTTGCCGGCCGTATCGAGCTCGCCGATGTTGATCGCGCCGATCGCCGCGATGACGGCGGGCAGCTCGGGCACAGGCCCGTGCTCGTTCGAATCGCCGTACGTCGCGCTGGCCCGGATGAGCTCGTTGAAGGCGGTGCCCGTCGCGGCGGCGAGGGATGCCGCGAGCCCCCGCAGCAGCTTCACGTAGGCGACGTGGAGGGTGGTCGGGATGCCGCTCACTCCGCTGTCGACGATGCCGAGCGTGTCGTGCATCGGGCCCGCGTCGCCGGTGCCGAAGGCCGAGAGCGCACCCTGCGCACGCAGGACGAAGTCCGTGGTCGGTTGGGCGTGGTAGGTCGCGGCGCTGGCGCGGAGCAGGCCGCGGGCGCTCCACGCCGAGCCGAGGATGCGCAGGGCCTCGTCGCCCTCGTCCCCGGTGGCCTCCCGGACGATGGCGTCGACGAGGGATGCGGCCTCGTCGACATCCCCGCGATGCCAGGCCATCCGAGCCTTGCGGATCGCGATGAGCGGCGCGTCGTCGCCGGCCGCGAGCGCGGCGTCGTAGAGCTCCGTGGCGCGCAGCGGATCATAGCCGGCCGTCTCGTCGGCCTGGCTGCGGAGGGCGAGAGCCAATCGCGGGTCCAGATGACCACCGAGAGAGGTGGCGATCTCTGGGTCGAGGGGCGAGAGCGGGGCGGTGTCGAGCAGGTCGATGAGCTCGGCGACGGGGGTCATCCGGGCGACGGTCGTCCGGACGATCGGCACGGGGCGCCCGCCGCGCAGCAACAGTCCCTCGGCGTGGCCGCGGGCGAGCGACTCCGTGGCCGCCCCGTCGATGGCGGGGGGTAGGTCGTCGCCTGCGAGGCTTGCCAGACGCACGATGCGCGCTGTCTCGGGGTCGAGGGTGTCCAGCCGCAGGGCGATGACTTCGCCGACGGCGCGGGCGACCCGTTCGTGGGAGTGGTCGTGGCAGAAGCCGTCGCCGTGCGCGGAGAGGGCCTCCTTCACGAGCCAGGTGACGGATGCCGCCATCTGCACGATCGCGCCGACGCAGCCGGTGTCGATCGAGCGTCCGGCTGCGGACAGCGCGCGGAGGACGTCCTCGGTGTCCACCTGACCGAGGGCGAGGGCGGGGTGCGACTGCTCGATCCGTCGGATCAGCGCCGTCAGGGTCGGCGGCCACGGCGACGGCCGACAGGCGAGGATGAGCCCGGTACGCGGGTCGTCGAGCGAGGCGGTCAGCGCGTGCAGCTCGTCGTCGGCGAGGAGATGGCCGTCGTCGATGATCCGCGTGTGGGGGAGGGTGGGGAGGCGATCGGCGATCTGCGCGAGCAGCGGCGACTTGTCGGACCCCGCAGGACCGATGACGACGAGGCGCAGCGGTCGGTCCGGCTCCGAGAGGGCCCTCTCGACGTGGCTGAGCGCGAGCTGAGGCCACAGCGGGAGGGCGGGCGGAAGGTCGGCGGACAACGCAGCGAGAGCCATGCGTACCCTTCTCCCTCCGTCGGGACGAGCACGCCGCTTTCTCGCGCCGACCACCTCGCGCCGATGTTCCCCGTCGCCCGCGTCGGGTTTAGCGTCCGATCCGGGCTTTCCGCGCGCTGCGGAATGCAGGGAATCTACCATTTCCGCGCTCCTCGGCGGTGCCGGATGTGGAAGTCGACAGCCTGTGGCACGCCTCGGCGGACCTTGAGTCACGACCCCGAGAGGCGAGGCTCACCTAACTTCGAAAGGGCGACTGATCGGGCAGATTTCTCGCGACTAAGGCTGTCCAACCTCCGGGGGTCGCGGAATACCCTCGAACCACCACGACCCTGGAGGCTTCCATGAGCATGACCCTCGACGACCTGCCCCGCGTGTCCGAGTGCAACGCCCTCGGCTGCTCCTACAACGACCACTCGCACTGCCACGCCGCGGCGGTGACGATCGGCGGCGCCCCCGGTGATGCCGAGTGCGCGACCTTCATCCCGCTCGGCACGAAGGGTGGACTCGACAAGGTCGTCAGCCACGTCGGCGCCTGTCAGCGCTCGGAGTGCGTCTTCAACTCGTCGCTCGAGTGCACGGCATCTGCTGTCCGCGTCGGACCCGGAGCCGAGTCCGCCGACTGCCTCACCTACCAGGCGGCCTGACGACGTCGGACGGCCGAGGCGGTCAGTTCGTCGCCTCGGCGGTCGGCGCGTCCGCGGAGAACACCTCGATGACACCGTCGCCGGCCACGAACTGCAGGCGCGTCCCCTCGGCGAACCTCTCCCGCAGCGCCGACGGCGCCTCGGGCCCGACGACGAAGGTGGCGGTGACGGAGAACGGCTCGACGCTGCATCCGCCGTATCCGCCCCACACGCTGCCCTCTTCGCCCGAGGGCTCCCACGCCTGTGGTGGGAGCAACTGCATGCACCGGGTCACACCCGTACCGGTCGGCATGGATCCGACGACGGGGGTGATCTCGCCGATCGACTCGAACACGACGCCGTCGGCGGTGCCGCCGAGGTATCCGTCCGGCCATCCGCGGTCCTGATCCTCCGTCAGGGTCGCGACGTGCCGGATGTCGGTCCCGGGCGGGACGGATGCCGCCGTCCACACCGGACGGCTCGTCACGGCCGCCGTCACTCCGACCGCCAGGGTCGCCGCCATCGCGAGCGACCCGACCCAGGCGAGACCCCTCAGGCGTCGACGCCCACGTTCGTCGGCTGCGCGCTCTGCCTTGCGCGGGGGCGCCGCGAAGGCGCGTGCGGCGTCCGCGGGGGAGACCGGCGGCAGCGGGGGAACCTCGGGGTGCGGCGTCGAAGCACGAACGGATGCGGGCACTTGGTCGACGACGGGCGGGTGATCCCGCTCCCGCCGCGCACGGCCTTCGAGCTCTTCCAGCCGCCGGCGCGCGGCGTCGTCGCCGGCC
Source organism: Microbacterium sp. ARD31 (assembly GCF_031844425.1). Classification (NCBI taxonomy): domain Bacteria; kingdom Bacillati; phylum Actinomycetota; class Actinomycetes; order Micrococcales; family Microbacteriaceae; genus Microbacterium; species Microbacterium sp. ARD31. The sequence goes on from NZ_JAUZVE010000003.1 coordinate 119,091, forward strand.
AGGCCGTCGCCCGGGCCGTAGGCCCGTGCCTGCAGCGCGCGGAGCTCGGACTGCAGGCTCTCGTCCATCAGAGACCGAGCGCTTCGGGATCGACCGAGCCGGCTTCGACCTCGACCTCTGTGAGCGACTTCGTCTGCAGGAACGTGCAGAGGGTCGACACCATGGCGAGCTCGGCGGACAGCTCGAGGGTGCGCCCGGCATCCATCTTCAGGTCGGTCTCGCGCGCCTCGAACGTGATGCCCCAGTGGATGGACCCCAGCGGCTCGGGCTGGAGATAGGTCAGGGTCATCGAGTCGAGCAGGTTGAGGGCGATGAGGCCCGTGTCGCGGCCGTCGGCGCCGTCCTGGGGAATGACCTTCACGCGCTCGCTGATCGAGTAACCCAGCGCGGCGAACTCCTCGAGCCACTGCTCGAGCATCTCCTGGCTGTGGAACGGCATGCGCGTGGCTCCTCGCTCTGGATCGCCGGTCGGGATGCGACCATTATGTCCCGTGACCGCGTCACGGGGCATCCCGGGCCTAGGCTCGACGGATGGCCATCGGATCCACGATGCACACCTTCGCCGTGCAACTCGCCGACGTCGACCGCGGCGTCTACGAGGAACTCTCGCTCCGTCTCGCGCGGCACCCGTCCGAGACGGCGGCGAACGTCCTGCTGCGCGTGCTCGCGTACTCCCTCGAATACGAGGAGGGGATCGCGTTCAGCGAGGGCATCGCCGCGACGGATGAACCGGCCGTCCTCGTCCGCGACGCGACGGGACGCCTGACGGCGTGGATCGAGGTGGGGGCTCCGGATGCCGCGCGACTCCACACCGGCAGCAAGGCGGCCGGCCGCGTGGCCGTGTACACGCACCGCGAGCCGAACCGCCTGGCCCAGGCGTGGGCGGGCAAGACCATCCACCGCGGCGCCGACATCCCGCTCTACAGCTTCGAGAAGGACTTCGTCGAGGATGCGGCATCCGCTCTCGAGCGACGCAACGCCGTCACGGTGTCCGTGACCGAGCGTCAGCTCTACCTCGACGTCAACGGGCGCTCGTCGTCGTCGCCGATCGCCGAGCAGCCGGTCGGCTGACCTTCCGCCGCGGTTCCGTCGACCGCGCGGCTGTCAACCCCGGTGAGGGCGGTTCGGGCGCCTCTCTAGGGTGACGCCGAGGAGGTTCGGATGTCACGTCGAGCGCAGGCGGCCGTCGCCGCATCCCTCATCGTCGCCCTGGGGCTCGTGGGCTGCGGGGTCCGACCCGCCGACACCGACGGCACGCTGGATCGCGTGGCGGAGAGCGGCGTGCTGCGGGCGGGGGTGACCGAGAACCCGCCGTGGACCTCGACCGGCGACGGCCGGGCGTCCGGAAGCGAGGTCGCGCTCCTCGAGCGGTTCGCGGCGCGGCACGGCGCCGCTGTCGAGTGGCGCGCGGGCACCGAGGAGGTCCTCGTCGACGCGCTCCACGCCGGGAGCCTCGATGTCGTCGTGGGCGGACTCACCGACGCGACGCCGTGGAAGGATGACGCGGCGGTCACGGATGTGTATCGCGAGACGACGAGTCCCTCGGGCGAGGTCGAGAAGCACGTCATGCTGACGCGAGCGGGCGAGAACGGGTTCCTGATGGAGCTCGAGGTGTTCCTACGCGAGGAGGCCCGCGGATGAGGCGCGACGCGCTCCGGGACGGCCTCGACGACGACGGTCGACGCGCACTGCGCAGCGCCGTGCGCATGGAGTGGGCGACGATCGCCTTCCTCGCCGTCGCGATCCCCGTCGTCGGCGTCGTGACCGGCAGCTCGCAGGCGATGCGCGCCGCGTGGGTCGAGGACATGCTCTCGCTCGCCCCGCCCCTCGCCTTCCTCGTCGCCGTGCGGGTGATGGCGCGCGCCGCGAACCCGCGCTACCCCTACGGCTACTTCCGCTCGGTCGGGGTCGCCCACCTCGTGGCCGGAGTGGCGTTGTTCGCCATGGGATCGTTCCTCCTGGTCGACTCCGCGCTGACCCTCGTCCGCGGCGAGCGCCCGCCCATCGGCTCGGTCGAGGTGTTCGGCCAGTCGGTGTGGCTCGGCTGGTTCATGATGGCCGTCATGGCGGCGACGATCCCGCTGCCCATCTGGTTCGGACGGGTCAAGATGCGGCTCGCGCGGCAGCTGCACAACAAGGTGCTCTATGCCGACGCCGACATGAACAAGGCGGACTGGATGACGGCGGTCGGCTCGATCGTCGGGGTCGGTGGCATCGGTCTCGGGATCTGGTGGGCGGATGCGGCGGCGGCGATCTTCATCTCGGGCAGCATCCTCTGGGACGGCGTGAAGAACACGAAGGGCGCGATCACCGACCTCATGGACACACGGGCGACCACCTTCGACGACGCGAAGCCGCATCCCGACATCGACCGGATCCATGACCACCTGTCGTCGCTGCGCTGGGTCGACGAGGTACGCACCCGCACCCGCGATCAGGGTCAGTTCTTCCACGTCGAGGCGTTCGTCCGGCCGCGACGGGGACGGATGCCGCGCCTCGCCGAGATCGAGCAGGCGCAGGCCGAGTGCCGTGCCCTGGATTGGAAGATGCACGACGTCGTCATCGTGCCGGTGCAACGGTTCCCCGAGACGGCGTCCGCGCGCTCGGGGGAGAGCTGACCCCCGAGTCTGGGCGGGGCCTGGCAGTCCCGTGGGGATCGCCGATGCATGCCGTGATGGCGATGGGCGGCACCGTAGCGTGGCCCTCAGCGATCGGCATCCGTCAGTTGCTTCCTCTCCGCCGCAGCGGACACCCGATTCCGAGCAGGTGCCCCCATCGCTTCATCCGTCGCCGAGTCACGTCTCGGTCCCGTCCGTCAGACCTATTCCGGAACAGCGCAGTTCCCTCCGATGGCGAAGGCGTTCACCGACGTCTCGCGCATCGTCCGCGAGACGGGACTGCTGCGCCGGACGCCGATTTTCTACCTCGCCGTCGGCGTCGCCCTGCTGCTCGCCTTCGGCGGCGCAGTCACCGGCTTCATCCTGCTCGGCGACACCTGGTACCAGTTGCTGATGGCCGGCGCTCTCGGCATCATCTTCACGCAGGTCGCGTTCCTCGCCCACGAGGCGGCGCATCGTCAGATCTTGACCTCCGGCCCCGCCAACGACCGCCTCGCACGCATCCTCGCCGCCGGGGTCGTCGGGATCAGCTACGCGTGGTGGACCGGCAAGCACACGCGTCATCACGCGAACCCGAACCGCGTCGGCAAGGATCCCGACATCGAGATCGACACGATCTCGTTCCTCGATGCCGATGCCGCATCGGCCCGCGGGATCCGCCGCGCCATCACGAAGCGGCAGGGGTGGCTCTTCTTCCCGCTCCTGACTCTGGAGGGGCTCAACCTGCATCATCTGGGCCTGAAGTACCTCTTCACCGAGAAGGACGTCAAGGCGCGCTGGCTCGAGATCGGCATAATCATCGTGCGGCTGGCCGTCGTCGCCGTCCCGGTCTTCCTGCTGCTGCCGATCGGGATGGCGTTCGCCTTCCTCGGCGTGCAGCTCGCCGTGTTCGGCGTCTACATGGGGGCGTCCTTCGCCCCGAACCACAAGGGGATGCCGGTGATCGCCCCCGACGCCAAGCTCGACTTCTTCAGCAAGCAGGTGCGCACGTCGCGCAACATCCGCGGCGGCTGGTGGGCGACCTGGCTGATGGGCGGCCTGAACTACCAGGTCGAGCACCACCTCTTCCCGAACATGCCCCGCCCCCACCTCTCGAAGGCGCGGGACATCGTGCGGGAGCACTGCGCCACCCTCGACGTCCCGTACACGGAGACGAGCCTCGGCCGGTCGTACGCGATCGTCATCGATTACCTCAACCGGGTGGGTCTGGCCGCGCGCGACCCGTTCGACTGCCCCGTCACCGCGACGATGCGTCGCGGCTGACGCCGCACGTCAGCGCGGCAGAGCGCCGAGGAACGGCTCGGGATCGAGCGGTTTCCTCGGCGCTTCGTCGATCCGGGCGCGCAGGTCGGGGTCGATGCTGCCGACGTAGAGCCACCCCATGAGCAGTTCGTCGTCCGCGAGTCCGTGCAGCGCGCGCACCTCGGGGGAGTTCACGAGCAGCCCCGTCCGCCACATGACGCCCCACCCCGCGCGCCAGAGCGCGAGCTCGAGCAGGTGCGCTGCGCCTGCGGCGGTCGCCTGCTGCTCCCAGACGGGGACGGCGGGGTGCGGCTTCGGGCTCGCGACGACGGCGATCAGCAGATCGGCACGGAACGGCTTGCCGTTACGGTCGCCCGGTTCGCGCTCGACCCCGCCGGCGGCGTCGAGCGCGTCGCCCAGGCGTGCGCGGTCGTCGCCGCGGAGGGTGATGAGACGCCAGGGTCGCAGCGCCTTGTGGTCGGCGACGGGGGTGACGGCGGCGAGCAGGTCGCGCAGGTCGTCGTCGGTGGGCGCGCCCGGCCCGACCTTCGCGAGCGACCGCCGCATCGCCATCGCCTGCAGCACGGGGTCGTCGAAAGTCGTCATCCCTCCATCCTCGCCGCTCCCGGTGCGGGTGTCGCTGCGGGCGATCCTCGAAGCCTGACCCTTCCGGAGCGGCGGTCGCGGTGTTATCGTTCCTTCGGTTAACGAACGTTAACTGAAGCATTCTCCTCGGAGGTGCCGTCGACGATGACAGCCCCCACGACGTATCCCGATCTGATCGCCGAGCTCGAGCGCCGTCGCGCCGAGGCGGCGCGCGGCGGGCCCGAGCGGGCGCGCGAGCGGCACACCGCCCGCGGCAAGCTCCTCGCCCGCGACCGCATCGACACCCTGCTCGACGTCGGCAGTCCCTTCCTCGAGGTCGGCGCGCTCGCGGGGCTGGACCTGTACGACGACGAGTGTCCCGCCGGTGGCGTGGTCGCGGGGGTGGGGCTCGTCCACGGTCGCCACGTCATGGTCGTCGCGAACGACGCGACGGTGAAGGGCGGCACCTACTACCCGATCACCGTCAAGAAGCACCTGCGCGCGCAGGAGATCGCGGCCGAGAACCGGCTGCCGTGCATCTACCTCGTCGACTCGGGCGGCGCGTTCCTGCCGATGCAGGACGAGGTCTTCCCCGACCGCGACCACTTCGGGCGCATCTTCTACAACCAGGCCCGGATGTCGCGCGACGGCATCCCGCAGATCGCCGCCGTGCTCGGCTCGTCGACCGCCGGCGGCGCGTACGTGCCTGCGATGAGCGACGAAACCGTCATCGTGCGCAACCAGGGGACGATCTTCCTCGGCGGACCGCCGCTCGTGAAGGCGGCGACCGGCGAGGTGGTCTCGGCCGAGGACCTCGGCGGCGGCGACCTGCACACGAAGGTCTCGGGCGTCACCGACCACCTCGCCGAGAACGACGAGCACGCCCTGCAGATCGTCCGCGACATCGTCGCGACCCTCCCCGCCCCGGCACCCCTGCGCGAGCAGCCCGAGCCGGTCACGCCGCCCGCGGCCGATCCGGCCACGCTCACGGACGTCGTCCCCGTCGAACTCACGACGCCCTACGACGCCCGCGAGATCGTCGACCGGATCGTCGACGGCGGCTGGCATGAGTTCAAACGGGAGTACGGCGAGACGCTCGTGACCGGCTTCGCGCGCCTGCACGGTCACCGGGTGGGCGTGCTCGCGAACAACGGCGTGCTGTTCGGGGAGTCGGCGCTGAAGGGCGCGCACTTCATCGAGCTGTGCGACCAGCGCGGCATCCCGCTCGTCTTCCTGCAGAACATCACCGGCTTCATGGTCGGGCGCGAGTACGAGTCGGGCGGCATCGCCAAGCACGGCGCGAAGATGGTGAACGCCGTCGCGTGCGCCTCGGTGCCCAAGCTCACGGTCGTCGTCGGCGGGTCGTTCGGCGCCGGCACGTACTCGATGTGCGGGCGCGCCTATTCGCCGCGGTTCCTGTGGCTGTGGCCCGGGGCGCGGGTGTCGGTCATGGGCGGTCCGCAGGCGGCATCCGTCCTCTCCGCCGTCCGCCGCGAGCAGATCGAGGCGCGCGGCGGGGAATGGTCGGCGGACGACGAGGCGGCATTCCAGGCGCCGATCCGTGCGCAGTACGAGCTGCAGGGCAGCCCGTACTACTCGACGGCACGGCTCTGGGACGACGGCATCCTCACCCCCGCCGAGACCCGCGACGCCCTCGGTCTCGCCCTCGACGTCTGCCTGCGGGCCCCCTTCGACGCGCCGGGCTACGGCGTCTTCCGGATGTGATGCGCATGTTCTCCACCGTCCTGGTCGCGAACCGCGGCGAGATCGCCTGCCGCGTCATCCGCACACTCCGGGAGCTCGGCATCCGCTCGGTCGCCGTCTACAGCGACGCGGATGCCGGGGCCCGCCACGTCGTGCTCGCCGACGAGGCCGTGCGGCTCGGGCCCGCGCCCGCCGCGCAGAGCTACCTCGACATCGACGCGGTGATCGCCGCGGCCGGAGCGACGGGGGCCGAGGCGATCCACCCCGGTTACGGGTTCCTGTCCGAGAACACCGCCTTCGCGGCGGCGTGCGAGCGGGCCGGGATCGTCTTCATCGGGCCGAGCGCCGACGCGATCCGCACGATGGGCGACAAGATCGCCGCGAAGCACGCCGTCGAAGCGCGCGGCGTGCCCACGGTGCCCGGCGTCGCGCGAGCCGGTATGACCGACGACGAGCTCATCGCCGCGGCGCCCGAGGTCGGCTATCCGCTGCTCATCAAGCCGTCCGCGGGCGGCGGCGGCAAGGGGATGCACGTCGTGACGGATGCCGCGGCCCTGCCGGCCGCGCTCGCCGCCGCCCGCCGTGAAGCGGGCGCGAGCTTCGGCGACGACACCCTGTTCCTCGAGCGCTACGTCGACACCCCGCGGCACATCGAGGTGCAGGTGCTCGCCGATGCGCACGGCAACGTCGTGCACCTGGGCGAGCGGGAGTGCTCGCTGCAGCGTCGGCACCAGAAGGTCATCGAAGAGGCGCCGTCGCCGCTGCTCGACGAGGCGACCCGCGCGCGCATCGGGCAGGCCGCGTGCGAGACCGCGCGGAGCGTCGACTACCGAGGTGCGGGGACGGTCGAGTTCATCGTGGCGGCGGACCGCGCCGACGAGTTCTTCTTCATGGAGATGAACACCCGCCTGCAGGTCGAGCACCCCGTCACCGAGGAGGTCACCGGCATCGACCTCGTCGCGGCGCAGCTGCGGATCGCCGCGGGGGAGCCGCTCGGGTTCGGGCAGGACGACGTCGTGCTCAGCGGGCACAGCATCGAGGCGCGGATGTACGCGGAGGATCCCGCGGCGGGCTTCCTGCCGACCGGCGGACGCGTCGTGCGGGTCGTCCACCCGGTGGGCCCCGGCATCCGGGTCGACAGCGCCCTCGCCGACGGGCTCGACGTGTCTGTCGACTACGACCCCATGCTCGCGAAGGTCATCGCCACGGGCCGGACCCGCGACGAGGCGCGACGCCGGCTCGTCGCCGCCCTCGGCGACACCGCGGTGCTCGGGTTCGAGACGAACCTCTCGTTCCTGCGCGCGCTGCTCGAGCTGCCGGCGGTGGCGGCGGGCGAGCTCGACACGGGGCTCATCGCCCGCGAGCTCGACGGGCTCGTCGCGACGGGCGATCCGGACGACGTGTTCGTCGAGGCGGCGCTGCTGCTCGACACCGCCGTCCCCAGCGGGGACGATCCGTGGCACCGGGCGGACGGGTGGCGGCTGGGTCCACCCGCGCCGCGGCGGTACCGGCTGGCGGCCGGCGGCGAGGAGCGCGCGGTCGAGCTCGTCGGCGACCGGGTGATCGTCGACGGGACGGAGGTCGCGGCATCCGTCCGGGACCTCGGCGACCGGTTCGCGGTGCGGGTCGGCGATCGCAGCGCCACGGTCGTCGCGACTGTCGACGGCGACGCCCTGTGGCTCTCGCGCGGCGGACGCGCGCGCGAGGTGCGCCGGGTGAGCCTCGACCACCGCCGCGACGCGGATGCGTCGGCCGTGCCCGAGCTCGTCTCGCCCATGCCGGGCGTCGTCGTGATGACGTCGGTCGCCGACGGCGCGGTGGTGTCGGCCGGTGACGCCGTGGTCGTCGTCGAGGCGATGAAGATGGAGCATGTCGTCCGGGCCGAGGTCGCCGGTACGGTGGCGCTGCGGGTCGCGACGGGCGACAGCGTGGGCCGCGGGCAGACGCTCGCCGTCGTGACCCCGACGCAGGAGGAGGACGCATGAGTGAGGACGTGCCCCGGCGCATCGTGCAGCGCGGTCTGTACTTCGACGAGCTCGAGGAGGGCGCCGTCTACGTGCACAGCCCCGGCCGCACCGTGACCGAGGCCGACAATGTGCTGTTCACGACGCTGACGATGAACACGCAGTCGTTGCACCTGGATGCCGCGTGGGCCGAGCAGACCGAGTTCGGCGAGCGGCTGGTCAACAGCATGTTCACCCTGTCGACGCTCGTCGGCCTGTCGGTCGCGCAGCTCACGCAGGGGACGATCGTCGCGAACCTCGGCTTCTCGGAGGTCACCTTCCCCGCCCCCGTCCGCCACGGCGATACCCTGTACGCCGAGACCGTCGTCGCGTCGAAGCGCGCGTCGACGTCGCGCCCCGGGCAGGGGATCGTCGAGTTCCTGCACACGATGCGCAACCAGCACGACCAGGTCGTCGCGACGGCACGTCGGTCGACGCTCATGCGGATGTCGCCGGAGGCCGCGGCATGAGCCTCGGTCCCGCGCTCCTGTTCTGCCCCGCCGACCGTCCCGAGCGGTACGCGAAGGCGCTCGCGGCCGCCGACACCGTGATCCTCGACCTCGAGGACGCCGTCGCGCCGGAGGGCAAAACGGGCGCGCGGACGGCGCTCGCGGCGGCGGACGTCGACGCCGATCGCGTGATCGTGCGGGTGAACCCGGCATCCACTCCCGAACTCGCGCGCGACCTCGCGGCTCTGCAGGGCACGCCGTTCCGTCGGCTGATGCTTGCGAAGGCCGAAGAGACCTCCCAGGCCGACGCGCTCGACGGGTACCGGGTGATCGCGCTCTGCGAGACGCCGCGCGGGGTCGAGAACGCGGACGCGCTGGCGCGGCATCCGCTCGTCGACGCACTCATGTGGGGCGCCGAGGACCTCGTCGCCGGCATCGGGGGACGCTCGAGCCGATTCGACGATGGGCGCTACCGCGACGTCGCACGGTACGCGCGCTCGCGGGTGCTCATCGCCGCCGCGGCGGCGGGGATCGACGCGATCGACGCCGTGCACCTCGACATCGCCGACACCGCCGGGCTCGAGGACGAGGCGCGGGATGCCGCGGCCTCGGGGTTCGCGGCGACCGCCTGCATCCATCCCTCCCAGGTCGAGGTCATCCGCCGTGCCTACGCGGCGACCCCGGACGAGGTCGAGTGGGCCGAGGCGGTGCTCGACGAGGCGACGCGGCAGCCCGGGGTGTTCCGGTTCCGCGGGCGGATGATCGACGAGCCCGTGCTGCGCCAGGCGCGGCGGACCCTGTCGCGATGACGACCTGGCGGGCGACGCAGAAGGCGAACCGGCGGGCCGAGCTGATGGCGTCGGCCGCGCGGCTGTTCGCCGAGCGCGGCTTCGCCGCCGTCTCGACCGCCGACCTCGGCGATGCCGTCGGCATGAGCGGTCCGGCGCTGTACCGGCACTTCGCGAGCAAAGAGGCGCTGCTCTGCGACTTGCTCCTCGACGCGAGCGAGCGGCTGCTCGAGGGCGGGCGCGCGCTGACCGCCTCGGGCGGAGACCCGCGGCAGGTGTTCGAGGCGCTCATCGCGTTCCACCTCGAGTTCGCGACGAGCGACGCCGACGTCATCCGCGTGCAGGACCGGGAACTCGCCAACCTGCCGGCGGACGTCAACCAGCAGGTGCGGCGGTTGCAGCGCGAGTACGTGCGGGAGTGGGACCGGCCGTTCGCGGCGCTCCGGCCAGACCTCGCCGACGCCGAGCGGGAGACGCGACTGCTGGCCGCCTTCGGGCTGCTGAACTCGACCCCGCACTCGGCCGCGCCCAGCGGCGAGCGGGCGGGCGGCATCCTCGCCGGCATGGCGCGGCGCGCCCTGCTGGGGGACTGAACGGGCGTCGCTTCGCGAGGAGATGACGGTTCCCGAGGAGGTTTTCGGCCCGATCGGTCCTCGGGAAGCCGCATCTCCTCGGGAACCTCCGATGACAGGATGAGGGGATGCCGCACACCATCGTCCTCACCGGTGCCGGATCGGGCATCGGGCAGCTCCTCGCCGAGCGCCTGACCGCGCGGGGCGACCGCCTCGTCCTCGTGGCGCGCGACGCCGACCGGGCGGAGGACCTCGCGGCCGCGCACCCCGGCGCGGCGGTGATCGTCGCCGACCTCGCGCAGCCCGCATCGCTCGCCGCGGCCGTTGCGGCATCCGATCTTCCCGATGGGATCGACGCGGTCGTGCACGCGGCGGGGATCGTCGACCTCGGGCACGTCGAGGACCTCACGGTCGACTCGTGGCAGGACCAGCTCGCGGTCAACCTCGTCTCGCCCGCCGAACTCACGCGCCTGCTGCTGCCGCGCGTGCGCGCCGCGCGGGGGCAGGTGCTGTTCGTGAACTCCGGCGCCGGGCTCACCGCCCACCCGCAGTGGGCCGCGTACGCCGCGTCGAAGCACGGGCTCAAGGCGCTCGCCGATGCGCTGCGCGGCGAAGAAGCCGCCCACGGCGTCCGCGTCACGACGGTCTATCCCGGTCGCACCGCGACGCCGATGCAGGCCCAGGTCCACGCGCAGGAGGGGAAGGACTACAACGCGGATGCCTGGATCCAGCCGGCATCCGTCGTCACCGCCGTGCTCACCGCCCTCGACCTGCCGCGCGACGCCGTCATCACCGACCTGTCGGTCAAACCCGGCCCCCGCTGACGATGTTCCGGGCGGCGACCGTCGAGGATGCCGCGGCGCGCGACCGTGAGCCGATGTGGCGGCGGCTCGTCGCCGAGGACGAGAGACCGACGGGGTTCCTGCACGTGCGGCTGGGGGAGACCGTCGAGCTGCTGAGCCTGTACGTCCTGCCGGACCTTTTCGATCGGGGGATCGGGTCGGCCCGCCACGAGCGGTTCGACGAGATCCGCGGCGGTCGCCCGGCGGAACTCGCGCGCGGTCGGCGGGCGACGGACCGCACGCGCGACGGCGTCGCCGGCGTCCCGTTCGTCAGCTGGCGTCTCGGCGACTGACGCCGTCGGCGACGGATCTCGGGCCGTTCTCCGGATGGATCGCCTCGAGGGAAGCATTGCGGGGCACGTTCCTCGCATCCCTCCGGAGAACGGTTCGCCGTTGGTGTGCCGAGCGCAGGTTCAGTGCTGCATACCGGGGTGTCGACGCGCCCCGGGGGCATCTCACCCTGCATCCGGCACACGCGGCGAGGGCCGCGCGCCGCTCAGACGGGCTGCGGGTTCGCCAGCACGCCTTCGAAGACGGCTTCGGCGGCGCCGATGAGCAGGCGGTGATCCGCCAGGCCGGCGGGCAGGATCCGCAGGTCCTCGCCGCAGGCGGGCATCGCCTGCGCGCGCACGGCCTGCTCGAGGGCTGCGACGTCGAGCCCCGCGAGCACCGCGAGGAAGCCGCCGAGCACGACGGCGGAGGGGTTCAGCACGTTCACGGCGTTCGCCAGTGCGGTGGCCAGGATGCGGCGCTGCCGCTCGACCTCTCCCGCCACCGACGGGGTGTCGATCTGCGCCGCGAGCGCGTCGCCGAGTTCGCGGTCGTCTCCGCGGCCCAGTCCCACGACCGACAGCAGTCGGGCGCGGCTGACCTCGTCCTCCAGGACGCCGTCGCGGGCTCGCCGGTCGGCGAGGGTGGCGATGCCGGGGCGGTTCTGCCCGAACTCCCCGGCGTAGCCGCCGGCGCCGACCACCGGCATCCCGTTCACGATGATGCCGCCGCCGATGCCGCTCGCGCCGCCGTTGAGGTAGACCGCGTTGTCGATGCCGATCGCGGCGCCGAAGAGGTGCTCGGCGACGGTGCCGAGGGTGGCGTCGTTGCCGACGACGACAGGGATGCCGGTGGCCGCCGCGACGACGTCGCGCAGGGGCACGTCGACCCAGCCGAGGTGCGGCGCGTCGCGGACGAGGCCGTCCTCGACCCGGACGAGCCCGGGCACGGCGAGTCCGACGCCGAGGATGCGGGCGTCCGCCAGCTCGGCTCGGCGCCAGGTCGCGATCTGCGCGGCGACGAGGTCGGCGGTCGCCTCGGGGGTGAGGAGGTGCTCCTGCGGCAGGTCGACGACGGCGCGGATGCCGCGGTCGAGGCCGACGGCGGCGATCTCGAGCGCGTCGACCTCGGGGTTGACGGCGATCGCGACGACGGCGGGGTCGACGCAGACGACGGGGGAGGGGCGGCCGACGCGATGCGAGGGGTCGGGTGCGCGCTCGACGACGAGGCCGAACGAGACGAGGGTCGCGACGAGGTCGGCGACGGTCGATCGGTTCAGTCCGGTCGACTCGGTGAGCGCGGCGCGGGACTGCGGGCCCTCGCGGTGAACGATCCCCAGGATGCTGCCGAGGTTGGCGCGCCGGACGGATTCAACGGTTCGCCCTTGCTCGGTCACGGACCCACCATAGCCATCACGTGGGGTTTGTGGCGGCGGCGCGCCTGGTATACGTTGCTGCTAACAACAATTAATGGTTCGCGAAGGAGCGACATGGTCACCCCCACCCCCGCAGACAAGTTCAGCTTCGGCCTGTGGACCGTCGGCTACAACGGCACCGACCCCTTCGGCGGGCCGACGCGACCCCCGCTCGACACCGTCCACGCCGTCGAGAAGCTCGCCGAGCTCGGCGCGTACGGCCTCACCTTCCACGACGACGACCTGTTCGCCTTCGGGTCGAGCGACGCCGAGCGCCAGCGCGAGATCGACCGCCTCAAGGGCGCCCTCGACGCGACCGGGATGATCGTCCCGATGGTCACGACCAACCTCTTCAGCGCGCCCGTGTTCAAGGACGGCGGCTTCACCGCCAACGACCGCGACGTCCGCCGCTTCGCCCTCCGCAAGGTGTTCCGCCAGCTCGACCTCGGGGCCGAGCTCGGCGCCAAGACCTTCGTCATGTGGGGCGGCCGCGAGGGCGCCGAGTACGACTCCGCGAAGGACATCCGCCAGGCGCTCGAGCGGTACCGCGAGGCCGTCAACCTGCTCGGCGACTACGTCACCGACAAGGGCTACGACATCCGCTTCGCGATCGAGCCGAAGCCGAACGAGCCGCGCGGCGACATCCTGCTGCCGACGCTCGGTCACGCGATCGCCTTCATCGACTCGCTCGAGCGGCCCGAGCTCGTCGGCCTCAACCCCGAGGTCGGTCACGAGCAGATGGCGGGCCTGAACTTCGCCGCCGGCATCGCCCAGGCGCTCTACCACGGCAAGCTCTTCCACATCGACCTCAACGGTCAGCGCGGCATCAAGTACGACCAGGACCTCGTGTTCGGCCACGGTGACCTGCACAACGCGTTCGCGCTCGTCGACCTGCTCGAGAACGGCGGCCCCGGTGGCGTCCCGGCCTACGAGGGCCCGCGCCACTTCGACTACAAGCCGAGCCGCACCGAGGACGAGACCGGCGTCTGGGAATCGGCCGCGGCCAACATGCGCACCTACCTCCTCCTCAAGGAGCGGGCGCAGGCGTTCCGTGCCGACCCCGAGGTGCAGGAAGCCCTCGCGGCGGCCAAGGTCGACGAGCTCTCGACCCCGACCCTGAACCCGGGCGAGACGTACGAGGACTTCCTCGCCGACCGCTCCGCGTACGAGGACTTCGACCCGAGCGTCTACCTCGGCGGCAAGGGCGGCGGCTTCGTCCGCCTGCAGCAGCTGGCGACCGAGCACCTGCTGGGCGCGCGCTGACGTGACGCTCGTCATGGGCGTCGACTCGTCGACGCAGTCCTGCAAGGTCGTCATCGTCGACGCCGCGACCGGGGCGGTCGTCCGCTCCGGTCGCGCGTCGCACCCCGAGGGCACCTCGGTCGACCCCGAGGCGTGGTGGACCGCGCTGCAGAGCGCGATCGCGGATGCCGGGGGCATCGACGACGTCGAGGCGTGGTCGATCGGGGGCCAGCAGCACGGCATGGTCGCGCTCGACGCGGCGGGCACGGTGGTGCGCGACGCGCTGCTGTGGAACGACACGCGCTCGGGGCAGGCGGCATCCGATCTCACGGCCGAGTTCGGCGCCGAGACGCTCGCGCAGCGCACGGGTCTGGTGCCGGTCGCGTCGTTCACGATCACCAAGCTCCGCTGGCTGCGCGGCGCCGAGCCCGAGAATGCGGCGCGGGTGGCCGCGGTCGCCCTGCCGCACGACTGGCTGACGTGGCGCCTGCGCGGGTTCGGTCCCGGGAATCCGCAGCTCGACGAGCTCGTCACCGATCGCTCGGATGCCTCGGGCACCGGCTACTGGGACCCCGCGTCGGACGGCTACGACCGCGACCTGCTCGCGGCGGCGCTCGGTCACGACGCGGTGCTGCCCCGCGTGCTCGGCCCGCTCGAGTGGGTGACGGATGCCGCCGGCCGCCGCGTCGGGCCGGGTGCGGGCGACAACGCCGGCGCCGCCCTCGGCGTCGGTGCGACGGCGGGCGACGTCGTCGTGTCGATCGGTACGTCGGGCACGGTCTTCGCCGTCAGCGACACCCGGACGATCGACCCGACCGGGACCGCGGCCGGGTTCGCCGACGCGACGGGACGGTTCCTGCCGCTGGTCGCGACCCTGAACGCGGCGCGGGTGCTCGACGCCGTCGCGCGTCTGCTCGGCGTCGACCACGACGGTCTCACCGAGCTGGCGGCCGCCGCCGAGCCCGGAGCCGGCGGTGTCGTGCTCGTGCCCTGGTTCGAGGGGGAGCGCACGCCCAACCTGCCCACGGCGCGCGCGTCCCTCGACGGTCTGTCGCTCGAGAACACGACGCGGGAGAACCTCGCCCGCGCCGCCGTCGAGGGCATGCTCGCGGGTCTCGCGACGGGGCTCGAGGCGATCCGGAGCCTCGGTGTCGCCACCGAGCGGGTGCTGCTCGTGGGCGGCGCGGCGCGCAACCCCGCGGTCGCCGCCGTCGCGGCCCAGGTGTTCGACGTGCCGGTGGCCGTACCGTCGCCGGGGGAGTACGTCGCCCAGGGCGCGGCCCGCCAGGCGGCCGCCGTGCTCGCCGGGTCGTGGCCGGAGTGGCCGGTCGAGATGGACCGGGATGCGGCATCCGACCCCCGTCCCGAAGTGCGGGAGCGCTACGACCGCGTCGCCGCGCGACGAGCGGCCGAGCTGCGGTGACGGGCCGGCGCGCGCTCATCTTCCGCGGCGGCTGGGACGGGCACCACCCCGTCGCGGCGACGGACATGTTCCGCCCGTTCCTCGCCGAGAACGGCTTCGAGGTACGCGTCGAGGAGTCCAACGACGTCTACGCCGACGCCGCCGTGATGGCCGAGACGGATCTCGTCGTCCAGGCGGTCACGATGTCGTCGATCTCGGATGCCGCGCTCACGGGCCTGCGCGCCGCGGTGGAGGCCGGCACCGGTCTCGCCGGCTGGCACGGCGGGATCGCCGACTCGTACCGCGGCAGCTCGGACTACCTGCAGCTCGTCTGCGGCCAGTTCGCGACCCACCCGGGCCGGCATCCCGACGAACGGCCGGGCGACGAGCGCGACAACTACCTCGACCACACCATCGAGATCACCGACCTCGGCCGACGTCACGAGATCACCGCCGGCGTCGACGATCGCCGCCGGAGGCTCGGCCGACCGGCTCGCAGCCGGCGCGATCCTCGTCGTTACCGACTGACGGCGGCACCCTCGAGGACGGATGCCGTCGCCAGCCGCGCGTCGTCCGGTCCGATGACGTACGCCTCACCCGTGAACTCGACCGAGGCCGTCGCTTCGCGGTCGGCGCTGGAGGGCCCGACCCACAGGTCGACGCGTCCCGGCTCGACCGCGCGCACCGCGTCGCGGCCGGCGTAGGCGAGGCGGGCGGGCGGCACGCGGAACTCGACGGTCGCCGCCTCCCCCCGGCCCAGCGGCACGCGCTGGTAGGCGAGCAGCTGCGCCGACGGCCGTGTCGTCGTGCCCACGACGTCGTGACCGTACAGCTGCACGATGTCGGTCGCCGGGGCCTCGCCGGTGTTGCGCACCGTGACCGTCGCGGTGAGTCCGTCGCCGGTGGCGGTCTGTGTCGCGACCCGCAGGTCCTCGTACGCGAACGTCGTGTAGGTCAGTCCGAACCCGAACGGCCGCACCGGCGTGGGGTCGGCGCTCGTGATCTCGCTGCGTCCGCCGAGGCGCGGGTGCAGGTAGGTGAACGGCTGCGCACCGGCCGAGCGGGGGAGCGAGACGGGCAGGCGGCCCGACGGGGTGACCCGACCCGAGACGATCCCCGCGAGGGCGTCGGCGCCCTCTTCGCCCGGGAAGAAGGACTGCACGACCGCCGCGGGCACGGCGGCGCCGTCAAGCGCCCACCCGATCGCGTAGGGCCGCCCCGAGAGGACGAGCACGACGACGGGGGTGCCCGACGCGACGACCTCCTCCACCAGGCGCCGCTGGACACCCGGCAGCTCGAGGTCGTCGACGTCGTTGCCCTCGCCCACGGTGCCGCGGCCGAACAGGCCGGCGCGGTCGCCGACCACGACGATCGCCAGGTCGGACCGGGATGCCGCGGCCACGGCATCCGCGATGCCCGCCGCGTCCTCGCCCTCGACGTCGCACCCGCGCACCGACTCGATCCGCGCCGCCGGGTACTCGGCGCGCAGCGCGTCGAGGACGGTCGGGATCTCGATGCCCGCGGGGGTGCCGGGGTGGTGGGCGAGCACGTGGTTCACGAACGAGTAGCAGCCCATGAGCGCCTCGGACGAGTCGGCGTTCGGGCCGAGGACGGCGATGCGCCCCGGCGCTGCCGCGGGCAGCGTGCCGTCGTTCGCGAGCAGGACGGCGGACTCGGCGGCGAGGCGCCGCGCGAGCTCGCGGTGGCGCGGCCCGTCGAGGTCGACGCTCGCGGGAGGCTCGGCGAAGTCCGCGTCGAGCAGACCCAGGCGCTCCTTCTGCGCGAGCACCCGCAGCACGGCGTCGTCGAGGACGCCCTCGTCGAGCGCCCCCGAGCGGATGCGGTCCCGTAGGGGACCGGCGAAGGCGTCGAGCGTCGGCAGCTCGACGTCGATCCCCGCGCGCAGGGCGAGCTCCGCCGCTTCGCCGAGGTCGGCGGCGACGCCGTGCGTGGAGTGGAGGAAGGCGACCGAGAAGTAGTCCGCGACGACCGGTCCCTCGAACCCGAGGCGTCCGCGGAGGACTTCGCTCAGGTAGTACGGGCTCGCGCCGACGGGAGCTCCGTCGATCTCGGCGTAGCTGTTCATGACCGATCGCGCGCCGCCGTCGCGGAGGGCCATCTCGAACGGCGGCAGGAAGACGTCGGCGAGCTCGCGGGGTCCCGCGTGGACCGGCGCATGGTTGCGACCGGACTGCGAGCCCGAGTATCCGACGAAGTGCTTCAGCGTGGCATCCACCCCCGTCGACTGCAGACCGCGGACGTAGGCCGTCCCGATCGTCCCGACGAGGTACGGATCCTCGCCGATGCACTCGTCGACGCGCCCCCAACGGGGATCGCGGATGACGTCGAGGACGGGAGCGAGCCCCTGATGGATGCCGAGCTCCCGCATCGACTCTCCGATCGCGACGGCCATCTCGGCCACGAGGTCGGGGTCGAACGAGGCGCCCCACGCGAGCGGGGTCGGATACGTCGCCGCCTGCCACGCCGCGAGGCCCGTCAGGCACTCCTCGTGGACGATCGCGGGGATGCCCAGGCGCGTCTCGGTCTGCAGGCGACGCTGCTCCCGCCACAACCACGCGGCCCGTTCGACCGGATCGACCGGGCGTGTGCCGTAGACCCGGGTGAGGTGGCCGAGGCCGTGGGTCGTGGCATCCGCGTACTTCGTCGTCGTGACCATCTCGTCGGCCAGGGGAGCGACGACCTCGCCGCCCTGGTCGACCCAGTAGCCGACGAGCTGCGCCGTCTTCTCCTCGAGCGTCATCCGCGCGAGCAGGTCGCGTACGCGCGCCGAAGCGCGCACCGTCGTGTCCGTCATGTCAGCCCTTCACGGCTCCGGTGAGGCCGCCGACGATGCGCCGCTCGAACAGGCTGAAGAACAGCAGCGCGGGGAGCATCGACAGCGAGGTGAACGCCAGCACGCGCGCCGTGTCGACGGAGTACTGCGACGAGAACGCCTGCACGCCCAGTGGGAGCGTGAACGACGCCTCGTTGTTGAGGATGAACAGCGGCAGCAGGTACGCGTTCCAACTGCCGATGAAGGCGAGGATGCCGACGGTGATGACGCCGGGCACCGCGAGCGGCAGCACCATCCGCCAGAAGAACCCGAGTCGGCTGCAGCCGTCGATCGACGCCGCCTCCTGGATCTCGTCGGGGATCGCCCGCAGGAACGGCACCAGGATGATGATCGTCGTCGGCAGCGCGAACGCGATCTGCGGGAGGATGATGCCCGGCAGCGAGTTCATGAGCCCGAGCGAGCGGATCACGATGTAGAGCGGCGTGATCGCGACGGTGATGGGGAACATGAGCCCCGAGGCGAACAGGGCGTAGAGCGCACCGCGGCCGCGGAAACTGTAGCGCGCGATGACGTAGCTCGCGGCGAGGCCGAGGGCGACGGCGCCGACGGTGGTGGCGAGCGCCACCATGGTCGAGTTCCCGACCTGCCCCCAGAACTGACCGCTCGTGATCACCCCGACGTAGTTCTCGACGTTCCACGGATCGGGGAAGCCGGCCGGGTCGACCGTGATCGCCGAGTTCGACCGGAACCCGCCCAGGATGATGTAGATCACCGGCCCGAGCATGAGGGCGATGACGACGAGGGCGACGAAGTAGACGACCGGCGAGCCCCACGGCAGCGCCTTCTTGGGTGCACGGCGCGGGCGGGTGTCGACGGGCGGAGCCGTGACGAGGGTCATGGTGGCGCTCACTGCACGCCCCTCTCTGTGATCGCCCCGGCCGTGTCGCGGCGGAGCACGAAGCGTTGGTAGAACAGCGCGACGATGAGCGAGATGACGAAGATCACGACGGCGACGGCGTTGCCGTAGCCGAAGTTCCCGGCGTTGCGACCGGTGACGACCATGTAGATCGCCATCGTGTTGGTGCCGGCGACCGACGAGACGTATTGACCCCAGATGATGTACACGAGGTCGAACAGCTGCAGCGCGCCGATGATCGACAGGAACGCCCAGATGCGCAGGGTCGGAGCCAGCAGGGGCAGCGCGATGCGGCGCTGGATCTGCCAGTACGACGCGCCGTCGATCGCGGCGGCTTCGTAGAGCTCCTCGGGGATGCCCTGCAGGCCCGCGAGGAAGAGGATGACGGCGAAGCCGACGTACTTCCACGTGAGGATCGCCATGAGGGTCCAGATGGCGATCGCCGGGTCGGCGAGCCAGTCCTGCGCGAGTCCGCCGAGGCCGAGCTTCTCGAGCATCCCGTTGGCCGCGCCGCCCGTCGACAGCAGCAGGCTGAACCCGGTGCCGACGACCACCTCGGCGATGACGTACGGCACGAAGATGAGGACGCGGATGACGGACTGCCCCCGCATCTTGCGGTTGAGCAGCAGTGCCAGCAGGATCGCGATCGGTCCCTGCAAGACGATCGACATGACGACGATGAAAGCGTTGTGCAGCAGGGCGCTCTGGAAGTTCGGGTCGCTGAAGATCGTGATGTAGTTCTTCAGCCCGACGAACTCGGTGGCCGGCCCGAACCCGGACCAGCGGAAGAAGCCGTAGTACGCGGCCATCAGCACCGGCAGGATCACGAACCCGACGAAGAAGACGACGGCGGGCCCGGCGAGCAGGAGCACCTCGAGGCGCCCCGACCAGCCGAGGCCCCGCCGGCGGCGGGACCGCGGCCGTGCCGGGGGCGACGAGTCGCCGCCCCCGGCGTGCGCCGCGAGAGCAGGGGTGTCCGAGACGGACATCTCGCGAACGGTCATGCTCAGCCCTGTGCGCCTGCGGCGTTGACGGCGGCGATGAACTTCTCGGGGTCGCTGCCTCCCGCGAGCAGGTCGACGACCGCGACGTTCAGCGCGTTGCCGACGTTCTGGCCGAGGACCGTGTCGAGCCACTGCGAAACGAACGGTGCGTTGTTGTACGCCTCGAGGATCTGCTGCAGGTACGGCTCCTCCACCGCCTCCTGCGCGACCGAGTTGACCGGCGGCGACTGGAAGGCCTCGTAGTACTTCGTCTGCTGCTCGGAGCCGGCGATGAAGTTGAGGAAGTCGGCGCACTCCTTGGGCGCCTGCGCGGCGCACGAGTAGCCGTCGACACCGCCCATCATGGAGCCCGGCTCGCCGTCGCCGCCCGAGATCTCGGGGAAGGGGAACCAGGCGAGGTCGGGGAGCGGCTTCTCGTCGGGGGTGAGGGACGCGATCACGCCCGGGTCCCACGCGCCCATGAGTTCCATCGCGGCCTTGCGGTTGGCGATGAGGCCCGCCGAGCTGCCGGCGCCCTGCTGGGCGGCGGTCGTCAGGAAGCCCTCGTTGAACGGCTGGATGGCGGCGAAGTCCGTGAGGTCCTGAGCGGCGCGCGTCCAGCACTCGTCGCTGAAGTCCTTGGAGTCGCCGGTCTCCTCGATCACCTGGGGGCTGCACTCGCGAAGGGCGAAGAAGTAGTACCAGTGAGCGGCGGGCCAGGCATCCTTCGCGCCGAGGGCGATCGGGGCGATCCCGGTGCCCTTCAGGTCCTCGACCGCGGCCTTCAAGTCGTCGATCGTGGTCGGGTTCTCCGCGATGCCGGCCGCGTCGAAGGCGTCCTGGCTGTAGAAGAAGCCGCCGGGGAGGACGGAGAGGGGCATGGCCCACACCTTGTCCTGGTAGGTCTCGGCGGCGAACGAGCCCTCCGACACCTCGCTGCGGACGTCGTCCGAGATCAGGTCGGTGAGGTCCATCAGCTGGCCCGCGTTCACCATTGCGGTCATCTTGCCGCCGCCGCGCTGCAGGAAGATGTCGGGCGGGTCGCCGGCGTTGAGCGCGGTCTGCAGCTTGCCGTCCATGTCCTCGTTCTGGACGGACTGCATCGTGATCGTGACGCCCTCGTTCTCGGCCTCGAAAGCTTCGATCGCGTCCTTCCAGAACTGCTGACCGGGGCCGGTGGTCGAGTTCTGCCACAGCGTCATCTCGACGTCGCCGCTGCCGCTGCCGCCGCCGCCTCCTGCCGAACATGCGCTGAGCGCGAGGGTCGCCGCCGCGAAGGCCGCGACGCCCACTGCGAACCGTCTGGTCCTCATGTGATCACCAATCTCCTCATTGAGTGCACGCTCGGTCCTCGAGGTGCGGGTGGTCCCGGCGGTGCGTGCCGGGCTTGCTCCAGTGTCGGAATTGTTGTGGTCGACGTCAAACGTTTTCGAAAATGTTTTCCATGGGGCTACGCTTCGAGGCATGCGCAGGCGTACCACCATCCACGATGTCGCCGCGGCGGCCGGTGTGTCGGTCGCCACGGTCTCGAAAGCCGTCAACGGTCGCTACGGTGTCGCGCCGGCGACGGTGCAGCGCGTGCTGGGTGCGGTCGAGGAGCTCGGCTACGAGTCGAGCCTCGTCGCGAGCAGCATGCGCGCACGTCGGACGGGGGTCGTCGGCGTGCTCGTCGCGGACTTCGAGCCCTTCTCGGCCGAGGTGCTGAAGGGTGTCGGAGCGGCGCTGCGCGACTCGCGGCTGGACCTGCTCGCCTACAGCGGGTCGCGGCAGGTGTCGAGCCAGGGGTGGGAGCGGCGATCGCTCAGTCGGCTGAGCGGGACGCTCGTCGACGGCGTGATCATGGTGACGCCGACCGTCGTCAACGTGACCGCCGAGGTGCCCGTGGTGGCGATCGATCCCCACACGGGGCCTGCGGACCTCCCCACCGTCGAATCCGACAGCTTCGCCGGCGCCCGTCACGCGGTCGCCTACCTGATCTCGCTCGGGCATCGACGCATCGGGTTCGTCGCAGGCCGCCCGGACCTGCGGTCGTCGATGCTGCGCGAGGGCGGGTACCGCCGCGCGCTGGAGGACGCCCGCATCCCGTTCGATCCGTCCCTGGTCGGCGTCGGAGAGTACGTGGAGGACATCTCGCGTGAAGCCGCGACCCGGCTCCTGCGTCGCTCGGACCGGCCGACCGCGGTGTTCGCCGCCAACGACGTGTCGGCGCTCACCGTCATCCGCGTCGCCCATGAGCACGGCCTGTCGGTGCCGGGCGACCTCTCGGTCGTCGGCTTCGACGACGTCCCCGACGCATCGCAGTCGGAGCCGGCGCTCACCACGGTGCGCCAGCCCATGCAACGCCTCGGTGCGGAAGCGGTCACGATGCTGCTCGAGCTGATGGGCGGGGCGACCCCGGCCGCGACGCACCTGCGGCTGCCGACGGCGCTCGTGCCGAGGGCGACGACGGCGCCGCCCTCACAGCACGCTCAGAGTGGTTCCCGATAGCGTCGCACCATGTCCACTCCGCTCGACGAGCAGCAGATCACGGTGTCGGCGTCCTCCCTCCGGGCGATGCGCGACGAGTTCCAGCGGTTCCTCATGGAGTACCGGTTCGGGTTGCAGGAGATCGAGACGAAGATCTCGATCCTCCGCGAGGAGTTCCACGAGACGCACGACTACAACCCGATCGAGCACGTCTCGAGCCGGGTGAAGTCGCCCGACAGCATCGTCGAGAAGATCCAGCGCCGCGGCATCGAGCCCGACTTCGACTCGGTGCGCGCGCACATCACCGACATCGCCGGCATCCGCATCACCTGCAGCTTCGTCAGCGACGTGTACCGGCTGTTCGACCTGCTCACGGCGCAGGACGACATCACGGTGCGCGAGGTCGAGGACTACATCGCGACACCCAAGGGCAACGGGTACAAGAGCCTGCACACGATCCTCGAGGTGCCCGTCTACCTCTCGACGGGGCGGGTCGACGTGCCGGTCGAGGTGCAGTTCCGCACGATCGCGGTGGACTTCTGGGCGAGCCTCGAGCACAAGATCTACTACAAGTACGAGCGGCAGGTGCCCGAGCACCTGCTGGGCCAGCTGAAGGACGCCGCCGACGCCGCCGCCGAACTCGACGCGCGCATGGCGCGGCTGCATCAGCAGATCCGCGGCGGCGCCGCGGTCGCGCCGACCCGCCTCGTCTGACGACGGTGACGGATGCCTCGACGACCACGGTCGGTCTGCTCGACGCGGCGCGCGCCCGGCTCGCCGGCTCCCCGCGGGAGCGACTGGGGGACTGGGCGGCGAACCGCCGCATCCTCGGGATCGGTCGGGCGCCCCGCATCCTCCCGGTCACCGAGGCGTGGCACGTCGGGGTCCTGCTGATCGGCGACGACCGGGTGTTCGCCACGGGAGAGGTCCTGCGCGCCCGGCACGACGCCGTCCGCGGGTACACGGCCGAAGCGCAGCGGGCACGCTCCGAGCGAGCCGCGGCGGCCTTCCGCGGCGGGTTCGCCGAGGGTGAGGTGCTGCACCTCGGCTGGGCCGAGATGGACGCCGCAGCCGTCGACCGCGGCGAGAGCTCCGGCATCCTGTCCCTCGTGGACGGCGTGCCGCACGTCGCGTGGAGCACGACGGGGCCGCCGCGGCCCCTCGCGGCGTACCTCGACGACATGCTGTCGCTGCGCTGACCTGTCAAGGGCCGGAGGGCGGAAACCTCGCCTGGGTAGTGTGGCCTTCCACCTAACACGGGAGTGCGCATGCAGGTTTGGCCCGGTTCCGCTTACCCCCTGGGAGCGACCTTCGACGGCAATGGGACGAACTTCGCTCTGTTCAGCGAGGGCGCCGAGAAAGTCGAGCTCTGCCTGTTCGACGAGAGCGGTCAGGAGACCCGCGTCGAGCTCATCGACGTGGACGCGTTCGTCTGGCATGCTTACCTGCCGTCGGTGCAGCCGGGGCAGCGGTACGGCTACCGCGTGTACGGCCCGTACGACCCCGCCAACGGATGCCGCTTCAACCCGAACAAGCTCCTCCTCGACCCCTACGCCAAGGCCGTCGACGGCCAGGTCGAGTGGGGGCAGGCGGTGTTCAGCTACACGTTCGGCGACCCCGACTCGACCAACGACGAGGACTCGGCCGCAGCCAACATGAAGGGCGTCGTCGTCAACCCGTTCTTCGACTGGCAGGGTGACCGGCAGCCGAAGACCCCGTACGCCGAGACCGTCATCTACGAGGCGCACGTCAAGGGTCTCACGATGACGCACCCCGACATCCCCGAGGACATCCGCGGCACGTACAGCGCGATCGCGCACCCCGTCGTCATCGAGCACCTCAAGAAGATCGGCGTGACGGCGCTCGAGCTCATGCCGGTGCACCAGTTCGTCAACGATTCGACGCTGCAGGAGAAGGGCCTCTCGAACTACTGGGGCTACAACACGATCGCCTTCTTCGCCCCGCAGAACACGTACTCGGCGGGCGGCGGCGTCGGCCAGCAGGTGCAGGAGTTCAAGGCGATGGTGCGGGCGCTGCACGCCGCGGGCATCGAGGTCATCCTCGACGTGGTCTACAACCACACCGCCGAGGGCAACCACATGGGCCCGACGCTGTCGATGCGCGGCATCGACAACATGGCGTACTACCGGCTCGAAGACGACGACAAGCGGTACTACACCGACTACACCGGCACGGGCAACAGCCTCAACGTCGGCAACCCGCACGCGCTGCAGCTGATCATGGACTCGCTGCGCTACTGGGTGCTCGAGATGCACGTCGACGGCTTCCGTTTCGACCTCGCCTCGACCCTCGCCCGCGAGTTCTACGACGTCGACCGCCTGTCGACCTTCTTCGAGCTCGTGCAGCAGGACCCGGTGGTCAGCCAGGTCAAGCTGATCGCCGAGCCGTGGGACATCGGCCCCGGCGGGTACCAGGTCGGCAACTTCCCCCCGCAGTGGACGGAGTGGAACGGCAAGTACCGCGACACCGTCCGCGACTTCTGGCGCGGCGAGCCCTCGACGCTCGGCGAGTTCGCGCTGCGCCTGACGGGGTCGGCCGACCTGTACGAGCAGGACGGGCGGTGGCCGGTGGCATCCATCAACTTCGTCACCGCGCACGACGGGTTCACGCTGCGCGACCTCGTGTCGTACAACGAGAAGCACAACGACGCCAACGGCGAGGACGGCAACGACGGCGAATCGCACAACCGCTCCTACAACCACGGCGTCGAGGGGCCGACCGACGACCCCGACATCCTGCGGGTGCGGGCGCGGCAGCAGCGGAACTTCCTCGCGACGCTGCTGCTGAGCCAGGGCGTGCCGATGATCGCGCACGGCGACGAGCTCGGCCGCACGCAGGGCGGCAACAACAACGGGTACGCGCAGGACAACGAGATCACCTGGATCGACTGGAGCTCCGTCGACCAGCCGCTCATCGAGTTCACCTCGGTGCTCGCTCGGTTGCGGCGCGAGCACCCCACGTTCCGGCGTCGGCGGTTCTTCGACGGCCGACCGGTGCGGCGCGAGGAGGGGGCGCCGCTCCCGGACATCGCGTGGATCCGCCCCGACGGCTCCGAGATGCAGCCCGAGGACTGGGATTCCGGGTTCGGGCGCGCGGTCGGCGTGTTCCTCAACGGCGACGGCATCCGCGAACGCGACCGTCGCGGTGAGGAGATCCACGACCGGCACTTCTTCGTGTTCTTCAATGCGAGCGACGAGGACATCGACTTCACGGTGCCGACAGAGTCGGCGAGCCCCCGCTGGGAGGTGATCGTCGACACCGCCGGCGGTGCGGCAGACGCCCCCCTCGTCGACCCGGGCGGCACCGTCTCGGTCGGCGGTCGTGCGCTCGTCGTCCTGCGCGACCACGTCGAGGAGACCGTCGAGCCGGATCCGTCCGTCGCGGCCTCGCTCGCCGCCCTGACGGGCGCGGTCGACGTGATCCCCGCTGAGGCGCCGCAGATCGAGCTGCCCCACTGATGACCGGGCGACGGAGCACTCCCCGGTCGACGTACCGGCTGCAGATCCGCAAGGGTTTCGACCTGGATGCCGCGGCCGAGCTCACCGGCTATCTGCGCGACCTCGGCGTCGACTGGGCCTACCTGTCGCCGATCCTGCAGGCGACGAGCGGCTCGGACCACGGCTACGACGTGACCGATCCGACTGTCGTCGACCCCGAACGGGGCGGCGCGGAGGGTCTGCAGCGGTTCGCCGACGCTGCCCGGGCGGCGGACCTCGGCATCCTCATCGACATCGTGCCGAATCATCAGGGCGTGTCCGCCCCGCGGGAGAACCCGTGGTGGTGGGATGTTCTGCGGCGCGGTCAGGGCTCGCCCCACGCGGCCGCGTTCGACGTCAATTGGGCGCTCGGCGGGCGGTTGCGGCTGCCGGTGCTGGGTCGTGAGCTCGAGCAGGCGATCGACGACGGCGAGATCGAGGTCGACACCGCAGCGGGAGTCGTGCGGTACTTCGACCACGAGTTCCCGCTGGCGGACGGCACCGGCGAAGGTGACGTACGCGACGTGCTCGCCCGGCAGCACTACGAACTGCTGTTCTGGCGGCGCGGCGACGCGGAGCTCAACTACCGTCGCTTCTTCGCCGTGACGACGCTCGCGGGGGTGCGCGTCGAGGACCCTGCGGTCTTCGACGCGTCGCACGTCGAGATCGTGCGGTGGATCCGCCAGGGTCTCGCCGACGGACTGCGGGTCGACCACCCCGACGGCCTGGCCGACCCGGGCGGATACCTCGACCTGTTGGCGGATGCGACAGGCGGCGCGTACGTGCTTGTCGAGAAGATCCTCGAGCACGGCGAGGAGCTGCCCGCGTGGTGGGCGACCGACGGCACGACCGGGTACGACGCGATGGCGGTGCTCGACCGTGTGCTGATCGACCCGGCCGGGGAGCAGGCGCTCACCGAGCTCGACGCCCGGCTGCGGGGCGGCCAGGACGCCGACTACGCCGACATGATGCACGACGCGAAGCTCGCGTGGGCGACCGACGGACTGCACGCCGAGGTGCTGCGGCTCGCGGCGCTCGTGCCCGCGGGGGAGCGCGGCGGAGCGTCGGACGAGCAGTGGCTCGACGCGCTCGCCGAGCTGCTCGCAGCCTTCCCGGTGTACCGCGCGTACCTGCCGGCGGGAACCGAGGAGGTCGACGCGGCGGTCGCGCTGGCGTCGCGACGGCGCCCCGAGCTCGCCGCCGCCTTCGAGGCGATCGCGGCCCGGCTCGTCGCGGCGCCCGAGGCGGAGTTCACGCGACGGTTCATGCAGACGACCGGCCCCGTCATGGCGAAGGGCGTCGAGGACACGACCTTCTACCGGTTCACCCGGCTGGGCACGCTCACCGAGGTGGGCGGCGACCCGACCGAGTGGGCGGTGGATGCCGACGGGTTCCACGCGGCATCCGCTCACCGTCAGGCGGCGTGGCCCGCGGCGATGACGTCGCTGTCGACGCACGACACGAAGCGCAGCGAGGACGTGCGTGCACGGTTGTCGGTGCTCGCCGAGATGACCGAGCGGTGGGCCGAGGTGCTCGACGCGCTGCGCGGGGTCTCGTCGACGGGCGACGGACCCTTCGACAACCTGCTGTGGCAGGCGATCGTGGGGGCGTGGCCCGCGTCGCGCGAGCGGCTGCACGCGTACGCCGAGAAGGCGTCGCGTGAAGCCGGGAACAGCACGACGTGGTCGGAGCCCGACGAGGCGTTCGAGGAGAAGATGCACCACCTCGTCGACGCCGCCTTCGGCGACGCGCGGGCGATCGTCGAAGGGTTCGTCGACGAGATCGCGCCGCTCGGCCGGTCGAACTCGCTGTCGCTGAAGCTGCTGCAGCTCGCGGGGCCGGGTGTGCCCGACGTGTATCAGGGCACCGAGCTGTGGGACCACTCGCTCGTCGACCCCGACAACCGCCGCGAGGTCGACTTCGCGGAGCGTCGCCGGCTGCTCGCGCGCCTCGACGAGGGGTGGATGCCGCCCGTCGACGGCTCGGGCGCGGCGAAGCTGCTCGTGGTGTCGCGCGCGCTGCGGCTGAAGCGCGACCGCCCGGAGCTGTTCGCGCGGTACACGCCGATGACGGCGGCGGGGGACGCCGCCGAGCACGCGGTCGCGTTCGACCGCGGTGGGGCCGTCGCGGTGGCGACGCGCCTGCCCGCCGGTCTCGCCGCGCGCGGCGGCTGGGGCGACACCGAGCTGCTGACGCGCTCCGGTGCGATGGTCGACGTGCTGACCGGCCGTCGTGTCGAGGGTGGGCGCGTGCGCCTGGCCGATCTGCTGGACACCTATCCCGTCGCGCTGCTGGCGCCGGCGGATGTCTTCGAGGGGAACGCATCGTGATCGAGGTCTGGGCTCCGCGGGTCGAGCGGGTGCGGCTGCGCCGTCCGGGGGTGGACGACGTGGCGATGGTGGCGGCCGGCGACGGCTGGTGGCGTGCCGATGTCGTGCTCGCGGACGGCGACGAGTACGGCTTCGTGCTGGGCGAGGGCGACGACCTGCGGCCGGATCCGCGGTCGCGGCGGCAGCCGCGCGGGGTGCACGAGGCGTCGGCGTGGTTCGATGCGACATCCTTCTCGTGGACGGATGACGCCTGGACCGGTCGTCAGCTCGCGGGCGGGCTGATCTACGAGCTGCACCTGGGGACGTTCACGCCCGATGGGACGCTGGATGCCGCGATCGCCCGCTTCGACCATCTGATCGACATCGGTGTGACGCACATCGAGCTGCTGCCGGTGAACGCCTTCAACGGCACCCACAACTGGGGTTACGACGGCGTGCTGTGGTACGCCGTGCAGGAGACCTACGGCGGCCCGGCCGCGTATCAGCGGTTCGTGGATGCCGCGCACGCCGCGGGTCTCGCGGTGATCCAGGACGTCGTCTACAACCACCTGGGTCCGAGCGGCAACTACCTGCCGGAGTACGGGCCGTACCTGCGGGACGGGTCGCGGAACACCTGGGGCGACAGTCTGAACCTGGACGAGGCGGCCGTGCGGTCGTTCATCGTGGAGAACGCGCTGATGTGGATGCGGGACTTCCACGTCGACGGTCTGCGTCTGGACGCCGTGCACGCGCTGCACGAGTCGGGCGCGCAGCCGGTGCACATCCTCCAGGAGATCGCGGAGCGGACCGATGCGCTGAGCGCTCACGTCGGACGGCCGTTGACGCTGATCGCCGAGAGCGACATGAACGATCCGGTGATGTTCCTGCCGCGCGAGGCCGACGGGTACGGCCTGACGGCGCAGTGGTCGGACGACTGGCATCACGCCGTGCACGTGGCTCTGACGGGGGAGACGGTGGGGTACTACGAGGACTTCGCCGATCCGGAGGCGCTGCCGAAGGTGTGGACGAAGGGCTTCTTCCACGACGGGACCTACTCGTCGTTCCGGGAGCGCGATCACGGCAAGCCGGTGCCCGACGAGTCGGCGTCGTGGCGGCTGGTGACGTACGCGCAGGACCACGACCAGATCGGCAACCGCGCGGCGGGCGACCGGT
Source organism: Microbacterium sp. ARD31 (assembly GCF_031844425.1). Taxonomy (NCBI): domain Bacteria; kingdom Bacillati; phylum Actinomycetota; class Actinomycetes; order Micrococcales; family Microbacteriaceae; genus Microbacterium; species Microbacterium sp. ARD31. The sequence continues at coordinate 148,360 of NZ_JAUZVE010000003.1, forward strand.
TGACGGCGACGCTGTCGACGGATCGGCTGGCGGTGGCCGCGGTGCTGACGCTGACCGCTCCTGGCACGCCGATGCTGTTCATGGGCGAGGAGTGGGGCGCGTCGACGCCGTGGCAGTTCTTCACGTCGCACCCCGAGCCCGAGCTCGCCGAGGCGACCGCGAAGGGACGCATCGAGGAGTTCGTGAAGATGGGCTGGGACGAGAGCATCGTGCCGCATCCGAACGAGCCCGCGACGTTCGAGCGGTCGAAGCTGGACTGGTCGGAGCTCGAGGTCGGCGATCACGCGCGGTTGCTGGATCTGTACCGGCGGCTGGCCGAGCTGCGGCGTTCGCGCCCCGAGCTGACGCATCCCGGTCCCGGTGGGCGGGATGCCGAGGTGCTGCCGACGGCGTCGGGCAACCGGTACATGCTCCAACGCGGTGGTGCCCGCGTGGTCGTGAACCTGTCGAGCGAGCCCTGGGACGTGCCGGGCGGCGACGTCTGGATCGCGTCGACCGACCCCGGTCGCGACGGCGATCGACTCGTCGTCGCGCCGGACTCTGCGGTCGTCATCGGCGAGTAGGTCGCGCCGGCGCCGGCGCGTGCGCTGGTGCTGGGACTGACGTTGGCGTTGGCGTTGGCGTTGGCGTTGGCGGTTGGCGGGGTGCCTGGTTCCCGCAGGCAGCGGAACACCCGGGGTGTGTATGCGTCGGTCTTGTCCCGGGCGGAGCTCGCCGCGGTGCAGATGTCTCGGATGCGCAGAGCGTCCCTGATTCCGCGTGCGGGTGAGACGGTGTGCGGTGTTCCTCAGAAGGGTGCGGGTTCCGCTGGAGCCCGCGGCGGGGGCGGTGGTGGTGCGGCAGGGGTGAACGCGACGGCCGGGGTAGGTGCGTCTTCGCGGTAGGTCCTGCCGAGGGGTGAGGTCCATTCCAGGACTCCACCCTTGAGTTGTCGCACTCTCCAGGTGGTGAACTGCTTCATGGAGTGATGCCGTTGGCACAGGTGGGCGAGGTTCGAGAGTTCGGTTCGTCCGCCGAGCGCGTGATCGTGGGTGTGGTCGACCTCACAGCGGATGGCGGCGACGCGGCATCCGGGGAACCGGCAGTGCTGATCGCGGGCTTGCAGAAACCGGCGCATTCCGGACGGGACGCGGTACGAGTCGGTCGCGACGGTGACGCCGGTGGTCGGGTCGTGGAACAGGCGTTCCCACATCCCGGTGCCGCCGGCGAGCGTCCGTGCGGTGGCGGGGTCGATGGGGGACCGGCCGGTGAGGTCACAGGGCCCGTCATCTTGACCGGTGAGTGTCGCGGCGGGGACGAGCACTTGTACGCGTGCGCGGATCGCGCCCAGCGGTCCGGCGGCGGTGTCGCGGGTGTCGTCGAGGGCAGGCGTTCCGGCGAGGAGCAGGTCGGCGAAGACGTCGGCACGGACCTGATCGATCGAACGCTGATCTGTCGCAACGACAGTGGCGGCATCCTCGCTGTCGCCGTGGCCATCGCCGACGTCTACGCCCGTCGCGGCGTCTCCGAACGCGACACCTGCCCCGCCGTACGCGGCGGCCCGTTCGTCGCGGGTGTCGATGACTGCTCGCGCTTGCTGCGTGAGCCGGTCGTGGATACCCTCGGCGATCACCGTCGGGAGGGTCGCGACCACATCGCTCATCCCATCCCGCCCCGGGACGATCCGCACGCACCTGCCAGCGGCGGCTTCCTCGTGCCGTTCCGCGAACGAGCGAGGATGCATCCGGTGCGCGAGGATCTCCAACTCGCCTCGCACCCGGTTCGGAGTATCACGCTCGCACCGGGTGATCGCGACCTGTTCGAACTCCGCCCACATCTCCGCCGGCAGACTCGTCCCGGTCTCGAGGATCGCGATCGCGTGGCCCCGAACAATGCGGCCTTGCTCCCACGCCTCGACGGTCGCCGGGAACCCTTCGATCAACGTCCGCGCCTCACCGATCCGGCGTTGGACGGTCCGATCCGTCACGCGCATCACCCCGCCGACCTCGGCCGCGATGGACCGCAACGCCATGTCGTGGACCTGCACGCGGGCGTTGCGCTGCGCGATCTGCGCTTCGGCGAGACGGCCGGCGGTGGCCAGCATCCGCAGCTCCCGGACCTGCGCCCTCGCAAGCTCGACGGCCACATCACCCGCATCCGCGACGATGCCCGCCAGGGGGGCGAGATAGTCCTTGCCACCGGGGGTTTCCGCCGCATCCGTCATACCTGCACTCTGCCACCGACCACCGACATCCACCCCGTCGAAACCGGCCCGGATCACATGATGTGGACACCTCGAAAATGAGAGTCCTCTCATCTTCCGAGGTGCTGGATGAGCACGCGCGGATCGCACTCAGCGTCTCGCCCGGACCACGTCGCAGCGTCGGACACCGTGCCTCCCACGGCGAACCGCTCTGCGAGCCCATCGGCCGCCCGCCCGCGCCCGCACCCCACCCCGTCATCCATCTCGCCGTCCCCGGGATTCGGAGAACGTCCCCGGATTCGGATGCCAACCGCTGGTGTGGTCCGAATCCGGCGCGCACATCCGAATCCGTGACACCCGCGACCGCGCTGGGCGCCCCGGCATCCGACTGTCAAGAGCTCGCTGCGCCGCCGGGGCGCGACGTACCGTCGCGCCATGATGAGCTCCACCGCATCCCGCTCCTCCGACCTGACCCGTCAGATCGTCGTCATCTCGGCGGTGACGTTCATGATCATCGCCGCGCTGTTCGGCTCGGGCATCTTCGGCGGCACCCCCGTTGCAGGATCTGCAGAACGGCGCGCTCTCCGCGACCTCGACCGTGCTCGCGCCGGCGAGCTCCGCGTTCTCGATCTGGAGCGTCATCTACACGTTCATGATCGCGTACACGGTCTGGCAGGCGCTGCCGTCGCAGCGGGGCAGCGATCGTCAGCGTCGCGTCGGCCACCCCATCGCCCTGACGGCCGTCCTCAACGGTCTGTGGCTGCTCGCGGCCCAGTACACGACGCTCCTGCTGACCGTCGTGACGATCGTCGCGCTCCTCGTCGCGCTCGGCTGGACCATGCGTCTGCTCGTCCTGAACCCGCCGCGGACGGTGGCCGAGACGTTCTTCACAGACGTCACCGTGGGGCTTCACCTCGGATGGGTGACGCTGGCGACGGTCGCCAACACGACAGCCTGGCTCACGACCGAGGTCGCTCCCGAGTCGTGGGGTCAGGCCGCGAACGCGTGGGGCGTTGCCGTCCTCATCGTCGTCGCCCTCATCGCCGCGGCCAGCGCGATCGGCACGGGCGGCCGCCTCGCCCCGGCCCTCGCCTCGGCGTGGGGCCTGCTCTGGATCGGCGTCGGCCGCACCGTGAGCGAGCCCCAGTCGACCCCGATCGCCATCGCGGCGTTCATCGCGGCCGCCGTCGTCGTGCTCGTCCCGATCGCGCTCTGGATCCGCGGACGCCGCGGCGAACTCGCCCTCGCCCGCGCCTGACGTCCGCACGACCCGTGGGGTCGGTGTCGCCTCACGCGGCTCGCATGTGCACATCAGTACCACGCATCGTGCAGATGCCCGGCGACCGGGTCAGAACATGGCAGCGAAACGGCGCAACAGACGCTGCGGCTCGGCGAGGTCGGCCGACAGCACGTGCGCCGCGACGGCGTCGTACTCGTCCGCGTCGAAGTAGCCGTGGTTGCGGTAGATCGTCATCCGCTCGGTGAAGGCGACCCCGGTCGGCTCGGGGTGGAACTGCGTCGCGTACAGCCGCTCGCCCAGCCGGTACGCCTGCACCGGGCAGTCGTCGTTCGTGGCGAGCAGCACGGCACCCGCGGGCAACCGCGAAGTGCCCTCCTTGTGCGCCGTCAGCGCGCTGAACTCGGGTGCCAGGTCGCCGAACAGCGGATCGCGTCGACCGTCCTCGGTGAGACGGATGCCGGTGGGCCCCGTCCCCTCCGGGTAGTCCCGCGTCACCTCGCCGCCCAACGCGCGCGAGGCGACCCCGATCCCGAAGCACGTGAACAGCGCGGTCGTCCGGCCCGCCGCGGCCGCCTGCGCGACCGCACCGAGGCCCGCCTCGATCCGCCGCTGCTCCACCGGCTTCGTGTCGCCGGGATCGGTCGTGTTGTACGGGCTCCCACCCACGACGAATCCGCGCCACCGGGTGAACGCGTCGGCGGGCAGGTCGTCCTCGACGAGGTTCCACCGCTCGAGCCCGGTCTCGTCGACGCCCATCGCGTGCTGAAACGACGCGTACTCGCCGTCCGCGGCATCCACCTGCGGGCGCACGCAGAGGTAGACGAGCGGGGCCATCCGTCCAGTCTAAATGCCCGGTCGGAGGCCGAACGCCGTGTGTCAGCGGGACGAGTTGGCGGTGCGGCCCCGCACGATGCCCACGAACGCATCGACCAGCTCGGTCGTCTCGTCCGCCGGCCACGCCAGGGCGACAGCGGATGCCGGGGCCCCCGCGAGCGGGCGGAACGTCACGTCCTTGCGGTGATGCAGCCGTGCGAGGGACATCGGCACGACGACCATCCCGACGCCGGCGGCGACGGTCTCGATCGCCTCGCCCGTCGTCGCAGGTGCGGCGAAGCGGGGCGGCTCGGTGCCCGGCACGTCGATGCCGAGCACGTCGTCGCGCGGGACGATCCGCACCTCGCCGGCGAGGTCCTCGACGGTCAGCTCATCGGCGGCGGTCAGGTGCGAGTCCGCGGCGCACACGACGACCGTCGTCTCCTCGTACAGGGGGATGACGTGCAGCCCGTCCCGGTCGATCGGCAACCGGACGATCGCGGCGTCGATCTCGCCCCGCTCGAACGCCCCGCGCTGCTCCGCGACGAGCAGGGGGACGAGCTCGAGCGGCGTGCGCGGCATCCGCGTCTTCCAGGTGTCGATCCATTTGCCGGGTGTCGCGCCGGGCACGGCGCCCAGCCGGAACGGTCCCGCGGGAGGTGCCGCGACGGTCGCCGGCTGCGGCACGGCCTTCGCGCGCGACTTCGGCTTCGCCGACGTCTTCGCCGAAGCCTTGCCCGCGCCGGGGCGGCCGCCCTTGCGCTGGGGTCCGCCGCGTGTCGCCATGCCTGTCAGCGTAGCCGCGCGGGTCTCAGCACGACCCCCACCGGCCGAGGCCCTCCGCCTCGGCGGTGCGCTGGGCGTCGGCGAACCGCGTCGCGTAGCGCGTGTTCGGCGGGATGCGGAGGGTCTCGGCGTGGCCCTCGGCGACGAGCGTCTCGTTCACGAACACCCCGTCGGGCGTCCAGAGGTAGCGCAGCGCACGGTCGTACCGGTCGACCGGCTCCCGGTCGGCGGTCGCCCAGACCCGGCTCCCGTCGGGGGCGAGTTCCCGCAGCCGGGCGGTCGCGGCATCCGCTCCGCACTCCGGTTCGGGCCGGGCCTCGGGGGCGTCGATGCCGATGAGGCGCACGCGCACCTCGCCGTCCGGCCCTCGCGCGACGAGGGTGTCGCCGTCGACCACCCGTTCGACCGTGTAGGCGACCGCGTCCTCGGGGACACCCGTGTCCTCGGGAACACCCGCGGGCTCGGGCGCAGCCGACCACGCCACCCAGAGCCCGGCGAGCACCAGCATCCCGATCACGGCCGCCAGGACGACACGACGCGACCGGGGAGTACTCACCAGCCGAGGCTAACCCGCGGCACGGACAACGACCCGACCGGGTGAGGGTCGGGTCGTCCGATCAGGTCAGGCCGCCAGTCGCAGCCCGCGACGGTCGGTCGCGACACGCTCGCCGTCGCCGATGCTCTCGTCGTCGCCGATCAGCGACTCGTTCGCCACACGGGCGCCCGCCCCGACGAAGCAGCGCACGCCGATCTTCGCGCCCGCGCCGATCACGGCGCCCGGGCCGATGTGCGCGTGCGGCGCGATCTCGGCGTTCGGGCCGATCATGGCATCGGGTTCGATCCAGACGCCGCGTCCGATCCGCGCCCCCGCAGCGATCTGCGCTCCCGGTTCGACGTAGGCGCCCGCTTCGACGACCGCGCTCGGGTGCACCTTGGCGCCGTTCGCGATCAAGCCACGTCCGTTGGCGTGCTTGCGGTAGCGCAGCGTCTCGCCTCGGTCGTTCTCGATGTCGATGTAGTTCTTGCCCACGGGTCCTCCTTGACGGATACAACGTCCCACAAGGCATTTCATTCCCCTGAGACCACCGAAATCATGGGGTTGACCTCCGCTGGGTAACCTGATTCGGTGACCGCGCCCGCAGACCCGATCGACGCCGACGCCCCCGAGACAGGTCCGTCGCTCGTGTTCGAGCAGAAGGCCGCTCCTCATTCGTGGCTCGACGACGTCGTGGGGTTGGCGACGGGCACTTTCACCGTCTCGCTCGGCCTGTTCCTGCTGCACCTCAGCACCGCGGTCACCGGCGGAACCGCCGGCCTTTCGCTCTTGCTGAACTATGCGGTCTTGTGGCCCTTCTGGGCCTTGTTCGCGGTGGTCAACCTGCCCTTCGGCGTCCTCGCCGTCTGGAAGCGCGGCTGGGACTTCGCGCTCCGCACCCTGGTCTGCATCGGCGCCGTCTCGGGGTTCTCGGTGCTCATCGAGCACTTCCTCGTCGTCGAGCGCATCGACCCGATCTTCGGCACCGTCGCCGGGAACCTCCTCGCCGGCATCGGGCTGCTCATCGTCTTCCGCCACGGCGCGAGCCTCGGCGGCGTCAACGTCGTGGCGTTGATCATCCAGGATGCGACCGGCATCCGCGTCGGGTGGACCATGATGGTCTTCGATGTCCTCGTCATCCTGCTCGCCCTCCTCGTGGTCCCGTGGCCGAACGTCCTGCTCAGCGCTGCGGGGGCCGTCGTGCTGAATCTCGTGCTCGCTCTCAACCACCGGCCCGGCCGGTACATCGGTCACTGATGGTCGACATCGGAGGCGTCCGTCTGTCGGGCCGCATGATCTGCCACACGCAGGAAGAAGCGGATGCCGTGCGTCGCCACCTCGACGCGCACATCGAGCGCACGCGGGCCGAGCCCGGATGCCTCCTGTTCGAGATCACGCCGCTCGGCGGGGGTCGCGCCTGGTCGGTCGAGGAGCTCTTCACCGACGCGCAGGCGTTCCGCGCCCACCAGCGTCGCACGGCGGAGAGCGAGTGGGGCCGTGCGACGGCGGGCATCGAACGCCGCTACCGCATCGAGGGGCTGCCGCCCGAGGAGTGAGCCTCCGTCACGGCTGGCAGACGGGACACCAGAAGACGATCCGCTCGCTCGTGGCGCGCGCCCCGAGCTCGGACCCCTGGATGAGCGTGCCGCACCGGCGGCACGGCTTGCCGCCGCGTCCGTAGACCCACGTCTGCTTGCCGGGTCGGTTGTCGCCGGTAAAGGTCCGCCCCTGCCGGTCGCGGTTCGCGCGGATCATCCGCACCCCGGTGTCGATGAGACCCGCCACGTCGACCTCGCGGGCGAGGGCGGCGGGACGGATGCCGCGCACGAACAGCAGCTCGTTGGCGTACTCGTTGCCGAACCCGGCCACGTTCCGCTGATCGAGCAGCGCGACGTGGATCGCCCGCTCGTCGGCGGCGACCCGGCGCACCGCCTCGGCGGCATCCCAGTCGGCGGACAGGGGATCGGGCCCCAGGTGTCCGACGACGCGGCCCTCGTCGGCGGTCGGCAGGACCTCGACCATGGCGAGCTCGAAACCGACGGCATCCGCGGGTCTGGTGCAGACGATCGCCCGCGCCTGGAACGCGGGCGCGCGCCATTTCTGCCCGGGCCGGTAGACGTGCCAGCGGCCCTCCATCTTGAGGTGCGAGTGCAGGGTCTGCGCGCCGATCCGCATGAGCAGGTGCTTGCCGCGGGGGACGACCTCGCGCACGGTCTCGCCGCGCAGGTCGACGGTCGCGCTGCGCGGCACCCGCACCTCGAAACGGGTCACCTCGTGGCCGGCGAGTGCCTCGTGTAGCTTCCGCGCGGCGCGGAAGACGGTGTCGCCCTCGGGCATGCGGCCTCCCTACGCTCGCTGCGGCTCGCGAGCCCCGCGCCGCAGCGTGAGGCCCTTCGGCGATTCGACGAACCCGGCGTCGCGCAGGGCGCGGCCCGCGGCGGTCGTGTAGACGAAGGCGCCGCTGACCTGCTCGATCGTGAGGGTGTCGAGCTTCCGCGCGCGGGCGGTGTCGACGAGGCTGCGGGCGGCGGCGGCGAGGACCTCCTCGTCGTCGGTGAAGGCCAGCGCGGTGCGCCCGCCGCGTTCGAGGTACAGCACGAGGGCGCCGTCCACGAGCACGACGAGCCCGCCCGCCTTGCGCCCGGGCCGGTGGTTCACACCCTCGAGCGCGGGCCAGGTGAGCGCCGCACCGTACGGGTTCGCCGGGTCGGTCGCCGCGAGGGTCCGTGCCGTGAGCGGCGCGGGCTCGGGGACGGAGGCGAACTCCCGCAGCCGGTCGACAGTGGCGGAGGTGGCGAACTGCGCGGCGCCCAGCTTCTCGACGAAGTAGCCGCGGCGGCAGTGCCCCGCATCCTCGAAGCCGGCGAGGATGCGGTAGACCTGCGCGAACCCGCCGGGCACCCCCTCGGACTGCACCGGGCCGCGCGTGACGACGCCGTAGCGTTCCAGCAGCAGGCCCGCCGTCGCCGTCGCCCGCAGCGTCGCGTCTGTGTCAGGCGCCGGCAGCAGCGACCACCGACCCCCCACCATCGCGGGCCGCTGCGGTGCGGGTCGTGCAGCTGCCGCGATCGGCGTGCCGCGGAACATGCGCGTGCGCGGCGTGCGTCGGGTCACGCGGTGGGCCTGTGACCCGCCTCCGAGCAGGCCGCGGACCGGGGCGAATGTATCGTTCGTGACTCGCCCCGACCAGGTGAGATTCCACAGCGCGTCGATGACGGACTGCTCGTTCGGGGCCTCGACCATCCCGGCGAGCTGCGACGCGAAGTAGGCGCCGCCGGCGCCGAGCGCGTCGAGGATCGACTGCTCGAACGGTGTCGGTTCGTCCTCCGGGGCGGGGAGGGTGAGGGAGGCCATGTCCGCCGGGTGCAGGGCGATCCAGCCGTCCCGGCCGGGCAGCGAGCCGTGACCCGACCACAGCACCTCGCCGGTCGCGGTGAGCTCGTCGAGCAGTGCGGGGGAGTAGTCGCGGACGCGCGAGGTGAGGATGAGGGACTCCCACGCGCTCGCCGGCAGCGGCACACCCGCCAGCTGCTCGACGACGGCGAGCACCCCGTCGACCCCCTCGAGCGGACGCGTCAGATGCTGCCACACCGGCAGGAAGCGGCCGAGCGCGTCGGGGGCGACGGGTTCGACGCTGCCGCGGATTGCGGCGAGCGACCGCATCCGGATCCGGCGCAGCACCTCGCTGTCGCACCATTCCAGGTCGTCGGTGTGCGCGGAGTCGGCGGGCAGGAAGAATCCGCTCGCCAGGCGCCCCTGCGCCTCGAGTCGCTGCAGCGTCAGGCGCGCGACCGCACCGCCGACGCCGAGGCGGGTCGCGACGTCGGAGGTGCGGAACGGGCCGTGCGTGCGCGCGTAGCGGGCGACGAGGTCGGCGAGCGGATCGGCGACGGGTTCGAGGAAGGCGGTCGGGATGCCGACGGGCAGCGCCGCCCCGAGAGCGTCGCGCAGGCGGCCCGCGTCCTCGATGCCGGCGACGCGGGCGACGCCGCCGAAGGTGACGCGGATCGCCCGGCGTGCCTCGACGAGCTCGTCGAGGAGCGCGGCGGCATCCGCTTCGGTCGCGGCCGGCGCCGGCGCGTCGGGATCGACGGACGCGCCCTCGAGCCGCTCGGCGACCTCGGCGGCCGAGAGCGGACCGAGCAGGCGCAGCAGGTCGGCGACACCCTCGACGCCGCGCACCCGCCGCGTCGGATCGAGTCGCTGCAGTTCGCGCTCGTACTGCTCGATGACCCCCGGATCGAGCAGTTCGCGCATCTCGATCTTGCCGAGCAGCTCGCTCAGCAGCGCCGGATCGACCGAGAGCGCGGCCGCGCGCCGCTCGGCGAGGGGCGAGTCGCCCTCGTACATGAACGCCCCGACATATCCGAAGAGCAGGTCGCGCGCGTAGGGCGACGGGGAGCTCGTCGTCGTCTCGACGAGGCGGATGCGGCGGCCCGCGATGCTCCGCGCGATGCGCAGCAGGGCGGGCAGGTCGTAGACGTCTTGCAGCACCTCGCGCAGGGTCTCGAGGATGATCGGGAAGGTCGGATGCTCTTTCGCGACCTCAAGCAGTTGCGCGGAGCGCTGCCGCTGCTGCCAGAGCGGCGATCGCTTGTTCGGGTTGAGGCGCGGCAGGAGAAGAGCCCGGGCGGCGCACTCGCGGAAGCGCGAGGCGAACAGCGCGGAGCCGCCGACCTCGGAGGTCACGAGCTGCTCGAGCTCGTCGGCGTCGAAGACGAAGAGTTCTGCGCCCGGCGGCTCGGCGTCGGTGTCGGGCACGCGCGCGATGATCCCGTCGTCGCTGGCGACAGCGGCGCCCTCGACGCCGAGACGCTCGCGGATGCGCGCGTTCACGGCCAGCGCCCATGGGGCGTGCACATGCATGCCGTACGGGGAATGGAGGATGACGCGCCAGTCGCCGACCTCGTCGCGGGACCGCTCGACGGTCAGTGTCTTGTCGGTCGGCAGGCTGCCCGTGGCCTCGCGCTGCTCGCCGATGTAGGCCAGCAGGTTGCCGATCGCGTTGTCGTCGAGGCCCGACTCGCGCAGCCGCTCGGTCGCTTTCTCGGGCTTCGCCGTCGACAGTTCGCGCGAGAACTTGCCGAGCGCTTCGCCGAGCTCGGCGGGGCGGCCGAGGCCGTCGCCGTGCCAGAACGGCAGCTTGCCGGGCTGCCCGTACGCGGGCAGGACGTTGACGCGGTCGTGGGTGATCTCGACGATCCGCCAGCTCGTCGTACCGAGGGTGAAGACGTCGCCGACGCGGGATTCGTAGACCATCTCCTCGTCGAGTTCGCCGACGCGGGCGTTGCGGGCCTCGCCCGAGATGAAGACGCCGAACAGTCCGCGATCGGGGATCGTGCCACCGCTCGTCACCGCGATGCGCTGCGCACCGGGCCGCCCGGTGATGGTGCCGGCATCCCGATCCCACACGACGCGGGGGCGCAGTTCGGCGAACGCGTCGGACGGATAGCGCCCCGCGAGCAGGTCGAGCGTCGCCTCATAGGCCGAGCGCGGCAGCGAACGGAACGGGGCCGACCGCTTGACCGTCTCGAACCACCCCTCGACGTCGAGGACGGCCACGGCCGAGGCGGCGATCGTCTGCTGGGCGAGGATGTCGAGCGGGTTCTGCGGCACCGAGATCGCCTCGATCTGGCCCGCCAGCATCCGCTCGGTCACGACCGCGGTGTGCAGGACGTCGCCGCGGTGCTTGGGAAAAAGCGCGGCTCGGCTGACCTCGCCGACCTGGTGGCCCGCGCGGCCGACGCGCTGCAGACCGGAGGCCGCCGAGGGCGGCGCCTCGACCTGGATGACGAGGTCGACGGCGCCCATGTCGATGCCGAGCTCGAGGCTGCTCGTCGCGACGACGCAGCGCAGCGCACCCGACTTCAGCTCGTCCTCGACCTGCGCGCGCTGCTCCTTCGACACCGAGCCGTGGTGCGCCTTCGCGAGGATCGCCTCGACGCCGGCCGACGCCCCCGCCTGCGCCGCCCTGACCGCTCCTCCAGACGTCGCATTCGCGACGCCCGGAGCCTCTGCTCCCGGGACCCTCATCGCCGCGGGCACGGTCGGGTCGGGCACGTCGATGCCGACGCGCTCGGCGTAGATCTCGTTCAGCCGGCCGGTCAGCCGTTCGGCGAGCCGGCGCGAGTTCGAGAACACGATCGTCGAGCGGTGCGCGAGGATGCGGTCGACAATCGCCTCTTCGACGTGCGGCCAGACCGACCCTGTCATCTCGGACGACTGCGGCGGCGTGTACCAGTTGCCGCCGTCGCCGTCATCGTCGTCATCGGTCGCGACGGGCGCCTCCTCCTCGGGCGCACCCGGCGGCGGGGGCGGGTTCGTGAGGTCGTCGATCGGGACGACCACCGAGAGGTCGAAGGCCTTGCTCGCCTTCGGCGCGACGATGTCCACCGGAGCCGCGCCGCCGAGGAACCGGGCGACCTCGTCGATCGGACGCACCGTCGCCGACAGTCCGATGCGCTGCGCCGGGGTGTCGAGCAGGGCGTCGAGCCGCTCGAGACTGACGGCGAGGTGGGCGCCGCGCTTCGTCGCGGCCACGGCGTGGACCTCGTCAACGATGACGGTGTGGATGCCGCGCAGCGTCTCGGCCGCCTGCGAGGTCAGCATGAGGTACAGCGACTCGGGCGTCGTGATGAGGATGTCCGGCGGATCCGCGAGCAGGCGGCGCCGGTCGGCGGAGGGCGTGTCGCCGGATCGGACGCCGACCGTGACGTCGGGCGCCGGCATCCCGAGCCGCCGGGCCGATTGGCCGATGCCCACCAGCGGGGAACGGAGGTTGCGCTCGACGTCCACGCCGAGCGCTTTGAGCGGGGAGACGTAGAGGACGCGTGTGCGGGGGGATGCGGCATCCGCTCGCTTCTTCGTCGGCTTCGCGTCTTGCCTCGGCGCCTCGGCGACACGGTCGCGGAAGATGCGGTCGAGGGCCCACAGGAATGCCGACAGCGTCTTGCCCGAGCCGGTGGGCGCGACGACGAGGGCGTGCTTGCCCGCCGAGATCGCCTGCCAGGCGCCGGCCTGCGCCGCGGTCGGGGCGTGGAAGGCGCCGCGGAACCAGTCCTGCGTCGCAGGACTGAAGCGCTCGAGCACGTCCGCCATGCTCCTATCATCACGCGGACCACCGACATCGGGCCGGGGCTTGCGCCCCGGCCCGCGCGTCAGAGCTCCGTCATCCGGCCGTCCCGCAGTTCCAGCGTGAGATCGGGACGGATCCGGTCGAGGAACACGTCGTCGTGGCTGACCACGAGCACGGCGCCCCGATACGCCGACACGGCGTCGACGAGCTGGTCGACCGTGTCGAGGTCGAGGTTGTTCGTCGGCTCGTCCAGCACCACGAGGTGCGGCGCCGGGTCGGCGAGCAGCAGCCGGGCGAGTGCGACGCGGAACCGCTCGCCGCCCGACAGCGCCGATACCGGCCGCAGCACCGTGTCGCCGCGGATGAGGAACCGGGCAAGCCGGTTCCGCAGCTCGGCGTCGCCGACCCCGGGCGCTCCGGCGCGGACGTTCGCCAGCACCGACGCTGCCTCGTCGAGCCCGTCGACCCGCTGCGACAGGTATCCGACCCGGTCGGTGTGCGCCTCGGCCCGTACCGAACTCCGGAAGGATGCCGTGTCCGGCCTCGCCTCAGCAGGATCGGCCCCCTCGTCACCGGAGAACGGCACCGCGGGCGCCGCCGCCCCGCGTTCCGAACTCAGTCCCGCCGAGTCGGCACCGCCCGCGGTTCGCGCCGCATCGGCACCTGCGAGCGGCTCTCGATCCGCCGAGCCTGAGTACGGAATGCCGTCGCCGACCGCCGAGGCGACGATCCGCTCGAGCAGGGTCGTCTTGCCTGCGCCGTTCGGCCCGACGAGCGCCGCGCGCTCGGGCCCCTGGATGGTCCAGGAGCGCTCGCCGTCGCCGATCGTCGCGATGCGCCGACCGGTGCCGACGCCGGGGTCGGGCAGGTCGATGTGCACCGTGTCGTCGTCGCGCACGCGCCGGCCGGCGGTGTCGACGGCGGCCCGGGCGGCCTCGACCTTCTCGTTCGCCTCGACGCGGAGCTTGCCCGCGGTCACCTCGGCGGAGCGTTTCATGGCCCCCAGCACGATCTTCGGCGCCGCCTTCTTCGCGGCGAGCTTCTTGCCGTGCGCGTTCCGCATGGCGATCGCCGCCTCGACCTGCTGCCGGTCGCGCTTCTCGCGCCGGAGCAGCTGCCGCGCGGCGGTCTCGGCCTGCACGGCCGCGGCCTGCTCGGTGTCGAGCCACGCCTTCCACGCGGAGTACGGGCCGCCGAACACCGAGAGCTCGTGCTCGTAGAGTTCGGCGGTGTCGTCGAGCTCCTCGAGCAGCGCGACGTCGTGGCTGACCACGATCAGCGTGCCGCGCCACGTGCGCACGAGTTCGTGCACCCGCGCCCGCGCGTCGCGGTCGAGGTTGTTCGTCGGCTCGTCGAGCAGCGCGATCTCGGCGCCGCGCAGCCGCACGCCGACGAGCGCGGCGAGCACCGCCTCGCCGCCCGACAGCTCGCCGACACGGCGGTCGAGCGCCCCGTCGGGCAGGCCGACCTCGGCGAGGGCCGCCGTCGCGCGCGCTTCGACGTCCCAGTCGTCGCCGACGGTGTCGAAGTGCCGCTCGTCGACGTCGCCGCGCTCGATCGCCCGGACGGCGTCGAGCACCGGCGCGATCCCGAGCACGTCGGCGACGCGGCGCCCGGTGTCGAGCGTGAGCTGCTGCGGCAGCAGGTCCACGCGTCCGGCCGTCGAGATGGACCCGGATGCCGGGACGAGGGTCCCCGCGATGAGCTTCAGCAGCGTCGACTTGCCGCTGCCGTTTCGCCCGACGAGGCCGGTGCGGCCGCCGCCGAAGGCGCCGGACACGTCGCTCAGCGCGACGGTGCCGTCGGGCCAGGCGTAGGTGACGCGGTCGAGGGTGACCGCGGAGGTGAGAGTGGTGGGCATGAGCGCCTCCCTGTGATGGGGGTGCGCGGACGCCGGCCTCGACGATACGGAGGCAGCGCTTCATGCATCCGGGCAGCACGAGGTGCTGCGGTCGAAGGGGGACGGTCCGCGCCGGTCGGTGAATCGATCACCGGGCGGACCGTCGGAATCGTCCTCGAGGAGGGTCGACGGGTCAGCGCGGGATCACAGCGCGATCGCGTCGACAGCCTTCAACGGCTCTTCCTCACACTCGGGACAGGGACTCGCCCATGGTAGCCACGAAGACGAGCGGATGCCAGGGTTCGCCCCACCTGCACGGCGGCGAGCCCCGGCATCCGCTCGGATCACACCCGTTCGTGCACCCAGGCCCGCTCGTCACCGGTCCAACGGTTGACCGCGGTCTGACGGCCCGACGCGAGCTCGTACATGCGCGAGAACGCCGGCGCGAAAGCGTCGTTCACGCGGTCCAGCCGGTCCTGTTCCGCACGGATGCCGGGCATCTCGGCACGGAACGCGGCGATCACGGCGTCCTCGTCGATCAGCGTGAGCCGGCCGTTCTGGACGGTGGTCACGCCGTCGACCATGACCCGCACGATGGACGAGCCGTTCTCGCTGTAGACGAGGTGGTTCTCGAGCCTGTTCGTCGGGAGGAAGGCGAGCGTGCCGGTGTCGAACATCACGAGGTCGGCGCGCTTGCCCACTTCGATGGAGCCGACGGTGCGGTCGAGAACGGCGCTCCGCGCACCGCCGATGGTCGCGGCCGTCAGCACCTCGTCGACCGTGGACCACCGGGCCGGATCGGGCTCAGTGACCTTGTGCAGCAGCGCCGCCGTCTTCATGACCTCCATCAGACGGGGCGTGTCGCTCGAGGAGCATCCGTCGGTGCCGAGGCCGAGGTTGACGCCTGCATCGTGGTAGCGCCGCCACGGCAGGACGCCGGACCCGAGCTTCAGGTTGGAGATCGTGTTGTGCGAGACGGATGTGCCGCGTCGCGCGATGCGCTCGATGTCCTCGTCGGTGACCCAGATGCCGTGCGCGAACGTGGTCCGATGGCTCATCGCACCGATCGTGTCGAGGTGTTCGACGAGTGTCTGCCCGCCGTACAGCTCGTCACCCGTCACCGCCTGCGTCTTCGTCTCGAGCACGTGGATGTGCACCTCGGCGTCGAACTCGGCCGCGAGCTGGGTGGCTCCGACGAGCAGGTCGTCGGTGCACCGCTGCGGACCGGAGGGCGCGAGCATGTACCGAACGCGCCCGCCGGCGGTGCCGTGGTGGCGCTCGAAGGCGGTCCGCGAGTAGTCGAGGTACTCGTCGGCCGTCAGCACCGGCTGCGCCCGCACCTGCCGGACGAGCTCGTCGGGCAGCCAGTCGGTCACGAAGGGCAGCGTGTCGACGAAGGGCCGGTTGATGACGTGACCCGAGACGTTCGCCCGGATGCCGATGCTCTCGTATGCTCGCGCGACGGCCGCGAGCTGGTCGAGGTCCTGACCGGGCGTCTCGAGGACGTCGTCGACGAGCGTGGTGACGCCGTTCTTCATCGACTCCATCGCGAACATGAGCGTGCGTAGCCGCACGATGTCGGGGCTCGTGGGGGCGCCGCCGAGGATCGGGTAGGAGTACAGCATCCACAGCTCGAGCGGCATGTTGTCGTAGCGGCCCTTGTAGAGGTACTCCCACGAGTGGGTGTGCGCATTGACGAACCCGGGGGTGACGAGCATGCCCGCCCCCTCGATGACCTCGTCGCCCGGTTGTGGGGTGAGGTCCGTGCCGATCTCGACGAAGACGCCGTCCTCGATGCGGAGGTCCCGCGCCACGGGGGTGGATCCCGTCGCGGCATCCATCGTGATCACCTGGGCGCCGCGGATGAAGGTGCCGGTCATGCGCGGACCTCCGCCTCGACGGGCTCGGATCCCGCATCGGCCGTCGGGGCGCCCGTGATGCGGCGCGCCGCCGCGTGGCAGAGCGGTGCCGCGACGATGGCCACGATGATCCCCTGCACGGCGGGGCTGCCGCTCCCGGTGAAGGCGCCGAACGCCGCCGCGGCGGTGCCGAGCAGGTATGCGACGATGCCCGGCCACACGAAGGCTCCGACGCGGGTGACGTCGGTGCCCGGGTCGCGTCGCCGCCAGACGAACAGGTACGTGCCGATGATGACCCCGCCGAGCGGTGGGATGACGGTACCGAGGGTCACGAGGAACCCGATCAGCGCGTTCGCCACGCCGGTGACGGCGAGCGCGATGCCGACGACCACGCCGATGATGATGAAGGGGCGCTTGTCGTTGCGGTTCGCGAGTTCGGCACCGGCGACGCCGAAGGCGTAGGCCGTGTTGTCGTTCGTGGTCCAGAGGTTGAAGGTCAGCAGCAGGACGCCCATGAGCGCGAGTCCCATCGTGAACAGCAGGGCGGTGAAGTCGGCCTCGCCGAAGGCGATCGCGCCGATGCCGCCGAAGACGAGCATGGCGGTCTCGATGACGAGGAGCACACCGAGGCAGATGAGGAACGCCGTGCGCGGGCTCTTCGCGAAGCGCGTCCAGTTGCCGACCTGCGTGCCGCCCGAGATGAAGGTGCCGATCATCATCGTGAGGGCCAGACCCGGCGAGATCGAGCCGTCGCCCGTCGTCGCGAGCATCGCCCCCCAGCCGCCGACCTCGTCCACCGAGACCACGGTGATCCAGATGCAGAGAGCGAACATGAGGGGGACCGAGACCCAGGACAGGATCTCGATGCCTTTGAAGCCCCAGTAGGCCGTCGTCGCCATGAGCAGGCCGCCGAAGATCGCAAGCGGCCACGAGACCTCCCAGCCGATCGCGGAGGCGAGGAGGTCGGCGAAGATGCCGACCGTGATGCCGTACCAGCCGACCTGCGTGCCGCCGAGGACGATCGAGGCCCATTTGCCCCCCACGCGGCCGAGGGAGAGCCGTGCGAGCAGGACGGTCGACAGACCGGTCGCGGCGCTGGTCGCGCCGAGTGTCGCGATGTAGAGCGCGAGGACGACCGAGGCGATCGCGGCCAGGCCGACGAAGGCGGCGAAGCCGAACGCCCCGGCGACCTGCCCGCCGGTGACCATGGTGGGGGTGAAGAAGATGAAGCCGGCGACGACGACGAGGATGGCGAACCATCCCTGCCGGGCGCTGAGGGGGACGCGGCCGAGCGGGTAGTCGCGGTCGACGCGCTCCGGGGCGGCGGATGCCGCTGTGGTCGAGGTCATGAGCACTCCTTTCCGAGTGGTCACATCACACCCGCGCCGTGTTTCCGATCCGTTGCGCGGGCTCGAAGAGTGGACCGGGTGACAGCCCGGCGCGGCGACGGGTGTACGGATCTCCACCCGCCCGAAACGGGCGCGTCATGGGCGGGAAACGGCCCGGTCGTACCGTGGGCGGCATGACCTCCGCCGCCCCGAGCCTCGGCGACACGGACGTCGACGTCCTCCGGGTCTCGGATCTCATCCATTGGGGGCAGCCGCGGGTCGATCTGGTCGGGGACCCGGTGGGCCTCGACCGCACGGTGCGGTGGGGGCTTCCGACCGACCTCCTCGATCCCTCCCCGTATCTGCGCGGCGGCGAGCTCGTGCTGACCTCGGGGATCTCGATGCGGGATGCCGCCTCCCAGCGCGCCTTCGTCGCCGCCGTCCTCCGCACGCGTCCCGCGGCGATCGGGTACGCCCTGGGAGTCGTGGATTCGGCCGTCCCCCCAGCGCTCATCGCGGCGGCGAACGCGGCGGGGATCGCCGTCCTGTCGGTGCCTCCCGACGTCCCGTTCCTCGAGATCACGCGTCGGATCGCCCACGAGCAGCAGCGCCATGACGCCGAGGAACTCGCGCGCGAATCGGTGGGCGCGATCCTCGACATGGTCCGTCGAGGGCTCGCCAGTCCCGTCGTCCTGCGCGAGCAACTCGAGGCGGCGCTGGGCGTCGTGCCCGGTGTGTGGGTGCTGGCCGCTCGGGGGCGCGTCCTGCGACCCGGGGATCGTTCGCTCGTCGGGACGACCGCCGGCCACTCGATCGCGATCGTGCCCGCGACCCGGCCGGGTCCGCCGCCGGACGACCTGCTCGGGACGGACGTGGGATGGAGCGGTCCCGCGGACCCCGGCGCGCTCGCCGGCGCGCTGCGGGAGGCGGTGGCCGCGGCGTCCCTCGCCTCCCGCCACGGGGCCTCGCGCGGCCCGCGCGACCTCGCGACCTGGGACGGACTCATCGAGCGGCTCACCCCGGAGCAGCTCGCCCCGTTCCGCGACCGGCTCCTCGCCCCGATCGCGGATTACGACGCCCGGCACCGCACCGTGCTCGTCGAGACACTCGAACACCTCTGCCGCCTCGACGGCTCGGTGCAGGCGGCGGCGGAAGAGCTTTTCGTCCACGTCAACACGGTGCGCAAACGCGTCGGCCGCATCGAGGCACTGACGGGTCTCAGCCCGCTCGACACGCGCGGGCGTGCGGCGTTCCTCGTCGCGCTCGCCGCAGCGGGCTGACGATCAGCCCGCGCGCTTCGCGAGCTGCTTCTCGAGGAACACCCGCACGTCGCCGAGCTCCTCCTCCGAGACGCTGTGCGCCAGGTTCGGGTACACGCGTCCGCTGAGCTCGACGTGGCCCGGCAGCCACTGCGCCGTGTGGTCGACGAACCGCGGCGGGATGACCTCGTCGCGCGCGCCGCGCCCCCAGAACACCGGCGGGCGCACCTCGGCGAGCTCGGCGTCGCCGGGATGCGGCTCGGGGAACGCGTAGCCGGCGAGGTTCACGGCGAACGCCGCGCCGCGTGGCCGCATCCGCAGCATCTGCAGCGCGATGACACCGCCCTGCGAGAAGCCGAGGAGACCGACGGATGCCGCGTCCCCCCGCACCTCGTCGACCCAATCCCAGACCGCCTCGGTCGAGGCGATGACCTCGCCGTGGTCGCGGCTCTCGACGCCGTCGATCGTGAACCACGAGTACCCGGGCATCGGGAACCGCGGCGCGAGCGGCGCGCGGACCGCGGCCGTCACGAACTCCGGCGGCAGGTGCGGCACGAGCCCGAACAGGTCGCCCTCGTGCGAGCCGTACCCGTGCAGCAGCACGAGCAGGGGGCGGTCGCCGCGCTCCTCGGCGGGCGCGGACCACAGGACGACGTCGGGATCGAGCGGGGAGGCGGCGGCCATGCGTCCATCCTGCACCAGGGCGCCGACACCGCTCCGGCGGCACCGGCGCACGAGCGGGGCGGTGCGGCATCCGCTCGGGTATACATGGAGGCATGGCCGTCCGCACTCCCGACCCCGACCCGAACGAGCGCGACGACGAGGGGGCCGCGCGCGATCCGCTGCGGGGGCTCGGCTCGTCGATGGGGCGGCCGGGGTCTGCGAGCAATCCGGCCTGGCTGAGCGACGTCGAGCTCGCGGAGGCGCGTCGGCGTCTGCCGATGCTCTACGTCGAGGCGGTGCCGGTGCGACTGGACGGCATGGGGGCGGTGACCGAGGTCGGCATCCTGCTGCGCGCGACACCGATGGGGGAGATCTCGCGCACGATCGTGTCGGGCCGTGTGCGGTACGGCGAGACGGTGCGCGACGCGCTGTTCCGTCACCTCGAGAACGACCTCGGCCCGATGGCCTTCCCGCTGCTGCCGCCGCAGCCCGCGCCGTTCACCGTCGCGGAGTACTTCCCGATCCCGGGCGTCAGCGCGTTCCACGACGACCGGCAGCACGCGGTGTCGCTCGCCTTCGTCGTGCCGGTGACGGGCACGTGCGAACCGCGTCAGGACGCGCTCGAGGTGACGTGGATGTCGCCCGAAGAGGCGGCATCCGACGCCCTCGCCGCCGAGATGGAGGGCGGCCGGTCGACGCTCGTGCGGCAGGCGCTCGCCTCGGTCGGCGCCCTGCGCTGAGCCGGGCGCCTCGCGCTGAGCCGGGCGCCTCGCGTCTGACGCCGAATCACCATCCACCTGCCGAATCACCACCGAAAAGTCGGCATTCGAGTGGTGTTTCGGCAATCCGGCGGTGACTCGGCGACGGGGGACGTGCAGGCGCGGCCGCGGAGTCGGCGCCCTGCGCTGAGCCTCAGCCGCGCGTGAGGCGCGAGAGCTCGGCGACGAAGGCGTCGACGTCCGACTCGGTCGTGTCGAACGAGCACATCCAGCGCACCTCGTTCTTCGAGGCATCCCAGTCGTAGAAGCGGAACGACTCGCGCAGCCGGTCGGCGACGCCGTCGGGCAGGATCGCGAACACGCCGTTGGCCTGCGTCGGCTGGCTGAAGCGCACCCCGGCGATCGACCCGTCCGCGAGCCCGGCCTCGACGGCGGAGCGCAGGCGCGCGGCCATCGCGTTGGCGTGGCGGGCGTTGCGCAGGTAGAGGTCGTCCTCGTACAGCGCGATCAGCTGCGCCGACACGAAGCGCATCTTCGACGAGAGCTGCATGTTGAGCTTGCGCAGGAAGGGGAGCCCCGCGGATGCCCCGGGGTCGAGCACGACGATCGCCTCGGCCGCGAGCGCGCCGTTCTTCGTGCCGCCGGCGCTGACGACGTCGACGCCCGCGTCGAGCGTGAACGCGCGGATCGGCAGGTCGAGGGCCGCTGCCGCGTTCGAGAGCCGTGCGCCGTCGAGGTGCAGTCGCATGCCGCGCGCGTGCGCGTGGTCGGCGAGGGCCCGGATCTCGTCGGGCGTGTAGAGGGTGCCGAGCTCGGTCGACTGCGTGATCGACACGACGAGCGGCTGCGCGCGGTGCTCGTCGCCCCAGCCCCACGCCTCGCGGTCGACGAGCTCGGGGGTGAGCTTGCCGTCGTCGGTGGGCACGTTCAGGATCTTGATGCCCGCGACCTTCTCGGGAGCGCCGCCCTCGTCGACGTTGATGTGGGCGGTGGATGCCGCGACCACGGCGCCCCAGCGGGGGAGCATCGACTGCAGGCCGGTGACGTTCGCGCCGGTGCCGTTGAAGACGGGGAACGCCTGCGCGTCGTCGCCGAAGTGGCGGGCGAAGACGTGCTGCAGGCGCTCGGTGTAGAGATCCTCGCCGTAGGCGATCTGGTGTCCGTCGTTCGCTGCGGCGAGGGCCGCCAGCACCTCGGGGTGCACCCCTGAGTAGTTGTCGCTGGCGAAGGAACGGATCGTCGGGTCGTGGAGCGTCGTCACCGCTCCAGCCTAGGTCGCGCGCGGACGCTCTTTCCCGTGTCGGAGGCCGGCGATACCCTCGCGGCATGAGCGACGCGACGCCGGCATCCCGCACCGTCCCGCCCGGCGGCATGCGCACGTTCCTGCACGTGCTGGTGAACACGGCCGTCGCGAACGTCACGACGAGCTTCCTGTGGTTCGCTCTGACCTTCTGGGTGTACCTCGAGACCGAGTCCGTGCTCGCGACAGGCATCATCGGCGGCGCCTACATGCTGCTGCTCGCGATCTTCGGCATGGTCTTCGGCACCCTCGTCGACCGGTTCCGCAAGCACGCCGTCATGGTGTTCTCCGGGGTCTTCACCCTCGCCGCCTTCCTCGCCGCCGGCGCGATCTACCTCGCGCAGGCCGAGTCCGCGATCCTCGACCTCGGCGGCCCCTGGTTCTGGCTCTTCTCGGGCATCATCCTCATCGGCGCGGTGGTCGAGAACCTCCGCAACATCGCCCTGTCGACGACCGTGACGCTGCTGGTCCCCACGGAGCGCCACGCCAACGCGAACGGTCTCGTCGGCACCGTGCAGGGCATCGCGTTCATCGTGACGAGCGCCCTGTCGGGTCTCGCTGTCGGCTTCGTCGGCATGGGTGGCACGCTCGCCGTGGCGATCGCCTTCACCGCGGTTCCCCTCGTCCACCTGTTGTTCGTCCGCATCCCCGAAGACGCGCCGACGCCCGACCCGGGCTCGAAGATCCTCGACGTCCGGGGCGCGGCGGCGGCCATCCGCGCCGTCCCCGGGCTGTTCGCGCTCATCCTCTTCTCCACCTTCAACAACCTCATCGGCGGCCTCTACATGGCGCTGATGGACCCCTACGGTCTCGAGCTCTTCGACGTGAAGATCTGGGGTGTCGTCCTGGCGGTGACCGCGACCGGCTTCCTCATCGGCGGCGGCATCGTCGCCGCGAAGGGCCTCGGCACGAAACCGATCCGCACGCTCCTGCTCGCGGGCGCGGCGATGGGACTGCTCGGTGCGGTCTTCACCCTGCGGGAGTGGTGGTGGCTCTACGCCCTGGGCATCTGGGCGTACATGACGCTCGTCCCCGTGATCGAGTCCGCCGAGCAGACCGTCATCCAGAAGGTCGTGCCGTTCGAGCGCCAGGGCCGGGTGTTCGGCGCCGCGACGGCCCTCGAGGTGTCGACCGGGCCGATCACGTCGTTCGCGATCGCCCCGATCGCCGAGTTCTGGATCATCCCCGCCCTGCGCACCGACGAGGGCCGGCGCACCTGGTCGTGGCTGCTCGGCGAGGGCGAGATGCGCGGGATCGCGCTCATCTTCCTCATCGGCGGGCTCGTCATGGTGGCCGCGGCGCTCGCCGCCTTCCTCACCCGCTCCTACCGGACGCTCTCGGCCGAGTACCGCGAGGCGCCCGAGACGACCGAAGCGGATGCCGCGGCCCCCGGCATCCCGTCATCGTCCCGCGAAGCGGTGGGCGGCGTCGCGGGCGAGTGAGCCGCGCCGGGCACTGACCCGCGGCAGCCGGCTTCCCCCGGAGCCGGCCGCCGCGGATCAGGCGTCGGTGGCCCGGATGCCGGCCACGCCGGCGATCACGGGACGCATCTTCTTCTCGAGGGCCTCGAAGAACATCGACAGCGGGAACTCGTCGTCGAGGACCGCGTCGGTGTAGCCCTTCGGGGGACCGGCCAGGATCTCGTCCGACAGGCCGCGGGCCCACTGCGAGGCGGGGTGGGGGGTGACCGTCTGGCGGACGAGGTCGTAGGCGGCGAGCCAGTGCGCGACCTTCGGGCGGTCGATCGACTCCCAGTAGAGCCGGTCGATCGCGTCGCTCAGGGCGATGACGGCGTCGGCGACGCGGTCCCACTCGAACGCCAGCGAGGTGTCGGTCCAGTGCAGCACGCCGCGCTGGTGCAGCCACGCGAACAGCAGCTGCCCGCCGAGTCCGTCGTAGTTGCGCACGCGCGTGCCGGTGATCGCGAAGCGGAAGATGCGGTCGAAGATGACGGCGTACTGGACGAGTGCGGCGTGCTCGAGCATCTCGGTCTCGGCATCCGTCAGCTGCGCCTTGGTGGAGAGGTCCTTCTCGATGGCGAAGCACTCGCGGAAGGCGGTGAGGTCGCAGCGCAGCTCCTCGAGCGAGTACAGGAAGAACGGCATCCGCTGCTTGATCATGAACGGGTCGAACGGCAGATCGCCGCGCATGTGCGTGCGGTCGTGGATGAGGTCCCACATCACGAACGTCTTCTCGGCGAGGCGCTGGTCGTCGAGCAGCCGCGCGGCGGCGTCGGGCAGGTCGAGCCGGGTGATGTCCGCGGCGGCGCGCACGACGCGGCGGTAGCGGGCCGCCTCGCGGTCCTGGAAGATCGCGCCCCACGTGAAGGTCGGGATCTCGCGCATCGCGACCGTCTCGGGGAAGAGCACGGCCGAGTTCGTGTCGTAGCCGGGCGTGAAGTCGAGCAGGCGGAACGACACGAACAGGCGGTTCGTGTAGGTCTGCTCGAGCTCGGCGATGAACTCGGGCCAGATCGTCTCGACGAGGACGGCCTCGACCTTGCGGTCGCGGGTGCCGTTCTGCGTGTACATCGGGAAGACCACGAGGTGGCGCAGTCCGTCGATGCGGTGCTCCTGCGGCTGGAAGGCGACGAGCGAGTCGAGGAAGTCCGGGACGCCGAAGCCCTCCGAGACCCAGCGGTCGAAGTCCGCGACGCTCGCTTCGAGGTAGGCGGCGTCGTGCGGGAAGGCGGGGGAGAGCGAGCGGATGCCGGCGGTGATCGCCTCGACGTGGCGGCGGGCGGCGTCGTGGTCGGCGGCGTCGGGCACCGAACCGTCGGCGGTCTGCAGTTCCTGCAGGGCGGTCGCGGCATCCCGCAGCATCGCCCAGGCCGCGGAGGTCTCGGCCGTGCGGGCGTCCTCGACGACCTCGGGCATCCCGATGATCGTCGGCGCAGTGGTGACGGTGCTCATGGTGGACCTCCTATCGGTTCCTCACGGTTTCCTCCCGCTGATGCGGGAAGATTTCCGGTCATTTTAGGTTAAGGCCGTAAGGATCTCGTGTGCAACCCGCCTGCGGTACGGTCGGAGCGTGGCCGCAGACGAGACCGACACCGCCGACACCGCGATCATCGCCGCCCTCTCGGTCAACGCGCGCGCGACGCTCAACGAGCTGTCCGCGGTCGCCGGGCTCTCGGTCTCGGCGACGCAGGCGCGCGTGCGCCGACTCGAAGCGCGCGGGCTCATCTCGGGGTACCGCGCCGTCATCGACCCCGAGGTCGCGGGCAAGCCGCTCGCCGCGTTCGTCGAGATCACCCCGCTCGACCCCGGGCAGCCCGACAACGCCCCCGAGCTCATCGCGCACCTCGATGAGATCGAGGCGTGCCACTCGATCGCCGGCGACGCGGCGTACATGCTGTTCGTGCGCGTGGCCACCCCGCGCGACCTCGAGCGGCTGATCCGCGACATCCGCTCGGCCGCTTCGGTGGGCACCCGCACGACCGTCGTCCTGCAGACCTTCTTCGAGCACCGTCCGCTCTCGCCGGCCTGACCCGCCTCCGCCCCTCACCGCCGAGTCACCACTCGGTTGCCGAATCACCATCGCGATGTCGCCAATTCGGTGGTGATTCGGCACAGGGGCGGTGATTCGGCGCCGGGCGGTGCGCGTCGGCGAACCGCGTGCGGGTGTCAACGGGAGGCGGCGGACCCCGAGGCCGCCTACCGTGGCGGCATGAGCGACACCCCGATCGGTTCCGAGGTCCTCGTCGTCGCCAACGCCCGCTCGGGCGCCTCTCTCGGACGACCCGATCGCGTCCCCGACGTGCAGCGACGGATGCCGGGCGCCACCGTGCACCGCCTGGGTGAGGACGAGACCCTCGACGACGTCGTCGCGGCGGCCGTGGCCGACGACAGTCCGCCGCGGGTCCTCGCGGTCCTCGGCGGCGACGGGTCGGTCTCGCGCGCCGCGCACCTCGCTCGCCGCCACGACCTCACCCTCCTGGTGCTGCCGAACGGCACGTTCAACCACTTCGCGCGCTCGGCGGGGATCGAGGACGTCGACGCCGGGCTCGATGCCTACGCGACGGGACACGTGCGTGCGGTCGCGGTCGCCGAGGTCTCGGTCGACGGCGGCGACCCGATCACGGTCCTCAACGCGGTCTCGCTCGGGGCGTACCCCGAGTTCCTCGCCGAGCGCGAGCGCCGCACGAGCCTCGGCAAATGGTGGGGCGGCGCGGTCGCCGCCTGGCGCGAGGTTCACGGCGCCCACCCCGTCGACGTCGTCCGCGGCGGCAAGCGCGCCCGCGTGTGGTCGGTGTTCGCGGGCGTCGGGCGCAACGACCCCGACCACATCGCGATGATGCAGCGGGCCACCCTGCACGACGCCGTCATCGACGTCCGCGTCCACCACGCCCGCGGGTCGCGGCTGCGCGCCGTCGCCTCGCTCGCCTTCGGGAAGAACACCGTCAAGGTCCTCCGCGCAATGCGGGTGATGCCCCCGGCATCCGATCTGGAACGGATCCTCGACGAGGACTTCGAACTCGAGGTGGCCGCCGGCAGCGCGCCCGACATCTGGGTGCACGACGGCGAGCTCGAAGAGGTCGGCGCCGACGGATTCCGGATGCGGGTGCGCGCGGTCGCGGACGGTCTGCGGGTCTACCTCCCCGCCGCCGACGGCTGAGCGCGGGATACATCCCGGGGCGGATGCCGCGCCGCCGCCGACCGCGTAGCGTCGGGGGAGTGTTCCGCAAGCTCCGCCCCTACCAGGCCGCCGTCGATGCGGCCGTCGCGGTGCTGTTCGCGCTGGTGGCGCTGCCGTACGAGCTGAACACCGGCACGATGTCGTCACCCATCGGCGGGTGGTCGGCGGTCCCGGTCGTCTTCCTCCTGGCGGGCGCCCTCGGCCTGCGACGATTCTCGCCGGGTCTCGCGCTCGCCGTCGCCTGGGTCGGCGCCGTCGTGCAGATGGGTCTGGGCCGGGGGCCGGGCTTCGCCGACATCGCGATCTTCGCCGTCCTGTACGCGACAGCGGCCTACGGGTCGCGCCGCGTCTTCTGGTTGGGACTGTCCTCCGTCGTGCTCGGCGCCGGGACCATCACGGCCTACCTCTTCCGCTGGGCGTTCCTCGGCACGGGCTCGCTGTCCGACATCCCGACCCTGATCTTCGTCCTGCTCGCCGCCCTCTTCGCTCTCGGTCTCTCGTGGACCGCCGGCGCTCTCGTCCGCACCGCCCTCCGCGCCCGAGCGAATCGCGCGGCGCAGTCGCGGGCCGAGGAGGAGACCGCGGCCGAGCAGGAGCGCACCCGCATCGCCCGCGACATGCACGACATCGTCGCGCACTCGCTGGCCGTCATCATCGCGCAGTCCGACGGCGCCCGATACGCCGCGGCATCCGATCCGAAGGCGCAGTCCGACGCCCTCGGCACGATCTCGTCGACGGCCCGGGCCGCGCTGTCGGACGTGCGCCTGCTGCTCACGCAGATGCGCCACTCGCAGGCCGAGGGGCCGCAGCCGACGCTCGCCGACCTCGAGCAGCTCTACGCGCAGGTGCGGGCGGCGGGCACGCCGCTGCGCGTCGACGTCGACCCCGCTCCCACCGCCGAGGTGCCCGCCTCGGTGCAGCTCGCCGTGTACCGGATCCTGCAGGAGGCCCTGACCAACGCGATCCGCCACGGCGGCGACGGCGGAGTCGACGTCGCGCTCGCGTGGCATCCCGACCGCGTCGACCTGTCGGTGCGGAACGACCTCGGCGACGTGTCGACGGGTGAGAAGCGCGCCCCCGGTCACGGGCTCATCGGCATGCGCGAGCGGGCGCAGCTGATCGGCGGCCGCCTGGACGCCGCCCCCGCCGGAACGTCCTTCCTCGTGTCGGGATCGCTGCCGATCGGCGCACCCGCCGCATGATCCCCACTGGAGACCCCGCATGACCCCGATCCGCGTCGTCCTCGTCGACGACCAGGCCCTCTTCCGCGCCGGCATCCGCATGGTCGTCGCCTCGCAGCCCGACCTCGAGGTCGTCGGCGAGGCCTCCGACGGCGCGCAGGCCATCGAGGTCGTCCGCGCCACCCGGCCCGACGTCGTGATGATGGACATCCGGATGCCGGTGATGGACGGACTCGCCGCGACCGAGGCGCTGCTGGCCGACCCCGACCCGCCCAGGGTCGTCATGCTCACGACGTTCGACCTCGACGAGGCCGCCGCGCGGGCGATCCAGCGCGGCGCCAGCGGGTTCCTGCTGAAGGACGCCGACCCCGAGTTCCTGCTCGCCGCGATCCGCACGGTCCACGCCGGGTCGTCGGTCATCGCCGCGGCCGCGACCCGGGACCTGTTCGCCTCGCTCGGCGGGCCGACCCGTCCGGTCCCGCCCGCCTTCGACGCCCTCACCGAGCGCGAGCGCGAGATCTTCGGGCTCGCGGCACGGGGCCTGTCCAACGCCGAGATCGCCGCGCGCGAGTTCCTCTCCGAGGCCACCGTGAAGACGCACGTCAGCCGCATCCTCGCCAAGCTGAGCCTGCGCGACCGCGTGCAGCTCGTCGTCTTCGCGTTCGAGCACGGCCTGGCCTGACCACCGTCGCGACGGGGGATGCCGGATCATCCTCACGATGTACGCGGAGCCACCGTCAGGCCGACGCGGCGCGGGCGGCCTCCTCCGTAGCGTCGAAGACATGGAGATCACGACCACCGACCTGGGCCTCGCCGCCCGCGTCCAGCACCTGACCAAGACCTACGGCGGGGGCGAGTCGATCGTCCGCGCACTCGACGACGTGACCGTCGGCATCCGCCGCGGGGAGTTCACCGCGATCATGGGCCCGTCGGGCTCGGGCAAGTCCACCCTCATGCACATCATGGCGGGACTCGACGCCCCGGCCTCCGGCCGCGTCTGGATCGGCGACACCGACATCACGGGCCTGTCCGACGTCGAGCTGACGATCCTGCGCCGCCGCCGGGTGGGCTTCGTCTTCCAGTCCTTCAACCTGGTCCCGACCCTCGATGCGATCGGCAACATCCTGCTGCCCTTCGACCTCGACGGTCGCCGGCCGACCACGCAGGAGCGCGCCCGCATCGACGGGCTCGTCGAGACGCTGGGCCTCGGCCCGCGCCTGCGGCACCGCCCCCACCAGCTCTCGGGCGGGCAGCAGCAGCGCGTCGCGATCGCCCGCGCCCTCGCGACGGCGCCCGACCTCGTCTTCGCCGACGAGCCGACCGGCAACCTCGACTCCCGCAGCGGGCGCGAGGTGCTCTCGCTGCTCGCCGCCGCGAGCGCCGAGCACGGTCAGTCCATCGCCATGGTCACGCACGACCCGGTCGCCGCGTCGTACGCCGATCGCGTGCTCTTCCTCGGCGACGGCCGCATCGTCGCCGACAAGCCCCGTCAGAGCGCCGAGCAGATCTCGGCCCACATGCTCAGCGCGGAGGTGACCGCGTGACCGCGCTCGCTGCGCCTACGACCCCGCCGGTCACGGTGTCCGACGCCGCTCGCGCCCCGCGCCTCGCGTGGCTCCGTGAGCGGGGCATGGGCGCGACGATCCTCGTCTCGGCGATCTCGACGGCCTTCGGCGTC
This sequence comes from Microbacterium sp. ARD31, assembly GCF_031844425.1. Taxonomy (NCBI): domain Bacteria; kingdom Bacillati; phylum Actinomycetota; class Actinomycetes; order Micrococcales; family Microbacteriaceae; genus Microbacterium; species Microbacterium sp. ARD31. The sequence goes on from NZ_JAUZVE010000003.1 coordinate 177,456, forward strand.
GTCCTGCTGTCGGCGACGGGGTACATCTCGGTGGTCCTCGCGGCCAACCCGATGTACGGGAAGTCGGACACGATGACCGCGGTGCTGATGCTGCTCAGCGGCATCCTGCTCGCCGTCGCCGTCTACGTCGCCGCCATCGTCACCGCGAACACGTTCTCGACGATCATCGCCGGCCGCACGCGGCGTATCGCCCTCCTCCGCCTCATCGGCGCGACCGCCCGTTCGCAGCGCGCCGAGGTCGCGACGCAGGGTCTCGCGGTCGGCGCGATCGGTGCCGTCCTCGGCCTCGTCCTCACGACCCTCGCGATGCTTCCGGCCGTCCCGCTCCTCGACCGGGCGCTGGGTGTGACGAGCAACTGGTCCCCCGTCCAGGCAACCCTGCTCGTGCCGGCCGTCGCCGTCGCCCTCACGACGTGGATCGCCGCGTGGTCGGGGTCGCGTCGGGTGCTCACCGTCACGCCGCTCCAGGCGCTCGGCGGGGCGGTCGAGCGGTCCCGCGAGGAGATCGCGGAGGGCCGCGGCCGCAAGGCCGCGGCCGTCGTGCTCGGCGTCATCGGTGCCGTCCTGCTGGGCGGGGGGCTGTTGCTCGGGCTGCTGAGCCCGATCGGCGTGCTCGTCGCCTTCTTCGGCGGGCTGTGCAGCTTCACCGCCGTCTCGATCAGCGCGGTCTCGATCATGCCACCGCTGCTGAAGGCCACCGGCCGCTTCTTCGGGAAGTCGGTCACGGCGCGGCTGGCCGCCGAGAACGCCGTCCGGTACCCGGAGCGGTCGAGCCGCATGGCCATCGGCGTCGTCATGGGCGTCGCGCTGGTCGTGATGTTCGCGGTCGCGGCCGAGTCGGCCAAGTCCCTCGTCACCGCCTCGAGCGGCGGCGAACCCGACGCAGCCTTCAACCAGATGATGGACACCTTCTCGACGGTCATGATGTCTCTCGTCGCCGTCAGTGCGGTGATCGCGGCGGTCGGCCTCGTGAACCTCCTCACGATCGGCATCGTGCAGCGCAAGCGTGAGCTCGGGCTCCTGCGGGCGCTGGGTCTCACCTCGGCGCAGATCCGCCGGATGGTCCTCATCGAGGCGGCGCACGTCACGGTCACGGCGCTGCTGTTCGGGCTCGTCCTCGGCGTCCTCTACGGCTGGGTCGCCGCGCAGTCGCTGCTCGGCTCGGTCGCGATGCCGCCGCTGTGGCAGTCGCCGACGTTCGTCGCACCCGCGATCCCGCTGCTGCCGGTGGCGATCGTGATCGTCGCCACCGCCGCCCTCACGCTCGGCGCCGCCGTCGCCCCGACGCGGATCGCGACCCGCACGGTGCCCGTCGAGGCTCTGTCGGAGTAGGCGCCCCGTCGCGCGCAGATCGTCGCCCCTTCGTGTGACCAGTCCGGGTCACGCGGAGGGGCGGCATCCGTCGGTCAGGCGTCCTCGGCGGCCGGCGGGTCGTACGACCAGGTCGGGGCGAGGGCCCGCAGGCGGATGCCGCGGTACTGCCACGCCGCCCACAGCATCGGCCACAGCGGCAGCGCCGCGATCCCGCCGATCGTGAGGCGATCGCGCCACAGCGTCTTGGACGGATCACCCGGCAGCGGGCTGACCGCCATCTGGTGGTCCCAGACGTCGAGCGCCGCGAGGGGACCGGTGAGCGGGATGCCGCTGTCGCGGAAGATCCGCACCGGACCGTTCGCGTCCTCGGTGTAGCGGTCGCTCGCGTGGATCAGCTGCTGACCGACGGGGAGGAGGCCGAGGGCGCGGATCTCGACCGGGACGTCGGCGCCCGGCTCGAACGAGGTCGGGAGCGAGGCGGCCATCGGCGCCATGTCGAGGAGCGGTCCGTACAGCTCGGTGACCGCCCGCGGCGAGTGCAGGGCGCGCCACGCCGCATCCGCGGTGCAGTCGAGTTCGAGTTTCAGCAGGATCCGCATGCCTCCACTCTCGCATTCCGGCGGGGGAGTCGGTACGTTGGGAGCGCTCCCATACTCCCGTCGCCCCGGCGACCCTTGCGAAAGACCGCCATGCCCCTCGAACCCGCCATCGAATCCGGCGACCGCTCGCACGCGCTCGCTCCCGTCGAGTCCGTTGCGCAGATCTCGTCGATGCTGCTCGACACAGACCCGACCCTCGATCCCGCCCTCGCCGAGATCGCGCGGGCGACCGCCACCGAGGGTGTCGTGCTGCTGACGAACGACGGCACCCTGCCGCTCGGCGAGCGCACCGTCGCGGTCTTCGGGCGCGTGCAGGTGGACTGGTTCGCCGTCGGCTACGGCTCGGGCGGCGACGTCAAGGTGCCCTACATCTGGAACCTGCTCGCCGGGCTCCGCGACGCGGGCGTCCGCGTCGACGACGACCTCGCGACCCGGTACTCGACGTGGTCCGCGGAGAACCGGCCGGCGTTCACCGCCAACTGGGGCCAGTGGCCGCACCACTTCCCCGAGATGCCCATCGCCGACGCCGACGTGGCGGCTGCGGCATCCCGTGCCGACACCGCGGTCGTCGCCATCGGCCGCGCGGCGGGCGAGGCGCGCGACAGCATCCTCGAGCCCGGCAGCTACTACCTGACGCCGGAGGAGAGCGCCCTCCTCGACGCCGTGACCGCGCACTTCGACCGTGTGGTGGTCGTCGTGGACGCGGGCAACGTGATGGACCTGTCGTGGGTCGTCGCGTACGGCGACCGGATCAGCGCCGTGCTGCTGGCCTGGCAGGGCGGCATGGAGGGTGCCCGCGCCGTCGCGGGGGTGCTCGCCGGCGAATCGGCCCCCAGCGGCAAGCTGACCGACACGATCGCCCTCAGCTACGAGGACTACCCCAGCGCGCCGAACTTCGGTCACCTCGACGTCAACGTCTACGCCGAGGACGTCTTCGTCGGCTACCGCTACTTCGAGACGTTCGCCCCCGACCGGGTGCTGTTCCCGTTCGGGCACGGCCTGTCGTACACGACGTTCGAGCTGTCGACGACGGTGACGACGGATGCCGGTGCCCTGACCCTCGAGGTCGTCGTCACCAACACGGGGGCCGTCGCCGGAAAGGAGGTCGTGCAGGTTTACACCGGCGCTCCGGACGGCGCCCTCGGCAAGCCCGCCCGTCAGCTCGCGGCGTTCGGCAAGACCGGGCTGCTCGCGCCCGGGGCGAGCGAGACGGTACGGCTCACGGTGCGTCTCGACGACCTCGCCTCGTACGACGACGCCGGCGCGACCGGTACCCGCAGCGCCTGGGTCCTCGAAGCCGGGGAGTACCCCGTGTTCGTGGGGACCGACGTGCGCTCGGCGACGCGCGTGGCGGCGTTCGACGTGCCCGAGACGCGGGTCGTGCGCACGGCCACCGAGGTCGCCGCCCCGGTCCTGCCCTTCGAGCGACTCACGCTCGCGCGAGCGGCGGACGGCTCGGCCGTCGTCGCCCACGAGACCGTCCCGACGCGTACCGTCGCGCGGGCCGACCGGATCCTCACCACCCTGCCCGCCGAGATCCCTCACACGGGCGACCGAGGTGTCGACCTCGCCGACGTCGCCGCGGGTGCGGCATCCCTCGACGACTTCGTCGCGCAGCTGAGCGATGAGGAACTGTCGCTCCTCGCCCGCGGCGACGTCACGATGGACAGCCCGCTGGGAGCCGCCGGCAACGCGGGCGTGCTGGGCGGGGTGTCCGAGTCGCTGCGCGCCAAGGGCGTGCCGCCGATCACGACGACCGACGGGCCGAGCGGCATCCGCCTCGCGGCCTACGCCTCGTTGCTGCCCTCGGGGACGGCGTTCGCCTCGACCTGGAACGTCCCGCTCATCGAGGAGCTCGCCGCGCTGCACGGCCAGGAGATGCTGCGCAAGGGCTCGGACGTGCTGCTCAGCCCGGGCATGAACATCCACCGCGACCCCCTGTGCGGGCGCAACTTCGAGTACTTCAGCGAGGACCCGGTCGTCTCGGGACGCATCGCCGCCGCCGTCGTGCGCGGCGTGCAGAGCACCGGACTCGCCGCCTGCCCGAAGCACTTCGCCGCGAACAACCAGGAGACCAACCGCACCCGCAACGACTCGCGGGTCTCCGAACGCGCGCTGCGCGAGATCTACCTGCGCGGCTTCGAGATCTGCGTGCGCGAAGCCGCGCCCCGCGTGATCATGACGTCGTACAACCAGATCAACGGGGTGTGGGCGCACTACCACCACGACCTCGCCACGGTCGTCCTGCGGGGTGAGTGGGGGTACGAGGGCACGGTCATCACCGACTGGTGGATCGAGGAGTCCGCCGACCCCGACTTCCCCGCCCTCGCGGACAACGCCTACCGCGTCCGTGCGCAGGTGGACGTCCTCATGCCCGGCGGCGTGAAGCGCGACGGCGCGCCGCAGGCGTACGCCGACACGTCGATTCTCGACTCGCTCGCCCGCGCGGACGGCCTCACCCGCGGTGAACTGCAGCGCACGGCGCGGAACGTCCTCGGCCTCGCGCTCGCGCTGAAGCCGGTCGTCGACGCTCGTACGCTGGAGGGATGACCGCGAGCCCGTTCGACCAGTCCCGCTACCAACTGCGTTTCGACTGGGGGCAGGACGGCCTCCGCCGCCTCGCCCCCGCGGACGTCGTCGTCGTGGTCGACGTGCTGCGGTTCTCGTCGACCGTGTCGGCGCGGATCGCGGGCGGCGAGACCGTGCCGCACGACGACGCGGCCCACGCCGTTTCGCGCAACGGCGCCGCCGTCGCCTCGGCCGCTGCGGACGCGGGTGCGGTCGTCTTCCTGGGGTGCCTGCGCAACGCGACCGCGGTCGCGCACGCCGTGCTCGCCGAGCAGAACCGCCGCGCGGCGCGGACGAGCATCAACGTGATCGCGGCGGGGGAGCTGTCCGGGCAGGGGGATGCCGCGGTCCTCCGCTTCTCGGTCGAGGACCAGCTGGGCGCGGGCGCGGTGTTCGGCGCCCTCGAGGCGCTCGGCCTCGACCATTCGTCGCCGGAGGCCGCAGCGGCATCCGAGTCCTTCCGCGGGCTGCGTTCCGCCGTCCGTCATCTGCTGACGGCGAGCGGCTCGGGGCAGGAGCTGCTCGAGGCCGACCGCCGCGCCGAGGTGCTCGCCGCCGCGGTCCACGACGCCGACGATGCGGTGCCGGTCCTGCGCGGCGGCGTGTGGCGGGCGTACGAGGCGATCAGCGCGGAGTGAGGGCGGCCCGCCGCGTCTCGGCGGTGATCTCGCGCCGCCGCCAGGTGATGAGGTGGCGCGGATCGAACGTCGGTGCGCAGCGCGCGCACGAGGTCGCCCGGGTGGCCTTGCGGTGCCGGTAGGCAACGTGCCCCGCGGGGCAGACCCCGACCCAGGGGGCGAGCTCGGTCGCCGTCTCACCGCGGTGCGTCACGCCGCCGGTGTAGCCGAGCGAGCGCGCGACGCGCTTCCAGTCCGCGCCGTGACCGGCGGCGGCCCCCGCGATCGCGTGGGCGATCTCGTGCAGGATCGTCTGCCGGTTGGTCTCGGCGTCGTACCGCGCGGCGAGGTAGCGCGAGAGCGTGATGCGCTTGCGCAGGTAGTCGCACGCGCCCGCGCGCCGTTTGGCGTTGTCGAACGCGAAGCTCCACGAGTCGTCGAGCAGCTGCCGCAGCAGGGACTCCGCCTCGCGGCGGACGTCGATCAGATCGCTCATGCCAGCACGATAGAACGGATGTACGACACTCGCCGGGAATGGCTCAGCTGGCGACCGAGGAACGGTTGCGGCGCCGGTCGACGGCGTCGATCGCGAGCAGCGTCGACTCGAGCTGCTCCTCGGGCGCCCCGGCCTCCTGCCGCAGGAAGAGCGCCTTCTTGAAGTCCGCGCGCGCCGACGCATCGTCGCCGGCGTCGAAGTGCACCTTCCCTCGGTGCTGGCAGCCGAACGCGGCCACCGCCGCCCAGCCCTGGCCCTCGGCCTCTTCGACGCACGTGTTGAGTTCGTGGATCGCGGCCGCGTAGGCGCCGCGGAACTGCTGGACGGTGGCGTGCAGCATCCGTGCGCGCAGCAGGTCCTTGCGGGTCCCGGCCATCCGCGCGAGACGGACCGACTCCTCCGACACCACGAGCGCGTCGTCGAGACGACCGGTCACCTTGAGGAGCCACACCTTCTCGAGCATCGCCGCGAGGCTGCGCTGCTCGCCGAGCTCGACGAGCCGTGCCTGGCATTCGTCGAGGTCGACGATCTCTCGGAGTGTCTCCGGGTCGTATCCCTTGATGAAGCCCACGGCCAATCCTTCCCACCCAGCGACGTGTGCCTCCAGTGTCGCCGGGCGGGACCCGGAATCGGCTGAGGGCGCGCCGCGCGTCGCGGCCTCAGCGGTCGAAGACGGATGCGGCGGGCTTCGGCGACGGGGTGGCGTCGGCATCCGTCATGATCCGCGCATCGCGCGCGAACGCCTCGAGCTCGGCGCCGTGGGCGACCTTCGCGGGGTGCGGCCCCGCCGCCATGAGCCGCGGCAGCCAGTCCATCGGCAGCGGAGCGGGAGAGGCGGCGATGACGATGTTGCCGAACCGACCGCTCTTGAGCGTGCCGACCTCGGCGAGGATCACGACGTGCTCGAGCACCGAGCGCACGGTCGCGACCTGACGGCGCGCGAAGGCCAGCCCGCTGCCGTCGGCGATGTTGACGAGCAGGATGCCGGTGGGTGCGAGCAGCCCCGCGAGGATGCGGTAGTACTCCACGCTCGTGATGTGGGCGGGGGTCTGGGCGCCCGCGAACACGTCGGAGACGACGAGGTCGACGTTGCCGACGAGCCCCGCGGGCAGGCGCGCCGCGACCTCGCGCGCATCGCCGATACGTACCCGGAGCTGTCCCGTGCGGGGAAGCGGCAGGTGCGCGCGGACCAGGTCGACGAGCGCCTGCTCCAGCTCGATAACCTGCTGCCGCGACCCCGGCCGGGTGTGCTCGACGTACCGCGGCAGGGTCAGGGCGCCCGCACCGAGGTGCACGGCCGTGAGGGGCTCGCCCGGCATCCCGATCCGGTCGATCACCGCACCCATCCGGGCGACGTACTCGAAGTGGAGGTGCGACGGATCGTCGAGGTCCACGTGCGACTGGGGGGTCGTGTCGACGATCAGTTCCCAGCCGCCGGCGAAGCGACCCGGCACGATGCGCGCCTGCCGGCCGTCGGACAGTCTCGCGACAGGCGGGTCGATCGGGTCGCGGGAGCGGGCCATTCGTCTACGGTAGCCCGCAGGAAGAAACACGATCGAGATGCAGATGTAACCGCTTGCCCGCAGTGCGGCAGGTAGCGTCAGCGGCATCCCTTCGGCAACGCCGCCCTCCAGCCGCGTCGCCGACGAGCCTCATCGGAAGGTGCACAGCAATGCTCCCCATGTCCAGGAAGCGGGTGGTCGCGGGCGCCGCGGCCCTCGTCATCGGTGCGCTCGCGCTCAGCGCGTGCGCCAGTCAGCGCGGCGAAAGCGGCGAAGGCGAAGGCGCGGCCGACGTCGACGGCACGTTCGTCTTCGGCGCGTCGGCCGACCCGGCCAGCCTCGACCCCGCCTTCGCCCAGGACGGCGAGACGTTCCGCGTCTCGCGTCAGATCTTCGAAGGTCTCGTCGGCACCAAGCCCGGCACCGCCGACCCGGCGCCGCTCCTCGCCGAGTCGTGGGAGGTCTCGGACGACTCGCTGAGCTACACGTTCGCCCTCAAGAAGGACGTCACGTTCCACGACGGGACGCCGTTCAACGCGGAGGCCGTCTGCGCCAACTTCGACCGCTGGTACAACTGGGAGGGCCTGGCCGCCAGCGAGGCGCTCGGCTACTACTACAACAAGCTCTTCAAGGGCTACGCGTCGACCCCCGACACCGCGGTCTACGACTCCTGCACGCCCGACGGCGACGACTCGGTCACCATCGCGCTGAAGAAGCCCTTCGCCGGTTTCGTCGCGGCGCTGTCGCTCCCCGCCTTCGGGATGCAGTCGCCGACCGCCCTCGAGGAGTACAAGGCCGACGAGGTCGGCGGCACCGCCGAGGCTCCGACGCTCAGCGAGTACGCGATGGGTCACCCCGTCGGCACCGGTCCCTACAAATTCGACGAGTGGTCGCCGGGCGAGCAGCTGACGCTGAGCTCGTACGAGGACTACTGGGGCGACGCCGGCCAGATCGACGAGATCATCTTCCGCGTGATCGACGACCCGACCGCCCGCCGTCAGGCGCTCGAGTCGGGCTCCATCGACGGGTACGACCTCGTCGGCCCCGCCGACACGGCCGCCCTCGAGGAGGACGGCTACAAGATGGTGTCGCGTCCTCCCTTCACGATCCTCTACCTCGCCTTCAACCAGGCGGTCCCGGAGCTCCAGGACCCGAAGGTCCGTGAGGCTCTCTCGTACGCCGTCGACAAGGACGCGCTCATCTCGCAGGTCCTCCCCGAGGGCACCGAGAAGGCGACGCAGTTCATGCCGCCGACCGTCAACGGCTGGAACGCCGACGTCACGACGTACGACTACGACCCCGAGAAGGCGAAGCAGCTGCTCGCCGAGGCCGGCTACGACGAGGCGAACCCGCTGTCGCTGACCTTCAACTACCCGGTCAACGTCTCGCGTCCGTACATGCCGGACCCCGAGCAGATCTTCACGGTGCTGTCGAAGCAGCTGAACGAGGTCGGCGTCGAGACCACGCCGAAGTCGAACGAGTGGGGCGAGTACCTCGACCTCATCACCGGCGGCACGGACCACGGCATCCACCTGCTCGGCTGGACCGGCGACTACAACGACACCGACAACTTCCTCGGCGTCTTCTTCGGCCAGAAGTCGGCGGAGTGGGGCTTCGACAACCCCGAGCTGTTCTCCGCGCTGACCGACGCCCGCGGCATCGCGGACCTCGACGAGCAGACGCAGGTGTACTCCGACATCAACGAGCAGGTCGCCGAGTTCATCCCCGGTGTCCCGCTCGCCCACCCGGCTCCCACCCTGGCCTTCGACCCCCGCGTCGAGAGCTACCCGGCGAGCCCCGTGAACGATGAGGTGTTCAGCGAGATCGTCCTCACGAAGTAAGCCGATCGAGGCGGCCCCGGCCGCCTGACCGGTGCGGGGCGGGACACCCTCCCGCCCCGCACCGACCTCCCCGAAAGCGACACCCGTGCTGCGAACCATCGGCAAAAGGCTCCTGCTGCTGATCCCCACCCTCCTCGGCCTGAGCATCCTGCTCTTCTGGTGGGTGAGAACCCTCCCCGGTGGGCCCGCCCAGGCCCTGCTCGGCGAGAAGTCCACCCCCGAAGCCGTCGCCCGCATCAACGAGCTCTACGGCTTCGACCGCCCGCTCCTCGAGCAGTACTTCACGTGGATCGGCAGGCTCCTCTCGGGCGACTTCGGCAGCTCGCTGCAGACGAGCCGTCCCGTGCTCGACGAGTTCCTGCGCCGCTTCCCCGCGACGATCGAGCTCTCGCTCGCCGCGCTCATCATCGCCGTCGGCGTCGGCGTGCCCCTCGGGTACTGGGCCGCCCGCCGCCACGGCAAGGCGGCCGACAGCGCCGCCGTCGTCTTCAGCCTGCTCGGCATCGTCGTGCCGGTGTTCTTCCTGGCCTTCATCCTCAAGTACGTCTTCGCGGTGCAGCTGGGATGGCTGCCCTCGGACGGCCGCCAGAGCCCCCGGATCGACGCGACGCACTACACGAACTTCTACGTCCTCGACGGCCTCATCACAGGGGAGTTCGACGCGGCATGGGATGCCGTCCTCCACCTGATCCTGCCGGCGGTGGCGCTCGGCACGATCCCCCTCGCGATCATCGTGCGCATCACCCGGGCATCCGTCGTCGAGGTCCAGAACGCGGACTACGTGCGCACCGGGAAGGCCAAGGGCGTGCCCGGAGCGCTGCTGCGCAACCGCTTCATCCTCCGCAACGCGATGCTGCCGGTCATCACGACGATCGGCCTGCAGGCGGGTCTGCTGCTGTCGGGAGCGATCCTCACCGAGACGGTGTTCGCCTTCCCCGGCATCGGATCGTTCCTCGCCGGCGCCATCTTCAATCGCGACTTCCCGGTCCTGCAGGGCTTCATCATCTTCATCGCGGTCGTCTACGCGCTGATCAACCTGCTCGTCGACGTCTCGTACAGCCTGATCGACCCGAGAGTGAGGGTCTCATGAGCACCGTCCTTCCCCCCGCCGCCGGCGGGAGCCCCGCCGAGGACGCCACGGCCGTCGACCTGAAGGCCGGCAGCGGCGGAGCGCCGCGCGGCGGCTTCTGGCACGACGTCTTCCGCCGCCTGCGGCGCAGCCCCGTCGCGTGGACCGGCCTCGTCATCGTGCTGCTGTTCGTGCTCGTCGCGATCCTCGCGCCGCTGCTCGCCCCCTACCCCGAGACCGACCTCCCGGGTGCGCGCGAGATCACCCCGACCTACATCCCCGGTCCCGGCGAGATCGCGGCGTTCCCGCTCGGCCTCGACCGGTTCGGCGGCGACGTGCTGTCCAAGCTCATCTGGGGAGCGCAGTCATCGCTGCTCATCGGTGTCATCTCGACCGCCTACGGACTCGTCGGCGGGATGCTGCTGGGCCTCATCGCCGGCACCTTCGGCGGCTGGGTCGACAACGTCATCATGCGACTCGTCGACATCCTGCTCTCGGTGCCGAGCCTCCTGCTCGCCGTCTCGATCGCAGCGATCCTCGGCCAGAACCAGAACTCGGTCATGATCGCCATCGGTGTCGCGCAGGTGCCCATCTTCGCGCGCCTGCTGCGCGCGTCGATGCTGCAGCAGCGGTCGGCCGACTACGTCCTCTCGGCCCAGACCCTCGGCCTCGGGCGCGGGCGCATCACGATGACCCACGTCCTGCCGAACGCGGTCGGACCGGTCATCGTGCAGGGCACCCTGTCGCTCGCGACGGCCGTCATCGACGCGGCGGCGCTGTCGTTCCTCGGCCTCGGCGGCGGACGCCCCGAGACCGCGGAGTGGGGCCGCATGCTCACCTACGCGCAGGCCGAGCTCGCCATCGCGCCGTGGCTCGCCTTCCTCCCCGGCATCTGCATCGCGATCACCGCCCTCGGCTTCACCCTGTTCGGCGAGGCGTTGCGCGAAGCCATGGACCCCCGGACGCGCGGGCGCTGACCGTGAGTCGGCGGGTGCTGCTCGCCGTCGTCGGGCTGGGCAACGCGCTCGTGCCATAGACCTGCCGGGGGTCGCGCCGGGGTACCGCTGCGCGATCCCGGCGGGTCGGACAACAGGGCCCCTTCCCCGACTGTCCGGCCCACCGGGATCGCTTCGCTGCCCGTGCGTGCTGGGGCTGTTCGCCTGTCACGATGTGCCGTGTGGGGCGGCGTGTTGTGACAGGGGAGGGATGCGGGGGTGCGGCATCCGGTGTTCGCCTGTCGCGTTGTGCCGCGTGGGGCGGCGTTTCTTGACAGGGGAGGGATGGCGCGCCGCGCCGCGGCGCGCGGCGAGGGTCAGACGGCGATGTCGAGCTCGTTGCCGGGGATCGAGGCGAGGAGGTTCCGCGTGTAGGGGTCGCGCGGGTTCGTGAAGATCTCCTCGCTCGAGGCGGCCTCGACGAGCGCGCCGTCCTTCATGACGCAGACGTAGTCGCTGATCAGCCGCACGACGGCGAGGTCGTGCGAGATGAACAGGTAGCTCAGGCCGTATTCGTTCTGCAGGTCGCGCAGCAGCGACAGGATCTGGTCCTGCACGAGCACGTCGAGCGCCGACACCGGCTCGTCGCAGACGATCAGTTCGGGCGACAGGGCGAGGGCCCGCGCGATCGCGACGCGCTGACGCTGACCGCCGGACAGCTCGGACGGGTAGCGCCGCAGCATCGACTCGGGCAGGGCGACGTCGTCGAGCAGCTTGCGCACCCGCGCGGCACGGTCCTTCGCGGAGCCGCGGTTGTAGAAGTCGAGCGGTTCCTGCACGATCCGCTCGATCGTGAACATGGGGTTCAGCGACGAATACGGGTCCTGGAAGATCGGCTGCACCTTCTGCCGGAACTCGCGCAGCTGCCGTCCCTTGAGGGATGCCACGTCCGCACCGTCGTAGCGGATGACACCCTCCGTCGGGTCGACGACCTTCAGCAGCATCCGTGCCGTCGTCGTCTTGCCCGAGCCGGATTCGCCCACGATCGCGACCGTCTCGCCGCGGGGGATCGAGAACGAGACGTCGCGGACGGCGGCGAAGTCCTCCTTCTGCCCGCGGACCTTGTAGAGCTTGGTGAGCCCCTCGACCTCGACGATGTTGTCGACCGGCTTCGGCGCGGCATCCGGTGTCGGAGTCGTGAACGCCTCGGGACGCAACCGTGCGACGGCGACCGAGGGCGCCGCCTGCACGAGGGACTGGGTGTAGGGATGCTGCGGGTCCTCGAGGATCTGCCGCGCGGGGCCCTGCTCGACGATGCGGCCCCGGTGCATGACGACGACCCGGGCGGCGCGCTCGGCCGCGAGACCCAGGTCGTGCGTGATCAGCAGGACGGACGTGCCGAGCTCGGTCGTCATGCGGCCGAGCTGGTCGAGGATCGTCTTCTGCACCGTCACGTCGAGCGCGCTCGTGGGCTCGTCGGCGATGAGTAGGCGCGGGTTGCAGGCGAGCCCGATGGCGATGAGCGCGCGCTGGCGCATGCCGCCCGAGAACTCGTGCGGGTACTGCTTCGCGCGCTCCTCGGCGTTCGGCAGGCCGGCCGCCGCGAGGGTCTCGACGACCTTCCGGTCGACGTCCTTCTTCGTCGCGAGCCCGTGCGCGAGCAGGGTCTCGGCGACCTGCGTGCCGATCTTCGACGTCGGGTTGAGGTTCGACATCGGGTCCTGCGGCACGAGTCCGATCTGCGCCCCGCGGATGCCGCGCATCGTCGCTTCGGACGCCCCGACGAGCTCCTGGCCGTCGAGGCGGATGCTGCCGTCGGCGATGCGTCCGTTGCCGGCCAGCAGGCCGATCACGGCCATCGCGGTCGTCGACTTACCCGAGCCCGACTCGCCCACGATCGCGACCGTCTCACCCGCGGCGAGGTCGAGGTCGACGCCCTCCACGGCGCGCACCGATCCGTCGATGGTCTGGAACTCGACGGCGAGGTCGCGCACCTGCAGGAGGGGCGTGCCGGCGGCGGGGGTGGTGGCGAAGGGCATGGGTCCATCCTGCCCTCCGCCCGCCGCGGGCGCACGGGCGGATCGCCGGCTTTACCGAGCCGTAACGGGATCAGCCGTCGCGGCGGGCGCCCTCGGACGGTCGCACCGTGAAGACGTGCGGCTCGGTGTGCCCCGCCGCGGCGAAGGCTGCCCGCTCCGCGTCGCGCACGGCCGGGACGGCGGCGCGGTCGATGAGCGCGATCGCCGACCCGCCGAATCCGCCGCCCGTCATCCGCGCCCCGACCGCGCCGTTCTCGCGGGCGGTCTCGACGGCGAGGTCGAGCTCGGGCACCGAGATCTCGAAGTCGTCGCGCATCGAGGCGTGCGAGGCGTAGAGCAGGTCGCCGATGGCGCGGGGGCCCTGTTCGCGCAGCGTACGCACGGTGTCGAGCACCCGCTGGTTCTCGGTGACGACGTGACGCACCCGCCGGTAGGTCACCTCGTCGACGAGCTGCTCGACCTGCGGCAGCTGGTCGACGCGCACGTCGCGCAGGGCCGGGACGCCCATCGCCTCCGCACCGCGCTCGCACGCGGCGCGGCGCTCGCCGTAGCCGCCGGTCGAGTGCGCGTGGGCGACACGCGTGTCGATCACCATGAGCTCGAGCCCCGCGGCGTCGAAGCCGAGGGCGACCACCTGCGCGTCGAGGCTGCGGCAGTCGAGGAAGGTGCCGGCATCCGTCTCGCCGAGCATCGACGCCATCTGGTCCATGATCCCGGTCGGAGCGCCGACGGCCTCGTTCTCGGCGCGGCGTCCCGCCTGCGCGAGTGCGACGCGGTCGAGGCCGAGCCCCCACACGTCGTTGAGCGCCGAGCCGGTCGCACCCTCGATGGCCGCCGACGACGAGAGCCCGGCGCCGACGGGGACGTCCGAGGCGAACGCGAGGTCGACACCGGTGACGGATGCGGCATCCGTCCCGGTCGCCTGCAGCAGCGCCCACGCGACACCGAGCGGGTACCGGGCCCACTCGACGACCTCGTCGCGGCGCTCGGGGAACAGCGCGTCGAGGTCTGCGAGCGCCACCTCGACCGGCGCCTCGTCGAAGGTGGAGACGACGCGGATGCGGCCGTCCGAGCGCCGGCCGAGCGCGACGTGCGTCCGGTGGGGCGTCGCGAACGGGAAGACGAACCCGTCGTTGTAGTCGGTGTGCTCGCCGATCAGGTTGACGCGCCCGGGCGCCGACCAGAGTCCGACCGGCTCGTTGCCGGTGAGGGTGGAGAAGAGGCCGTGGGCCTCGCCGGCAGCGGTCACAGGGTGACTCCTTCGATGGCGGTGCGGAGGCGCGCGGCGGCGTCCTCCGGGGGGACGTCGCCGACCCAGGCGCCCATGGCGGCCTCGGATCCGGCGAGGAACTTGAGCTTGTCGGCGGCGCGACGGGGACTCGTGAGCTGCAGGCTCAGGCGCACGGTGTCGCGGCCGACGTGGACCGGCGCCTGATGCCAGGCGGCGATGTAGGGAGTCTCGGACTCGTAGAGGGCGTCGACGCCGCGCAGCAGTCGCAGGTAGAGCGGGGCGAGCTCGTCCTTCTCGGGCTCCGAGAGCGCCGCGAAGTCGGCGACGTGACGGTGCGGGAGCAGGTGGATCTCCAGGGGCCAGCGGGCGGCGAACGGCACGAAGGCGGTCCAGTGCTCGCCGCGCAGCAGGACGCGGGGGCCGGCCTGCTCGAACTCGAGGATGCGCTGGAACAGGTCGGGGGCGGTGCGGTCGATCGAGTCGAGCAGACGGGTCGTGCGCGGAGTGACGTACGGGTAGGCGTAGATCTGGCCGTGCGGATGCTGCAGCGTGACGCCGATCGCTTCGCCGCGATTCTCGAAGGGGAACACCTGCTCGATGCCGGGGAGAGCGGACAGGGCGGCGGTGCGGTCGGCCCACGCCTCGATGACGGTGCGGGCACGGGTGACGGTCTGCGTGCCGAACGAGCCGGTGCGCTCGGGCGAGAAGCAGACGACCTCGGTGCGGCCGACGCTCGTGCGGGTGCGGCCGAGCCCGAGGTGGGCGAGGTCGTCGAGTCCGCGCGGCGGGTCGACCGCGGCGGGAACGTCGTCGGTCGCCTCGGCGAGGGCGGGTCCGAAGGAGGGCGACTTGTTCTCGAAGACGGCGACGTCGTAGAGCGACGGGATCTCGGACGGGTTCGTCGGGGTCTGCGGCGCGAGCGGGTCGAGCTCGGCGGGCGGCAGGAACGCGCGGTTCTGCCGGTTCGCGGCGACGGAGACCCAGTCGCCGGTAAGGACGTCCTGCCGCATCGTGGCGGTCTCGGGGCGGGCGCCGAGGTCGCGGGTGTCGACGGCGCGCTCCGGGCCGAGGGTCGTGCCGGGGTCGTCGAAGTAGATCAGCTCGCGGCCGTCGGCGAGGCGGGTGCTGCGCTTGACGACGCCGGCGCCGAGGTCGTTCGTCTCGGCAGGCGCGTGTGTGCCGTTCTCCGGTGTGTTCACGTCAACACGGTAACCGATCGGCTGTGTTATCGTCAACATCACGCGAGTCCCCGGAGTTGCGCACGTAATCGCGGAGCAGGATCCGGGGTGGGGAGGATGCCGTGCAGCGACGCGTCTCGATGGCCGACGTGGCCGCGGCGGCGGGTGTGTCCGGCCAGACCGTCTCGCGCGTCGTCAACGGCAGCCCGCGCGTCGACCCCGAGACCCGCGCGCGCATCGAGGCGGCGATGGCCGACCTCGGCTACCGCCCGCACCGCGCCGCCCGGGCCCTGCGCACGGGCCGCTCCGGCACGATCGGTGTCATCGTCGCGACCCTTGCGACGGTCGGCAACTCGCGGATGCTCGAGGCCGTGGCGTCCGCCGCCGCCCGGCGCGATCTGGCGGTCACCCTCATCTCCCTGGCCGAACGCGCCGACATCGCCGACGCCTTCGACCGCCTGCACGACCTCGGCGTGGACGGCGCGATCGTCCTCAACGAGGCGACGGCCATCGCCGAGGGCGTCGCGCCGCCCGCGGGTCTCGCGCTGGTCGCAGTCGACTCACCCGGCGGGGCGTTCGCCACGGTCCAGTCCGACCACGCCGGCGGCGCCGAGGCGGCCACACGCAGACTGACGGATGCCGGGCGTCGCGCGATCGCTCACGTCGCCGGGCCCGCCGGGTCGTTCGCGGCGGCCGAGCGCGAGCGCGGGTGGCGGGCGGCGCACGACGGGCCGCCGCCCCGGGAACCGCTGCGCGGGGATTGGGGTGCGGCATCCGGTCACGCAGCGGGAGTCGTCCTCGCCGCCGACCCTGACGTCGACGCGGTGTTCGCCGCGAACGACCAGATGGCGCTCGGCGTGCTGCGCGCGCTCGCCGAGGCGGGACGTGAGGACGTCGCCGTCATCGGGTTCGACGACGTGGCGGATGCCGCGGACTACCGCCCGCCGCTGACCACCGTCCGGCAGGACTTCGCGGCGCTCGGCGAGGCCGCCGTCGCCGCCCTCGCGGCGACGCTCGACGGCGAGCCCGCGACACGGACGGTCGTCCCGACGACGCTCATCGCCCGCGCGTCGGGCTGACGCGCCCGCTCGCTCGCGGTTGTCCGCGCGAAAGCGCCCCCTGCTGCCGAGAGCGCCCGTCCGAGCGCGGCAGCAAGCGGCGCTGTCGGCACGGACGCGCGCTCTCGCGCGTGACCGGGGGCTCTCAGCCGGCGGTGCGGCGGGCGTCCCAGCCGGTGCGGACCATCTCGTCGACGGTGTACCGCATCTTCCAGTCGAGGTCGCGGGCGGCGAGCTCGCCGGTGGCGACGATGCGGTCGGGATCGCCGGCGCGGCGCGCGGCGATCTCGGGGGTGAACGGGATGCCGGTGACCCGGGCGACGGCATCCATGATCTCGCGCACCGACAGACCGTTCTGCGAACCGAGGTTGTAGGCGGGCTCGACCGGTTCGCCCGCGCGCAGACGCTGCGCCGCGACGACGTGCGCGGCGGCGATGTCGGCGACGTGCACGTAGTCGCGCACGTTCGTGCCGTCGGGGGTGTCGTAGTCGTCGCCGTTGATTCGCGGCGTCTCACCCTTCAGCAGCATCTCGAAGACGATCGGGAACAGGTTGTGGGGGCTCGTGTCGTAGACCGACGGGTCGCCCGAGCCGACGACGTTGAAGTACCGCAGCGAGGTGTGACGCAGGGGTGCATCGGATGCCGCCGTCGCGACGCCCTGCGCCGCGATCAGCCACTCGCCGATGAGCTTCGATTCGCCGTACGGCGAGGCGGGACGCTTGGGCAGGTCCTCGGTCACGAGGGGCACGTCGGGGGTGCCGTACACGGCGGCGCTGGAGGAGAACACGATGTTCGTGACCCCGGCATCCGCCATCGCCGCGAGCACCACGCGGGTGCCCTCGACGTTCTGCTCGTAGGTGTGGAGGGGGCGCTGCACCGAGACACCGGCGTACTTGAACCCGGCGACGTGGATGACGCCCTCGACGCCGTGCGTGCGCAGGGTGTCGGCGACGAGCTGCTGGTCGAGGATCGTGCCCTGCACGAAGGAGACTCCCTCGGGCACGAACGCGGCGTGTCCGCTGGAGAGGTCGTCGAGGACGATCGGGTCGAGACCCGCCTCGGCGAGAGCGCGGACGATGTGCGCGCCGATGTACCCGGCGCCTCCGGTGACGAGCCAACTCATGGTCCCGAGCCTACTGGCGCGGAACCGGGCCGCCGGACCTCGTGGACCGGGCCGCCGGACCTCAGGGACCGGGCCGCCGGACCCCAGGAACCCGGCGCCCGCGGCCTCAGGAACCCAGCGCGGCGGCGACGACCTTGCGAGCCTCCTCCTGCACCTGCGCGAGGTGCTCGGGACCCTTGAGGCTCTCGGCGTACAGCTTGTAGACGTCCTCGGTGCCCGACGGGCGCGCCGCGAACCAGGCGTACTCGGTCTGCACCTTGAGCCCGCCGATCGCCGCACCGTTGCCGGGCGCGTGCGAGAGCTTCGCCGTGACGGGGTCGCCGGCCAGCTCGCTCGCCGACACGGCGTCGCCCGAGAGCTTCGACAGGGCCGCCTTCTGCTCGGGCGAGGCGGGCGCGTCGACGCGCTGATACGCGGATGCCCCGAACTCGGCCTCGAGCTCGGCGTACCGCTGCGAGGGGGTCTTGCCGGTGACGGCGAGGATCTCGGCGGCGAGCAGACAGAGGAGGATGCCGTCCTTGTCCGTCGTCCAGACCGTGCCGTCCTTGCGCAGGAACGACGCACCGGCGGATTCCTCGCCGCCGAAGGCGACGGAGCCGTCGAGCAGGCCCGGGACGAACCACTTGAACCCGACGGGGACCTCGAGGAGGGTGCGGCCGAGCGAGGCGGCGACGCGGTCGATGATCATCGACGACACGAGGGTCTTGCCGATGGCGGCATCCTGCGGCCAGCCTTCGCGGTGGCGGTAGAGGTAGTCGATCGCGACGGCGAGGAAGTGGTTCGGGTTCATGAGCCCGGCGTCGGGCGTCACGATGCCGTGACGGTCGGCGTCGGCGTCGTTGCCGGTGAGGATGTCGAACTCGTCGCGCCGGGCGACGAGGGCGGCCATCGCCGAGGGGGAGGAGGGATCCATGCGGATCTTCTCGTCCCAGTCGAGCGTCATGAACCGCCACGTCGGGTCGACCTCGGGGTTCACGACCGTGAGGTCGAGGCCGTAGCGCTCGCCGATGAGAGCCCAGTACTCGACCGACGCACCGCCGAGCGGGTCGGCGCCGATCCGCACGCCCGACCGGGCGATGGCCTCGACGTCGATGATGGATGCCAGGTCGGCGACGTACTCCTCGCGGAAGTCGTACTGGCCGAGGGTCGCGTCGTCGATGTCCGCGTGGCGGATGCGTCGGACGCCCTCGAGGCCGGCTTCGATGAGCGCGTTCGCGCGGTCGGCGATCCAGCCGGTCGCGTCGGTGTCGGCGGGTCCGCCGTGGGGCGGGTTGTACTTGAATCCGCCGTCGCGCGGCGGGTTGTGCGAGGGGGTGACGACGATGCCGTCGGCGCGACCGGCATCCGACTCGTCCCGGCCCTTGTTGTAGGTGAGGATCGCGTGGCTGAGAGCGGGTGTCGGCACCCACGAGTCGCGGCTGTCGACGCGGACGTCGACGCCGTTCGCGACGAGGACCTCGATGGCGGTGTGCTCGGCGGGCAGCGAGAGTCCGTGCGTGTCGCGGCCGAGGAACAGCGGGCCGGTGATGCCCTGCGCCGCGCGGTAGTCGACGATCGCCTGCGTCGTGGCGAGGATGTGGTCCTCGTTGAAGCTGCGCGACAGCGACGAGCCCCGGTGGCCGCTCGTCCCGAACGCGACCCGCTGCGCGGCGACCGACGGGTCGGGCTTCAGGTCGTAGTAGGCGCCGATGAGGGCGTCCACGTCGACGAGGTCAGAGGCTTCGGCTGGCTGTCCTGCGCGGCTCATTCGCCCAGTCTGCCAGGGAAGTCGGACGGGAGCGCCTGCGTGTCGCGGATCCGCAGCGAGCTCACGCCGGAAGGCGGCCCGCCTCGGTGACCATCGCCGCCGCCCGTTCCGACAGGGCATCGAGCACGGTCCGCAAAGCGGGGGAGTCCGACATGGTCCGGCGGTGGATGGCCGACACCTCGCGGATAAACTCGGGCGACG
Organism: Microbacterium sp. ARD31; assembly: GCF_031844425.1. Taxonomy (NCBI): domain Bacteria; kingdom Bacillati; phylum Actinomycetota; class Actinomycetes; order Micrococcales; family Microbacteriaceae; genus Microbacterium; species Microbacterium sp. ARD31. Next base: position 196,974 of record NZ_JAUZVE010000003.1, read on the forward strand.
CCGTCGGGATCGCGACGAGGTCGGGGCCGAGGGGCGGGCGGCCCAGTCGCGGAACCAGCGCGACGGCGATGCCCGCGCGGGCGATCTCGAGGTGGTTCTCGAACTCCATCGACTCGTGCACGATCCGCGGCGCTCCGCCGACACCGTCGAACAGCCGCCGCAGCCATTGCCGGCAGATCGTCGACTCGAACGTCGCGACCCACGGCTCGCCGCCGAGGTCCTCGGGGCGCAGTTCGGTGCGGCCGGCGAGCGGGTGGTCGCGTCGCAGGATGATGTCGGCGACGTCGGTGAACAGCGGGGTCTCGACGAGGTGGTCGGGGATCGCGAGGGCGACGTTGCCCCAGCGGTGCACGAGTCCCAGGTCCCGTTGACCCGACGCGACGAGGGCGACCGTCTCCCACGGTTCGCTCTCGCGCAGCGGCAGTCGCAGATCCGGATGCCGCCGGCCGAGGTCCGCGAGCAGGGGCACCATGACGCCGCGCACGACCGTCGAGAACGCCCCGATGCGGATCTCGCCGGCGACCCGGTCGGGCTCGCCGCCTCCGTGGAGATCCGCGCGGACCCGCTCGAGGTCGGCGAGGATCGGCGTGGCCGACACGACGAGGCGCGTCGCGGACTCGGTCAGCACCACTCCTCGCCCGACTCGCTCGAGCAGGGCCACGCCGGTATCGCGCTCGAGTCGCTTGATCTGCTGCGAGACCGCCGACGGCGTGAATCCCAGGGCCGTGGCGGCGGCGGCGACGCTCCCCTCCGTGGCCACGGCGCGCAGGGACACGACGGCCTCGAGATCGATCATGAAGCGATGCTACCGATTTGCCTCGCCGAATGATTGCTTGTCCTTCATGGATGCCGCGGGTGGACTGGTCCCGTGACCCGCCGTGACATGCTCCTCGCCGCCCTCGTCGCCTCGCTGTGGGGCCTGAACTTCGTCGTCATCGACTGGGGAATGAGCGGCATCCCGCCCCTGCTGTTCGCGGCGATCCGGTTCGCCGTCGTCGCACTCGCCGTCCTCGTGGTGCCGCGGCCGCAGACCGGGTGGCGCGTGATCGTCGGAGTCGGCCTGTTCATGAGCCTCGGCCAGTTCGCGCTCCTCTACACGTCGCTCGCGCTGGGGCTGAGCCCGGGCCTCGCCGCGCTCCTCATGCAGGCGCAGGCGGTCTTCACGATCGTGATCGCCGCGATCGCCCTGCGCGAGCGCCCCTCAGCGACGCAGGTCATCGGTGTCGGCCTCGGCGTCGTCGGTCTCGCGATCGTGGCGCTCTTCCGCGGCGGCGACGCTCCCGTGCTCGCGGTCTGCCTCGCGCTCGCGGCCGCGCTGTCGTGGGCCGTCGGCAACGTGATCTCGCGCCGCGCGGGCGTCGTCACCGGGATCGGCCGCGGCGGCACGCTGTCGCTGACGGTCTGGTCGTCGCTGGTCGTGCCGATCCCCGCCCTGGCCCTGTCGTTCGTCATCGACGGTCCCGCGGCGATCGTCGCGGGGCTCGCCGCCATCGGACCCCAGGCCGTCGTCTCGACCCTCTACACCGCGGGCCTGTGCACCCTGTTCGCGTACGCCGTCTTCAACGGACTGCTCGGCCGCAACCCGTCCGCGGCCGTCGTGCCGTGGATCCTGCTCGCGCCCGTCGTCGCGATGGCCTCGGCCGCACTGCTGCGCGGTGAGGCTCCGAGCGTCGGAGAGGTGGTCGGCGGGGCGGTTCTCGTCGCGGGTGTACTGGTCAGCGGCATCCGTCGTCGACAGCCGATACCGCGGACGGTGGGGCTCATGGGGGTGCCCACTAGGCTGTCCGCGTGACATCCGAGCCCCCGGCTTCCCCCACCCGTCGCACGTACAGCTTCCTCGGCCCCGCCGGCACCTTCACCGAAGCCGCCCTCGCGCAGGTCCCCGAAGCACGCGACCAGACCTGGCGCCCCGTCCGCAACGTCGGCGAGGCGCTCGCCGACGTCATCGAGGGCCGGTCGGATGCCGCGATGATCGCGATCGAGAACTCCGTCGACGGCGGCGTCTCGACGACGCAGGACGCGCTGGCGACCGTGCCGGGACTCCGCATCGTCGGGGAGTACCTCGTGCCGGTCGAGTTCGTGCTGGTCGCCCGGCCCGGCGTGCGACTCGAGGACGTCTCGGTCGTCGCAGCCCACCCCGTCGCCTACGCGCAGTGCCTCACGTGGCTGACGGCCGCGCTGCCCGAGCACTCGCACATCCCCGCCACGAGCAACGTCGCCGCCGCCGTGGGACTCGTCGACGGCGGGATCTCCGCGGATGCCGCGATCGCCCCGCCGGGCATCCTCAAGCTCTACGACCTCGACCTGCTGGCCGAGAAGATCGGCGACAATCCGCACGCCGTGACGCGGTTCGTGCTGGTGAGCCGCACGGCTCCGCCGCCCGCGCCGACGGGGGCCGACAAGACGTCGCTCATCGTCGAGCTGCCCGAGGACCACCCGGGTGCCCTCCTCGAGCTGCTCGAGCAGTTTGCAACCCGGGGCATCAACCTGTCGCTGCTCGCCTCGCGCCCGATCGGCGACGAGCTCGGCCGGTACCGCTTCGTCATCGACGCCGACGGGCACATCGAGGACGAGCGCATGGCCGACGCGTTGCTGGGCCTGCGTCGCTTCTCGCCGCGCGTGCTCTACCTCGGCTCCTATCCGCGTGCCGACCGCGCGATCGTGCGCTACCCCGAGCGGTACTCCGATGAGGTTTTCGTCGAGGCGCGCGACTGGCTGCGCGGCCTCGTCTCGGGCGAGCCCGAGGCCTGACCCGCCCGCCTGCGCGGCACCAACCGCGGAGATGTGCCGCTGCGCGGCGGGTGGAACCGGTTACCACCGCGTCTCGGTGACGGATCTCCTCGGTTGTCGCCGCCCGCGCGCGGCGGCACGCGCCTCAGGCCGCGAGCAGCTCGAGCGTGCGGAGGCGCGAGGGCGCGGCATCCATCGGCTCGTCCTCGGTCGCGGCGGACACGGGCGACACCATGACCTCGTCGACGCCGTGGCGGGCGGCGAACTCCGCGAGCCGGCTGCGGACCTCGGGTCCGGTCCCGACGAACCAGCGCGACATCATCGCGTCGAACACGGGGGCGGCGAGCCCGTCCGAGGCCTCCGCCGCCGCGGCCTGCTCGACGGTCTCGAGCGCCGTGAGGGGCTTGCCGCCGCGCAGACGCGCCATCATGCGCGCCTGCGGCAGCGCGGCGGCGCGGGCCTGCGCGTCGGTGTCGGCGACGACGGCGTTGGCCGTGACGAAGGTGCGGGGCTCGGCGAGCGTCTCGGACGGCTGGAACTGCCCGCGGTAGAGGTCGAGCGCCCGCTCGAGACCGTCGCCCGAGAAGTGGTTCGCGAACACGTACGGCAGGCCCATCCCCGCGGCGAGCTGGGCCGAGTAGTCGCTCGAGCCGAGCAGCCACACCTCGGGGGTGCTGGTCGACGCGGGCGTCGCCCGCACGTCGTACGTGCCGCCCGAGGTGAACCGCAGCGTCGCTCCCTCGGCCGAGACGAGGGAACGGATGTCGGTGACGTGGTTCGGGAACCGCTCGACGTCGCTTGTGGTCCCCGACTGGCGCAGCAGCTGCGTGATGACGGGGTCCGAGCCGGGGGCGCGGCCGATGCCGAGGTCGATGCGACCGGGGGCGAGGGCTTCGAGGGCGGCGAACTGCTCGGCCACGACGAGCGGGGAGTGGTTGGGCAGCATGACGCCGCCGGAGCCGACACGGATGCGGCGGGTCCGCGCCGCCGCGGCGGCGATCAGCACCGGGGGAGTGGTCGAGGCGACGGCCGGCATGTTGTGGTGCTCCGCGAACCAGTAGCGCCGGTAGCCGAGCTCGTCGGCGCGCTGCGCGAGGGAGAGCGAGGCGGCGATCGCCTGGCTGCTGGTCTGCCCCGTGCGGACGGGGACGAGGTCGAGAACGGAGAGGGCCGGGGTCGCAATGCTCATATCCTGGGCTGCAACCGGCGCGGGTCTCCCGGCATTCCGTGCCGAGGCCGATCAGGCCGAGTCGCGCCAGACGACGGGGCAGGGGAGGACCGTGCCGCCGGCATCGGGATCCTCGCCGCGGAGTTGACGGAGGACCGACTCGGCGGCGGCGCGGCCGAGCTCATCGGCGGGCTGGTGCACGGTCGACAGGGGCGGATCGCAGCGCAGCGCCCACGAGCTGTCGTCGAAGCCGACGATGCCGATGTCCTCGGGGATGCGCCGACCCGCGGCCTGGAGGACGTCCATCGCCCCGGCGGCGACGGCGTCGCTCGAGGCGAAGACGCCGTCGATGTCGGGCGCGCGCTCGAGGAGCGCCCGCATCCCGGCCTGCCCGTCGGAGTACGAGTACAGCGGCACGGATTCGACGAGGCTCGGTTCGAACCGAGACCCGAGGGCGTCGACGAATCCCGCGAGGCGGTCCGATCCCGAGTCGCGGTCGAGAGCGGAGGCGATCATGCCGATCCGGCGGCGCCCCGTCGCGGCGAGCCGGTTCGTGATCTCGCGCGCCGCGCCGCGGTTGTCGATGGCGACGAAGGCGGCGTCGCCGATGTCGCGCGGGTGTCCGACGAACGCGGCGGGCAGGCCGAGGTCGGCGACGGCGCGGGTGATGGGGTCGCCGACGCGGGCCGAGACGATGATGACACCGTCGATGAGGCCTCCGCTCAGATAGCGGGCGAGGCGCTCGATGTCGCGGGTCGTGTCGGCGATCATGAACGTCAGTTGGTAGTCCGCCTCCGACAGGGCGGCATTGGCGCCGAGGAGGATCGAGCCGATGTTGGGGTCCTCGACGAAGAGCGAGTGCGGCTCGTGGACGATGAGGCCGATCGCCTGCGAGCTCTGCATGACGAGGCTCCGGGCAGCGCGGTTCGGGACGAAGCCGACCTTGGCGATGGCTGCCTCGATGGCCTCGCGTGCCTCGTCCGAGACGTAAGGCTGCCCGTTGAGCACCCGGCTGACGGTGCCCCGCGAGACGCCGGCTTCCGTGGCCACGTCCTTGACGGTCGCGCGACGGCGGCGGCCCATGACATCCGTGCGATCGCTGCTCACGCGTTCATCGTATGTGCACGCACACACCGCGCACAGAGGTTCTGGATCAGTGTTTGACAGCCAGCGACGTCCGACCTACTCTGTACACGTTCACAGATCCTCAACGCGGAGGAACACCGCTCGGACCTGTGCACGTTCACAGGATCCAGAGGAGAACATGTCGGTCCCCGCCCGCCCCTTCGAGCACGACGGCATCGCGTTCGGTTGCGACTACAACCCCGAACAGTGGACGCCGGACGTCTGGGACGAGGACATCGCGCTCATGCGCGACGCCGGCGTCGACCTCGTCGCGATCAACATCTTCGGCTGGGCCCACCTCGAGCCGCGCGCGGGGCAGTACGACTTCGCTCGCCTGGACGACATCGTCGAGCGTCTGCACGCCGCCGGCATCCGGGTGAACCTCGGCACCGGCACCGCGTCGACGCCCGCGTGGCTGACGACGGCGCACCCCGAGATCCTCCCCGTCGTCGACGACGGCACCCGCCGCTACCCCGGCGGTCGTCAGGCATGGTGTCCGAGCTCACCCGTCTACCGCGAGGCCGCCCTCGCCCTCGTCGACGCCGTCGCCGCTCGGTACGGCTCGCACCCGGCGATCGCGCTGTGGCACGTCTCGAACGAGTTCGGATGCCACAACGCGCTGTGCCACTGCGACGAGAGCGCCGCCGCCTTCCGCACCTCGCTGACACCACGCATCCGCGCCGCGGGTCGGGCCTCCGGGCTCCGATCCGCGGCGCGGTCGCGTTCGGTCAGGACTCGCGCGAGGCCTGCTTGACCTTCTCGTAGGCGTCGAGCGCGTTCTGCCGGGTCGCCTTCAGGTCGACGATCGGCAGGGGCGGCTGTCCGTCGGCATCCCGGTACTCCGGAGCCCACCGCCCGACGTACTCGCGGTTCTTGTCGAACTTGTCGGCCTGCAGCTCCGGGTTGAAGACGCGGAAGTACGGTGCGGCGTCGGCGCCCGACCCGGCGACCCACTGCCAGTTGAACGGGTTGCTCGCCCCGTCGGCGTCGACGAGGCAGTCCCAGAACCACTCCTCGCCGCGGCGCCAGTCGATCATCAGGTTCTTGATGACGAAGGATGCCGTGATCATCCGCACGCGGTTGTGCATGTAGCCGGTCTCCCAGAGCTCGCGCATCCCGGCATCCACCATCGCGTAGCCGGTGCGCCCCTTCTGCCAGGCCTCGAGTGCGGACGGCTTCACGCGCGGCCAGGGGAACGCGTCGAACTCCCGCCGGAGGTTTTTCGTCGCGAGTTCGGGGAAGTGGTACAGGGTGTGCCAGGCGAACTCGCGCCAGCCGATCTCCGACAGGAACTGCGAGGCGCCGGTGGCCTCGACCGCGGCGTGCCAGACGGTGTGCGGACTCAGCTCGCCCCACCGCAGGCGCGGCGAGAGCATCGAGGTCGCCCCGGCGGCGGGCCGGTCGCGGGCGTCGCCGTAGTGGCCGAGGTCCTCGTCGAGGAACTCGCGCAGGCGGCGGCGGGCCGCCGGCTCGCCCGGCTCCCACGTGTCGCGCAGGCCCTGCGCCCAGTCCGGTGCGGTCGGCAGCAGCTGCCAGTCGTCGAGGTCGTCCGACGCGGGGTAGCGCGAGGGTCCGCTCACCTCCCGCGGTTCGGGCAGCGGCGCGCGCGGAGCGGGCTGCGCGAGGCACGCCCGCCAGAACGGGCTGTAGACCGAGAAGTGCTTCCCCGATCCCGTCTGGATGGTCCACGGCTCGAAGAGGACGGATGCCGCGAACGACGCGACCTCGACGCCGCCCTCCCGCAGGCCCGCCTTCAGCTGCGCGTCGATCTCACGCTCCGGCCCGCCGTAGCGCCGGTTCCAGAACACGGCGCCCGCGCCGGTGTCGTCGGCCACGTCGCGGACGACCCGGGCGGCGGGTCCGCGGCGCAGGATCAGCCGCGAACCGCGCTCCGCGAGCCGTTCGGCGAGCGAGGCGAGCGAGTGGTGCAGCCACCACCGGGCCGCCCCGCCGAGCGGGCGGATGCCCTCGGACTCCTCGTCGAGGACGTAGAGACCGATGACGGGCTCGCCGCGGTCCACGGCCGCGCGCAGGGCGGGGTGGTCGGCGAGGCGCAGGTCGTCGCGGAACCAGACGATCGAAGGGGACGGCATCCCCTCATCCTCGTCACCCGACGAGGCCGGCGCCGCCCCTTGCAATCCGGCGCGGAATCCCTCAGACGGCCTCGACGGAGTGCCCGCGCGGGATCGCGAGGGTGAGTCCGCCGGCGATGACGCGGACGGCGATGCGGGTCGCCTCGCCGAACTCGTCGCCGTCGAGCTGTACGGGGTGTGCCTCCTCGGCGGCGAGGTCGATGCCCTTGCCGCGCGAGTAGCGCACGGAGTTGTCGGCGGTGCGGAGCGAGAGGATCTTGCGTCCGGTGCGGAACTTGCGCAGCACGCTGTTGTCCCACGCGAGGCGCCGCCAGACGAGCAGCCAGCCGAACGCGGAGCGCGGCTGCAGGATCGCGACGTCGAGTTCGCCGTCGGTGATGGATGCCTCGGGGATCAGCTCGAGCCCCGCCTGGAGCGACCCGCAGTTGGCGAAGAGCACACTCTGCACGTCGGCCCGGTGGATGCGGTGACCCGGCACCTGGTAGACGACCGGGAACGGCTTGGCCTGGGCGATCGACCGGGCGGCGCCGTCGACGTAGGCGACCCAGCCGACCTTCTTCTTCAGGTCGCTGTTCGTGTTGGCGATCATCGCGGCGTCGAGCCCCATCCCGCCCATGACGACGAACGCGTGCTCGGCGGTCTCGCCGTCGGGACGACGCAGCTGCGCGAGGCCCACGTCGATCGCGAGGGTGTCGCCGTCGAAGGTGGCGGCGATCATCGCCGCCGGGTCGTCGAGCGGGAGCCGGAGGTTGCGGGCCAGCAGGTTGCCGGTGCCACTCGGCACGATCGTGAGGGGGACGGGCGAGCCCGTCATCGCCTCGCTCACGGCGCGGACGGTGCCGTCGCCGCCGGCGACGAGGACGGCACCCACCCCTTCGTTCAGGGCCTGGCGGGCGACGTCGTCGCCGAGGTCGTCGATGGTGGTCTCGTAGAAGAGGGGCTCGGACCAGCCGGCCGCCTTCGCGGCGGTCGCGACCTGCTCGCGCAGCGCGTCGCCGTCGACCTTGATGGGGTTGTAGACGAGGGCGGCCTTCGGGCTCGGCCGGCCGTCCTCGTCGGGCATAGGTTCGGTCGATCCGCTGCGGTCGACCCGGCGGGCCTCGCCCGTCTCGCCGTCCTTCGTGTCGGGCGCGATGTCGTCGGGCTCGCGGATGACGCCGTCGGGTTCGGCGACAGCAGCCGGGTCGTGCGCGTCGTCGGAGCCGTGCGTCGTGCCGGGGTCGGTCGCCATGCGTACAGGATAGGGCCCGGCATCCGTCTCCCGGGGCCCCTTGCGCGGCTGCGCGATCCGCACCAGGGGAGGGGGCCGGGAGGCCCGCGACTAGACTCGACGGGTGATCGATCTCGCCCTCCTCCGTGACGACCCGGCCCTCGTGAAGCGCTCGCAGGAAGCCCGCGGCGAGTCGCCCGACACCGTCGACGCCGCCCTGGCCGCGGACCGCGGGCGGCGCGCGGCGATCACGGCCTTCGAGGAGCTCCGCGCCGAGCAGAACGCGCACGGCAAACGCGTCGCGAAGGCGCCGAAGGACGAGAAGGCGGCGCTCGTCGCCGAGGCGAAGGACCTCAGCGAGCGCGTCAAGGCCGCCCAGCAGGCGGTCACCGTGGCCGAGGAGGCCGCCTCGGCGGCCCTCGCGCGCATCGAGAACATCGTCATCGACGGCGTGCCCGCCGGTGGCGAGGACGACTTCATCACGCTGCGCACGCACGGCGAGCCCGCGACGTTCGACTTCGAACCCCGCGACCACCTCGCCCTGGGCGAGATGCTCGGGGCGATCGACACCGAGCGCGGGGCGAAGGTCTCGGGCGCGCGGTTCACCTTCCTCACCGGGATCGGTGCCCGACTCGAGCTCGCCCTCACGAACCTCGGGATGCAGCGGGCGCTCGAGGCCGGCTTCATCCCCATGATCCCGCCGACCCTCGTCCGCGCCGAGGTCATGCGCGGCACCGGCTTCCTCGGCCAGCACGCGGACGAGGTCTACCACCTCGACGACGATGACCTGTACCTCGTCGGTACGAGCGAGGTCCCGCTCGCCGGCTACCACATGGACGAGATCCTCGACCTCGAGGCGGGCGCGAAGCGCTACGCCGGCTGGTCGACGTGCTACCGCCGCGAGGCCGGCTCGTACGGCAAGGACACCCGCGGCATCATCCGCCTGCACCAGTTCAACAAGCTGGAGATGTTCGTCTACACGACGCCTGACGACGCCGAGGCCGAGCACCTGCGCCTCGTCGAGATGCAGGAGCGCATGCTGCAGGACCTCGGTCTCGCGTACCGCGTGATCGACGTGGCCGCCGGCGACCTGGGGTCGTCCGCCGCGCGCAAGTACGATGTCGAGGCCTGGGTCCCGACGCAGGGCGCGTACCGCGAGCTCACGTCGACGTCGAACTGCACCACCTACCAGGCCCGCCGCCTCGACATCCGGTACCGCCCCGAGGGCGGCCGCACGGCTCCCGTCGCGACGCTGAACGGCACACTCGCGACGACCCGCTGGATCGTCGCCCTGCTCGAGACGCACCAGCACGAAGACGGCTCGGTCGTCATCCCCGAGGTCCTGCGCCCGTACCTGGGCGGCCTCGAGGTGGCGGAGCCGATCGCGTGAGTCCCGAGGGAGCCCCCGCGACCGGCGAGGTCCGTGCCGTCTCGCCCGACGATGCCGCCGAGGTGGTCGACGAGATCGCGACGGATGCCGCCGAGCTCCCGCGCGAGCGACTGCTCATCGCGCTCGACGTCGACGGCACGATCCTGCTCGAGGACGAGAGCTACAGTCCCGGTGTCGTGGACGCGATCGCCGACGCGCAGCGGGCCGGGCACGAGGTCATGCTCGCGACGGGTCGCTCGTGGGAGGGGACGCGCCACATCCTCGAAGGGCTGGCGCTCACCCCCGAATACGTCGTGTGCTCGAACGGCGCGGTGATCCTGCGGCGCACCGGCCCAGCCGGCACCCGCGAGTACGAGCGGTTCCACACCGAGCAGTTCGACGCGTCCGAGGTGCTGACCCTCCTGCGCGACCACCTCCCCTCGGCGCGGTACATGGTCGAACTGCCCGACGGGCGTCGCCTCTACACCGACGACATGGACGAGTGGAACGTGTCGCGCGCCGACCGCGTCCCATTCGAGGACCTCTCCGCGCAGCCGGTGTCGCGCGTCGTCGTGGTGTCGGAAGAGGGCACCGATCAGGACTTCGTCGACCTCGTGTCGCGGATCGGCCTGAACGAGGTCTCGTACGCGGTGGGCTGGTCGGCGTGGCTCGACATCGCGCCGCAGGGCGTCGACAAGGCGACCGGTCTCGAGAAGGTGCGCGACTGGCTGGGCATCGACCCCGCCCACGTCGTCGTCATCGGCGACGGACGCAACGACATCGGGATGTTCCGATGGGCGCGCGCGAACGGCGGACGGGCGATCGCCATGGGCCAGGGGCCCGATGAGGTGACCTCCGAGGCGTCGGAGCTCACGGCATCCGTCACCGAGGGCGGGGTCACGGCGGTGCTGAAGGCCCTCTGACCGGCCTCGTTCAGGCCGCCCACAGGCGCTGCCGCGAGAATGGACGGGTTCTGGGGTCGGCTAGACTCGGCCTGTTCGACCGGGGCTGTCTGCGCGGTCGGGAGGGTTGTCCGAGCGGCCGAAGGATCCGGTCTTGAAAACCGGTGGGCAGCAATGTCCCGTGGGTTCGAATCCCACACCCTCCGCACTGTCCGAAAGGTGATCCGTGAGCGCAAGGCACGACGCGAAGGCGACGAAGTTCCGCCGTCAACCCGTCGCCCGTCACGGAGCGCTGACGTCGCCGCATCCGCTGCGCCAGGTCTTCACGATCCTCGCGGCCGTCCTCGCCGTCGCGCTGGTCAGCACGGTCGCCATCGGCGGGTTCTACGTGTGGGATGCCGCGCGCAGCCTCGACGAGAACGGTGTGGCGATCGGCGACGACGCCGCCCTGCCGCCGCACATCGGCGAGATCGAGGGCGGCGTCAACATGCTCGTCGTCGGCACCGACTCGTGCGAGGGTCAGGACCTCACGCTCTTCCCGCGCTGCGCGGACGACGACGGCGGCGAGCGCAACGACGTGACGATGCTCGTGCACATCAGCGACGCGCCCCGCCGCGTGACCGTCGTGTCGTTCCCGCGCGACATGATCGTGCCGATCCCGTCGTGCACCTCGCCCGACGGCACGACGTCCCCTGCGATGAGCGCGCAGATGATCAACACGTCGTACAGCTACGGGGGCCTCGGCTGCTCGGTCGCAACCGTCGAGGAGCTGACGGGGATCGACATCCAGTTCGCCGCGGCGATCCGCTGGACGGGCGTCATCAACATGTCCGACGCGATCGGCGGTGTCGACGTCTGCCTCAGCGACGACATCAAGGATCGGCACACGGGTCTCGACCTCAAGAAGGGCAACCAGACGCTCGTGGGCGCCGAGGCGCTGCAGTTCCTCCGCATCCGTCACGGCATCGGCGACGGGTCCGACCTCGGCCGCATCTCGAACCAGCAGCAGTTCATGAGCTCGCTCGTGCGCAAGCTGCAGTCGGGCGAGGTGCTCTCGAACTACCCCGCGCTGCTGAACCTCGCCAACACCGCGCTGCGTCAGGTGAACGAGAAGCAGCTGGTCCTCAGCGAGTCGCTCACCAACCCGCAGCGGATGGTGCAGATCGCGATGGCCGTCGCCGACGTCCCGTACAAGGACATCGTCTTCGTGCAGTATCCGACGTACTACGCCCCCGGTGGTGCCCGCGTGCTGCCGGTCACGTCGGCTGCCGACGTACTCTTCACGGCTCTGGCCGAGAACAAGCCGATCCGCGTGACCGGTGCCGCGAGCGGCGGCAACGGCGTCGAGGTCGTCGGCGAGGCCGACGACCCGAACGCGACACCCGATCCGACCGGATCCGCGACGCCCGACCCGAGCGGGAGCCCCGGGGCCACGGCGACCCCGCCGGCGGGCGAGGAGGGCACAGTCGACCTGCCGGGCGAGATCACGGGCCAGTCGGCCAACGAGGTCACCTGCACCGTCGCGCAGCGCTGAGCCCCGGTTCGGTGAGGCGCCGCAGAGCGGTTATGCTTGCGTGGTGCATCCGCGCCGTCGGCGGCCGGATGCCTGGAGACGTCGCATAGTCAGGCCTAGTGCACCACCCTGCTAAGGTGGAGTCCCCTTTAGGGGACCGAGGGTTCAAATCCCTCCGTCTCCGCCGAAAAATCCCAGATCAACGGCTGTTTATTTCGCATCTGCCACGAAATCCGCCATTCTGCCACGTCGGCGAAGCGTTCCGTTCTGGGCGATCTGAGCTCGATCATGAGTTCCCGCTCATCAACCTGCTCGGTTGCGGCTGGACCGGGCGAAGGTTCAGTGCCGCTGCCCGCGAGACCGCGAGCGCATATCCCTCGGTCTCCAGGGGCGGGGCCATGCGAAGGCCTCCGTTCCTCCACAGCGGCGGATTTGGGCGCGTTCTCCCCACGGCGTCGGATGCGGTGATCGTGGCTGCGCCTCCATCGGGATGCTGGCCGCATGGGAATCCGCTACTACGCCTACGCCTTTGATGCCGACCTTGCTCAGCAGGCGGTCGATGACCCGCACAGCATCCTCTCCAGCGACCCGCTCGCTGACGCGTGGGGCCTGGAGCCGCACGCGAGCGTGAGCGTCGCGACGTTCGAGCAGGTCTCACCGAAGCGCGACATGCTCTATCTCGACAAGGCATGGTCCGCATTGCAGTCCCTCACGCGCTCGGGGCCCGGAAGTCCCGCCGCCGGCTCGTGCTACCGGATGTTCGAAGGGAACGTGACGATGCACGTCATGGGCTGGGACCCGTGGGTGAGGACGATCCTCCCGGAGGAGGTGCCAGCGATTCGGGACGACCTCTGTGCGATCGACGAGGACCAGGCGCGAACGTGGGCGCGCACTTGGCGAAGCCGGCACGACGAGCTCCGCTACGTTCTCGACTACCTCACGCGGGCACAGGAATTCGTCGAGGCGCTCGCGACGGACGGTCGCGGGATGGTCTACCTCATCGGGTGACTCAGCCCGAGCTATCCGCCGCCGCCGCGTCAACGGATGTCGGTGTGTTCCTTCAGAATGGACGCGTGCCCGCCGTCGCCCAGGTTCTCGAGCTCGCCCAGCTTGCGGAGCGCGATGCGGCGTGGAAGCTGCTTCGAGCCGACAGCGCACCCGTGGTCGCCGGTCTTCTCGGCACCCACCTGGGCGGAGACGAGCGCCGAGTCGACGCTGAGGAGCTGTACGAGCGGATCGATGCCGACCTCGAGCGGCTCCGTGCGCAGGGGCTGATCTTGCCGCTGACTGCGAAGGGGTACTGCGGGGAGTGGCGATCGGCCGGCTTCCTGGTGCGTCGGCCGTCATCGGAAGCGCGGGGTGAGACGCTCGAGCTTTCCCCGGATGCGATCGCCGGGATCCGCTTCTTGCAGGGGCGTGCCGCCCCGCGTTCGAGTGTGACCGAGTCTCGGCTTGCGAGTCTTGCGGCGCAGGTCCGTCGCCTCGCGATCGACACCGATCCTGACGTGTCAGCGCGCATCGCGCTACTCGAGGAAGAGATCGAGTCGATTGAGCGGCGGATCGAGAGCCTGCGTTCCGGTGACGAGTCCGCGATCGATGAAGACCGGGCGCTCGAGCGCGTTCGCGACGTGCTGGCGCAGGCGGCGGACGTGCCGGACGACTTTGCTCGGGTGCGTGCCGAGTTCGAGACGCTGAATGCGTCGCTGAGGGCGAAGATCGTCGAGTCCGATGTTTCTCAGGCGTCAGTCGTCGACGAAGTCTTCCGCGGAATCGACCACATCTCCGACTCGGATGCAGGCCGCAGTTTCGCTGCCTTCTCCCAGCTCGTGCTCGACCCTGCACTCGGTGCCGCATTCGAGGCCGACATCCGTCGCATCCTCGACCGCAGATTCGCTCGTGATCTCACCTCGGATGAGCGCCGGGCACTGCGCGCCTTCCTCGCAACGCTCAAGGGACGAAGCGCGGAGATCCACGATGTCATCACATTGTTCGCCCGGGCGCTCCGCCGCTACGTGCAGTCGCAGGACTACCAGCGCGACCGGGTCCTGCGGACTCTTCTGCGGGAGGCTCAGCACGCGGGGGTGCAAGCCGCCGCACACACGCGTCCGTGGCATCCGACGTTTCTCACGCTGGATCTCTCGGCCGTTGCGCTGTCGAGCGTCGGGGCGATCGACATTCACGACCCCGCCGAATTCGCCGCCACCGAAGAGATCGTCACGCAGACGACATCCCTCGCGAGCCTCGAGGAGCTGCGGGCGATCGCTCGCGAAACCGAGATCGACTTCGACGAACTCACCCGGAACGTCAACGACCTGCTCGCCGAGGTGCCCTCGTGCACCGTCGCAGATGTCCTTGCTCGATACCCCGCGACGCAGGGGGTCGGCAGCGTGATCGGACTTCTCTCGATCGCCGCCGAGCAGGGCACCGTTGACGATGAGCCCGAGGTACTCGCTTGGCAGGGCGCCGACGGAGTTCCACGTGCGGCGATTGTGGCCGCGCACCGATTCACAGGAGCGGTGGCATGACCGAGTCGACCACGGCGGATGTCGCCCCCGACGAGGACGGAGGCCTCTGGCGTGGCGACGCCGGCGAACTCCCTGATCGCACGAGGCGCGTCTTGCTGCGTCTGGTGCGTGGCCCGTATCTTTCCGGAGCGCGCGAGGCGCAGCTGTGGGCGGTGCTGCTCACCGACGAGGCTGTCCTCCGCTCCCGGCTCGCCGATTTGTTCCTCGAATTGGTCATCGATCGGGACAACGAGTTCGCCTTCGTCCGCAACGCTCCGTCCGAGGACGCCCCGAAGGCAGTGCGGTCTGAGGCGTTGACGTTCCTCGACACCGCAATGCTGCTTGTCTTGCGCCAGACGCTGCTGAGCGAGGAGGGTCGCGGTCGGGTGATCGTCGGGCAGGCGGAGGTGTTCGAGCAGCTCGCCGTGTTCCGCACCCCGGACCGTGATGAGAAGGACTTCGCGAGCCGCGTCAACTCGTCGTGGAACAAGATGCAGAACAAGCTCCGCGTGTTGCACGCCGTTGGCGATGACCGTGCCGAGATTTCGCCCGTGCTCCGACTGCTCGTCGATGCCGACCAGATCCGCGCGATCACATCGGAGTACCACCGGATCGCCCGAGAGGGCGGAGGAGAATCTGCTGCCCCGTCGACGGATGCCGAGGATGACACAGAATGACGATGCTGAGCTTCCCCACCGACGAGCCGGAGGTCGATCCGACCAGGCCCGGCCAGTGGCGACTCGCCCAAATCGAACTCGTCAACTGGGGCACGTTCGCCGGCCACGTCTCCGTGGATGTCGCGCGCGCTGGCCACCTGTTCACCGGCGCATCCGGATCGGGCAAGTCGTCGCTACTCGACGCGATTGCCGCCGTCCTCACCCCCGACAGGTGGCTGCGCCTCAACGCGGCGGCTCAGGATGGTCCTTCCCGGCAGAGCGATCGGACGCTGATGAGCTATGTGCGTGGCGCCTGGAGCAAGGAAGCTGACGAGACTGCCGATCGGGCCACCACGACCTACCTGCGCTCGAAGGCAACCTGGAGCGGCATCCTGCTGCGCTACGAGAATCTCCGCGATGAACCGGTCGTCCTGCTGCGAGTGTTCCACGCACCGGGCACGCGCACCGAACCGACCGCGTTGAAGGACGCACGGATCTTCACCCGCGGTCACGTGAAGCTTCTCGACGTGAAGCCGCACGTCGAAGGCGGAATTGACGCGCGTCGCATGTCGAAGGCCTTCCCCGACGCGCTGATCACCACCGGCGGGAGACACGGACGCTTTCACGAGCGGATCATCCGTCAGCTCGGCTTCCGCGGAGATGCGACGCTTCAGCTTCTCCACAAGACACAATCAGCGAAGAACCTCGGCACCCTCGACGCGTTGTTCCGCGGGTTCATGCTCGACCAGCCAGGGACCTTTGCGCGGGCCGAGACCGCCGTTGAGCAGTTCACGGAGCTCGATGCCGCGCACAAGCACGTGGTCGACCTGAGGAAGCAGGCTGATGCGCTCCGCAAGGTCGACGAGGCGATCACCGCGTTCGACTTGGCCGGCGCTGAGATGGCGGCGATCTCCGATCTGCACGAGGGGGTCGAGCCCTTCACAGCGGGACTCAAGTTGCGGCTCGCGAAGGAAGCCGCGGGCCCCGCACGCGCCGCGCTGGCGCGCGCCGAGAGCGACCTGAGCGACGCCGCGCGAGAGCAGCGGTTGGCGGCAGAGGCGCTGGAAACCGCGAAGGCGCGGGTCCGGGACGAGGGCGGCGCGCGCGTCGAGCTTCTGCAGGAGCGGATCGACAGTGCGCAGCGTGCCGAGGACGTCACTAGGCAATATCGAGCTCAGTTGACCGCAGAGCTGATGCGCATCGGCGCACCAATGCCCGAAGACCCCGGGCAGTTTGCGGAGCTCCTTGCCGCGGCCGTCACCGAGGTTGCACGCGACATCCCCGCTGTGTCGTATGAGGTCCGTGACGCCGCGAGTCAGGCGCGTAAGGCGCTGGACGAAGTCACCAGGCAGATACAGGCGCTGAGAGATCACCGGAGCAACCTCGACGAGAAGCTTCTGAGCGCACGACGATTCCTCGCGGACGCTGTCGGTGTGCCGGCATCGACATTCCCCTTTGCGAGCGAGCTGATCTCGGTCGCCGAGCAGCACTCCGCCTGGCGCGGCGCGGCAGAGCGAGTGCTCGCTCCATTTGCGTCGACGCTCCTCGTGCGGGACGAACATCTTGTCGCCGCACGTCGGGCAGCCGACTCGCGGACACTCGGTGTCCGGCTCGTCATCGAAGCGGTCCCGCACGCCGTCGACGAGCCGCGTCGCCCCAAGGATGCCCGCTCGCTCGTTCATCGCCTCGCGGTGAGCGATGGGCCCTTCGCGTCCTACGTCCGCAAGCGCATGGCCTCCGAGTTCGACTACGCCTGCGTTTCGCACCCCGACGAGCTTGATGACGTCGAGCGTGGCGTCACGATCGGCGGCCTGGTCAAGCGCAACTCACGCAGGTATGAGAAGGACGACCGTCACGAGGTCGGTGATGCCACTCGATGGGTGCTGGGCGGCGACACCCATGCGCGGCTCGAGGCATTGCTTGAGCGTCGGCGGGACGCGATGGCGGCGATGGAGGAAGCATCCGCCCGCGACGCCGAGGCCGACTCGTTTCGTCAGGACGCGGTCAGTCGGCGCGACGTCTTCACACGCGTATCGACGTTCAGCTGGGACCAAGTGGACCTCGCAACTGCGATGGCGGTCACCGCGGCCCAGCGCGACGATCTCCGGGTGCTCACCAGCGAGTCGGGGACTCTCCGCGAAGCACAGGAGGCCGCGGAGCGAGCGACCCGGCGACTGGACGAAACAAACGCGAAGCACGCACGGGCGCTCGGAGCCCACGCTGTCGCCCGCAGTCACGTCGAAAGCATCGCGGCACACGTCGCCGAACTCGAGGCCACCCCATATGCACCGGTCGAGGAGCGGATCGCCGACGCCCTCGAAGGCCGGTTCCGAGCCGAGCGACGCTCCGTGAGCCTGGAGACGGTGGACGAAGTCGCGCGAAAGGTGCAGTCGGCACTCTCGAAGGAGAAGGACGCCTCGGCCAGCCGCGCAGCGGATGCTGAGGCCAGCTTCGCCGGGCGCGCCGCCGAGTTTCGGCTCGGGTGGCCCGCTGCATCCGCAGAGCTGACTGCTGACATCCGCGACCGCTACGGCTACCGGGAACTGCGCGAAGGCATCATCGCCCGCGGCCTGCCCGAGAAGGAGTCCGAGTTCCGCAAGCTGTTGCGGGAACGATCGCAGGACGTCGTCGCACACTTGCTCAGCGACCTCCGCGACGCCCCGGGTCTCATCCGTGAGCGAATCCTCCCCGTCAACGCATCCCTGGGGCGGTCCCCGTTCGAGGGAGCGGACCGCTTCCTCGAGATCGATGTGAAGACGACGCGGACCCCGGAGGTCGACGAGTTCCTCACGGACCTCCGTCGCATCGTTGAAGGCAACTGGGCCGACGAGTCGGCCGCCGGTGCCGAGCAACGATTCGCCGTGCTGCAGCGCGTAATCGGTCGACTCGGATCCAAGGACCGCGTCGACATCGATTGGCGCAACCGGGTGCTCGACACGAGGCTTCACGTGAGCTTCCTCGCGCGGGAGAAGGACGTCGCCGGCCGCGTTGTGCGGGTGTATGACTCCGCAGAGGGCTTGTCGGGTGGTCAGCGACAGAAGCTCGTCATCTTCTGCCTCGCGGCAGCGCTGCGGTACCAGCTGACTGAAGAAGAGGACGAGGTTCCGAGGTTCGGGTCGATCGTGCTCGATGAGGCGTTCGACAAGGCTGACAGCCGATACACGCGCAACGCGATGGAGGTGTTCCGCGAGTTCGGATTCCACATGATCCTCGCGACACCGCAGAAGCTGCTGCAGACGCTCGAGCCGTACGTGGGTGCGATCACGTCGGTATCGAACCCCGACCGCGACGCCTCACGGCTGGCGAACGTGGTGTTCTCGGTCGGTGAACCTGAGGTCGCCACCCCGCCGCACGCGGAGTCGCGCGTGTGACCACGCTTGTCACACCGTCTGACCTGCGCGCGCGGGCGAAGAAGCTCTTCGACCGCGATGCACGCACCTGGGCCGCCGAGCAGCAGACCGATGTCGTGCTCGACGTTCCGCTACGCCCGCCAACGGAGCGGGAGGCGCTGGACGATCTCAATCTGGTTCGACGGTGGGTCGACGCCTGGCGCGGTGTGAGCGAGGATTCGGGTATCGAGCTCGAGTGGGTTGTCCGCCATTGGTCACGCATCGGGTCGCAGGAAGTCCCCGTTCGCGCGGTGCTGCGCGGTTCGGATTCGATCGCTCGAGCGGCGGGCGAGGCGGAGGGTTGGCGACGTCTGATGGCGCGACTTGACGAGTTGAGGGGCCTGGCCGGTTCCGACGCCAGCGGTGTGCTCCGCGCCCATGGCCGCGCGATCAGCGATCTCGATGGCGCCGATTTCGACAGGCTCGTCCATGTGCTGGCCTGGTTGCGCGAGAACCCGGAATCGGGCCACCTGGTGCGGGAACTGCCGATCCGCGGCATCCACACCAAATGGATCGAATCTCGCCGCGGACTCGTCGAGGCGTTGCATCGGGCGGGAACCGGAGCACCCGGACTGGGCCTTCGCGAGCCGTCACCGCTCATACGGATCCGTGCTCTCGATCCGTCGCTCTCGTTCCAGGGGCTCACCGATGTGTCGGCGCCCGTCGACGACCTTGCGGCAAGCACGATCCGACCCGAGCGCGTGTTCGTGTTCGAGAACCTCGCTACCCTGCTCGCGATGCCGGATGTGCCCCGAGCTGTAGCAGTGCACGGTGGTGGTCACCGCGTCGATCTCGTCGCCCGCCTCCCGTGGGCGCAGACGGTCACCTACTGGGGCGATCTCGACTCGCACGGATTCGCCATACTCAACCGACTTCGAGCCAGGGGTGTGGACGCAACGTCGGCGTTGATGGATATGGATACTCTGTTCGCTCACCGTGATCTGTGGGGGACCGATCCGGATCCGAACGTCGGCGTGTTCGAGCTGCTCAAGCCTGATGAGCGCGCGACTCTTCAGTCGCTGAGCGCGGAGGGCAACATACGCCTCGAGCAGGAGCGCCTCCCGTGGAGTTACGCGCTCGAACGGCTCGGGGTGTCCTGACGAGGCATCTGATCGTTGCCCCAGCGCGCTCCTATTGGCCTGTCAGCGACGCGTGCTACCGTAATCGCAACAAACGCAACCTCCTGCGTTTACGTGTATTGAGGTGATTTCCGTGTCTCGCGCTGCCGTCGTTGAAGAGACGTACCTTCCCAGCAGGGAAGTCGAGCTTGCCCCTGTGCTGGACTTCCTCACCGCCCATGAGGCCGCCGGCCGGGCTCTTCCCGAGCCAAGGTACTTCCTTGCGGGCGCGCGTCCAGGCGACCAGGTCGAGCTTCCGGAAGAGGTCTACCTCGCTCTCCGCAAGATCGTGGACGCGATGCAGAGCGGGCTTGCTGTGTCAGTTGTACCCCAGGCAACACGGCTCACCACCCAGCAGGCAGCGGATCTCCTGAACGTGAGCCGCCCGACCATTGTGAAGCTCCTCGACGAGGGTGAGATCCCATTCGAGAAGGCGGGAACGCACCGACGCATTCTCCTCGCGGATCTGCTCGAGCACCGAGAGCGCCGGCGGGAGCGTCAGTACGACATGCTCGCCGCCACGCGCGACGCCGTCGACGAAGACAACATCGAGCAGACGCTCGAGGACCTCAGAGCGGCGAGGAAGGCGGTCGCCGCAAGGCGGGCAGCCCGACTCTGACCTCGCAGACTGACAGGATGGGGTCGTGTTCACGGCGACCCTCGACACCAGCGTGCTGTGGCCGAGCCTGCAACGCGACTTCCTCCTTTCGCTCGCGGTCGAGGGCGCGTATCGACCGACCTGGAGCTCGGCGATCCTCGACGAACTCGAGTTCCACGAGGAAGTCAAGCTCGTGAAGCGGGGGATACCCGTAGCGGAGGCTGCCAGCCGCGCAGCAACCCTCATCGCCGCGATGCGGCGAGAGTTCGCCGACGCGGAGGTCGAAGGCTGGGAACCGCTCGAAGGTACCTTCGGGCTTCCCGATCCGAATGACGAGCACGTGGTCGCTACGGCCGTCATCGCGGGAGCCGGAGCGATCGTCACCGAGAACCTGAAGGACTTCCCTGCAGCCAAGATTCCGCCGGGCATCCAGGTGCTCAGCGCCAGGGAGTTCGCGAAGAACACTGTCGCGCTCAACCCCAGACATGCGCTCGCCGCGGTGCGGGAGATCGCGAGTCGTTCCGGCCGCTACGGTGCAGCGCTCACCGTCGAGGAGATCCTGGACACGTTGCGCGACCGATACGGCATGATCGAAGCCGTCGAGATGATGGTCGTAGCTGCGTCCGCGTAGCCTACAGTTCGCATGACTGAAGAGCGGGGTGCAGCCACCTGATTTCGCGCCGAACACCCGCCACGTTTCTGCCGCGAATCGAACCGCGCTGACCTGATCGAGGAGAACGTCTGTGACCTCAGAACACGCGGAATCATGCGGTTTCAGCTGGGTCCAGGTGCCATCGGCGCGATTTCAAATCCCTCCGTCTCCGCCACGAGAAGCCCCGGCCCGCCGGGGCTTCCGGCGTTTCGGATGCCGAGTGTTACGACCCGATTTGCATGGCCGTCGCGCACCCCGCATCGTCGGGGGATGAGCGTCATCCCCCCGATCGGATCCCACCCGTTCGACCGGATCGATCGGTCGCGGTTCGATCGTCCCGAGAGCCGCAAGTGGAGCCTGCACCCGGGGTCCGTCGGCGCGTGGGTGGCCGAGATGGACTTCGGCATCGCTCCGCCGGTCTCGGAGGCGTTGCAGCGAGCGGTGACCGACGGCATCCTCGGCTATCTGTCCCCGCCGCTCGCCGCCGATCTCGGGCACGCGACGGCGGAATGGATGCGGACGGAATACGGGTGGCAGGTCGACCCCGAGCGGGTGCACCCGGTGTCGGACGTCATGGCCGCCCTCGGCGTCGCGATCACCGAGTACGCGCCGGCGGGGTCGGCGGTCATCGTGCCCACCCCCGCGTACATGCCCTTCCTCACCTACCTGCCGACCATCGGACACCCCGTCGTGGAGGTACCCGGTGTCGTGGTGGACGGCCGCTGGCAGCACGACCTCGACGGCATCGACGCGGCCTTCGCCGCCGGGGCGCGGACGCTCGTGCTGTGCAACCCGCACAACCCGACCGGCACCGTTCTGACCCGCGCAGAGCTGACCGCGCTCGCCGAGGTCGTCGAACGGCACGGCGGCCGGGTGTTCGCCGACGAGATCCACGCGCCGCTGCGCTACGACGGCGCGCCCCACGTGCCGTACGCGTCTCTGTCCGAGGCGACGGCGGCCCACACGATCACCGGCACGAGCGCGTCGAAGGCGTGGAACCTCGCCGGGGTGAAGACCGCGCAGCTCATCACCTCGAACGACGCCGACCAGGCCGCGTACCGCCGCTTCGGATTCGCGGTGCAGCACGGCGCGGCGACCGTCGGCGTCGTCGCGGCCATCGCCGCCTACCGCGACGGGCGGCCGTGGCTCGACGAGGTGATCGCGTACCTGGATGCCGAGCGGCACGAGCTCGGGCGACTGCTCGCCGAGCACCTCCCCGGCGCGCGGTACACCCCGCCGCAGGCGACCTACATCGGGTGGATCGACGCGTCCGGCCTCGACCTGCCGACATCGCCGGCGACCTTCTTCCGCGAGAAGGCGGGAGTCGTCCTCACCGACGGCGCATTGCTCGGCCGTGGCTACGAGGACTTCGTCCGCATCGTGTTCGCGACGCCGCGCCCGGTCCTGCGCGACGCCGTCCACGCGATGGGGGATGCCGCCCGCCGCGTCGCGGGCGCCTGATCACCGGCTCTCAGAGACCGGCGACCTGCCCCTCTTCGTCGGGCTCCGGCACGATGCGGAGTCCGCCGGGGGAGTTCGCGGTGGCCATGAGGCTCTCGATCCACGCGGGGTTCAGCGGACCGCTGGAACGGCTCTGGTAGCGCACGTCCCAACTGGTGGAGACGCCCACCCAGCGCGAGACGCGGCCGCTTCCAAGGCTGGGGTCGACCGTCCACGTGATGATGAACGGCTCGCGGCGCCGCAGTTTCGTCACCATCACGACTTCGAGGTGAGCGAGGAGGCGGTCATCGAGCGTGACCGTCTCGGAGCCGAATGCCAAACGTCCCATCAGCGCAAGCTTACGCTGTAAGCATGCGGATCCGCCGAGAAAGGGGGAGGATCGGCGTGGAGGCTCCTCATGAGCAGACAGACCGATCGTGCGATGACGCCGCGACTGAGTCGCGCAGGGATCGTCGACGCGGCGCTCGAGCTCGTCGATCGCTCGGGTCCCGCGGGACTGTCGATGCGCGCCCTGGGCAATCACCTGGGTGTTGAAGCGATGTCGCTGTACCGCCACGTCCACGGCAAAGAGGACCTCCTCGAAGGCGTCGTCGACCTGCTGACGTCGGAGCTCACCGAGGTGATGGAGCGCGAGGCCGAGGAGCATTGGCAGACGTTCCTGCAGAACGTGGCCCACGCCGTGCGCGAGATCGCGATCACGCATCCGCTCGCCTTCCCCCTCATCGCGACCCGCCACCCCGCCGCGCCGTGGTTGCGCCCGCCGCTGCGCAGCATCGAGGCCGTCGACATCCTTCTGCGCGTCCTGCTGGCGCACGGGTTCTCCGACGAGCAGGCCGTCCGTGCCTATCGCGGCTTCAGCAGCTTCCTCCTCGGTCAGCTGCTTCTCGAGGCAGCCGTCCGCGGTGCCGACGTCGGTGGGGCGGGGGCCGCGTCCGGGACGGGGGAGCCTTCCTTCTCGGGCCAGGGCGAGGACGACCTGGACGACGCGCCCCAGGTGCGCCGACTACGCCCCCTCCTGAGCGAGGACCACAGCAAGGAGGAGTTCGAGACCGCCCTCGAGGTCCTCCTCGACAGGCTCGAAGCCGAGCTGTCGCCGTAGCGCGCAGATGTTTTTTCGCCGGGTGCATCCGCGGCGGCCCTTCGACGGGAATACACAGTGGTGCCCGACATGTCCGCCGGGTGCGACTCTTCTCATCGAAGGAGCAGCATGATGAACAAGAAGTTCGGGATCGCCCTCGCCGCTGTCGTCACGGGCGCGCTGGCGCTCACCGCCTCGCCCGCGTCGGCGCACCAGGCGACGAAGCCCGCCGGCAACATCGTCGACGTCGCCGTGAACGCCTCCGGCGGCGGCACCCCCGACGGCAACGCGTCCGACTACGACATCCTGGTCCAGGCCGTCGTCGCGACCGGGCTCGCCGACACCCTCGCCGACACGGGCGCGACCTACACGGTGTTCGCGCCGAACGATCGGGCCTTCCTGCGCCTCGTCACCGACCTGACCGGCACGGCGCCGGCATCCGAGGCGGCCGCCCTCGAGGCGATCACGTCGACCTTCACGGCGGATCAGATCAGCGACATCCTGCTGTACCACGTGGTCGCGGGCAAGAAGCTGTCCCCGGTCAAGGTGCTCTTCTCGCGCTCGATCGAGATGGCGAACGGCGGCACGATCGAGCCGCGCGGCATCGTCCTGCGCGATGAGACGCCCGAGCTGAAGAACCCCAAGCTCGTGCTGCGCGCGATCGACATCAAGGCCTCCAACGGTGTCATCCACACGATCGACCGGGTGCTCGTCCCGGCATCCTGACCGCTGAGGGTCGCCGCCGCGGCGCCCGTCAGCGCGAGAGCAGACGCTGCAACCAGCGCAGCCTCGCGCGGCGGGCGTCGCGGCTGAGGGGGGCATCGGGCGCCAGGGCGTCGAAGGCGTGCGCGCCGCCGGGCCAGACGTGCAGTTCGGCATCGCCGCCGGCCGCCCACCTGTTCCATCTGCGCACACCGCGCAGCCTCGGCGACCCCGAGCGGCGCCACCGGCACGCCCGCATCGCGCGCGAGCTCCCGGGACCTGCGCAACTGGACCGACCACGGGGTCGTCCTCGGTCCGGGAGGGGCGGGCAGCCCCGACGGTACGGCGACGTGGACGGGATCCGTGGTGCGCGGCGACGACGGGCTGTGGCGCAGGTTCTGCGCGCGAAGGGCGCGGACGACCGCTCGGGGGGCGTCGGCCACGCCTGGTCGCCCGACCTCGACACCTGGACCGCTCAGCCGCACCTCGGGGCGGTGTCGACGCGCTTCCCCCACCTCGAGGTCCTGCAGACGGTTCAGGTGGGGGAGGAGCAACTCACGCTGTTCTGCGCCACGCGCTCCGACGGCGTCGAGGGCGTCTGGGCGATGCCGACGGGACAGGTCCCGGTCGACGCGCGCCCCGACGACGCCCGGCTGATCGCCGCCGCCCCCGCCTATGCGGGTCGGGTGGTCCGCGGTCGTGACGGTTCGCCGGTGCTCCTCGCCTTCACGCGGGATGCCGGGGGCGCCCCGCTCGGCATCAGCGACCCGATCGAGGTCGCGTCGCTCTGGCGCGACGCGGTGCGTCTGGGATGATGGCGGCATGATCATCGCCGGCTTGGTGTTCGCGGCGCTCGGCGCCGCCATCCACGTCTACATCTTCTATCTGGAGTCGATCGCATGGTCGGGGGCAGCGGCGCGGCGCACCTTCGGCACGACGGACGAGACCGTGCACGTCACGAAGCCGTTCGCCTACAACCAGGGCTTCTACAACCTGTTGCTCGCGATCGCCGTCTTCCTCGGCATCGTCTTCGTTGCGACCGGGTCGACCGCGATCGGCGCGACCCTCGTCTTCGTCGGCGCCGGGTCGATGGTGGCTGCCGGTCTCGTGCTGCTGCTGTCGGATCGCTCCAAGGCGCGCGCCGCGATGATCCAGCTGACGGCGCCGCTCCTCGGTGTCGTCCTGCTCGCGATCGGACTGGCGCTCTGAGACTCGCGGTCGTCGGCGCCGGCAAGATCGTCGCTGAGTTCCTGCCCCACGCCCGGCAGATCCCGGGCGTCACCCTCGCCGCGATCGTCGGCACCGAGCGCAGCAGGGCGAAGCTCGAGCAGACCGCGGCGACCCACGGCATCCCGTCCGTCTTCACCGACCTCGACGCCTGTCTCGCCGACCCCGCCGTCGACACCGTGTGGGTCGCGGTGCCGAACGTGCTGCACGCCGACGTCGCGCGGCGGGCGCTGCTCTCCGGAAAACACGTCGTCTGCGAGAAGCCCTTCGTGCTGCGCGCCGAGGACCTCGCCGAGCTCCGCGCGCTCGCCGAGGAGCGCGGGCTGATCCTGGTGGAGGCCATCAGCACGCAGTACCTCGCGAACGTCGAGTGGATGCGGCGGAACCTCGGCCGCCTCGGCGATCTGCGGCTCGTGCAGTGCGAGTACTCGCAGTACTCCTCGCGCTACGACGCGTTCCGGGAGGGTGCCGTCGCGCCCGCCTTCGACCCGTCGGCGGGCGGCGGCGCCCTCATGGACCTCGGGATCTACGCGCTGCACCTGGTCGTCGGCCTCGTGGGCGCCCCCGACTCGGTCGTCTACACGCCCCGGATGGAACGCGGTGTCGACACGTCGGGTGTCGCCGTCCTCGGCTATTCCGACCTGACGGCCGTCTGCGTCGCCGCGAAGGATTCGCCCGGCCCCTCGCGCACGAAGATCCAGGGGACGCAGGGCGTCATGATCGTCGACGGACCGCCCAACGAGATCGCCGCCGTCGAGCTGCAGCTGCGGGACGGGACGAGCGAGCGCATCGCCCTCGACGACGACCCGCATCGGATGACCGCGGAGTTCCGGGCCTTCGTGCGGATGATCGCCGAGCGCGATCTCGCCGAGCGCGACCGGCGGCTCGACCACAGCGCGGCGGTGCTCGACGTCGCCCTCCGCGCCGTCGCGTCGGCCGGCCTCCGCCTCGGCTGAGGCGCCCCGATAGCCTGGCGGGATGAGCGCCGTCACCCGAGCAGAAGAGCCCGTCGCTTGGTCGGAGGGGACCTGGACGACCCGGCCGCACGCGGTGGTGGAGCAGGACGGGATGCTGCGCGTCACCGCCGTCGAGGGCAGCGACGCGTGGCGGATCACCTCCTACGGGTTCGTCCACGACACCGAGCACGCGCTGCTCGCGCCGATCCCCGACGGCAGCGCGATGGAGGTCGCCTTCGACGCGACCTTCGAGGCCCAGTTCGACCAGGCCGGGCTGTTCGTCCGGGTGGACGAGGCGCGGTGGGTGAAGGCCGGTGTCGAGTTCTCGGACGGCGCACTGCAGGTGGGTGCCGTCGTGACCGACGGGATGTCGGACTGGTCGCTCGCTCCCGTGCCGGAGTGGCTCGGCCGCCGCATCACGGTGCGCGTGAGCCGGGACGGGAACGCGCTCACCGTGCGGGCGGGCGCCGACGACGAGCCGCTGCGGCTGGTCCGCGTGATCCCCTTCGCGGCCGACCTGGATGCCGCGGCGGGCCCGTTCGTCTGCGCCCCGACCCGTGCCGGGCTGACCGTCGCCTTCGCGTCGTGGCGGCGGGGCTCCGCCGACGCGGAGCTGCACTGACGGCCCGAGGCAGGGCGCCGACGCGGTAGCCTCCCGGCATGACCGTGCGCACCGTGATCCTGTCGGGTGCCGGCCGGTACGCCGACCCGTGGCATCCCTTCGCCGAGACCTCCGCCCGACTCGCGGCGATCCTGCAGGGAATCGGTCACGACGTGACCGTCCGCGAAGACGTGGACGCCGCCATGGCGTCGCTCGCGGACGCCGACCTCCTCGTCGTCAACGCGGGCGATCCGTGGCGCGGCGGGGAGCGGGGAGTGGATGCCGCGGCCGTCGCCGCGTTCGATGCGGCACTCGACCGCGGGGTCGGCGTCCTCGCGATGCACTGCGCGGTCGCCTCGCTGCGCGACTACCCGCGCTGGGCGGGTGCGATCGGGGCGGTCTGGCTGCCGACCCTGTCGTTCCATCCGCCGTTCGGCCGGGTCGTGGTCGACACCCGGGACGGGGTGCCGTTCACCGTCGAGGACGAGCGCTACTGCGCGCTGCAGGCCACCGGCGACCGGGACGTCATCGCGTGGCACGGGGGCGACGCCGGTCACCGCGAGCCGACGGCGTGGCGGCGCGCGGTCGGCCCCTCCCGCGTCGCGGTGGACGTGCTCGGTCACGACGTGCGCTCGTACGACGCGCCCGGGCACGCCGCGCTCGTCGCGGACCTGGCCACCTGGGCCGCCGCCACGCGCTGAAGACCTGGCCGCCGCGCGCTGAACACCGACGCGCGGGGCGCCGGCTCAGCCGCGCCACATCCTCACCGAGGCGGGCACGGGGTCTCGCTTCGAGCTCGGCGCCTCGGACTGACACGTCCCCGCGACGGGCGCAACCCCCTCGCTCGCGTGCTCTCCTCCGACCAGGCTCGCCCGGAACCTGAGGAGGATCGATGAAGGCGATGACCTATCGCGGACCGTACAAGATCCGCGTCGACCGCAAGAGCGACCCGGTGATCGCTCACCCGAACGACGCCATCGTGCGCGTCGAGCTGGCGTCGATCTGCGGCTCCGATCTGCACCTGTACCACGGCATGATGCCCGACACCCGGGTCGGCCACACGTTCGGGCACGAGTTCATCGGCTGGGTCGAGGAGGTCGGCTCGTCGGTGCAGAACCTGAAGCCCGGCGACAGGGTCATGGTCCCCTTCAACATCTACTGCGGATCATGCTTCTTCTGCGCCCGCGGCCTCTTCTCCAACTGCCACAACGTCAACGCCAATGCGACGGCGATCGGCGGCATCTACGGATACTCGCACTCGACCGGCGGGTTCGACGGCGGTCAGGCCGAGCTGGTGCGCGTGCCGTTCGCCGACGTCGGCCCTCAGGTGATCCCCGACGACATCGCGTCCGAGGATGCGCTTCTGCTGACCGACGCGTTCTCGACCGGGTACTTCGGCTCGCAGCTCGCCGACATCGTCGAGGGCGACACTGTGGTCGTGCTGGGAGCCGGTCCCGTCGGGCTGGCCGCGGCGCGCTCGTGCTGGCTCATGGGGGCTGGCCGCGTGATCGTCGTCGACCACCTCGACTACCGGCTGCAGAAGGCGCGCGAGTTCGCCTTCGCCGAGACCGTGCACTTCGGTCAGGTCGACGACATCGTGCTGACGCTCAAGAAGATGACCGACGGTCTCGGCGCGGATGCCGTGATCGACGCCGTCGGGGCCGAGGCGGACGGCCACGTCCTGCAGCACGTCACGGCCGCGAAGCTCAAGCTCCAGGGCGGCTCGCCCGTCGCTCTCAACTGGGCGATCGACGCGGTCCGCAAGGGCGGGACCGTCTCAGTCATGGGCGCCTACGGGCCGCTGTTCAGCGCGATCAAGTTCGGCGACGCCATGAACAAGGGACTGACGATCCGCGCCAACCAAGCGCCGGTCAAGCGGCAGTGGCCGCGCCTGCTCGAGCACATCCGCGCCGGACACATCGCCCCGCGGGAGCTCATCACCCACCGCTTCGACCTCGACGACATCGCCGAGGGATACCACGTGTTCTCGTCGAAGCTCGACGGCATCATCAAGCCCGTCGTGACGTTCGGCGCCTGAGCGAGGAGGAACCATGCCGTACCGTGCAGACAAGCCCGGCCAGACCCCCGACCCCGAAGACCTCCGCCGCCGCATCCCCGGCTGGGGCGCCGACCTCGACCCCGCCGACCGCCCCGCCTTCCCGCGCGAGCAGCCCGGGATCGAGACCGGCGCCCACTGGAACCTGCCCGAGCAGCAGCCGCACGGGTCCGGTCGCGAGCGCTCGATCGAGCACGAGCGCCTCACCCCGGTGTTCGGGACCGCGCAGCCGCTCCACGGCGTCTCGGGGGCGATCCGGCGACTGGCCTACGCGAGGTTCAGCGAGGGGCAGACACCGCACTGGATGCTGCTGATCCTGGGCGACCGGGTCGAGTCGGCGGGCGCTCACGCGAGGTCCCTGTTCTCCCGCCGTCCCGACGACCCGGTGACGCAGTCGGGCATCCTCGGCGAACGCGGACGCGGCCCGATCTCCTCGCGTGTCGGGCGGGGACGCGTGGACGTGCGCCACACCTGGATGGACCCCGTCCTCGTCCTGGGGCCGTGGGTGGTGGCCGCGGTGGTCGTCTTTCGGATCGTCCGCGCGGCGGTGGCCCCGGCATCCCGCCGCTGACACGGTCTTCCGACACGCCCGGGATGACATCGACCCCCGGCGCACCGCGCGCCGGGGGTTGCGCGGCGGGCGCGGGGAGAGGATCGTGGCACGGCTACGGAGATGCACCGCCCTGCGGATCCGCAGCGCCGTCACGCACGGCGTGTCCGCGGGTGACGGTGCGGTCTCGGCCGGAGGACCGCCCCATGGGTCGATTCAACTACAGCAGTCAGGTCAAGACCGAGGTCGAGGACCGGGCGCTCGCACACCTGCAGGTCGTCATCGGCAACAAGCTGCGCCGCGGCGAGTCGTTCTTCTTCACGTGGCGCGACGACGCGACCGTCGGCGACGGCCGACGATCCGTCTGGATCCATCCGTCCGCCGACCTCGACTTCAAGTACTACGGGTCGCGCGCGCCGGCGATGAACCGGACGTGGCTCGAGAAGCTCGCCTACGCCGCGAACTCGTCGGGCGGACTGTTCGTCATGTCCGAGCCGCCCGATGAGCCCCAAACGGGGACCATCGAGTCGATCTGAGCGGATGCCGGGCGTCGCCGCCCGGCATCCGACTCTCAGGACAACTTGTCCTTGATGACGCCCTCGGCCTTGTCGATCAGATTCGGCTTGGCGTCGGTGCCGTAGAAGCGCGGGTCCGGCTGCGTCGGCGGGGGCATGGGCACCGAGGTGTCGGGGCCATCGAGGTAGGTGAACTCGCCCTCGCCGTCGGGGGTCGGGCCGCTCGCCCACGAGCCTTCCGCCGCGGCCTGACCGTCGGAGAAGTTGATGTACTTGTACGAGTGGTCCCGCGCCTCGTTCGACAGCGGGAAGTTGAGGGGCACAGGGATGTCCTCGACGCCCTCCTCGCGCAGCTCCTGAGCGGCGCGGATCCACTGGTTCTGGTGCATCGTGTCGCGGGCCAGTAGGAACGACAGCATCTCGCGGACGCCGTGGTCGTCGGTCATGTTGTAGATGCGGGCCACCTGCACACGCCGCGTCCGGGGACCGTAGGCAGCGCTCTTCCGGTCGGTGAGGGGCCGTGACGAGCTGACCGCGACGTGCGACACGGGCAGCCCCCAGCGGGCCCTCACGCCGACGGGTTAGCGTGGGGCGGGCAGTCGGACCGGGGAGGCGCAGATGGCGGCACGCCGCAGGCGATCCCCGGCGCGCGCGCGGCGCGGCCGGCTCGCGGCGCTCGCCGTCGGGATCGGTGTCGCCCCCGCCGCCGTCGTGATCCTCCTCGCCGCGTGCCTGCCGGCGGCGCTGCGTCCCGCCGAGCCCGAGGGCGCGCCCCTGCCGCCGGTTTCGTCGCGCTGGGCCGACACCCCGCCACCCGCCCTCGCCGTCGCGGGAGCCGACCCCGCCCGCGCGCCGGCGGCCGATCTCGTCGACGCCGAGTGGGCGTCGCGGGTGGCGGCGGCCACCGGCATCCCCCGTCGCGCCGTCATCGCGTACGCGGCGGCGGACCTTACCGTCGCCCACGAGCAGCCGTCCTGCGCGATCGGCTGGAACACCCTCGCCGGGATCGGGTGGGTCGAGTCCCGGCACGGGTCGTACGGCGGGTCGCGCCTCGACGAGAGCGGCCTGGTGACACCCCGCATCCTGGGGCCGCGGCTGGACGGGGACGGTGTGGCGGCCATCGCCGACACGGACGGCGGGGACCTCGACGGTGACGACCGGTGGGACCGCGCGGTCGGGCCGCTGCAGTTCATCCCAGAGACCTGGCGGCGATGGGGCGCGGACGGAGACGCCGACGGCACCCGCGACCCGAACCACATCGATGACGCCGCCCTGGCGGCTGCGCGTTACTTGTGCCGGTCCGGCCCGATGGCGACCGAGACCGCTTGGCGCGACGCCGTGTTCACCTACAACCCGCTCACCCGTTACATCGACGACGTCGCGACCCGTGCGAACGAGTACGCGCAGATGGCGCCGGCGGGCTGACACGACGAAGGCCGCACACGGGGTGCGGCCTTCGCGATCAGTGGTCGGTGCGCTTCAGCGACCTGCTGGAATCCGCCGAGTCGGGATCGACGCCCGGCTCGACCTTCTCGATGGGCACCGCCGCATCGTCCTCGACCGCCTGCTTGACCGCACCCATCGGGTCCTCGTCCGGGAGTGCACCTCCGGGAATCGGCTTGTCCGACTCGGTGTGCTGCGCGTCGTGGTCCATGACTGCTCCTCTCGTCGAGGTGCCGACCTTACGGAGACGCCGGGCCGCAGGGCAGGGGCTTGCACAGGTGAGGCCCCGGCGATAAGCCCGATCGCCGGGGCCGTTGTAAGCGCGGGAGAAAAAATTGGTGACCCGAACACCTCTCGTCTCGACCGTCCGCCTACGTACCTTGCACCGTCAACGCTAGGCGAGCGCACGTGACGTGCCGGGGGCATTGACGCCGCATCCCGGCGTCTGCTACTCACCCCGGCTAACCCTCGGTCCCGGCGGTGTCAAGCCCCTCGGTGCGCGCCCTGCGCGGAGCGATGGTGAGACCCGCGAGGCGGTCAACTCGCGGCAGATCGACGAAGACCTGCGAACACGCTACATCCGGAGGTGCGACCGTGAGTGAGGATTCCTGCGGGCGATTGATCCTCGAGCCGCTGTCCGCGTCGGCATGGCGGCTCTGCGACGCGACGGCGGCGGCGTCCGACGCCGCCCATCTGATCGCGTACGTCGAGGCCGCCGACGATGGCGGGTACGACGTCACCTGGGTCTTCTGCGGTCGTGGGACGGGGTGGTACCCCACCGTGGACGAGCTGCTGCGCGGGGCGATCCGTTACCTCGCGGCAGCCGCGCCCCGCCGCGCCAAGCCGAAGCCGATCGCGCACCGTCCGCCGCTGGCGGCCCTGTAGGGGCTAATCGCCTCATCGCCGACTGTCAAGATCGTGACTCCGTGGGCGATCCGGCGCATGCTGGGTCTCCGATGTCCGTCCGAGGCCGAGGAGAACGATGAACCGCATCGACATCTCGTACGGCGGCCAGTGGTACAGCATCGGCAATCGCACCCTCGACGAGGTCCATCAGGAGATCCAGGAGGGGGTGGCCGCAGGGCAGCATTGGCTCGCCGTCAACGACGGGGAGGGCAGCCCCCGGCCCGCCTACCTCTTCATCACCCCGGGTGTCCCGATCGCCGTCATTCCCGTACCGGAGCCGCAGGATCCGCCCACCGACGGCCAGGCGCCGGCGTTCGACGACCCCGACCCCGACGGTTTGCCGCCGTTCTGGCGCGGCCCCCGCATCCATCCGGATCGGCAGCGGTCCGTCTGAGTTCTATCCCCGGTACCCGTGGCGGTCAAGGGGATGACACCTGCGCCGCCCGGCGCGCAGACTGTCCTGCATGAGCGACGCCATCGATCCCCGTGAAGGGGTCCAGTCCGGCCCCTCGATGTCACAGAACCCCGCGGATGCCGCGCAGAGGATCGACGGCATCATCGTCCAGTGCCAGGCCGACCTCGCCGGCCAGGAGGGCGCGGACGTGCGCCTGCTGCTGGAGCGCCGACTGCAGGATGCCGGTTTGACGCTCTCCGACGAGGAGATGACCGCCGCTCTGGCGCGCCTGGGCGCGTGAGCCCGGCTATCACCGGGGCCGCCGGCGGCGCAACCCGATGTCGTCTGCGACGACGCCGACGTAGCGTGACACACGACCCCGTTCCGAGAAAGAAGGATGTGTCATGACGACAACCCAGACGAAGTCCGCGACCTCGGCGACCCGCAACAAGCGTCGCCCCGCCAAGTCGGGTGCGCAGCTGACGGAGGAGCAGAACGCGGAGCGCGGCTTCACCGCGTCGCAGAAGCTCAGTGACAACCTGCAGGCGGTCCTCGTCGACCTCCTGGAGCTGTCGATCCAGGGTAAGCAGGCGCACTGGAACGTGGTCGGCAAGAACTTCCGCGACACGCACCTGCAGCTCGACGAGATCATCGACGCCGCCCGGGAGTTCAGCGACACCGTGGCCGAGCGCATGCGCGCCCTGCACGCCGTCCCCGACGGCCGCAGCGACACCGTCGCCGAGACCACGACGCTGCCCGAGTTCCCCCACGGCGAGGTGTTGACCTCGGACGTCATCGACCTCGTGACCGAGCGCCTCGAGGCGACCATTTCGACGTGCCGCGACGTGCACGACGAGGTCGACGAGGAGGACCCGACGAGCGCCGACATCCTGCACGGCATCCTCGAGAGCCTCGAGCAGTTCGCCTGGATGATCAGTGCGGAGAACCGCACTCCTCGGTGATCCTTCGACGAGAGCTCCCGCCGACGGCCGCGTCACTCCGTGACGTGGCCGTCGCGGTCGTCGTGGAACATCTCCGGCATGAGTTGGATGCCGCCGGAGGAGTTGGCGGATGCCGCCAGTTCCTCGATCCACTCGCGGCTGAGCGCGGGCGGCTCGGGCTCGTCGAACACGAAACGCAGGGGGATGGCGGGGTGCAGCCAGATGGTGGTGCGTCCCTGCGGCGAATCCTCGGGGTGCTGCCACGAGACGGTGAAGCTCTCGGAACGCCGGAGCTTGGTCGCGATCACGATCTTCAGGTGAGCGAGCGCGCGATCCGCGATCCGGATGGGGATCGCCGAGCTGCCGTAGTAGATCACACCCATGGGGCCACCATAATGGGAGATGTCCGTCGCGACTCCGCGATGACACGACGAGGGGGCCGCAGTGGGCAAGTTCATCTATGAGGATTCCATCAAGGTGGACTTCGAAGACCGCACCCTGGCTCACCTGCAGCAGGTCATCGGCAACAAGCTGCGCCGCGGCGAGTCCTTCCACTTCACGTGGCGCGACGACAGGAGCATCGGCGAGGGCCGCACGTCCGTCTGGCTCCACCCCCACGCGTCGCTCGTCTTCAAGTACTACGGCAGCCGTCAGTCGCGCATCAATCGCGCGTGGTCCGAGGCCCTGATGTACGCCGCCAACTCGCCGGCCGGTCTTCACCTGGTCCCCGAGCCCGCCGATCCCGGTGAGGCGGAGAGCTCTGCCTGATCTCGTCGAACGCATCGCCGACGCGGCAGGCCGCGTCGGGGTGGTCTGCGCGGTCGCCGAATCCCTCACGAGCGGGCGTCTGGCGGCCGAGGTCGGGCGCGGCTCGTCCGCCCAGGACTGGTTCGCGGGCGGGGTCGTCGCGTATCAGGTGCGCGTCAAGGAGGAGGTCCTGGGCCTCGGACCCGGAACCGATCCCTGCTCGCCCGAGTGCGCAGAGCAGCTCGCACGCGGGGTCCGTGCCCTGCTGGGCGCGGATGTCGCCGTGTCGACGACGGGCGTCGGCGGACCGGACGCCCAGGACGGGCACGCTCCGGGCACCGTCTACCTCGGCTGGGCGACGGCGGATGCCGCCGGCCACGAGCTCGTGCGGTTCGACGGGGATCCCGTGGAGGTGATCGACCAGGCGGTCGGGGCTGCGCTGGCCCTGCTGCTGCAGGCTGTCGAGGCGACGCGCGCGGACGGGTGACGGGCGCGGCATCCGTGTCGTCCGAACAAGAAGCCGCCCCGCGCCGTGGGGGGTCGGCGAGCGGGGCGGCAGGGGGGGCCTGGGGGGGTCACACCAGCAGGGGCGGACTCCCGAAGCGTTCGGTGAAGTCGGCAGCGAGGGCGTCCTCGTAGGCGTCCGCCTCGTCGATCAAGTCGGGGTGACTCATGCGGCGGCCACCGGGCGACGAGTCTCAGGACGGGCGGCGGTGATCTCGGGGATGTCGAGATCGGCATCGAGGATGAGTCCTCCGTTGGAGGTGGCCTGGTCGGCCATCTCGCGCAGCGTCGCGGGGTTCAGGGGGACCGCCGCGGCCTGGTCGTAGACGAAGCGCAGCGGGATGGCGGGCTGGAACCAGAGGGTCGTACGGCCCTCGCCCTCCTCTCCGGTGCCCTTCCACGAGACGACGAAGCTCTCGCTGCGCCGCAGCTTGGTCGTCGCCACGGCGGCGAGGTGAGCGAGGATGCGGTCCGGCATGACGATGGGGGAATCGACGTTCCCGTAATAGAGGCTTCCCATGACGTTCTCCTGGTGTGGGTCGTGGTGAGGGGGTCAGTGGTGGGCCGGCCGGGCCGTGGACCGGCGGGGCCGCTGTCGTGAGAGTGAATCGAGGATGAGCGCCCTCCAGCCCGGCCGCTGCTCGGGGATGAGAGCGACCCCGAGTGCCGTGAAGGGCGCCGGGATGGGGTGTGAGGGTGTGGGTGTCATCGTTCCGCTCCTGAATTACTAGCTAAACAATACATCTAGTAGATTTCACATCTCTTGTCTATCATTGATTCCGAGAAGGACAAGAACTGTCACAGATTCGGACATGTAAGGTGGTGAAGTCGATGGAGGTGCTCGACTCGTGCGGCTCCGTGGACGTCAGCGACAGCGTCGCGACGTGGCACGAGGTCGAGGCGGGCTTCTGGGTCGGCAACACCCACGGCGCGTTCCTCGGAACCGTCGAACAGAACCCCGCGGGATGGATCGCCCGAGATCACACCGGCGGGTTCGTGGGGAAGTATCCGGACGCGGCTGAGGCTCGGGCGGCGATCGGATGATGTTGGACACCCGTCACGAGCCGAGGAGTTGACATGCCTCAGTCCATCGTGCGACACGAGCACACGCACCTCTACGCCGCGCAGCCCAAGACCGACGCGGGGCGCGAGCTGAGCAGCGCCATCCTCGAGCTCCGTCATGCCGAGCAGGTCCAGGCGGACCGTTCCCAGCGCATCTCCGGCCTCGGCGGCATCGACCTCGCCGCCCTCCGCTATCTCGTGCAGGCGCGGCGTGAGGAGCGGGAGGTCAGCCCGAAGGACCTCATCGTGATGCTCGGGACTTCCAGTGCCACCGTCACCAACGTGATCGAGCGACTCGTGAGCAAGGGCTACGTCATCCGGGAGCAGCACCCTTCGGACCGGCGTGCCCACTATCTCGTGCCGACGGAGACCGCAGCCGATCTCGTCGACGAGGTCTACGGCGCCCACCACGGCGCTGTCGTGTCTGTCATCGACAGTCTCGACGAGCAGGCCGCGACCGTGACGGCCGACACCATCCGCCGCATCGCCGCAGCGCTCGACGATCTCGCCCGTCGCGGCTGACCGCGACCCTCGAGGGGGTCGCGGCTCTTCTCAGA
This sequence comes from Microbacterium sp. ARD31, assembly GCF_031844425.1. Taxonomy (NCBI): domain Bacteria; kingdom Bacillati; phylum Actinomycetota; class Actinomycetes; order Micrococcales; family Microbacteriaceae; genus Microbacterium; species Microbacterium sp. ARD31. Next base: position 233,701 of record NZ_JAUZVE010000003.1, read on the forward strand.
TGACGGTGTCCGGCCCCAACCGGTGCCACGTGCGGTTGTGGTAGACGAGCGGCGACGTCGAGTCGCGCGCGATGTTCGCCTGCAGGGCGTGCGCGGCGATGACCGTCGAACCGCCGGCATCCATCCGGTCGATCACGGCGCACCGCACCCAGGCCCGCACCCCGTGATAGACCGCTTCACCGGTGACCAGGCGCGACCACGGCAGCTCCGCGAAGCGGTCGATTCCGCTCGTCGCGCCGATCTCGGCGAGGCGCAGGTCGTCGGCGTCCAGCAGGTGGACGACGAGCGTCTCGGCCGCGGCGAGCACGGGCGCCGCCGACGACTGCGACGACACCGAGAAGATCAGGAGCGGGGGATCGGCGCTCACCGACGACACGGACGTCGCCGTGAGCGCGACGGGGCCGTTCCCGGCATCCGCGGTGATCACGGCGACACCGCCCGGGTGCCCCCGGAAGACGGCCTTGAACTCCTCGGGCGAGAGCGACTCGCCGAGCCCGGACGCAGCGGGCCCGTGATCGTCCGAAGCGGCGTGTGCGGGAGAAGTCATACCTCGAACCTACGATCACGCGGACGGGGGGAGGGCCATGTGTCCGAACCTTTCGTCCTGTTGCGCCGGATGACGACGAGAGCGGACGGACACGGATGCCGGGTGTCCGGTACCATGGCCAGGTGCTGACCCTTCGCTGTTGTCGTCGCTGACCGCCGGTTACCCGGCGACTCCCGCGACCCCATCAGCTTCCGCGCCTCTGTGAGCGCGGCATCCCGTCAGGAAGAACCCGTGCGTTACGCCAGCTCCATCGCCGACCTCGTCGGCAACACCCCTCTCGTCCGTCTGAACTCCGTCACCGAGGGCATCGCCGCCACGGTCCTCGCCAAGGTGGAGTACTTCAACCCGGGCAGCTCGGCGAAGGACCGCATCGCGCGGAACATCATCGACGCCGCGGAGCGCGACGGGCACCTGAAGCCCGGGGGCACGATCGTCGAGCCCACGAGCGGCAACACCGGCGTGGGGCTCGCACTCGTCGCGCTGCAGCGCGGGTACCGCATGGTCTTCGTCGTGCCCGACAAGTTCGCCGGCGAGAAGGTCGCGGTGCTGAAGGCGTACGGGGCCGAGATCGTCATGACGCCCACGAGCGTCCCGCCCGAGCATCCGGATTCCTACTACAGCGTGTCGGACCGGCTCGCCGCTGAGATCCCCGGCGCCTTCAAGCCCAACCAGTTCGCGAACCTCAACGGTCCTCGCGGCCACTACGAGACCACCGGCCCCGAGATCTGGCGCGACACCGACGGTCGGGTCACGCACTTCGTGGCGGGCGTGGGCACCGGCGGCACCATCAGCGGGACGGGGCGGTTCCTCAAGGAGGCGAGCTCGGGAGCGGTCACCGTTGTCGGCGCCGACCCTGAGGGCTCGATCTATTCCGGCGGCGACATCCACGGCTACCTCGTCGAAGGGGTCGGCGAGGACTTCATGCCCGCGACCTTCGACCCGACCGTCGTCGACCGTTACGAGAGGGTGGACGACGCCGAGTCGTTCGCGATGACCCGTCGCCTCGCGCGCGAGGAGGGTCTGCTCGTCGGCGGCTCGTCGGGGATGGCGGTCGTCGGGGCGCTCCGCGTCGCACGGGACCTCCCGGCCGACGCCGTGCTCGTCGTGCTGCTGCCCGACCACGGGCGCGGCTACCTCAGCAAGATCTACGACGACGGCTGGATGACCGACCACGGCTTCACCGTCGACACCGAAACCGAGACCACCACCGGGAGTCTCGCATGAGTGCACAGTCCTCCGCTCGCGGCTTCGCGAGCCTCGCCGTCCACGCAGGTCAGGAGCCCGACGAGGCGACGGGTGCCGTCATCCCGCCCGTCCACTTCTCGACGACGTACGCGCAGGACGGCATCGGCGGCCTCCGCGGCGGCTACGAGTACGGCCGCAGCGGCAACCCGACCCGCACCGCCCTGCAGACCCAGCTCGCCGCGATCGAGGGCGGCGCGCACGCGCTCTCGTTCGCCTCGGGGCTCGCCGCCGAGGACGCGCTGCTGCGCGCCGTGCTGCGCCCCGGCGACGAGGTGCTGCTCGGCAACGACGTCTACGGCGGCACGTTCCGGCTCATCTCCCGCGTCCTCGGCGACTGGGGCGTGAAGCTGCGCGTCGTCGACATGAGCGACCCCGAGAAGGTCCGGGCCGCCGTCGCCGAACGGGCGCCCCGCATCCTCTGGGTCGAGACGCCCTCGAACCCGCTGCTGCGCATCACCGACATCGCCGGCCTCGCCGAGATCGGCCACGGCGTCGGCGCGCTCGTCGTCGTCGACAACACCTTCGCGACCCCCGCGCTGCAGCGCCCGCTGTCGTTCGGCGCCGACGTCGTGGTCCACTCGACGACGAAGTACCTCGGCGGTCACTCCGACGTCGTGGGCGGTGCGCTCGTGCTGAACGACGACGAGCTCGCCGAGAAGATCGGCTTCCTGCAGTTCGCCGTCGGCGCCGTGTCGGGACCCCTCGACGCGTGGCTGACGACGCGCGGCATCAAGACGCTCGCCGTGCGGATGCGTCAGCACAGCGAGAACGGGCTGGCCGTGGCATCCTCCCTCGACGGACACGACCGGGTCGCGCAGGTCTACTACCCGGGCCTCGCGTCGCACCCCGGGCACGAGCTCGCGTCGCGGCAGATGGCGGGCTTCGGCGGCATCGTCTCGCTGGCGCTCGAGTCGGGCGAGGCGGCGCGCCGGTTCGCCGAGTCGCTGCGGCTGTTCACGCTCGCCGAGTCGCTCGGCGGCGTCGAGTCGCTCGTCAACTACCCCGACGCGATGACCCACGCCTCGGTCCGCGGCACCGAGGCGGCCGTCCCCGTCGAGGTCGTGCGCCTGTCGGTCGGCATCGAGGACGCCGCCGACCTGCTCGCCGACATCGAGCAGGCGCTGCAGGCCTGACGCCGGCGCGGTGCGGGCGCATGCCCCGGTGCAGGAAGAAGGATGCGATCGGGACTCTAGGGGGCAACCTTCGCCTCGCTGAACCTGCATCCGGTCCGCCCGCGGGCGATAGCGTGGCCGGATGACACACGCACGATGGGCCATCCTCGGTGCGGGCGCGATCAGCGGCGACTTCGCGCACGCGCTGCCCGACTCCGACCTCGGCCGGCTGTACGCGGTCGGCGCGCGGGACGTCTCGCGGGCGGAGGAGTTCGCCGCCGCGCACGGCGCCCCCGTGGTGGGGACGTACGGCGAGATCCTCGACCGCGACGACATCGACGCCGTCTACGTCGGCACGGTGCACACGACGCATACGGACCTCGTGCAGCAGGCGCTGGCCGCGGGCAAGGCCGTGCTGTGCGAGAAGCCGCTCGGCGTCGATCCTGCCGAGACGGATGCCGCGATCGCGGCCGCTCGCGCTGCCGGACTGCCCCTCGTCGAGGCCTTCAAGTACCGCTTCGGGCCGTTCGCCGACCGCCTCCGCGAGCTGGTGGGCGGGGGAGCCCTCGGCGACCTGGTCGAGATCGAGTCCTCGCTCGGCTTCGCCGCCGGCAGCCGCACCGGACGCCTGTTCGACCCGGCGACGGCGGGCGGAGCGATCCTCGACGTCGGGTGCTACCCGTTGTCGCTCGTCGTCGGCGTCGCGGCGTGGGCGGGGCACGACCTCGACGGACTCGAGGTGCAGGCGGTGGCCGGCACGATCGGTGAGACCGGCGTCGACGAGAGCGCAGCGGCATCCGTCGATCTCGGTGGTGCGTCGGCGAACATCCGCACCGCGATCGTCCACGACCTGCCGCGCCTCACCCGCGTCGTCGGGCGCGAGGCGAGCCTGAGGATCCCGAACGTGTGGGGGAGCCGGACCGACAGCACCGCGGCGGCGACGCTGATCCGCACGGACGGCACCCGTGAGGAGATCGAGGTGCCGACCGTGCAGCCGATGGCAGCCGAGGCGGACGCCACGATCCGCGCCCTCCGCGAGGGGCGGACCGAGGCGCCCGAGATCCCGTGGGCCGAGACCCGCACGATCGCGCGGCTGCTCGCAGAGTGGCGCGGCGGCATCGCCTGAGCGTCAGCGGGCCCGCCGCCACCACCGGCGCGAGGGTCGCTCGGATCCGGCCGGGGGAGCGGATGCCGCGGCTCGCGCCGCCCGCCGGGCGCGCCACGCGGCGACCTCCTCGTCGGGATCGCGTGTCGGGGTGACGACGGGCGGTCCGCCGAGCAGTTGACGGCGCGCCTCGATCACGCGGCGGGAGAAGTCCGCGGTGTACTCGCGGACGTCCTCCTCCCGGTGGAAGACGTCGACGCGCTGCTCGAACTCGGCGTGCTCGATGCGCAGACGGAGGGCGGGCGGGCCGAGGCCGGACAGCTGTTCGGTCTGGATCTTGCGCTTGATCCACCAGTCGGGGTCGTGAGACCCGCCGAGCCCCTCGAGCGGCTTGCCGGCGCCGGGCAGATTGTCGAAGTCGCCGCGGCGGATCGCCTGCTGGATGGCGGTCTCGACGTACATCGCCCGTTCGGTGCCGGTCGGTGTGCCCGCGTGGCGCTCGGGTTCCGGTGACGGGTGCTCGCCGTTCTCGCGCGCCGCCTGCTCGACCCGGTATCGCGCCGCACGCAGGCGGGGGTCCTCGTCCATGCCGCGGTCATCGGCCATTCATCCAGAGTATGGCGCGCCGGTCTTGCTCCGGCGTTGCCGGGTATGCATATACTCAGAAAACACATACCCGGTATGTAGCGAGGAGTCCCGATGTCGGTACGTTCGAGCCTGTTGGCGATCCTGGACCAGGGTCCCTGCTACGGCTACCAGCTGCGGGCGGAGTTCGACCGCCGCACCGGGTCGACCTGGCCCCTCAACGTGGGTCAGATCTACAACACCCTCGACCGCCTCGAGCGCGACGGCCTGGTCGAGAAGGGTGACGTCGACGAGCAGGGTCACGTGTACTGGCAGATCACGGATGCCGGATCTGCCGAGGTCCGCGCGTGGCTCGACGCTCCCGTGGAGCGCTCGCAGGGCACCCGCGACGAGCTGGCGATCAAGCTCGCCGTCGCCGCCACCCTGCCGGGGGTCGACCTGGCCGCCGTGATCCAGCGGCAGCGCTCCGCGTCGCTGCGGCAGCTGCAGGAACTGAACCGCGCCAAGTATGCGGGCGCGAACCCCGACGGTCCCGAGGAACTCGCGTGGTCGCTCGTGGTCGATTCGATGATCTTCTCCGCCGAGGCCGAGGTGCGATGGCTCGACCACACCGAGCAGCGGCTCGCGCGGCATCCTCATCACACGATGGGGTTGGAGCTGTCCACCGAGACACCCAAGCGGGGGAGGCCTGCCAGATCCGAGGCGGGCAACGCCGAGGCGGTCGTGCGGTGAGCGCCGCCGTCCTGCAGCTGGTGGGGGTCACGCAGCAGTACGGCGAGGGCGAGACGAGCGTCTCGGCACTGTCGGGCGTCGATCTGACGGTCGACAAGGGGGAGCTCGTCGCGATCATGGGAGCGTCCGGTTCGGGCAAATCCACGCTCCTGTCGATCGCGGGCGGGTTGCAAAAGCCCACCAGCGGCGAAGTCGTCGTCGAGGGGACGTACCTCTCGACGGCGACACGTCGCGATCTCGCGCAGCTCCGGCGGCGCTCCCTGGGATTCGTCTTCCAGGACTTCAATCTCATCCCGACCCTCACCGCCGTCGAGAACGTGACGCTGCCGCTCGAGCTCGACGGCTTCCGGGCCCGAGTGGCGCGCCGTGCGGGTCGGGATGCGCTCGCCTCGGTCGGTCTCGAGGACAAGGTGGACGCCTACCCCGACGACCTGTCGGGCGGTCAGCAGCAGCGCGTCGCGATCGCCCGCGCGGTCGTCGGCGGCCGCCGGCTAATCCTCGCCGACGAGCCGACCGGCGCGCTCGACTCGGTCACGGGCGAGGCGGTCATGAAGATGATCCGCCACCGCGTCGACCAGGGGGCCGCCGGCATCCTCGTCACCCATGAGCCGCGGCACGCGGCGTGGGCGGACCGCATCGTGTTCCTGCGCGACGGCCGCATCGTCGACGAGTCGCAGCGTCGCGGCGCCGACGCGCTCCTGTCGGACGCGCGATGACCGCCGTGCAGGACCGGCCCCGAGCGGATGCCGGTACCCGCCGTCGCGTCGAGCGCCCGAAGCCCTCGCGCACGGCGCGGCTGCGCGTCGCGGTGCGCATCGCCCGTCGCCAGGTGCGCCGCGCGTGGGTGTCGTCGCTGCTCATCATGACGCTCATCGCGCTGCCGATCGCGGGGATGGCGGGGGTCGCGGTATACGTCGCGAGCATGATCGCGACACCGGCGGAGCGCGTGGCGGTGCAACTCGGAGAGATGCAGGGCTGGGTGGAGCCGATCGGCGTCCCCGATGCGGGGTTCTGGCAGGCGCCGGACGAGCCGTACTCGTACGGGTACGGGACGGGGCCGGAGTGGACCTCCGAGGCAGAGGGGGAACCGTTATCGGACCCCACCTCCGCACTGCCCGCGGGGACGGAGACGATCGAGGTGTCGCAGGGACGCGAGCGCGTCCAGACGAGCGCGGGGATCGCGGCGATCCGGGCCTGGGCGGGCGACATCGGGGATCCGCGGTTCACGGGTCGTTTCGACATGGTCTCGGGGAACGCGCCGAACGGCGACGGCGAGGTCATGGTGACCACCGCGACACTCGATCGTGTGGGGACGCGGGTGGGCGGAGAGCTGCGCCTGGTCGACTCGGATGACGTCCTTCGGATCGTCGGCACCTTCGATGCCGCGGAGCTCGCCGATACCGAGAGCGCTGTCGCCTTCCCGGACGCGGACCGCTTCGAGGAGGCGACCTGGTACCTGCCCGAGACCTCCCTGTCGTGGACGGAGATCCGGACGTTGAACGAGCAGGGCATCGGGGTCTACTCGCGCGAGGTGGTCCTCGACCCACCGGCGTTCTCTTGGCCGGACGGTTCTCAGGTGTACACCGCGGCGACAGCGTAAGAGCAAGGACTGCTCGCCCTGGCAGCGGGCTTGGGCGCGGGTGGTCTCGCGGCCGCCTACATGGTGGTGATGCTCGCCGGAGCGGCCTTCGCGGTGAGTGCGCGGCGACAGCAGCGTGCTCTCGCTATCGCGGCCAGCGTGGGTGCCGACACGCGGGACGTGCGCAGAATCGTCCTCCTCCAGGGGACGGTGCTCGGTCTCGTCGCCGGCGGCGTGGGGCTCGCCGCCGGCGTCGGATTGGCGGCCGTCGTGATGCGGCTGACGGACAACGGCTCGGCGATGCAGTTCTGGGGCTTCCATGTGCCCTGGGTCATGCTCATCGGCATCCTGCTCTTCTCGACCCTCGTCGGGACGGCGTCCGCATTCGTGCCCGCCCGGTCCGTCGGACGATCGGACACGATCAGCGCGCTTCGCGGAGCACGTCGTCCCCAGCGGGTGAACGCTGCGCGGCCGCTGTGGGGATCGCTGCTGATCCTCGTCGGCGTCGTCGTCACGATCCTCTGCGGCGTGGCGGCAGCGGCCGTCGCTGCGGACACGATGCTCCCCTGGGACTCGCCCTTCCGGTGGCTCCCCGTTGTGGGCATCATCGCGGGGCCCGTCCTGGCGCAGGTGGGCATCCTCATCTCCGGTCGGTGGCTGCTCTGGCTGGCTTCACGGCTGCTGTCTCGGTTCGGCATAGCGGCGCGGATGGCGTCGCGAGATGCGGTCGCGAACGGCGCTCGGACGGTGCCGGCGTTCGCGGCCATCGGCGCCACGGTGTTCGTCGGCGTGTTCGCGGTCGGGGTCGGGATGATGTCGGCCGGGACGCAGGTGCGGACGTGGGACTACTCCGCGCCGATCGGGACCGTGACCGCTGACGTGTCGAGCATGGACGGGGACCAGCTCGATCCGACCGTACGGCTCGCCGTGTTCGAGGACGTCCGCGACGCCTTCGAGCAGGCGGGGGCGACGGCGACCGCGCTCGTGCAGCGCCAATTCCAGCTGTACTGGAGCGGCGAGGAGGACATCCCCGGCGACGCTGTGCGGGCGACCGTCATGGTTCCCCAGCGGAACCTGCTCAGCGGGGACGACACCGATCAGGGATGGTCGGGAGTCTTCGGCGATCCGACCAACAACATCGCCGTGATGGACGCGTCGGACGTTCCGACCGTGATGGGGGTCGAACTGAGCGCCGCCGACAAGAGGGCGTTCGAGCAGGGCGCTGCGCTGATCACTGACCGCGACCTGATCACCGATGGACGCATCGACGTCGCCGCGTGGACCGAGCGGGAATGGGCGACGGGCAAGGCGCCGGACAACATCTTCGCTCCGGCGAACGATGCCGCGTTCGCCGAGCCGCAGTGGCGGACGACCCTCCCCGCGATCGCGCTCGACGCGCCGGATCAGCCGCTGAGCGTTGTGCTGCATCCGTCTGCCGCTGGGGAGCTCGGCCTGAACCTGGAGCCGACGGCCCTGTTCGCGGCGATGCCCGAGGACTCCCCGTATCGGAACTGGGATCGGGCGTACGCGCTGGGGGACAGCCTGACGACCGACGACCACTCGGTCTACATCTCCGTGGAGACCGGCCCGCCGAGCCCCGCCGCCTGGCTCGTCCCGCTGCTCGCAGCCGTCGCCGTCCTCGTGCTCGGCGCAAGCGCCGTCGCGCTCGGGCTCGCGCGGTTCGAGCGTCGGCCCGACGACGCGACCCTCGCCGCCGTGGGCGGCACGCCGGGACTCCGTCGTCGCATCGGCCTGTGGCAGGGGCTCGTGATCGCCGGGTTCGGCACGTTCGCGGGGGCCGCCGCCGGCATCCTTCCACCGATCGGGTTCTGGCTGCAGTCGCAGACGTCCTCGGAGCCGATGGACCTCGCCGACATCCCGTGGTGGTTGTTGGGGGCGCTCGCCGTCGCGTTGCCGCTCGGCATCGCCGCCGTGAACTGGCTCGTGCCGCCACGCGAACCCGAGCTCACACGGCGCAACGTCATCGCGTGAGTTCCGGCGACGACGTCACAGTCGCGCGGATGCCTCGGTCAGCACGCCCCGGAGGATGCCCTCGATCGCGTCGAACTCCGCCGGTCCGATCGTGAGGGGCGGAGCGAGCTGGATGACGGGGTCGCCGCGGTCGTCGGCACGGCAGTAGAGCCCTGCGTCGAACAGCGCTTTCGAGAGGAAGCCGCGCAGCAGCCGCTCGGACTCGTCGGCGTCGAACGTCGTCTTCGTCGCCTTGTCCTTCACGAGTTCGATCCCGAAGAAGGAGCCGTCGCCGCGCACGTCGCCGAGGATCGGCAGATCGAGCAGCCGCTCGAGCGACGCGCGGAACGCGGGGTGCGTCGATGTGGGCGGTGGGCGGATGCCGGGTGTCAGCGCATCGTGTCAGCGCATGGTGTCAGCGCATGGTGTCCAGGATCCCGACGAGGTCCTCGAACGTCGTGCGGGGGTTGAGGATCGCGAAGCGGGCGTTGGTGCGACCGGCGTGGCTGGAGGGCGTGACGAAGGCGTGCTGGCGGTCGAGCAGGCGGTTCGACCAGGCCGTGTAGTCGTCCTTGCTCCAGCCGCGCCGCTCGAAGACGACGACGCTCAGCTGCGGACGGCGCACGAGTTCGAGCTCGTCGCGGGACTCGATCTCGGCGGCGATGCGCTCGGCGAGCGAGATGGAGCAGGTAATCGCCTCGCGGTAGACCTCGGCGCCGTAGGTGGCGAGCGAGAACCACAGCGGCAGTCCGCGGGCCCGTCGCGTGAGGTGCGCGGCGAAGTCCGAGGGGCTCCAGTCGCTCGTCTCGGTGAGGGTGTCGAGGTACTCCGCGTGCTGCGTGTGCGCGCGGCGGCCGAGCTCGGGGTCGCGGTACAGCAGCGCACACGCGTCGAACGGGGCGAACAGCCACTTGTGCGGGTCGACGATGAGCGAGTCGGCGTGCTCGATGCCGGCGAAGTAGTGGCGGGCCGAGGCCGACAGGGCTGCCGCCAGTCCGTACGCACCGTCGACGTGCAGCCACACCCCGTACTCGCGCGTGACCTCGGCGACCGAGGCGACGTCGTCGACGATCCCGAAGTTCGTCGAGCCCGCCGTGGCCACCACAGCGAAGACGCTGTCGCCGTGCTCCTCCAGGGCCGCGCGCACCGCGTCGCCGTGGAGCACACCCCCGGCATCCGGAGCCACGGGCACGACCTCGACGTCCATGACGCGCGCGGCGGACGCGATCGACGAGTGCGCCTCGGCCGAGCAGACGACGCGCCAGCGGTCGGGACGGATGCCGCGGTCCCGCGCGGTCTCGCGTGCGGCCACGAGCGCCGACAGGTTGCCGAGGGTGCCGCCCTGCACGAACACGCCGCCGGCCGTCGCGGGCAGTCCGAACTCGCCGGCGAGCCACCGGAGCACTTCGTTCTCGGCGTGGACGGCGCCCGCGCCCTCGAGCCAGGAGCCGCCGTAGAGCGCGCTCGCCGAGACGACGAGGTCGAACGCGGCGGCCGCCTTCGACGGCGCGCTCGGGATGAACGACAGGTACCGCGGGTCGTCGGTCGTGATGCACGCGGGAGCGAGCACGTGCTCGAAGACGCCGAGCGCCTTGCGCGCCCCGATGCCCTGCTCGGTGATCGTCACGCCGGCCAGGCGGGCGAGCTCGGCGGGCGGCAACGGCTTGTCGAGCGGGTTGTCGTCCGTCAGCAGCCGCTGCCGCGAGTAGTCGAGGACGAGGTCGACGATCTGACGGGTCTCGTCGGTCACGTCGTGCATACGGGCGGGCTGGGTCATCGGTTCTCCGAGGTCGTGCGGGGGAGCGCGGGGGTGCGCGGCGGTCGGGTCCGGCGGGTGCCCAGACGTTCGAAGGCTACGCCCAGGCGCAGCAGCGCGGTGTCTTCGTAGGCGCGGCCCGCGATCGTGAGGCCCACCGGCATCCCGATGTCGGTCATCGTGCCGAGCGGCACGGTCACGGTCGGGATGCCGAGATGCTGGATCGCGAGGTTGCCGTTGGCGATCCAGACGCCGTTGCGCCAGCCGAGGTCGGCCGAGGCCGGGTTCACGTCCATGTCGGCGGGACCCACGTCGGCGACGGCGGGGAAGACGACGGCGTCGAGGCCGGCGGCATCCATCCACTCCTCCAGATCGGTGCGGCGGACGCGTTCGAGGGCACGGAGGCCGTCGGCCAGTTCGGGCATGTCGTCGAGGCCCGCGCCCGGGTGGGCGCGCACCCAGTTGGGGTACTCGGCGATGTCGTCGTCGAACCCGGTGTAGCGGTCGGTGAGGGCGCCCGGCGGATGGGGGAAGATCGTCGCGCCGTCGACGTCCGCCAGGCTGGAGAGGGCGCGGTCGCCGTTGGCGGCGAGGAAGTCCTCCCACGCCCACGCGGAGAGGTCGACGATCTCGCGGTGCAGATACCCCTCGGGGACGCGGTCGCGGATGGTCGAGGCTCCCGCGCGGTCGCCCTCGTACTCGCTCACGACGGGGAAGTCGACCTCGACGACGGTCGCGCCCGCGGCCTCGAGGTCGGCGCGGGCCGCGCGCCACAGCGCCAGGATCGACGGGCGGGTCTCGATCCGCTGACCCGTCGGACCGCCGATGCCGGTGCCGGTGCCGGCATCCGGGTCCTCACCGATGTACATCCGCGGGATGCCGAGACGCACCCCGGCGAGCGAGGCGCGCTCTGCCAGCGCGGGATACGACGCGGGCCGCACCGCCGACGCCGCGGGGAGGGTCACCCACGGCTGCGCGCGCCAGAAATCGCCGCGGGTCTCGGTGTCGTCGGCGACGATGACGTCGAGCACCTCGAGCAGGTCGGCCATCGTGCGGGTGTGCGGGACGACGACGTCCATCGTCGGGACGAGCGGCCAGTTGCCGCGCACCGAGATGACACCGCGCGAGGGCGTGTAGGCGCAGAGCGCGTTGTTCGACGCAGGGCCGCGACCCGACGACCACGTCTCCTCGCCGAGGCCGAACGCGGCGAAGCTCGCGGCGGTCGCCGTACCCGACCCGTTGGACGAGCCGCTCGCGAAGGGCGCGGTCAGCCAGTCGGCGTTGTACGGACTCTCGGCGCGGCCGTACACGCCGCGCTGCATGCCGCCGTTCGCCATCGGGGGCATGTTCGTGAGGCCGAGGCAGATCGCGCCGCCCGCGCGCAGGCGCTCAATCGTGAACGCGTCGCGCTGCGCGACGAGGTCGGCGAAGGCGGGCGACCCGGCCGCGGCGGTCAGTCCGCGCACGAGGTAGCTGTCCTTCGCCGTGTAGGGGATGCCGTCGAGGGGTCCGAGGGTCTCGCCGCGGGCGCGACGCGCATCGGATGCCGCGGCCTCGGCTCGCGCGTCTGGATTGCGGACCACGACGGCGTTCAACGCCGTCTCGGTGTCGGGCCCGTCGTACGCGTCGATGCGCGCGAGGTAGGCGTCGACGAGCTCGGCCGCCGTGGCTTCTCCGGACTCGAGGGCGGCGCGCAGGTCAGCGAGGGACGCCTCGACGACGTCGATCATGCGGTCACCGCCGGCTGCTGCTGGGTGATGCAGTGGATGCCGCCGCCGCGGGCGAACAGGCCGCGGGCGTCGACCGTGACGACCTCGCGGCCCGGGTACGCCTCGGCCAGGATCGCGCGGGCCTGCGCGTCGGCCTTCTCCTCGCCGAAGCCGCACGCGATCACGCCGCCGTTGACGACGAGGTGGTTGACGTAGCTCCAGTCGACCGGCCCGTGGGCGTCGGTCAGGGTCTCGGGGGCGGGGAGCGACACGATCTCGAAGCGGCGACCGGCGGCATCCGTCTGGCCCTCGAGCTCGGTGCGCAGCTGCGCGGTGACGGCGTGGTCGGGGTGCGCCGGGTCGCGCTGATCGTGCAGTAGGATGCGGCCGGGCGAGGGGATCGTCGCCACGATGTCGACGTGCCCGTTCGTGCCGAACTCGTCGTAGTCGCGGGTCAGGCCGCGGCTCAGCCAGACCGCCTTCGCGGCACCGAGCGTGCGGGCCATCTCGGCCTCGACGCGGGCGCGGTCGGCGAACGGGTTGCGCCGCGGGTCGAGCTGCACGGTCTCGGTGAGCAGCACGGTTCCTTCGCCGTCGACGTGGATGCCGCCGCCCTCGTTCACGAGGACGGACGAGACGAGCTCGGCCCCTACCTCGGCGGCGATCAGGCGCGCGTGCGCCGCGGAATCCTGCCACTGCGCCCAGTCGGGCGCGCCCCAGCCGTTGAAGATCCAGTCGACCGCGCCGAGGACGCCGGGGCGCTCGTCGTCGACGACGAAGGTGGGGCCGTGGTCCCGCATCCAGTACTCGTCGACGGGGGCCTCGAGCAGCGTCACCTCGCCGGGGAGCATGCGGCGTGCGCGCGCCGTCTCGGTCGGATCGACGACCATCGTGAGCGGCTCGAACCGCGCGACGGCGGCCGCGACGGCGGCCCAGGTCGCGTAGCCCTCGTCGCGCTCGGCGGCGGTCTCGCCGAGGGTGACGCCCTCGCGGGGGAACGCCATCCAGGTGCGCTCGTGCGGGGCGGTCTCGCTCGGCATCCGCCAGGCCATGGCGTCTCCCTCGGGTGTCGGGTAGCTTATTGATCGTTTGATCAACAACGGAAGGCTATCGAGGCGATGACACAGGCGTCAACCGTCCGCCGGCGGCGCAAGACCCCCGCCGAACGCCGCGATGAGATCGCGGCCGCGGCGCGCGGGATCGCGCTCGCCGACGGTCTCGACGCCGTCACGCTGCGTGCCGTCGCCGCGCGCGTCGGCGTGGCCCCAGGACTCGTCGCGCACCACGCCGACGGCATGGACGCGCTCGTCGCCGAGGCGTTCGGCGCCGTCGTCGCGGACGAGCTGCGCGCCGTCGTGGCCGCGATGACGGTGACGGATGCCGCGACGGCGCGGCTCGGCATCCTGCTCGACACCGTCCTCGGCGACGAGCCGAGCGCCGTCACGCTCGTCTGGGTCCAGGGCTGGGCGCTCGGCGCGCGCAACGAGGCGCTCGCTGCACGCGTGCGCGCCGAGATGGACGCGTGGCAGCGGGCGCTCGCGGCCGAGATCGTGCGCGGAACCGGGCGGGGCGAGTTCGCGGAGGTCGATGCGGATGCCGTCGCCTGGCACCTGCTCGCGATGATCGACGGCCTCGGAGCTCACGGCCTCGTCCGCTGGCGCGACGATCCCTCGCGCGCCGACCTCACCCGCCGCGCGCTCGCCGCGCTGCTCGGCGTCGCGCCCGGCGCGCTGCACCGCTGACCCGCCGCCGAGACGTCGAGCCGTCGAGACGTCGAGACGTCGAGACGTCGCAGATGGTCGCCCCGCCACACCCGCCGCGACCATCTGCGACGCCTCGAGCCGACGGGAACGGCGGTCATCCGCCGTGGACGGATGCCGGTGGCGTCGGCTCGAGGTCGGCGTCAGCTGTCTGGGCGCGAGATGTCGAGGGTGACGAAGTTCGTGCCGGGGACGGGGCGGACCTCGAACGTCGCGCCGTCGAGCGTGCCGGGCGGGAGGTCGAAGCGCTGCTCGAGGGCGCCCCGGCTCAGGCGGCGCAGCTCGGCCGCCTCGCCGGCGGGGGCGAGGAACTCCATGTCCCCACTGCTGGTCTGGCCGTAGGCATCCGGGTTGTCCTGCCCGATGGCGTCCTCGTACAGCTCCTCGACGATCTGCCCGGGGATCTTCTTCGGCGTGCCGAGCACCTCCTTGCCCACCTCGCCGGGGGTCTCGCGCACCGCCTTGCCGATCGAGGTCCCGAGGTCGTTCGCGACGTTGTAGTCGGGCGCGGCGTGGCGTCCGGTGCGGCCGAGCTGTTCCACACCGCGGGTGACGTCCGTGAGCATGTCGTACTTCTTGGCATGGCTGGTAACGGGGGAATCGCGCCGGTGCTTTCCCGCGTCGGCGGCGTTTCGCCGGTCCGTGCCGCGGATGCGGGCGGCGTCGGCGCGGTGCTTGCCGCCGCGCTTGCGGAACGCGCTGCCGAACCCCTTCTTGAACTCGCGGCCGGCGCCGTCGACGGCGTCGACGATCTCGCGCATGAGGCTCTTCATCGTCATGTCAGTCTCCCGAGATCTGCAGGTTGGCAAGGTCCGCGAGCAGCCGATCGGTGCGGTCCTCGATGTCGACGGCCTGCGCATCCATCTCGTCGGCGGCCGCCTCGAGCGCCTCGATGTCGGCCTCGAACTCGTCCACGTCTCCGACGGCGCCCTCCACGACGGGCGCGTCCATGAGGGCCATGACGATCACCGGGACCTGCTCGACGAGCGGCTCGACGGCGAGGGGCAGCACCTCGTTGATGACCTGCTCGATCGTCGCCTCCATCGCCATGGCGAGCAGCTTCTTTCGCGCGAGCAGCAGCACCGCCGCGCCGCCGGCGCCGAAGGGACCCGCAGCGAGCAGGGGGACGAGTTGCATGAGCGTCAGGGTCACCTCGGCGATGACCTTGATCTTCATCGCGAGGACGATGCCGCCCGCGATGTCGATGCCCGTCGCCGCGGGACCGAGTACGTCGAGCAGCTTCTGCATGTTGTCGGAACGGTTGCGGTTCCACCCCTCGACCTGCGCCGTGCCCGCGTTGCCCTGCAGCGCCGTGGCCAGGTCGCCGTTCACGCGGCTGTCGACGGCCTGGATGATCGACTCCATGTCGTCGCGGTAGCCGCGCACGAGGTCAGCCGCCTTGTGGACCTCGTCCTCGTCGATGTCGGGCCATTCCAGCCCCATCTTGTCCATGATCCAGATCAGCTCATTCGGCAACATCATCCCCACGGGTACCACCTCCGCCGTCGACAGTAGCGAGTGGCCTCCGCGACGGCGATGGGGAGAAGGCCCCATTCCGCCGCGCTCGCGAGGCGTCGCAGATGGTCGCCCCTCCGCCCGCCACGCGACCATCTGCGACGTCTCGACCCGACAGGAACGGCGGTCATCGGCAGGGGATGGATGCCGGTGGCGTCGGCTCGGCGACGGTCAGATCTCGCGCAGGGTGTGGTCGGAGGGCACGTGGTCGTCGCGATAGTAGGCGACGAAGAGGTCGGCGGCCTCGTCGAGGGTGAAGACCTCGTGCGGGTGCACTTTCGTGCTGTGTCGCCCCTCGTCCCAGCGGATCGTCTCGGTCGGCTCCGCGTCGTCGCCGCCGGTCGGCTTGCCGACGGTGTACTGGTGGGCGGTGCCTGCCTCGTCGACCACGCGGACCTCGACGGTCACCCCCTCGGCATCCCCGGCGCACTGGATGTACTCCTCGGAGAACGGAATCTCCGCCAACAGGTCGGCCCCGTCCGGTGCACGCCAGAGGCTGTACGCCCACAGCTTCGCGCCGTCCATCCGCCGGACGGAGAACCGAATCTGGTCCTCGTACGGACGGGCCACGTCCACCAGGGGAGAGCGCGCGAACCCGTTGAGCTGCACGATGTGCGTCGGCGTCGTCACGGAACCTCCTGCAGGAGCACTCGCACGATCCTAATCTCGGAGCCATGCAACTTCGCGATCGCGGGGGTGTCCGGACCGACCGTAGACCTGCGCGCGAGGTGCGGGAGGGGGAAGGGGGAGAACTCCCCATTCGCGTCGCGACCCGACGGAAGCGGCGGTCACCCGCGCCGGATGCATGCCGTTCGCGTCGGCTCGGCGCTGGGGCGGCGGCGCGGGCGGTCGTAGGGTCGAGCCATGACTCGCGCGCGATTGATCGACCCCTACGAGCTCGAGCGGCTGATGCGGGATGCCGCGCCGCTGACGGTCCTCGACGTCCGGTGGCGGCTCGACCGCCCTGACGGCCGGGCCGACTACGAGGCGGGTCACATCCCCGGTGCGGTGTACGTGAGCCTCGACGACGAGCTCGCCGCCCACGGCGCGCCGGAGGACGGCCGGCATCCGCTGCCCGGCATCGCCGACCTGCAGACCGCCGCCCGCCGCTGGGGCGTCGACACGGGCGACACCGTCGTGGTCTACGACGACTGGCAGACGTTCGGCGCCGCTCGGGCCTGGTGGGTGTTGACGGATGCCGGTGTGCCCGACGTCCGCGTGCTCGACGGCGGCCTCGGGGCGTGGCGAGACGCCGGGCTCCGGCTCGAGTCGGGCCCCGTGCACGCGGCTCGTGGCGACGTCGCGCTGACGCCGGGGCACTTGCCGCGCCTGGACATCGACGAGGCGGCGGCGCTGCCGGCATCCGGGATCCTTTTCGACGTGCGCGCGCCCGAGCGCTACCGCGGCGACGTCGAGCCGATGGACCCGCGGGCCGGGCACATCCCCGGCGCGGTCAACGCGCCCACGGGCGGCAACGTCGACGAGCGCGGGCGCTTCCTCTCGCCCGAGCAACTGCGCGAGCGCTACGCGGCGCTCGGCGTCACCGGCGACACGACCGTCGGCGTCAGCTGCGGCTCGGGGGTGTCGGCCGCGCAGGCCGCGTTCGCGCTGAGCCTCGCCGGCGTCGACGCGGCGCTCTACGGCGGGTCGTGGAGCCAGTGGGCGAACCACCCCGACCGCCCGGTCGCGACCGGCGACCGCCCGTAACGCTCAGCCGAGGACGGCCCGGGCCGCGCGTTCACCCGAGACGAGCGCGCCCGCGATCGACGGCGTCTCGCGGTGATCGCCCGTGACGATCACCCGCTCCGACAGCCGCACTGGCGACGCGCGCCGCAGCGGCGGAGGCAGAGCCGGCAGCGCGTGGGGGATGTCGTCGCGACGCAGCAGCTCCCAGCTCTGCGCCTCGCCGCCCCACATCCGCTCCATGTGGGCGCGCACGGCATGCTCGTCCGCACCGCTGCCCAGCAGGCAGCTCGCCGCCACGAGGTGCCGACCCGATGGCGCGTAAGCGGGGGCCGTCCGTGACATCACGACGCTGTTGACGATCGGGCCAGAGCGCTCGCCGTCCACCGCGAGCAGAGCGGATGCCGGCGCCTCCGGCCCCGTGCCGAACCACCACGTCTGCAGCCCCCGCATCGCCGGTGCCGGCAGGTCGGTGAGCCCCGCCAGCGCCTCGCCGCCCACGGCGACGACCACCTCGCGCGCGGCGATCGGGGCGGCCCCGTCGAGCTCGACACGGTCCGCGCGGACGTCCATGCCGCGCACGGCATGGGAGAGGCGGATGTCGGCCCCCGACGCACGGGCGAGGTCGGCGAGCCGTCGCGGCAGGGTCGCGACACCCTGCGCGGGCACGCCCGGGCGGCCGAGCGCGAACAGCCGGGCGAGCAGCGTCGCGTACGCGCCGGACGTCGCGGCGCCGTCATCGGCGAGCACGCCGGTGAGAAACGGTTCGAGCACCGAGCACCGCAGGGGCCCGGTCAGACCGACGCGGTCCCACATCTCTCGAAGGGTCGCGTCGTGTCCCTCGGCGACGGATGCCGGGCGCACCAGCGCCGGCAGGAGCCACCGCGCCGCGGCCACCAGATCCCGCGCCGAGGCGAGACCCGAGAACGCACCCGCGACGGTGGCCGGCAGGAGCTCGGGATGCCGCAGCGGATGCGCGAGGACGCCCGACCGTCCGCCGCGCACGACACGCACCCCGACGGGGAACGGGCGCAGGTCGAGGCTTGCGGGATCGAGGGCGCGGGCGAGCGCGTCGTACCGCGGGTTGACGACCTGGAAACCGCGGTCGAGCAGGAACCCGTCGACGCGGTCGGTGCGCTGCCGACCGCCGACGTCGTCGGCCGCGTCGAGGACGACGACGTCGCGTCCGGCGCGGGCGAGCAGCGTCGCGCAGCGGAGCCCGGCGAGGCCCGCGCCGATGACGACGACATCGTGGAGTGCGGCCATGGCGACAGCCTCGCACAGCGCGTAGCCCCGGCATCCGTAGTTGAATTCAAGGATGCGAGCTGCGTATATGTACGGTCCCGGTGACGTCCGCGTGATCGACGCCCCCGAGCCCCGGATCGAACAGCCCACCGACGCGGTCCTCCGCACCGTCGTCGCGTGCGTCTGCGGCAGCGACCTGCATCCGTACCACTCGATGACCCCGTCAGAACGGGGTCGCTCGATGGGGCACGAGATGATCGGCGTCGTCGAGGAGGTCGGCTCCGAGGTCCGCACGGTCGCGCCCGGTGACGTCGTCATCGTGCCGTTCGTGTTCTCGTGCGGCGCGTGCGAGTTTTGCCGCGCCGGGCTGCAGACCTCGTGCCGCTTCGCGGGCCTCTCGGTGCCCACGGGCGCCGGCGGTGCGCAGGCCGAGCGTCGGCGCGCCCCGTTCGCCGACGGCACCCTGTATCGGGTCGACGTCGCCGAGGACGACCCGCGGATGCCGGGCCTCTTGACCCTCAGCGACGTCTACGGCACGGGCTGGCACGCCGCTGTGACCGGCGGTGTCGCACCCGGAAAGGACGTCGTCGTGATCGGCGACGGCGCCGTCGGGCTGCTCGCCGTGCTGTCTGCGCAGAGGCTCGGGGCGGAGCGCATCATCCTCATGGGGCGTCACGAGGCGCGCACCGACCTGGGCCGCCGCTGCGGCGCGACCGACGTCGTCGCCGCCCGCGGTGACGAGGGCGTCGCCGCCGTTCGCGAGCTGACCGGCGGCCTCGGCGCGCACGTCGTCATCGACGCCGTCGGCCACCTGCCGGCGTACGAGCAGGCGCTCGGCGCCGTGCGCGCGGGAGGAACCGTGACCCGTGTCGGCGTGCCCCAGTACGCCGACGCCCCGCTCCAGCGTCTGCAGTTCGAGCGGAACATCACGGTCACCGGCGGCGTCGCGCCCGTCCGGGCGTACATCGACGACCTCCTGCCGGGCGTCCTCGACGGTACAGTCGACCCCGGGGCCGTCTTCGATCGCGAACTGTGCCTCGGCGAAGCCGCCGACGGCTACCGCCTGATGGATGACCGCGCCGCCCTGAAAGTGATGCTCCGCCCGTGACCTCCGCCCTGCCGCTCTCCGGCACCCAGCACACCCTTCGCTTCGGCCCGTACGAGGCGGTCATCGCCTCGACCGGCGCCTCGCTGCGCGTCCTCCGCCACGACGGCCGCGACCTCATCGTCCCGTTCGACGCCGACGAGGTGCGCCCCGACTACCGCGGCACGACGCTCGCCCCCTGGCCGAACCGCATCGTCGACGGCACGTACACCTTCGACGGCCAGGAGCTCGTGGCGGCGCTGACCGAACCCGAACGCTCGCACGCCCTCCACGGCCTGCTCTCGTGGGCCGACTTCGAGCGCGTCTCGGGCACCGAGAGCGCGGTGACCCTCGGCGCGACCGTCGTCCCGCAGTCAGGCTACCCGTGGCGTGTGCGCGTCGAAACGACGTACGCCCTCGGCGCGGACGGGCTCACGCAGACGGTGCGTGCACGCAACCTCAGCGACCGGCCCGCACCGTTCGGCACCGGCCCGCACCCGTACCTGAAGGCCGGCCCCGCGCCGCTCGACGAATGGACGCTCGCACTGCCTGCGGCATCCGTCCTCGAAGTCACGTCCGACCGGCTCAGCCCCGTCGCGCTCCACCCCGTGACCGACCACGACCCCGAGCGGTTCGATCGGCGCGCGCCCCGTCCGCTCGGCGACGTGCAGCTCGACCACGCGTTCACCGATCTCGAGACGGATGCCGCCGGTACGGCCGTCCTGCGCCTGACCGACCCGTCGGGTGTCGGCGTCGAGGTCACCTGGGGTGCCGAGTGCCCGTGGGTGCAGGTGTACACGGGCGACAAGCCCGACGGGCCCGCGAACCCGGCGCACCGCAACGGTGTCGCCGTCGAGCCGATGACGTGCGCGCCCGACGCCTTCAACGCCGCCTCGTACGACTACGACGCGGGCCTGCTGGTGCTCGAGCCGGGCGCCGAGTTCTCGGCGTCGTGGCGCATCGCCGCGATCTGACCCTGCGTCGTCATCCCTAGGATGGCGGCATGACGTCGACGTCCTCCTCCCTGCCCCGGTCCACCCCGTCCGCGCAGGGGGTGGATGCCGCCGGTGTCGAACGCCTGCTCGACGCCGTCGGGCAGACCGAGGCCGAGATGCACAGCCTCATGGTGCTGCGCCACGGCACCGTCATCGCCGAGGGATGGTGGGCGCCGTTCGCGCCCGATCTGAAGCACCTCGTGTACTCGCTGTCGAAGACCTTCACGTCCGCCGCTGCCGGTCTCGCCGTCGCGGAGGGGCGTTTCGGACTCGACGACGTCATGATCGACCACTTCCCCGAGCTGGTGCCGGACGACGTCGACGACAAGTACCGCCGATACCTCGTGCGTCACGCGCTGACGATGTCGAGCGGGCACGAGAGCGAGGCGCTCGACCGTGCCGCAGCCGCGGCGGAGGGTGCGGGCGGCGACGTGCTCGCCGGATTCTTCCGCGTTCCGCCCGAGCGCGAGCCGGGCAGCGTCTTCGCCTACAGTCAGCCGACCATCTACGGCGTCGGGCGGCTCGTCGCCAAGACGACGGGCGGGACGATCCTCGACTACCTGCGTTCGCGCCTGCTCGAGCCGCTCGGCATTCACGAGGCGCAGTGGATGATGCTCGGCGACGTCGAGATGGGCTTCAGCGGCATCCACGTCTTCACCGAGTCGCTCGCCAAGACGGGGCAGCTCGTCCTCGACGGCGGCCGCTGGCAGGGCGAGCAGATCCTCGACCCCGAGTGGGTCGCCACCGCCACGTCGAAGCAGATGGACAACGACACCGCGTACCGCGGCTCCGGCGCACCCGAGCCGATCGACTGGCAGCAGGGGTACGGCTTCCAGTACTGGATGAACCGGCACGGCTTCCGCGGCGACGGTGCATACGGGCAGTTCATCATCGTGTGGCCCGAAGAGGATGCCGTGATCGTCACGACCGGCGAGACGATCGACATGCAGGAGCTGCTGAGCCTCATCGCGACGCACCTGCGCCCCGCGATGACGGGTGCGGGCACCGCCGAGGCTGATGCGGCACTCGCGGCGCGGCTCTCGTCGCTGGCGCTCCCGCTGCCGGACGACACCGGCGCGGGCTTTGCGGGAACCTTCGACGCCGACGTGTCGTCGCCGGTCGTGGGCCCGTTCTCGTTCGGAGAGGCCGTGCCGGGCGCCGAGCGCGTCGAGGTCGCCGAGACGGGCGACGGGTGGACTCTCCGGTTCCTCGGCGACGGTCTCGATGTGACCCTTCCCGTCGGTCGCGGCACGTGGGCGGAGGGGGAGTGGCCGGCGCCCGCCGACGGGCTCGACGCGGTGCCCTTCCGCGCCGTCGCGGGCGTGGACGCGGACGGTGCGTGGCACGCGCGGTTGCGCATGATCCAGACACCGCACTCGCTCCTCGTCGACATCGCCCCCGGCGGCGCGGCCTCGATCGCCTGGCGGTTCCCGCCGCTGCGCGGCGACGGCCCGGCCGGTCACGCGCTGCCGTCGCTCGGCTGACCGGCATCCGCTGCGCCTGCCTCGTAGAATCGTCGGTGAGGGGTGAGCGTGACGGACAATGAGCGGGTCAGGACCCGGGACGTCGTCGCCGAGGGGCTCTACATCGCGTCCGCGGCGACGCGTTTGGCGTTGAAGAACCGCATCCTCGTCGACATCCTCGTCGACGGTGACGACTTCGATCCGGAGCGCTTCCTCGGCGATGCCCGCGACATCCTGATCTCGCTCGCCGAAGAGGCCGAAGCGGATGCCGCCCGCACCGACCGCGAGCGCAAGGCGGCGCGCACGCGCTACTCCGACTCGAGCGGGACGCACGACTATCGCAGTCGCGACGTCCGCAACCTCCGTCGCCGCCGCAAGCAGTCGCTGCACGTCGCGAAGGAGCTGCGCGCCCGGGCCGAGGACCAGGAGGAGCTGCGCAAGCTCGTCGTCGACGCGCGGGACGCCGCCTGGGCCGAGGTGTCGAAGAACATCGACCGGTCCCTTCGGATCACGGCGGCGCGTCCCGACCTCGACGCCGACTACGAGCGGATGCGGGTGGCCCGCATGCAGGCGCTGCGCCTGGTCGACCTGCCCAAGCTCCGCGCGCACCGACGGAGCGTCGCCAAGCAGCAGGCGCTGCGCGAAGAGGGCGTCGAACCCGAGCCGATCCTCGAGGCCGGCCCCGGCGGGATCGATCCGGGCGAGCTCGAATAGGCCTCGATTTCGGATGCGGCCCGCGGTGACGTATGCTGTTCCTCGGCCCGGAAACAGGCCATGCGCCCGTAGCTCAATGGATAGAGCATCTGACTACGGATCAGAAGGTTAGGGGTTCGAGTCCCTTCGGGCGCACACTGTGTTGAGACAGTCCAAGTAAGGACCCGCTTCGGCGGGGCTTTTCTTGTTTCCCGGGCTGCTCCACGCGGTCTGATCGGCGCTTGGTTAGTGACGCGGCTCTCGTCGCCAGTGCTCGTCTGACACAGGCTGGTCAGCGCGGGCCCGAGCTTTGCGATGTGAGCACGCTGGTGCACACCGGAGCGGCTCCGGCTGGTGTGCGCTGGTCGTACCGTCATCGCGCGATCGCCCGGGCGGGCTATCCGGGACGAAGGCGAGGCCCCTGCGACGGCGTCGCGAACATCGACTCTGCTGCGGTCGAGAGAGGACCGGCCTACGCGCGCTCACCTACCCACAGCCGCCCGAGGCGCGCTATTCACTGTCGATGCCGCACGAGCGTTACGGCCGATCGTGGATGCGGCGCTGTCGGATGCATCCCTCATACTGTGGTTGCCAAGGGAAGAGGTACGCGTGAGTGACGAGGTTGAGGAAGTGCGCCGGGTGCGGTTCTATGGGCCGAACGACATGGCAACGGGGTTGTTTGTTCAGCGGGTTGCCGAGTTAGTTGAGGCATTTGATCCCGACGAACCGCCTCAGAGTACGGCGGACATCCTCGAACTTCACAACGTGCAGCAATATCTCGAACACGGATTCTTCCCATTGGGTTACACCGATGAAGAGCGGGATCGAGCGCTTGAGCGGATCCCCGCAATCCGAAGCGCAGTCGCGCGCCACATCTCCGCAATGGATGAAGTCGGGTTTGCGGTTGCCGTCCGTGGCGTCGGCCGCGAGTACAGCGCTGACCTCATTGACCTGCTCGGCCGGAACGGGGTGTTTCGACGGGTCCCCAGCACGACGATGCTTCCAGCGCTTTATGCCGCCGGTGCGCACCTCGGCGACATGCTCGCGAGCAAGAAGCTCGTAGACGCTTACGACGCCGAGATCCTCGACGAACTGCGCAATGCTCCGCGAGGCGCGGAACACTTGATCCGACGTTACCTGCAAGCCGACGTGCGGGAGGAAGTGCATCTCCCGTCGAGTCTGACACCAGCCGCCGCGCGCGCGGTTATCGAGCGGTACATAGACGGCGTCGACGCGAACCCCAACTACGTCGGGCTAGTCGCGACTGCCAAGAACACTCCTCAGGCTGGAGTGGACGCCAAACTAAGGCTTCGAGCAAGGCGACGGTCGACACAGATGACCGAGGCCTTCTTCGCTGAGAACTCGGGCCTCAAGACAGGATGCGACGTCGGCATCTCTGAAACCCAGAACGCGCCTGTCACGTCCGAGGTCGACACCTCTGACGGATGGATAGCTCGCTATCGATACAGCAGGCGATGGCTGGAAGAATCGTGTGACTACCCAAGCATCCTCAACAACTTTCAACACCTATTCGGCTTCGTCGATCAGCAAGCACTCCTGGTGTTGCCGTCCTACCCCGCGCAGCTCGGGGTCATGGAGCGCATCATTGGCACGACCGGAAAGCACGAGTACAAAGTTGGTGCAGAGTTCCAGTCAACAGACATACGAACGATGCTGCAGACACGGCTGTATCATTTCTTCCTCCATTCGAAAGGCATTGAGCTGGAGTGGGTGATGGCGTGGTTCTTTGAGAAGTACCTTGCCGAGCAGTTCGGAGCAAGGGGCTTCTCATTCACCGCGTCAGACAGGGACGCTTCGCACCTTCAGCGGGTCAGACATCTGTTCGTGGAGATGGAGAGCGCGGCGAACCAGTACACCCAGTACGTCCAGGAGGGTGAACTCGATCGCGAACTGCTCGAAGTCGCATCCGAGCAAGTTCGATACCGGGAAATCCCGAGTCTGGTGACCGGGAAGTACCTCTACCCGACCGGCAGCGACGACCTCAACACCATCATCCACCTGCTGTTCTCAGATCAGTCCTCGCTGACCTACATCAACGAGGACCTGAAGTCGGACACTGCCGCGGGACTCCTCGTCGAGAATGAGGTGGCCTACGACGACTTCGAGGACTACCAGCGGCCGAGCATCGACTTCCTGATCGAACAGGACGTTGTGCGCAACACGGGATCCCGGGTTTGCATCATCAACCCGGAGCGGTTCCAGATTCTCGCGGCACTGTTCTCGACAGAAGCGGCAAACTTTTTCCATCTCTCGGAGGCGGGGCGCGCACAAGCTGGCGCCATGGTCGCCAAGGGTTGGATCACGCGCCGCTCTTCTCTTCTCACGGACGCCGAAGCCGACTACTTCAACTACATGCTCAACTCAGTGGACTTCAGCAACGGGCCTCGCCTACGAAACCGATACCTCCACGGGTCGCAAGCCAACCGTGACAGCGAAGACGAACACTTCGCGACTTACATCAACGCGCTGCGACTGACCATTGCGTTGGTCGTCAAGATCAACGATGACTTCTGCATCGCGTCCTCCCACCAGCAGGCGAACCCTTTCCACGCGTGAGAGTGTCACTCTGGCGCTTCGCGACCCTTCCGTCACGCTAGGACGATCGGCAATGATGCCGGACGATCGTGGGTCCTATCTCGCCGATTGATCGGCTCACTGGTGGACGGTGGTGAAAGCGGTTAGGCGCGATCCCGAGCGGATCCACCGACGGCTGGGACGCGAGCAGTCACGACCGCCCTGAAGAGGACCGGGTTGCGTGCGGGTACGATTCCCGGTCCTGGTCCGAAAGACCAGCTCGACCCGATGGCGCCGACTTGGCCGCCCCCTTCTTATGCCCGTCACACAGGTGAAGTCCGTCGCATCCGTGGCGGCGCACCGCCAGGCGGAGGTCGGGAGCGAACTTCCACCAGGCACCGGACGGTGCGAGCGGCGGCCTGGTGCTGGCAACGATTCAACGAGCGGCGCGGCGCGGGTCGACCCTCGTGCGCACGGTGAGCGGCTGGACCGCCCGCGCCCCAGGGGTATAGCTCCCCGGAGGCCTGCGGGAAATCTCCTGCGCCACGCGGAATCTTGCGGGCTCGGGAGATGGCTCGGAGGGATTTAGGCTTGCGCGCAGGAGGTCTTGGTATGGCAGATCGTGCGGGTCCGCCTCACTTGGTGGATGCAACTGACCTAGAGCGGTGGGCAGACCAGCGCACTGCGCAATCGGACCTCCCTCGACTGGTGCGGAGGCTGATTCGCCACGAGAACGATCAGGTTCAGAGTCTTGAGATGCGAGGTGGGGAAGGCGTCGGTCTGCCCGGGTACGACGGCACGGTCGAAGCTTCACGAGGGACTCCTTTCGTCCCCGAGGGCCTGAGCGTCTGGGAGATGGGCACCAGCGACGACCCAGCGAGCAAAGCCACGGAGGACTACAAGACCCGTACCGCAGACTCGCTTGGGGTCGACAAATCGAAAGCGACCTTCGTGTTCGTCACGCCTAGGCGCTGGCGAGGAAAGAAGACATGGGAGCGCAAGCGGCGCCTGAAGGGCGACTGGCGCGACGTCCGCGTTCTCGACGCCGACGACCTCGAGCAGGCGCTTGAGGAGGCCCCCGCAGTGAGGATATGGGTGTCCGAACTGTTGGACATGCCTGCACTCGGCGCGGCGACGATCGAAGATTGGTGGCGACGATTCTCTAGCGGGTTCGAACCGAACCTCACGTCCAAGGTCGTGCTGGCCGGGCGTGAAGATCGTGCAGGCCTTCTGCTCCGCCGGCTAGCGGTCGACGTCGGGCGGACGTTCATCAAGGCGGCGAGCGTAGACGACGGGTTGGCGTTCGCCTCCTGCGCCATGATGGCTCAGCCGCCGGATGAGTCGGAGCCGATGTTGTCCCGGTCGCTGCTCGTTCACGATGGCATCACTCTCCGACGCCTCGACAACACAGCCAGCTTGTTGATCCTGCTTCCGTACGAGGAGCAACTTCAACGTGAGGCGATCCTCGCCGAGAATCACCACGTGGTTTTTGTTGTCACCGAGGGCGACGCGGACATCGAGCTACCGCCGCTCGACCATCTCACCCTCCGCGCTGCGTTGGAGGAGGTTGGTGTCGCGGAAGGGGACCTCGACCGATTCGTACGCGCCGGGACCAAGAGCCTGCTCGCTCTGCGGAGGGTGGCCACGCGTTTCGGTCAGGTCGAGCCCGAGCAGTGGTCACGCGACCTCTCAGACGTCGCCGTACGTCGAGCGTGGCTTGCGGGCGCGTGGAGTCAGCTAAGGAGCGGCGACCTTGAGGTGATGGAGTCTCTTACCGGAGCGACACAGTTGGCCCTCGCTGACAAACTCGAGTCGATCCTGGGTCAGCCGGACCCGCTATTCACCCGCGTTGGAGGAACGTGGGCGGTCGCGGCCGATGAGGACTCCTGGCGGACCGCGCGCCTCACAATCCGGGAGACAGATTTGGAGGCACTCGAACACGCGGTTCAGACGGTGCTTGGGGCAGTGGACCCACGCCTCGAACTGCCGCCGGAGGAACGATGGAGTGCCGGCGTCTACGGGAAGACCCGAGTCCACTCGACCGATCTGCGAGGCGGCTTGGCGCGAGCGGTAGCGCTCCTCGGGGCACGGGGTGACGAACTTCGCCTGAGCGGCGGTCGATCGGGGCGTCAGTGGGCTGAACGCGTTGTGTGGCGGTTGGTGAGCCGAGCTAATGCGGACAGTTCCGCGCAACTATGGGAGTCGATGACTGACATTCTTCCGCTGCTCGCGGAGGCGGCCCCCGATGTCTTCCTCAGATCGGCGGCGGACGCGGCGAGCGGAAGCGCGCCCCTCGCACGCCACTTCTTCCAGGACGAGACCAGCGGATGGCATGTGAGCAGTCCGCATACCGGCGTACTGTGGGCGCTTGAATGCGTTGCGTGGTCTAGCAGTCACCTTGGTTTCGCGGCCGAGGTGCTCTCGATGTTGGCCGAGATCGACCCCGGCGGCAAGCTAAGCAATCGCCCCGCGAGTAGCTTGCAGGAGATCTTCCGTCCTTGGTTGCCCCAGACTTCGGCGCCTTTGGGGAATCGACTGCTTGTCATTGATGCTCTCCTGTCACGACACGAATCAGTCACGTGGAAGCTGATGCTTGGACTCCTTCCGGGGCCTTCAGAGGTGGCGATGCAGACTTGCAAGCCGCGGTTTCGTGACTGGGCCAGCAAGTCGAAACGACCAACCACCTACGCCGAGATCTACGAGTTCGTGGGCGCCATATCGGAGCGCGTCATTGAGTTTGCGCGAGACGACCCACGACGGTGGGCGCAGGTCGTGGAGGCGTTCGACCGCTTGTCGAACCAAGGGAAGAGTCTGGTCATCGAGAGGCTCGGTCAGCTTCCGGGCGAGGCGCTAGACGCCGCGGCTGTGCTTCACCTCTGGGAGACGATCGAGGACTTCGTGCGAAAGCATCGGCAGTTCCCCGACTCCGAATGGTCTCTCTCGGAGGAGTGGCTGGAGCCGCTCGCAGCTGTAGCTGCGGAATTCGCGCCCTCGTCGCCGAAGGAAACGTTCCGGTGGCTGTTCGACGATTGGTCGCCGGATATCGGTGTATCTATCGCCGATGACTACGCCGTATATGAAGAAGCGCTTGCGGCGGCTCGCGTCGAGGCAGCCCGGGTGATCCTTGAGGCAGAGGGCTTCCAAGCGCTTCCACAACTCGCAAGTGAGGTCGCGCTACCGGCTGCTGTTGGGGCTGCGACGGCCGCCGCCGGAGTGGGGATTGAAGCGGAGGCGCTCGCAAATCTGGACAGCGAAGATCTGAAGCGGGCTGAGTTTGCGCACGGATACGCGCGCGCTCGCTTCCGAGGGGACTTAGCTCAGATTCAGCCATGGCTTAACCACCTGGAGGGGAAACCGCTGGCGAAAGCGCGACTGCTGCAATCCGCGGCCGACGTCGTCGAGGCCTGGGGCGTGATTGCTGAGCAGGGTCAAGAGGTTGAGGACGCCTACTGGGCGGAGTTCGTCCCATATGGACGCGGCGGAGACTTCCGTTACGTGAATGAGGTTGCCCGCCATCTCCTCGCGCACGGGCGCGCCGCAACAGCCGTTGACACCTTAAGCATCTACGCAAACCGTCGCGATGAGATCGCGGTGGACATAGTTGTCGAGGCACTCCTCGCCTTCACTGGCGATGAAACCGACGCGGGCCGCGTCTCGGAGCATGATCTGTCGACACTACTGGCTTATGTCCGGACGCATGACGTCGAAGAGGCGCTGGTCGGGCAGCTCGAGTGGAAGTTTCTGCCAGTGCTTCACCACGGTGAGGGCGCTCCATCACTTCAACGGCTTCTCGCGCGCGATCCGAACTCTTTTGTTGAGTTGATCAAGATCGCGTTCAAGCGGGCCTCGACCGAAAGTGATGACGAGAGCCCAGTCGACGCACAGTACGCGAGCAATGTATACCGTCTACTTCGCGAGTGGCGGCTCGTACCCGGCAGTACTCCGGATGGTCGCGTTGATGCAGATCTCCTGGGCGCGTGGCTTGAGGTTGCGCGCGCCGGGCTATCGGAGATCGATCGCTTGGAGATTGGCGAGCTTCAGATCGGAGAGGTCTTCGCTCACGCTCCCACCGATCCGGACGGCGCCTTCCCGACTCGCGCGGTGCGAGACGTACTCGAAGTGGCCGCAACCGATCATCTTGAGCGAGGTTTCGTGATGGGTCTTCACAACAAGCGGGGAGTCACCTCACGCGGAATGACTGACGGAGGAGCGCAAGAGTTCGATCTCGCCGCGGTGTACGACGGCCAGGCCGCCCGCATTGAAGCTACGCACCCCCGCACGGCTGGCGCGCTTCGCTCGGTGGCGGACTCGTACCGCGAAGAGGGGCGCCGTAACGACGAGGAGGCACGACGATTTCTTGAGGGCCTGGGCCGCTAAGGATACAGCTTCCGAACCAGACGACGCCTCGTCCGCTCGCAGGCGCGGTCGAGGTGCCCGCTATCCCACCTCACCCGGGCAGTGCCCGCAAAGGAATCCTCATCGTGCGCGGAGTCGGCGATGCGCTTCAGGCCGATGCTGGAGTATGCGCCATGCATTTGCGGTCGGCATCCAAGATGCAGGACCGCGCGCTTCTTGTCGGGCGGCTGTGCGCATGGATCAGAACGTTAGGGGTTCGAGTTCCTTCGGCACAGACTGTTTGTGACAGTCAGAGAAAAGCTCCGCTTCGGCGGGGCTGTTCTTGTTCTGGGAGCGTCAGGCGAGCAGCCAGCGACTGAGCCGCCGGATGAGCTCAGGGGCGAGCGGCGACGCGTAGGCCTCCGCATCGTGGCCGAGCGCGCTGTAGGCGGCGCGGCATCCGTTGTTCTCGTGGGTCCAGGCGAGCGGGTGCGCGACACCCTCGGGGTCATCGTGCACGAGCAGGGCGTCGGCCTCGGGGGAGACCCGCAGCGCTGTGTACGCCTCGTCGACCGTGTCGAGTGTGAGGTCCGCCACGGATGCCGAGACGGGCCGCACGCGCAGCGGTGCGCGTTCGGGGTGAAAGGTCACGTCGCGTACCCAGCGTCCGCCGAGGCGCGCCTTCCATGTCGCGTGCTCCGGCAGTAGCGCTGCCGCGACGTACAGAGCGAGCAGCGGTCCTCGCTACCCGCGATGATCTCGGCGCGTCGAGCGGATGCGGCGCGGTGCCGCCGCCGGCGTTGATCAAGAGCAGGTCCGCGGCATAGATCCGCGCCGCGAGGACGTCGAGCGTGTCGACGACCGTGACGTCACCGCCCTCCTCGCGGAGCACCTTGGTCACGATCGCACTGGTTTCGGCGAACGGATGCCACGCGTCGGTGTAAAACGGCACCGCCTGAGAAGAGCATCACGCTGCTCATTCAGATCCCGCCGGTGAACAGGCTCACAAGACCCGCCGCGCCGAAAACGAACAGCACCACGGACACGACGCCCTTCCACGCGGCATCCTTCCTGCGGCGTCGAAGGACATCGGCGACAGTGAAGCAGGCAAAGGCGACGGCCCACGCTAGCGCGAACAGGCGCGACCCCAGGTGGGCGATGAACGGCGCCGCCGGTGCCCAGAAGATCACGATCGCGAAGGTCGCGACCAGAGTGATGACGATCAGCGCTCCGAATACGAACATCGCGGTACCGCCCCACGCCTCCCACGCCTCAGCGGGCGTGCGACGCGCCCTGCCGGCCGCGAGATCCGCCACGAAGTCCTCCGGCAGCGGCTGGCCGTCATCGAGGAGGCTGAGGCGGCGGACGCGCGCCTCATCGGCTCCCTGCGCGATGGCCCAGCGCAGGTAGGCGGACACCTCGTCGGGGTCGGCATCGGAGGTGGCGACGGAGTACCGACCCGCTTGCTCGCGCACTCCGCTCGCGCGGTAGAGCAACACCAGCGCGGTTCTCAGATCTTCGTCGCGCGGGTTCCGCTCGAGGGCGGACCGCAGTGGTCTGGCGGCGCGACGGACGCCGATGATCGCCGCCTGTTCGTATGCGTCGCCCATTGCGGCATTCGTCGTCCCCATGCGATCAGTATGGCCGCGACCGCTTCCGGCCGACATGCGAGTTGTGCACAATTCAGTTGCGTGCAAGCATTGTCGGATGAGAGCGATCGAGCAGATGGTGTGCTTCGGGGTGTACTCGGCCAGCCACGCGTTCACGCAGGCCTATCGGCGTGTGCTCGCGCCGTGGAAGCTGACGTACCCGCAGTACCTCGTCATCGTCGCTCTCGGCGAGCAGGAGCCCCGGTCGGTCAAGGAGCTGGGCGAAGAGCTCTTCCTCGACTCGGGCACCCTGTCGCCGCTCATCCGCCGCCTCGAAGCGCGCGGTGTCGTCTCCCGTTCGCGCAGCCCCCACGACGAGCGTGTCGTCGAGGTCGCACTGACCGACGACGGCCGCGCTCTCCGCTCGGAGCTGTCCGTCGTCGGCGCGGAGATCGCGCGCTGCACCGGGCTGAACGAAGAGAAGGCACGGATGCTGCTCGACGTGGTCCACGACCTGAACCGCGTCATGCGCACCACCGACGAGGCGATCGCCTCCTGACGAAAGGACCCCCATGGAAGCCCTCTACACCGCAGAAGCCCTCGCGACCGGAGGCGGCCGCAACGGTCACGTCCGCACCGTCGACGGCCTCGTCGACACCGACGTGCGCGTGCCCAAGGAGATGGGCGGTGCCGGTGGCGCCCCGAACCCCGAGCTCTTCTTCGCCGCCGGCTACGCGGCGTGCTTCCACAGCGCCCTGCAGTCCGTCGCGCGCCAGCAGAAGGTGACGCTCGAGGACACCAGCGTCGGTTCGCGCGTCAGCATCGGCTCGAACGGCCAGGGCGGATTCGGCCTCGCCGTCGAGCTTGAGGTCGTCATCCCCAACCTCCCGCACGACCAGGCGCAGGCGCTCGCGGATGCCGCGCACCAGGTCTGCCCCTACTCCAACGCCACCCGGGGCAACATCGAGGTCACCGTCACGGTCGTCGAGGACTGACCTCCGCCGGTCTCAGAGGGTCGGCCTCAGAGGGCCTGACTCAGAGGACCGGACTCAGGCGACAGGGCTCACGCGCAGCCAGCGGAATCCGCAGGCGGGCAGCGTGAGCCCTTCGTCGATCTCGACGTCGACACCGTCGACGAGATCGTGGGCGGTCGGCGCGAAGCCCGACAGCGTCACGGCCGGCACGTGCACCGGTTCGGCGGCGACGTTCGCCAGCATCAGCACGACGGTCCCGTCACCGGGTCGCTGATAGCCCACGACCGACGGCGCCGGCACGTCGAAACCGATGAGGCGCGCCCCGTCGAATTCCGGGGTCGTGTGACGCACCGCGATGAGCTTCGTGATGTCGCGCCGGAGCCGGCCGGCCGAGGTGGCGGCATCCGTCATCTGGGCGTAGCGGTCCCGCGGCTTCTGGCCCCGGTGCGTCCACCGCGCGTCGTCGCGTCGCTCCGGATCGTCGCGGAACGTCGGGTCGTTGAGCTGGCCCACCTCGTCGCCGAGCCACAGCATCGGCAGGCCCGGCACGCTCAGCAGGAGCGCGTGGGCCAGCACCACCCGCGCCTCGCCGAGCGGGTCGCCGGCCTCGACGCCGGCGAGCGAGGCCGTGGTGCCCGCGACGCCGCCGTCGGTCGCGATCCCCCGGCCGAAGCCAGAGCCGTCGGTGTAGCGCGCGGTGAGCTCGGCGGCATCCGTCTGCCACACGACCGCGTCGGCGTCGCGGACGGCGACGACGTCGCTGCGTCCGTCACGCCGCTCGAGCGCGTGCTGCAGGGGAGCGGCGTCCCCCGTGGCGAACGCCTGCCACAGCGGCGCGGACCCGGGGGATGCCGGCAGCACTTCGACCCCGGGCGCACCGATCGCGAGCACCGGGGCGGTGACCGCCGCCGTCTCGCGGTCGGGGACGAGGAAGACCTCGACGCCGCGGCCGGCCAACAACAGCAGATCGTCGACGAACACGCGCAGGTCCGAGGCGGTCGGGACGTCGACGGCCAGGG
Organism: Microbacterium sp. ARD31; assembly: GCF_031844425.1. Taxonomy (NCBI): domain Bacteria; kingdom Bacillati; phylum Actinomycetota; class Actinomycetes; order Micrococcales; family Microbacteriaceae; genus Microbacterium; species Microbacterium sp. ARD31. Next base: position 266,932 of record NZ_JAUZVE010000003.1, read on the forward strand.
CGATCCCCGACAGCCGCAGTTCCGCGGCCAGGTCGGAGAGCCGGTCGATCGAGCCGAGTCCGGGGTCGCCGCGGCGCAGGTCGACGGTGCCGTCCTCGCGCCGGGCGAACGGCGACTGCACGTGCAGCACGCTCACGCCGAGTTCGCGCAGCGCCGGGATCTCGTCGCGGAGCCCGGCGAGGTTGCCGGCGTAGCGATCCGCGAAGCACGCCGCGCCGAGTGCGTAGCGCGAGCGGGACATCGGCGTGTGCGCCGCGCGCTGCTCGCCGTGCACCTTGAGTTCGAGCGAGCGACCGTTCGCCGCCACCACCGCTGCCGTCACGAGGTCGGCCAGCAGCGACGACGAGGAGTCCGCCCGCTCGGCGAGGGCGGCGTGCAGCGCGGGAAGGTGCCGACGGATGCGGTCCGCCGCGGACTCGTCGACGCGGGTGCGCTCCGCGACGGTCGAAAGCGTGGCCGCGAGTTCCTCCTCGACGGCCCCCATGGTGCTCATGCGGTGGACCTCCCGCTCCCAGCGTAGAGGGCGGGCGTTCCCGCCTCAGTCGGCGCGACCCACCGTGCTGTCGAGGAACGCGTGGATCGTCGCATGCAGCGCCGCGGTGGCCGCCGCGTCGATGGTGCCCGCGTGACCGCCTTCGACGGGCTCGAGGTAGTGCACCTCGGCATCCGTCTCGTCCGCCAACCGCGCCGCCATCTTGCGCGCCTGCACCGGTCCGACCCGGTCGTCGCTGGCCGCCGCGTAGATGAGGGATGCCGGGTACCGCCGCCCGGGCTCGATCAGGTGGTACGGCGAGAAGGTCTTCACGAACTCCCAATCGGCGGGGTCGTCGGGGTCGCCGTACTCCGCGATCCAGCTCGCGCCGGCCGACAGGCGCGTGTACCGGCGCATGTCGAGGAGCGGGACGCCGCACACGATCGCGCCGAAGTCGTCGGGGTACCGAGTCAGCATGTTGCCGACGAGCAGCCCGCCGTTGCTGCGCCCGTGGCAGGCGATGCGGTCGGGGGTCGAGACGCCGCGGGCGACGAGGTCGCGGGCGACGGCGGCGAAGTCCTCGTACGCGCGGTGGCGGTTCTCACGGAGCGCCGCGAGGTGCCATTCCGGGCCGAACTCACCGCCGCCCCGGATGTTCGCGACGACGTACACCCGACCCTGCTCGAGCCAGGCCGGGCCCACGATCGTCGGGTACTCCGGCGTCAGCGCGTGCTCGAAGCCGCCGTATCCGTTCATCAGCACGGGCAGCGCCCCGTGACGCTCGCGGGGGCCGACCTCGAAGTACGGCACCCGGGTGCCGTCGGCCGAGGTCGCCCAGTGCTGCTCGGCGACGAGACCCGTCGCGTCGAAAGTCGCGCGGCTGCGGTCGACGACCCGCCGCTCCGCGCCCGGGTCGAGGACGAGCAGGGTGGGCGGTGTGAGGAAGCCTCGCGCGACGACCCAGAGCTGGTCGTCCTCGTCGTCGTCCGCCGTCGCGACGTTCGCGCTGAAGAGGTCGTCGTCGCCGAGCCCGAGGTCGAGGTCGACACCGGTCAGCGTCGCCGGGTCGAGCGACACCAGCCGGCTCTGCACGCGGTCGAGGATCGTCAGCACGAGGCGGGTCTTCGTCCACGTCCAGGACTCGAGCACCGCGGTGTCGGTCGGCGCGAACGCGACGCGCAGGTCCGACCCGTCCCCGCTCGTCACGGTCTCGAGGGGGCCGAGCAGGAGGGTGCCCGACGGATGCGTCGTGTCGCCGATGCGCCACGGCGTCGTCGTCCGGACGGCGACCAGGTCGCCGTGCACGTCGGCGTGCGCGTCCTGCGGCACGGCGATCAGGTGCGGTTCGGCGCCGTCCCACACCCACGCCTCGGAGTGGAAGAAGTCGTGCGCGATGACGACGATCGGCGTCGCCGCGCCGCCGGTGTGGTCGACGTGCGCGAAGACGCCGACGTCCGACGGGACACCCGTGAGGATCGGCGGCGCGTCCTCGAGCGATTCGCCGCGGCGCCAGGCACGGGCGGTGATCGGATAGCCCGAGTCCGTGACGCCGCCGCCGTGCAGGGCCGTGGCGACGAGCAGCGTGTCGCGGTCGACCCACGCGATCATGGACTTCTCCGCGTCGAGGGCGAAGGGGGAGTCCTCGACGAAGCGGCGGGTCTCCAGATCGAACTCGCGCACCACGGCGGCGTCTCCGCCGTCGGGGCTCAGGCGCACGAGCGCGCGGCCGCTGCCGGCCGGCCCGTGCGTCGCGCCGGCGAAGGCCCAGGTCCTCCCCTCCTCGCGGCCCAGTGCGTCGACGTCGAGCAGGACCTCCCAGTCCGGAGTGCCCGCCGTGAAGGCGGCGAGGGACGTCCGGCGCCAGAGGCCGCGCGGGTTGTCGGCATCCCGCCACAGGTCGTACATGAGGTCGCCGTGACGACTCGGGACGACGAGGCGGTCGGGGTCCTGCAGGATGCCGGTGAGCCGGGTCTCGAGCGCGTCGCGGGCAGCGCCCGCAAAGGCGCCTTCGGTCTCCGCGGTGCGCTCCGCGGCCCACGCGCGAGCGGCGGATCCGTCGATCTCCTCCAGCCAGAGGAACGGGTCGGCGGGCTCGGGGGCGATCTCGTGGGCGCTCATGCGGTCAGCCTACGGGGCACCTCCGCCGCGTCGTTCGCCGTGCGAGAACCATTGGCACTCTCCATGCGCGAGTGCTAATCTGGAGGTACTTGAGCCGCAGGGGCTCAACTTTCAGACCACTTGGACAAAGGAGAGAATCATGGCGACCTACGACCCGTTCCGTGAAATCGACCGCCTGGCGTCGACGCTCTTCGACACGCGCCGCGGCCCGCGACGGATGCCGATGGACCTGTACCGCGACGGCGACCACTACGTGCTGAACGCCGACCTCCCCGGCATCGACCCGGGCTCGGTCGACATCGACGTCGACGGCCAGCTGCTGACCATCCGCGCCGAGCGCACGCTGTCGTCGGGCGAGGGGGTCAAGTGGATCACGCGCGAGCGTGAGACCGCGAGCTTCCTCCGCCAGCTGAACCTCGGCCAGGGCATCGACACCGACGCGATCACCGCGACCTACAACAACGGTGTGCTGACCGTCACCATCCCGGTGAGCGAGAAGGCCAAGCCGCGCAAGGTCGAGGTCGTCGCCGACGGTTCGTCCCCGACCATCACCACCCGCGAGAGCGAGCCGCAGCCGATCGACCAGTGACCGGCGCACCGCTCCGGCGGTGAGACGACGATCGCCCCGCACCCCGTCTCGGGTGCGGGGCGATTTTCGTGTCGTCAGACGCCGCGCAGGCGAGCGGTGAGCCGCTCGAGTTCGGCGAGTTCGTCGTCGGTGAGCACCGACATCCGCTCGGCGATGGTGCGGCCGTGCGTCGTCGCGAGCCGGCGGAACATCGCCGCGCCCTGCTCCGTGGCGCGCAGCACGGCGCCGCGGCCGTCGTTGGGGTCGGGGCACTTCGCGACGAGCCCGCGCGCCACCATCCGGTCGACCAGGCGCGACACGCTCGGCTGGCTGATGAGCATGTTCGCCGTCACGTCGCGCAGCCGCGCGGTGTGACCCTCGCAGCGCGTGACGGTGAGGAGCACGTCGTATTCGGCGCTCGAGAGGTCGTCGTCCTCGAAGTCCCGTGAGATCTCCGCCAGGACCTCGTGCTGCGCGCGGAAGAGGCTCTCCCAGGCAGCGATGGCGAGGCGGCGGTCGGTCATGGCGTCAACTGTAGCGTCGCTCATAGGGTTGACCGCGTGCAGCCCTGGTCCCGTCGTCTCGCCCGTGCCGGAGCCGTCGTCGCCGTCGCGCTCGGCATTCTCGTGGGCGCTCCCTCGGCGGCGAACGCCGACGTCGAGGACTTCTCCTTCGACAGTCTGACCGTCGATTACACGCTGACCCGCGCCGAGGACGGCACGAGTCGGATGCGGGTGGTCGAGGAGTTCGTGGCGCGGTTCCCCGAGACCGACCAGAACCGCGGCATCCGACGGGTGATCCCCGACGAGTACGACGGTCAGCCGCTGCGGCCGAGCCTCGAATCGGCGGTGGACGCGGAGGGCGACCCGTGGGAGGTCGTCGAGACCGACGACGGCGAGGACGGACTGGTCGTGATGGCGAGATCCGAGGACTACGTCCACGGTCGCCAGACCTTCGTCCTCACCTACACCCTCGACAACGTGACGCGCGAGTTCCCCGACACGGGGCTCGAGCTCTACTGGGACGTGAACGGGTTCGATTGGGCGCAGTCGTTCGGTGAGGTGACGGCCAGGCTGCACCTGGACGGCGAGATCGCGGATGCCGCCGGCTCCCTCGCCTGCTATGCCGGACCGTTCGGGGCCGAGACGCCGTGCGACGGCATCGACCTCGACACGTCCTCCTCGGGCGCGACGATCATCGCGCGGCAGGCCGAGCTCGGCCCCCGCGAGTCTCTGACCTTCGCGGTCGGGTTCGCCGACGGCACCTTCGAGCCGCTCGACACCTCGTACCTCGGCACACCGCTGGGCTGGGGGCACGCCGCTGCCGGTGCGGGCCTCGTCGGGGTCGCGGGGTGGACGCTGTGGCTGCGGCGCCGCCATCTCTCCGACGAAGCCGGCAGGCCGACGGTGATCGCGGAATCCGAACCGCCCGCGGGGGTCGACGCGCTGCACGCCGCGGTGTTGCTGCAGAAGACCGGCAAGGCCATCCCCGCCGAGGTGCTCGAGCAGGCCATCGTCGGCTCCATCCGCATCACCGAGGGGGAGAAGCCCCGGTGGGGGTCCGCGAAGCTCGTCGCCGAACTGGTGGACCCGGCGCGCGCCGACGCCGACGGTCGGGCGCTCCTGACGGGACTGTTCCCCGAGGGCCGGACGGGTGACCGTTTCGAGTTCGGCACCTCGGACACGCGCCTCTCCTCGACGGCGCAGCGGATCTTGAAGGATGCCGAGTCGGCGCTCCGCGATCGCGGTTTCCGACGCGAGGTCCCCGCGTGGGTGCGAGCGGTCCCGGCTGTCGTCGCGGCGGTGCTCGTGGCCGTCCTCGTCATCGCGACGATCGCGCTGTCCGATCGGGCGGTCGATCCGCTGTGGCCGCTCATCGGGCTGTTCGGCGGGATCGCGGTGGCCGTTGTGGTGATCGGGATGATCGCCCGCAAGCCGCTCACGGAGAGCGGCGCCGAGGTGAGGGACCATCTCGCGGGGCTGCGTCAGTTCATCGAATGGGCGGAGGCGGACCGCATCCGGATGCTGCAATCGCCCCGGGGCGCGGAGCGCCGTCCCATCGACACGGGGGATCCGCGGGTGATGCTCGACCTCTACGAGAGCCTGCTGCCCTATGCGGTCGTGTTCGGGCAGGAGAAGCAGTGGGCGGGGCACCTCGCGGTGCTCTACGCCTCCGCGGGCGTCGCGGCGCCGGTCTGGTACGCGGGCACCGGCGGTTTCGATGCGGCCTCGTTCTCGTCGAGCATCGGGTCGCTGTCGGCGGCATCGACCTCGTCCGCGTCGACGGGCGGGTCCAGCGGCGGCGGGAGTGCCGGCGGCGGTGGTGGCGGCGGCGGTGGCGGCGGCGTCTGACCGAGCGCTCCTACGGCTTCCTCTACTCGACGCCCACCGCCCTCGGCTGGGTGACGGCGGATGCCGCCGGCTCGGCGAGCTCCTCGCTGCCGGCAGCCCTCGACGAGGCCGTCACCGGGTGGCCGTCGGCGACGAGCTCGCGTCGGCCGGCGGTCAGTCGGGTCCGGTGTGGATCGCAGGCGGTGCAGGTGCGGCGCTGCTCGCCCTCGGCGCCCTGCTGGTGATGCGCCGCCGTCGGAGCGCGACCGTCTGACGCGTCACGCAGTAAGGGCCGGCTGGAGAGGCATCCAGCCGGCCCTTGTCCCTTTGCACCAAGAGTGTCCTGCAATCACATGTCGGTAGCTGCCACAGCAAAACATCTACCGTGCAACGAATGTATAACGACGAGATAACGGTGGCAAGGGTTTCTTGTTATCAATTTGTGATGGACGGGCAAGGGGTGCGCTGGAGCTCCCTCGACCCCCGGCTCTTGCGCGCAGCGCTCGTCCGCCTGCTGGCGGACCGGCCCCTCGCGGCGGTGTCGGTCGCGGAGCTCTGCCGTGAAGCGGGCGTGCACCGCACCACGTTCTACAAGCACGCCGCGGGCGTCGACGAGTTCGCCGTCACGATGCTGACCGACGAGATCGACGCGATCGCCGCGATCGGTGTGGACATCGCCACCGACACCGATGCCGCAGCCGCCGAGGCCCGCATCTTCCGGTTGATGCCGGAGTGGTGGCCCGGCGTGCACTGAGGCCAGCGCGACCCGGACGCCGTCGAAGGCTCGCACCCGGAGCGGGTGCGAGCCCTCGTGCGCTGCGGCGCAGCCTAGGCCCGGTAGACCTGCACGACCGACGGGCGCGGCGCGTTCGTCACGTCGCCCCGTCGCGTCGATCCGTAGTCGGGGAACAGGGAGGTCGGTGCGGCGACCGTCCCGTTCTCGCCGGGATGCTGCACCGCGACGAACACCAGCTTCTCGCGGGCGTGGATGACGGGTCCGCACGTCTCGGCCTCGCGGGGGACCGCGAGGAACTGCTGCACGTGCCCGCGCTCCCGACCCTCGAGCGGAACGCGGAACAGTCCGTCGTTGAACCCGATCGTGCTGGGCGCGCCGTCAGTGGAGATCCAGAGGGTGCCGTCCTCATCGAACGCGAGGTTGTCAGGGCAGGAGATCGGCGACACCTTGTCCTTCGGGTAGCCCGCGAAGTAGGTGCTCGGGTCGGACGGGTTGCCGCACTGCAGCAGGATGCTCCAGCCGAAGCTCGTCCCGGCCTGGCCGCGGCGCTCGGTGATCTCGATGACGTGGCCGTACCGGTTGCCCGTGCGGGGGTTCGCCTCATCCACCATCGAGGTCTTGCCGCGGTCGGTGTTGTTCGTCAGCGCGACGTAGACCTTGCCGGTCCGCGGGCTCGGCTGCACGTCCTCGGGGCGGTCCATCTTCGTCGCACCCACCTTGTCGGCGGCCAGCCGCGTGAAGACCAGCACCTCCTCGATCGTCATGCCCGTCACGACGCTCCTGCCGTTGCGGGTGAGGGCGACCCACTCGCCGGTGCCGTCGAAGGCGCCGTCCGCGGGCAGCGTGCCCGAGCCGTCGATCTGCGCCGCCGGCGAGTCGCCGCGGAAGCGGGCGACGAACAGGTCGCCCTCCGACAGCAGCGTCATGTTCTTCTTGCGCGACGAGCTGATGCGGTTCTTCGAGACGAACTTGTAGAGGTAGTCGTTGCGCTCGTCGTCGCCCATGTAGGCCACCACGCGGCGGTCCTCGGCCACGATGACGTTCGCGCCCTCGTGCTTGAAGCGCCCCATCGCGGTGTGCTTCTTCGGCGTCGAGGTGGGGTCCTCGGGGTCGATCTCGACGATGTATCCGAAGCGGTTGGGCTCGTTGACGTAGCCGGGGTCGAACGAGTTGAAACGGGGGTCGTACTGCTCCCATCCGGTCGACGTCGTGCGCGAGGCACTCGCCTGGTACCGCTTCTGGCCCGTCGTGTCGGCGGCCCAGGCGAAGTAGCCGTTGAAGTTCTCCTCGCCCGAGAGGATCGTGCCCCACGGCGTCGTGCCGCCGGCGCAGTTGCCGAGGGTCCCCTTGACCCAGCGACCCTCCGGGTCGGCGGCGGTGGTGACCAGGTCGGAACCCACTGCGGGACCGGTCAGCTCGAACACCGTCTCGACGGTGATCCGGCGGTTGCGGCGGCCGTCCACGACGTAGCGCCAGGGGGCACCGCGACGACGGCGCGTGATCTCGACGACGGACATGCCCTGCGCCGCCTTGTAGACCTCGCCGCGACGGCGGAGCTCGGCGGCATCCGTCGACGGCGGGAACATGATGTTCGGGTTCACGTACTCGTGGTTGTTGACGAGCACGCCCGTCTTGCCGCTGCGGTCGGCGAGGATGTCGAGGTAGTCGCTGTTGTACCCGAACTGACGGGCCTGCGCAGCCGGGCTCTGCGCGTCGAGCGAGAAGGTCGGTGCGTCGGAGAAGAGCGGGTCGCCCCAGCGGATGATCGGCGACCAGGTCCAGCCCTTCGGGACCGTCAGCGCGTCGACGGACGCCGGGACGGGAGCGATCGGCTGGAAGGGCAGGCCGTGGCCGTGCCCGCCGTAGCCACGGGTCGCCTCGATGAGTCCGCCCGGCGTGGCCGACGCCGCAGCGGGGTTCGCGAGGCCGAAGGCGTCGGTCGCGACGACGACCGCGCCGGCCGCCGCGGCGCCGAGCAGCGTCCGGCGCGAGAGGGCGAGCTCGGCGACGCTGCGGAACGTCGGGTTGTCCGACCCGTTGCACTCGGGACCGAGGCAGGCGTCGGCGCACTTGAACCGGCAGGTCACCGCCGACCGCTTGCCGACCGCGTGGGTCGCGAGAGGAAGGGACGTGCGGGTGGTGGGGGGTTCCAGAATCGTCACCGCTCCAGGATCGGTCGCTGTTCCTGCGACCGGGTGAATCGACGGTGAACGTCGGGTGACGGTCACGGAGCGCTACCCGGCGGTCGGATCCGCCACCACCGCGTACTCGGTGCCCGAACGCGTGCGTTCCACGAGCTCGTGGTCGACGAGGTATCTCCGCAGCACGGCGACGTCGTCGCTGATCGCGGCGAGGCGCTCGTTGACGGTCTGTTCGTCGACGACCTCGCCGGGCCGGAGGATGCGACCGGCGATGAGCGCGAGCAGGCGGCGCCTCTCCTCGGCCCGCGCCGGGTAGCCCGACAGCCGACCGTCGGGGGACAGGAACCGCTCGACACCCGTGGGCCGCGGCGCGGCGGGTGTCTCGGCCAGCGTCCGAGCGAAGGCGGTGCGTCGGCCCGCAGGTCGTGGCCGTCGCCGGTGACGAGGCCGGCGCGCTGCAGCGTCTCGACCACGTGGCGGCGGCGCGAGGGGGAGAGTCCCGCGACCGGCGATGACGCCCATGTCGACGACGTCATCCGGGCGCTGTCGGCCGGTCTCGCCGCGTTCGATCGCCCCCGTTTACCCCCCGCGTCAACCCTCAGCCGACGCATGGAGCGCCGCCCTACGCTGGCGGGACACCGAGGAGGACATCCGCATGAGCCCGACACCCCCGGCATCCGATCTGCAGGACCGCCCCTGGCTGGCCGCGTACGCGCCCGGCGTCCCGAGCGACATCGACCCCGTCGACGAGACGCTCGTGGATCTGCTCGATCATGCGGTGGAGCGTTACGGCAGCAAGATCGCAACGGAGTTCTTCGGATCCGAGACCACCTACGCCGAGCTCGGCGAACAGGTCTCCCGCGCCGCCAACGCGCTGCGCAAGCTCGGGGTCGGGCCCGGTGACCGCGTCGCGCTCGTGCTGCCCAACTGCCCCCAGCACATCGTCGCTTTCTACGCCGCGCTGCGGATCGGCGCGATCGTCGTCGAGCACAACCCGACGTACACCGCCCGCGAGCTGCGGCATCAGTTCGAGGTGCATGAGGCGGTCGTCGCGATCGTCTGGGACAAGGTCGCCGACATCGTCGCGGAGTTCCCGAGCGACGTCGCCCCCGCCGCCATCGTCGCGGTCGACATGACCGACGCGCTGCCGTGGGCGATGCGGACGGCCCTGCGCGTGCCGGTGCCGGCGCTGCGGGAGCGGCGCGAGGCGATGACGTCGAAGCCCACCGCCCGCGGCGTCATCCGGTGGTCGCAGTTCACCAAGGCGCGTCGCCTCTCGCATAAGCACCCGCGCCCCGTCCTCGACGACACGGCGCTCCTGCAGCTGACGAGCGGGACGACCGGGATGCCGAAGGCCGCCGTCCTGTCGCACCGCAACCTCCGCTCCAACGCGGCGCAGGGGCGCGCGTGGGTGCCGGGGCTCCGCGAAGGCGAGGAGACCTTCTACGCCGTCCTGCCGATGTTCCACGCCTACGGGCTGACGCTCTGCCTCACCTTCGCGGTGTCGATCGGCGCGCGCATCGTGCTGTTCCCCAAGTTCGACGTCGACCTCGTCGTCGGCGCGCTCAAGAAGTCGCCGCCCACCTTCCTGCCCGGCGTCCCGCCGATCTACGACGCGCTGTCGCGCGCGAGCACCCGCAAGGGCGTCGACCTCTCCAGCATCCGCTTCGCGATCTCGGGTGCCATGAGCCTGCCCGTCCCGACCGTGATGCGGTGGGAGGAGGCGACGGGGGGCCTGCTCGTCGAGGGCTACGGCATGACCGAGACCTCACCCGTCGCGCTCGGCAACCCGATCGGCCCGACGCGGCGCCCCGGCACCGTCGGCGTGCCCTTCCCGAGCACCTTCATCCGCGTCGTCGACCCCGACGACCCGACCGTCGACCGTCCGGCGGGCGAAGCGGGCGAGCTCCTCATCCGCGGACCCCAGGTGTTCCAGGGGTACTGGCGCCGACCCGAGGACACCGCAACGGTCCTCCTCGACGGCGGATGGCTGCGCACCGGCGACATCGTCACGGTCTCGGAGGACGGTTTCGTCACCGTCGTCGACCGCGTCAAGGAGCTCATCATCACGGGCGGCTTCAACGTCAGCCCGAGCGAGGTCGAGCAGGTGCTCACCCTGCACCCCGACGTCGAGTCCGCCGCGGTCGTCGGCGTGCCGCGGCCGACCGGCGGCGAGGACGTGGTCGCCGCGGTCGTGATGAGGAAGGGGGCGGCGTTCGAGGCATCCGCTCTCAAGGACTTCGCCCGCTCGCACCTCGCGTCGTACAAGGTGCCGCGCAAGGTCGTGCAGCTCGACGACCTGCCGCGGTCGCAGATCGGCAAGGTGCTGCGCCGTCAGGTGCGCGAGCAGCTGACCGCGCGCTGATCTGTCAAGGGCTCTCGCCGCCGGCATCCGTGGATGGCAGGGTGGATGCCGCACCCCCACCACCCCGTCGAAGGAGACCCATGTCGCAGCGCACCCTCGGACCGTTCACCGTCTCGGCCATCGGACTCGGCGCCATGCCGGTCTCGATGAACGGCAACGGCATCCCGTCGCACGACGACGCGGTGGCGACCGTGCGGGCGGCGCTGGACGCCGGTGTCACCCTGATCGACACCGCCGACATCTACGCGCCCAGCTGGGACGAGATGGGCCACAACGAGCGCATCGTCGCCGACGCGCTCGCCGGCTGGGACGGCGACCGGTCGTCGATCGTCGTCGCCACGAAGGGCGGCATCACGCGCACCGCGGAGAAGGACTTCGGGCGCGACGGTTCGCTCGACTACCTCCGCCGCGCCGTGCAGAAGTCGCTGCAGAACCTGCAGGTCGACGTCATCGACCTGTACCAGTACCACCGGCCCGACCGGTGGATGGTCTACGGCGAGATCATGCAGAACCTGAAGACCCTGCAGGACGAGGGCCTCGTCCGCACGGTCGGCATCTCGAACGCGAGCGTCGAGGAGATCCAGATCGCGCAGGAGGTGCTCGGCGAGGGAGGTCTCACGAGCGTGCAGAACGAGTTCTCGCCGCGGCACCCGGGCAGCTACGGCGAGCTGAAGTACTGCGTCGAGCACGGCATCGCCTTCCTGCCGTGGAGCCCCCTCGGCGGCATCGGTGGCGCGGGCACGGTCGGCGAGCGGTTCACCGCGTTCGCCGAGATCGGCCGCGAGCACGGCGTCAGCCCTCAGCAGGTCGTCCTCGCGTGGGAGCTGTCGCTCGGCGAGACCGTCATCCCCATCCCCGGGGCGAGCCGCCCGGCATCCATCACCGACTCGTTCCAGGCGCGGAACCTCGAGCTCTCCGCAGACGAGCTCGCCCGCTGCTCCGCCGCGGTCGGCATCGACATCTGAGGCGGGGTACGCCGCTCCCCTTTCGCAACACGCCGCGCCCGGCTGCCATTTGCGACAGGGGAGCGGGATCAACCGGCATCGAGCAGGTGCTCCCGCTCGACGATCTCGAGCGACAGCACCTTGTAACCCTCGCTGTCGAAGAACACCCGCATCCGGTCGTCGTCGATCGAGACGACGGTGCCGGCACCCCACTCGCGGTGCGAGACCTTCTCGTCGATCTCGAAGCCGGAGCCGGAGGGGGATGTCGCGGCCCGCGCGGCGTCGACGGCTCCCGCCGCGCACGTGTCGCAGTTGCCGCACGGCTCGTCGAGGTCCTGCCCGAAGTAGCCGAGCAGCACCTGCCGGCGGCAGCGCCGCGTCTCGGCGTACTCCCGCATCGTCTCGATGCGGGAGCGGTCGATGCGCTCGCGCTCCTCGACCCGTTCCAGCGCGGCCTTCACGGCGGCGCGCTCGTCGAGGTTGCGCCGCAGCGAGACACCTGACTTCGACGTGCGCGCCGACCCGGTGTCGACGAGCAGCGTCAGCAGTCCCGTGACGCGCCGGGGTGACAGGCCCGCGTCCGTCGCGAGGGCGGACTTCGTGCGGGCCCGGGTCGACATGGCGCGCATGAGGGTGCGCAGCTCCGCGGCATCCGGGTTCTTCGTCGCGAAGTAGCGCCGCAGGGCGAGGTCCTCGGCGCGGTAGTGCAGGGTGCCGTGGGCCTCTTCGCCGTCGCGGCCGGCGCGGCCGAGCTCCTGGAAGTAGGCGTCGATCGACTCGGGCACGTCGGCGTGGATGACGAAGCGCACGTTCTCCTTGTCGATCCCCATGCCGAAAGCGCTCGTCGCGACGACGACGTCGAGGTCGTCGCAGAGGAACTGCCGGTGCACCTCGGCGCGCTCCTTCGCCGGCAGGCCCGCGTGGTACGCGCGCGCCCGCTTGCCGCGGCCGACGAGCTCGTCGGCGTAGAGCTCCGCCGAGCGTCGCGTCGAGGTGTAGAGCAGCCCGGGGACCGGCAGCGACGCGACCTCGTCGACGACGGCGGCACGCTTCTCGCGGTCGTCGCCGTGACGGCGCACACCGAGGCGGATCGACGGCCGGTCGACGTCGCCGAGGTGCACGGAGGGGTCGTCGAGCCCGAGACGGGCGGCGATCTCCTCACGGACGGGAGTGGATGCCGTCGCCGTCAGCGCGAGGATCGGGGGCCGCCCCAGCCGCGCCGCGACCTCTCCGAGGGCCAGGTAGTCGGGACGGAAGTCGTGCCCCCACGAGGCGATGCAGTGCGCCTCGTCGACGGCCAGCAGGGCGATCTCGAGTTTCGAGAGCTCGGCGACGACCTCGTCGTTGGCGAGCTGCTCGGGAGCGAGCAGGACGTAGGTCGCCTCGCCCGCGCGCAGGCGGCGCCACGCCTCGGCGCGGGCCTTCTCGCCGCGACCCGAGTGGAGGGCGACCGCTTTCGGGGCGTCGGGTGCGTGCTCGAGCCCCGCGAGCTGGTCCTCCTGCAGGGCGATGAGCGGGGAGACCACGACGGTCACGCCCGGGCGCAGGGCCGCGGTCACCTGGTAGACGGCGGACTTGCCCGATCCCGTCGCCCAGACCACGAGCACGTCGCGCCCGCCGGCGGCCGCCTCGATCGCGTCGAGCTGGTCCGGGCGCAGGTGCGTCAGTCCGAACCGCTCGGCGGCGACGCGCTCGACCTCGGCGCGATCGGGGGCGGACGGTGCAGAGGTGGAGCGGCGCGGCATCCCTCCACGGTCGTCGAGGATGCGGCATCCGCGGACACCCTTGACACGCCCGTAGTATTCAGATGCCGGTCGAGGGGTTCGGCACGTCATCCTGGGGGACGCATGCGGTTTAGGTTTCGGTTCGTCGGTGCGCTGATCGCCGTCGTGGCGCTCGTGTTCACCGGTCTCCCCGCACAGGCCGCCGAGATTGCGCCGACGCGTATCACCGGGGTGCTCACCAACATCGACGGCGACGCGGTCCGGAACGTGACCGTTCGGTTCGAGAACGTCGAGACCGGGCGCGTGTCGGACACGTCCCCTGACGTCGACGGGAGGTTCGGCAGCACTCTGCCCGCGGGCGATTATCGGGTGTCCGCGTCCTCGCATCACGATCCGGCGCGCGAGGCGTACGGCGCCCGGTGGTACCCGGGCGTGGGGACCGCGGGAGAGGCTCAGATCGTCTCCCTCACGGAGGGCCGCACGATCGATACGTCGTGGCAGCTCGGAGCCGTCGGCCCAGGGGTCACAGGAATCGTGACCGATGCGCTGACGGGACAGCCGGTCGCGGGGGCGAGCGTCTCGCTGGACGGGCCTCTTCGTACATGGGAGACCACGAACCGTGACGGCCGCTACCGGTTCTCGATGCTGCCGCCCGGAGAGTACGACGTCAGGGTCGACTCTCCCTCTGACGGCGATTACGTCGTCGCGACCACGTCGCTCACCGTGTCGGACGGTTTCACGACGTGGTCCGTCTCCGCCGAGCCCACGGGCACCTTGCGTGTGACCACGGGGCGGTACTCCTCGGTACGGGCCGATCTGATCCCCGTGGGCGAGGAGCGGGAGATCCACGCACCTACCGGCAGCAACGTCGTCAACGCCGAGGACCTCCCGCCAGGCGACTATCACCTGCGCATCAGCCCCGAGCGCGGCGTGCACGATTTCGTCGAGACCTGGTGGCCCGCCGGCGAAACGCGGGCTGATGCCGGGATCATCACGATCCGTTCTCGGCAGACGACCGAGATCACGGCCGACCTCGTTCGGGGTGGCGTCGTGGAGGGCAGGGTCGTATCCGCAGGAACGAGCGCACCGGTTGCGGGAGCCTACGTCACGGCATACACGAGCGCGGGTGTCGAAGCGGGATGGGCGCAGGCGGACGGTGACGGCCGGTATCGGATCCTCGCTCTGCGGTCGGGTGAGTACCGGATCACGTCGTCGGGCAATGGCCACTCACGTCTGTCGACGACCGCGCGGGTTCAGCTCGGCGAGACGACGCCCCTCGACATCGCCCTCTCGCCGCGGGGTGCTCTGTCCGTGACCGTTAGCGCTGACGAGATGATCGTCGGCCGGACCGTGTCGCTCTACGACGGCGACCTGAAACTCATCGCGAAGCGGCAGCTCAGTGAGCGTGGACTGTCTGAGACAGTGACTTTCGACGACCTCGACGCCGGCGAGTACTTCTTGGGCGCGGACGGAAGCAGCGACATCCTGGGCGGCTGGTACGACGGCGTATCGACCAGCGCGGGAGCGCGGACCGTGACCGTCGCGCCAGGAACGAGTACGCCGGTCGACTACCGGCTGCGCCGTGCGACTCCGGCGAACAGCGGAAGCATCTCCGTCGCCGCGGTCGGACCGCGGGGCGAATCGGTGACCGACTCGGCAGTCTGGCTGTACGACGCGGACGGTGTGGTTCGCGGGCGCGATCTTCTGCAGGTCGACCCGGTCACGTTCCCCGCCCTGCCGCCCGGCGACTATCGCCTGCGCTTCGCGGACAGCACGTCGGAACATCGTTACCGCTACACGACGACCTGGTGGGGCGGCAGCGACCTCACGGATGCCACTCCCATCCACGTCGACGCCGGCAAGACGACGGCTGTCAGGCCGACGCTTGCGCGCACGCTCCCGCCGGAGTCGGCGACGATCGTCGGCACCCTCTCGTCGAAGCTGCCTGAATTGTTCGACGGCGCACGCGTCATCGCATGGGCGGAGTCCGGGAACACCGTCGTACGGGCCGGCACAGGCATCGTCGATGCCAAGGGTCGTTTCCAGATAGTCGGCCTGCTCCCCGGCCGGTACCACCTGCAGATGGACGATCATCCCCGCTGGACGGACGGTGTGGCCCCCGTGTGGCTGGCTTCGGAGGGTGACTGGAGGACCTCGCGCGTGTTCACCCTCGCCGAAGGGCAGACCGTCCGGGTCGACGAGAAGATGCCGGACGAGACGGACCAGCCGAACCACGCGACCCTTCGCGGGATCGTCCGGGAGAGCGGTAGGCCCGTTCCGGGGGCCGTCGTGGCCGTGAGGGGTCGCACCGAGACCGTGACCGTGCGCACGGATTCATCCGGACGGTTCGAGGCGTGGCTCGAAGGCGCGCACAAGACGACGGTCGAGGTCGCTGCCCGGGCCACCACAGTGAAGTACTCGACACAGGTGACCGGCGTGAACCGCCGGATCTCGACGCTGGACATAGCCCTCACGCGAGTGCTCGTAACGCCGACCCCGACGCTCTCCACGGCGCCGGCCGTCGGCCGCTCCGTGACCGCGAGGATCACCGGATGGACGTCCGGGGCCACCGTCGCCTATCAATGGCGCCGGAACGGGAAGCCGATCGCGTCGGCCACGAAGTCGACCTACACGCCGGTCGCGGCCGACCGTGGTGCGAAGCTGACCGTCACAGTGACAGGGAAGAAGGCGGGCTACGCCACTGCGTCCCGCACGAGCGCGGCGAAGATTGTCGGTTATGGCACCTTGACCTCGTCGACCCCGCGGATCGCGGGGGTCACCGCTCGCGGCAAGACGTTGACCGTTCAGCCCGGCGCCTGGACGCGTGGGACGTCGCTCACGTACCAGTGGTATGCCGACGGAGTTCGGATCAAGGGAGCGACTCGCTCGTCGCTGACGCTCACCTCCGGCCTCGTCGGGGACAAGATCTCGGTGAAGGTGACCGGCAGCAAGAGCGGGTACTCCACGCATTCGCGGTCCAGCGCGGCCACGGCTCGCGTGCGTCGATAGCCCGTCGCCTGGCGCGATCCGGCCGAGCGATGACCGCCGCTCGTAGGGTCGGAGCGTGTACTTCCTTCGACCCACATACCTCGCGAGCCGCGCGATGAGTATCGTCCGAGGTAAGCATCGCCGCTTCGTTCGGCCGTAGCGGAGCGCGCAGCGCGAACAGCCGGAGGAGCGGTGGTCACGCACCTTCGGGGGTGAACGCCCGAGCATGGACTTCGCTGGCAATTCCCCGACCGGTGGGCGCGATTCCACGTCCGGGGGCCGGGAGACACTGCTTCGGAGCTGGAGGCCTCCGACAACCTCCACGCGCTGCTCCTCGACCTTCGCGAGACGCGCGGCGAACCGATGAACCTCATCGTCGAGACCTAGGGCGTCAACGACTTGTCAGGCGGATGGTCCAAGGCGCTGCCCGTCGACCTCTTCGCGTGGCGGAAGACGCCTCGCGATGAGTCCGACGTCGGAACCACCTATCGCTGCAGATGCTCATCGCGACCTGGTACCGCCCGACTGCACGGATCTCTGATCGTGCCTCATAGGCTCGTCCGTGTGTTCTCTCCTCACATCGTCGGTTACACGCGTCTCGCCGTCGACCTCCTGCGCGGCCGTCACCGCACCTTCCGGCATGTCGAGCAGAGTACTCGTTGTCGGAAGCTGGAGGAGACATGGTCGGCCTCGTTCCCCGGTGCCCCCGCGACGGGTCTTCTCCGCGACCTGTTCCCGGAGCGCTGGGCGCGATTCCATATCCGCGGGCCCCACGACGCGGCGTTCGACATCGACGCAGCCAAGACTCTCCGCTCGCTCCTCGATGATCTATCGCGAGAGCGTCATTGGAAGATCCGGATGATCGCCGAAGGGTGCGGCGTCGGCGACTTCGGCGGCTGGTTCAAGTCGATACCGGCTAACTTCTTCCCTTGGCGCGAGTCACCGGCAGATAAGGAAGGCCCAGCGGCGTACTACTGGGCGAGCGACTACATTTCCCCGCAGGCCGTCAACGAGGCCTTCCTGAAGATCGTGGCGGAGGAGGGGTACGCCGTCTTCACGGACAAGAAGGTGACCTGGGCGTTCTGCCCCTACTGGGCCGGCGTCGACATCATCTTTCCGACGCCGCAGGAGCGCGACGAGTTCGTGAACGTTCATCGCGACTAGCTGTCGCCGTATCCGTCCGGCCTCTGACGCTCGCGGGCTGGCAGGATCCCGCCGCACCCTGACCGCCACTCGGCAGCGCCGCGTGCCAGGCTCGGAGCGTGCAGATCCCGCCGCGAGACATCGCCCTCGACCGTGCCGCCCTCCTCGTCGTCGACGTGCAGCGCGGGTTCGACGACACCGCGTACTGGGGCGAGCGCGACAATCCGGCGTGCGAGGCGAACATCGCCGCGCTCCTGGCCCGGTGGCGCGAGCGGGGGTGGCCGGTCGTGTTCGTCCGGCACGATTCGACGTCGGATGCCTCGCCGTTGCGGCCCGGGCAGCCGGGCAACGACCTCAAGCCCGAGGTCACCGGCACGCCGGATCTGCTCGTCACGAAGAGCGTCAACTCCTCGTTCCACGGGTCGCCCGACCTCGACGCGTGGCTGCGCGCGAATGACATCGCACAGCTCGTCGTGACCGGCATCTCGACGAACCACTGCTGCGAGACCACGGCGCGCGTGGGCGGCAACCTCGGGTACGACGTGTACTTCGCCCTCGACGCGACCCACTCGTTCGACCGCACGGCGCCCGACGGCACGGTCGTCCCGGCCGCGGCACTGGCGGCGGTCACCGCGACGAACCTCGACGGCGAGTTCGCGACGGTCGTCACCACCGCCGACCTGCTGCGCTGAGCCGGGTCCTGTCGCCCCGGCGGGTGCGCGGTTAGCGTGGAGGGATGCCGCATACCCCCTTCGCCTCGCTCGAGGACTACATCGCCCTGCCCCGCATCGACGCCGTCGCGCTGTCGCCCGACGGCGCCCGCGCCGTCCTGACCGTCGCGACGCTGAACAAGGACAAGACCGGGTACGACCGCGCGCTGTGGGAGGTCCCCGCGACAGGCGGCGGTTCGGCGCGGCGGCTCACGCGGTCGGCGAAGGGCGAGCAGGGCGCCGCGTTCACGGCGGACGGCGACCTGCTGTTCGTGAGCGCCCGCCCCGACGCCGAAGGCGACGGCGACGACGAGTCCGCGCAGCTCTGGCTGCTGCCCGCCGGGGGCGGAGACGCCCGCGCGATCACCCGGCTGGCCGGGGGAGTGTCGGCGATCGCGGCCGTCGCGGATGCGGCATCCGTCGCCGTCCTGTCGGCCGACCTGCTGCCGTCGGCCGACTCGCTCGAGGCCGACGCGACGCTGCGCGCCGAGCGCAAGAAGCGCAAGCTCTCGGCGATCCTGCACACGACCTACCCGGTGCGGTACTGGGACCACGATCTCGGCCCCGCCGAGCCGCACCTGCTCTCGCTCGACCTCGGCGACCTCTCCGATTCGGTCCGGTCTTTCGCCGCCTCGGACACGGCCGAGGACGAACCGGATGCCACGACCCCCTACCCGGCATCCCTTCCGCGCCCGCGCGACTTGACGCCCGCGCCCGGCCGCACGGCCGACACCGCCGGCGCCGCGCTCACCCCCGACGGGCGCACGCTCATCGCCGCGATGCGCTTTCCGCAGGGGCGCGCCGAGCGCTTCGCGATCGTCTCGATCGACGTCGCCTCGGGCGAGCGCACGACGCTGTTCGAGGAGCGCTCGACGTACTTCGAGTCGCCCGCGATCAGCCACGACGGCCGGCTGATCGCCTACGGCCGCGCCGCGTTCTCGGACCCGACCGGCCCGGCCGATCAGGAGCTGTGGGTCGCCGGCATCGACGGCTCCGAGCCGCGCCGCCTCGCCGAGGGCTGGGACCGCTGGCCGACGAGCATCGCATGGGCGCACGACGACACCGCGCTCATCGTCACCGCCGATCAAGGCGGGCGCGGGCCGGTGTTCCGCGTGCCGCTCGACGGCGGCGCTCCCGAGCAGCTGACGACCGACGACCACGCGTACTCGAACGTGTCGGTCGACCGCGCGACGGGTGCGCTCGTGGCGATCCGCTCGTCGTGGATGGTGCCGCCGCATCCGGTCCGCATCGACCCCGACGGCACCGTGACCGTGCTGGCGACCCCGGCTCCGCTGCCGACGCCCGCAGGCACGATGACCGAGGTCGAGACGACGGCCGAGGACGGTGCGCGGGTGCGCGGCTGGCTGCTCCTGCCGGAGGGGGCGGATGCGGCATCCCCCGCACCCCTGCTGCTGTGGATCCACGGCGGACCGCTGAACAGCTGGAACGCCTGGAGCTGGCGCTGGAACCCGCAGCTCGCCCTCGCCCGCGGCTACGCCGTCTTGCTGCCCGACCCGGCGCTGTCGACCGGGTACGGCCTCGAGTTCATCGCGCGCGGCTGGAACAGCTGGGGCGCCAAGCCCTACACCGACCTCATGTCGATCACCGACGAGGTCGTGGCACGGGCGGACATCGACGAGACGAAGACCGCGGCGATGGGCGGCTCGTTCGGCGGGTACATGGCGAACTGGGTCGCCGGCCACACCGACCGGTTCCGCGCGATCGTCACGCACGCGAGCCTGTGGGCGCTCGACCAGTTCGCCGGCACGACCGACAGCTCGTCGTACTGGCAGGAGATCTTCACGCCCGAGGGAATGATCGAGAACTCACCGCATCGCTTCGTGCGCGACATCTCGACGCCGCTGCTCGTAATCCACGGCGACCGCGACTACCGCGTGCCGATCGGCGAGAGCCTGCGCCTCTGGTCGGAGCTCAACGAGCACTTCGGCGAGGACGACGGCACGACGGTGCACCGGTTCCTGTACTTCCCCGACGAGAACCACTGGGTGCTGAAGCCCCAGCACGCCGTCGTCTGGTACGAGACGGTGTTCGGCTTCCTCGGCGAGCACGTGCACGTGCACGGCGAGCCCGCGCCGAAGGTCGCCGGGCTCGGCTGACGCGAGGGCGCCGCGGCGGGGGCGTGTTCCGGGGGCGCAACTGGTCGCGTCGGATGCCGGGGCGCGGCATCCCGGGTCCCCGGAACGCCGGCGGCGTCGGTTCCGGGGACGCAACTGGTCGCTCGTGCGGCGGCACGCGGCACCCGGGTCCCCGGATCGGTCGGACCCCTCCAGCGCGTCAGCGCAGTCGACGCACGGCGTCCCACAGGGCGTCGGCCACGGCGCGCTTGGATCCCGACGCCTCCGCGACGACCTCGTCGGTCCCGTCGATGAACAGCGCCGCGTTCTCGGTGGCCTCGAAGCCCTGCTGCCAGCCGACGCGGTTGACGGTCAGCAGATCGACGCCCTTCCGCGCCCGCTTGCGGACGCCGCGTTCGCGGAGTTCGTCGTCGGAGTCGGCCGTCTCGGCGGCGAAGCCCACGATCGTCTGCCCGGGCCGGCGGCGCTCGACCAGGCCCGCGAGGATGTCGGGGGTCTCGACGAGGTCGAGGGTGATGGTGCCGTCCTCCTTGCGGATCTTGACGTCCGAGACCTCGGGCACCGAGAAGTCCGCGACGGCTGCGGCCATGACGACGACGTCCGCCTCGGATGCCGCAGCCCGGACGGCCGTGTCGAGCTCCGCCGCCGTCCCGGCGCGCTCGATCGTGATGCCGGGATGCCGCTCCGCATCGCCGAGCACGCCGTCGTCGACGTGCGCCGCGACGAGGTGCGCCCGTGCGCCGCGGTCGGCCGCCGCGACCGCCACGGCCACGCCCTGTCGTCCGCTCGAGCGGTTGCCGAGGTAGCGCACCGGATCGATCGGCTCGCGCGTGCCACCCGCCGACACGACGGCGCGGAGGCCGTCGAGGTCGCGGAGGTCATCGCGGTCGTGGGGGGCACCGGCATCCGTCGTCTGCTCGTCAACGGCCGCGAGGGCGGCCGCGACGATCTCGTCGGGCTCGACCATGCGGCCGGGGCCGCTGTCGCCGCCCGTGAGGGGACCGTCCGCCGGGCCCACGACGTGCACGCCGCGCTCGCGGAGGGTCGCGATGTTCGCCTGCGTCGCGGCGTGGTCCCACATGGCCGTGTGCATCGCCGGGGCGACGACCACCGGCGCGGTCGTCGCGAGGATGGTGACGCCGAGCAGGTTGTCGGAGATCCCGGCGGCCATCTTCGCGAGCGTGTTGGCGGTCGCCGGCGCGACGATCACGAGGTCGGCCTGCGTGCCGAGGGCGACGTGACGCACCTCGGCGACGTCGTCGTGCACGCTCGTCGTGACAGGATGGCGGCTGATCGCCTCCCACGTGGCGGTCCCCACGAAGCGGAGCGCGTCCTCGGTGGGAACAACGTGCACCTCGTGCCCGTTGGTCACCAGCGCACGGACCACCTGCACCGTCTTGTACGCGGCGATGCCGCCCGAGACGCCCACGACGACGAACATGGTCTGATCCTCCCACGGGGTCGGACGCGAAAGGCCGGAACGATGTGCACCGTCATCGTCCACGTCCCGGAGGATCCCGCCGCGGCGATCCGGCTGCTCGCCGTGCGCGACGAGGACCCAGGGCGCGCGTGGGATCCGCTCGGCGCCTGGTGGCCGGACCGTCCCGGTGTCATCGGGGTGCGCGACACCCGCGCGGGCGGCGCGTGGCTCGCGGCCGATCCCGCGGGCGCGCGGCTGGCGGTCGTCCTCAACCGCGCCGACCTCATCGACGACACCCTCGCGACGGGCTCGCGCGGGCACATCGTGCTCGACGCCGCCTCCGGGGGCGGACTGCCGGACGCCCCGCCGACCCATGGTTTCAACCTCCTGACGGTGACCCCCGGTCGTGCGCGCGTCGCGATGTGGGACGGTGCCTCCGTCCGCACCGTCGACCTCGCCCCGGGCGTGCACATGATCGCGCACGACGACGTCGACGACCCGAGGACCGCGCGCATCGTCGCGTGGCACGACGCCTTCGCCGCGCCCGCGGACGACGACTGGGTGGCGGACTGGCTGGGTGCCCTCGAGCGCACGACGGCGCTGCCCCCGACCGACGACCGCGCGATCATCCGCGACAACCGGCCGCACGGGTATCCGACGCTGTCGCTGCTCGTGTGCGCGGCATCCGTCTCCGCAGGCGGCGCCGCGGTCGTCTACGGCGAGCTCGACGAACCCGGCGCCTGGAACAGCCTGCAGCTGCGCTGAGCTGAGTCGGATGCCGGTGGTAGCTTCGCGACCATGGTGGAACCGGCATCCGAACCGATCTTCTTCACCTCGGCGACGGAGTTCGGCGACTGGCTCGAAGCCAACCACGCGACCGCTCCCGAGGTGTGGACGGTGTTCTACAAGAAGGGCGACCCGCGTCAGGGGCTGACGTGGGCCGACGCGGTGCCCGAGGCGCTGCGGTTCGGGTGGATCGACTCGATCAGCCGCGGCATCGGCGACGGCGCCCGCATCCAGCGGTGGACGCCGCGGAAACCTCGCTCGGTGTGGAGCGCCGTCAACATCGCGCACGTCAAACGCCTGCACGCCGAGGGACGGATGCATCCGGCCGGGCTGGCCGCCTATGGGAAGCGCACGGCCGACCTCACCGGGGTCTACTCGCACGAGCAGCGCAACGAGCTGACGGTGGAGCAGGCGGCATCCCTCGCCGCGAACCCTGCCGCCCAGGCGTTCTGGGACGCCGCGACACCGTCGTACCGGCGGGCGGTCGCGAACTGGGTGCAGAGCGCCAAGCGCGAGCAGACGCGCGCCGACCGGCTCGCGACGCTCGTCGAGGACTCCGCGGCCGGGCGGCTCGTGCCGTTCCAGCGCTACGGCGAGCCGCCCGCGTGGCTCGCACGTGCCGCCGCGGCGGCGGCCTCAGCCGCGCGCGAGTGACGCGGCCGCCGCATCCTCCGACACGAGCGCCGCGTTGAGCCCGGCACCCGCCATCGATCCCTGACCCATCGACAGCGGCACGTTGCCGAACGGCGTGACGACGTTGCCGGCGGCGAACACGCGCGGGTGGCTGGTGGCGCCGCGCATGTCGACACGGAGCCCCTCGCCCGGGGTGTCGGACACGGCGAGGGCCAGGTTCTCGGCGAAGGCGAGGCTCAGCCGGGGCGTCGGCGCGGTGAGCAAGGCGTCGATCGGGTGCGCGGTCCCGTCCGCCGTCACGGCTGCGACGATCGCGTCGTCCTCGGTGCGCAGTCGGGTGACGGGGGAGGTGACGATCCGGATGCCGCGCGCCGAGAAACGGCCTGCGACCGTCTCGTCGAGCTCGCCCATCGCGGCCGTGAACGCCGTCACGTCATCGCTCCACTGCCGGATGAGCTCGATCTGATGCGTGCTCGCGGGCGACGTCGCGAGCACGCCGAGGCGGCGGCCCGCGACCTCGTAGCCGTGGCAATACGGGCAGTGGAAGACGCCGCGCCCCCACTGCTCGCGGAGCCCGGGGATCTCGGGCAGGTCGTCGACGACACCCGTCGTGAGCACGACGCCCGGGGCGGAGACCTCCCCGCGCTCGTGGGTGACAGTGATCCGGTCACCGTCGTCGGCGAGCGACAGGACGTTGCCGTCGAGGAACTCGACCCCGTAGGCGCGTGCTTCGGCGCGTCCGGTCTCGAGGAGGTCGGCGGGGGAGCGGCCGTCGTGACCGAGGACGCCGTGCATGTGCGCGGCGAAACGGTTGCGGGGCGCGCCGGCGTCGATCACGAGGGTGCGGCGTCGGGCGCGGCCGAGCATCTGGGCGGCGCTGAGGCCGGCGGTGCCGCCGCCCACGATGACGGCGTCGTAGCGGATGTCTGTCATGACTCCATCCTGTGTCGGTGGCCGTGATTTCAGCAAACGGTCTTGCGAATATGGCAAACTGATCCGCATGGCGATGGATCTCAGCCGGGTCGGTGCGCGGCTGCGCGCGGCGCGGCAGCAGCGCGGATGGACCTTGGCCGACCTCGCGTCGAAGGCGGGGATGTCGACGAGCACGCTCTCTCGGCTGGAGTCCGGGCGACGCCGGGCATCCCTCGAACTGCTGCTTCCGCTCGTCTCGGTCCTCGATCTGCGTCTCGACGACCTCGTGCGCGGGGAGCCCGCCGACCCGCGGGTGCGGCGGGCGACCGAGCGGCGGCACGGCAGGGTGGTCGCCCCGCTGACGCTCGAGCACTCGCCGGTGCAGACGTACAAGATCCGCTTCCCCGCCTCCGGTGCCGCGCCGTCGCCGAAGGTCCACGACGGGGTGGAGTGGTTCTACGTCCTGAGCGGCACGATCCGGCTCGTGCTCGACGGGCGGGAGCACCTCATCGGGGTGGGCGAGGCGGCGGAGTTCGACACGCGCCTGCCGCACAGCATCAGCGCCAGCTCGGACGGCCCGGCCGAGGTGGTGAGCATCTTCAGCGCGTCGGGCGAGCGCATCCACGTGCACGGGGCGTGACGGTGTCGGGGGCCGGTCGTACGGTGTCGCCATGAAAGCCGATGAGCTGTTCCTCCAGGCGGATGCCGCGTTGCGCTCCGTCATCGATCGCATCGACGCGGCCGACCTGTCGAAGCCGGCGCCGCAGGAGTGGACGTCCACCCCTGACCCCACCTTCCGCGACATCCTCTTCGCGCACGCGTACGACGAGGCGTGGGTCCCCGATGTCCTCGCCGGGGAGTCGGTCGCCGACGGCGACGAGTTCCGGGACGCGGATCTGCTCAGCGACGACCCGATCGCGTCGTACGACCGGCTGAACGACACCGCGACCGCTGCGGTGCGCGACGGTTTGGAGCCCGGGACGGTGTTCCGCTTCCAGTACGGCGACTACCCCGCGAACGAGGGGTATGCGCACCTGGCGACGTACCGCGCGTTCCAGGCGTGGCTGATCGCGAAACGGCTCGGCATCCCGTTCCACCTGTCGCCGGAGCTCATCGAGGGGTTGAACGAGCACGTCGTGCCCCACGCCGACGAATGGCGCCAGTGGGGTGTGTTCCCGCCGGCGATCGAACCGCCCGCGGGTGCCGACGACGAGACGCGGCTGCTGTGCGCGGTGGGGTACTGGGAGTCCTGAACCTCAGCGCTCGTGCACGGCGAGCACGTTGCCGGCCGGGTCGCGGAACCATGCGATCACCGGGCCGCCCGTCTCGCGCATGATGCCCTTCGAGTCGGCGGGCATGTCGTCGTAGATCGCGGTCTCGACACCCTTCGTGTTGAGCTCGTCGACGGCGGCGTCGACGTCGTCGACGGGGAAGTTGAGGATCGTGAAGTCGGCGGGCTCATGGTGCGGCTTCGCATAGATGAGCACAGCGGCTCCCGACGCCAGGTGGAGCTGCAGGAAGCCGTTGTCGAGTGTGACGACCTCCAGGCCGAGGGTGTCGGCATAGAACTCTCGCGCCGCATCGATGTCGTCGACCGCGAAGCCGCTGTAGGCGTCGTCGCTCTGGAACATGGCCGTCTTCTTCGTCCGGGTGTGCGACCAGGGTCCCGCTGCGGCTGGGAGTTGTCCAGGGTCAGCGGTCCGGCGACGCGTTCGGCGAGGACAAGACGGGGACGGATGCCGGTCGCTCCGCCGCGGCCGCGACGAGGGCGATGATGCCCAGGCCGACGGTTCCGGCGAGGAATCCGAGCATCCCGAGCGCCGAGGCGAGACCGATCGTCTGCATGGCGGAGGCCTGGTCCATCATGAGGAGTTGGCCGATCGCGACGGATGCCACCTGGACGCCGAGCGCGATCGCCGGTGTCCAGCGCCACCGACGAGGCACGACACCGGCGCGCGCGATCTGCACCACGGCGACGAGGCTGAGCGCGAGCGGCATGAAGGTGGTGACCTCCCACGGGATGAGGGGTGTCGGGTTCATCGGGTCCTGGAAGAGGCCGATGACCCGCACGGCCAGAGGGCTCACGGCGACCAGGGCGAGCGTGATCGTGCCGAGCGGCCGGCGGGCGGTGATGCTGTCGTGCGCCGACGATCCGATCGCGAACACGAGGACCGCCGCCGCCCACAGCAGATCGACGAGGAATGCCAGCGTGTCGGTGAGCGAAGAGCCGAGGGTCGCGCTGAGAAGGATGCCGGCGACACCGGACCCGATCAGGCCGATGCCGCCGATCGTCCACGTGAGTCTGCGTCCGCGCATGTCAGCACGCTATCGGGTCGGGGCGCGGAGGCGGGGCGGCGGGTCTCGCCTGTCACAACTCGCCGTGGGGTGGTGTGATTCGCGACAGGGGAAGGGGATGCCCGCGCGTCGTCGGCGCTCGCCTGTCGCAACTCGCCGTGGGGTGATGTGACTGGCGACAGGGGAAGTTCGGATGCCGGGCTTCGGCGGTGTGGTCTCGGTGTCGGAATCGATGTCGGAACCCCCTCCTAGTCTGGGACTATGTCCAGTTCAGCCGATCGTCGCGATGAGGTCCCGGAGGGGATCCCGACGACCCTGGACTGGGTGGTGATGTGCGCCGATATGGCGACCGTGCATGCCGCGCAGCGGTACGCGTGCATCGTCGAGTTGTGGGACGACGCGATCGCCGACGCGCGCCGTCGGGAGGAACCGGTCGCGTTCGTGGAACGGTCGGTGCGGCTCGAGGTCGCCGCCGCGTTGCGGATCACCGAGCACGCCGCGGGACGGTTGATGGGTGTCGGGCACGCGCTGCTGCGTCGGTACCCGAAGGTGTGGGAGGCGATGAGCCGTGCGGACATCACCGACACCCACGCGACGATCATCGTCGACGGTCTGGATCAGCTCGACGACGTGACCGCGGGGCTCGTGTCTGAGGTCCTGAGCCTCGCGGAAGAACTCCCGACCGGGCCGTTCCGGCGCGCGATGAAACGCATCGTCGACCGCGAGCAGGAAGCGACCCTCGCCGAACAGCACGCCGCCGCCGTCGCACACCGATACGTGCGGGTGGATGCGGGGGTGGATGGGATGGCGTGGCTCACCGCGCACCTGCCCGCAGTCGAAGCACACGCGATCGCCGGCAGGCTCACCGCGATCGCGAAAACCCTGACCGCACCCGACGATGAGCGGACGTTGGATCAGAAGCGCGCCGATGTGTTCGGGGACCTCCTCCTCGACGGCGAAACCGACGCGTTGCCCGATACCGCGCGCGGTATCCGCCCGACGGTGGCGGTCACCGTCCCCGCCCTCACGCTCCTCACCGGTGACGGCCCTGCCGCGCAGGTCGACGGTGTCGGCCCGATCCCCCTCGACCGCGCCCGCGAACTGTGCGGAGCAGCATCCGGGTGGATGCGGGTGCTCACCCACCCCGAAACCGGGGTCGTCCTCTCTGTCGGGCGCGAGCAGTACCGCCCACCGGCCGACCTGCGACGGCTGGTCACCTGGCGGGCCGCCCGGTGCATGGCACCCGGCTGCGGAATCCCGGCCGACCGGTGCGACCTCGACCACACCATCGACTGGCACCACGGCGGGAACACCGCCGCCGACAACCTCGCCCCGCTGTGCCGCGGGCACCACACCCTCAAACACCAATCCGACTGGCAGGTCAGAGCAAAACCCGGCGGCGCACTCGAATGGACCTCACCCGCCGGCCGGGTCTACCTCGTGAGGCCCGAACGCCGCATCCCCACCTTCACCACCGACCCACCCGGACCACCACCGTTCTAGCCGAGGGTCAGTCCGTCACCTCTACGGTCACGATGAAGCCGTCGTCAGATACGTCGATGAGGCGGTCGGTGTACAGCTCGATGACGTCACCCGCGTCGTCTTCGTCCATCCCGCGGAGGGCGCGCCCGCTGGGCACACGTGCGATCGTCGTGCGCGAACCATCTCGCTCGATGGCCTCCAGCTCCACGATCGTGCCGGTGACGTCGATGACCTCGGGGCCCTCCGTCTCATCCAAGCCGTGATGCGTCTCGAGGAATGGACCGTCGGGCACGGGGATCACGGTCCATTCCACGTTCGTGAACCGGACGAGCTCAGGGCCGCAACAGTCGTGCTCCCAGCCACCGACCTCGATCTCGAGGCGCATCAGGCCCCTCAGGCCCGGTGGTCGCGGTAGTACTCCAGCAGCGCCTTGGTCGAGGCATCCTGCGACTCGAACGCGTCGCTGTCGCCCTCGATCGCCGGCGCGATCTGCATCGCGAGCTGCTTGCCGAGCTCCACACCCCACTGGTCGAACGAGTTGATGCCCCAGATCACGCCCTGCGTGAAGGTGATGTGCTCGTACAGCGCGACGAGCTCGCCGAGCACACGCGGGGTCAGCGACGGCGCGAAGATCGACGTCGTCGGACGGTTGCCCGGGAACGTCCGCGCCGCGACGAGCGCACCGGTCGTGCCCTCGGCCTCGACCTCCTCGGCCGTCTTGCCGAACGCCAGCGCCTTCGTCTGCGCCAGGAAGTTCGCCAAGAACAGTCCGTGCACGTCACGATCACCGTCCGTCAGCGCGTACGCCGGGTTCGCGAACGCGATGAAGTCCGCCGGGATCAGCCGCGTGCCCTGGTGGATCAGCTGGTAGAACGCGTGCTGGCCGTTCGTCCCCGGCTCACCCCAGAACACCTCGCCGGTGTCGGTCGTGACGGGGGAGCCGTCCCAGCGCACCGACTTGCCGTTCGACTCCATCGTCAGCTGCTGCAGGTACGCGGCGAACCGGCTCAGCTGCTGCGCGTACGGCAGCACCGCGTGCGACTGCGCGCCCAGGAAGTTCGTGTACCAGACGTTCAACAACCCCATCAGGACCGGGACGTTCTGCGCCAGCGGCGTCGTCCGCACGTGCTCGTCCACGGCGTGGAACCCGGCCAGCAGCTCGCGGAACGTGTCGGGTCCGAACTCGATCACGAGCGACAGCCCGATCGCCGAATCCACCGAGTAGCGGCCACCCACCCAGTCCCAGAAGCCGAACGCGTTCGCCGTGTCGATCCCGAACTCCGCGACCTTGTCGAGCGCCGTCGACACCGCGACGAAATGGTGGGCGACGGCATCCTTCTTCTGCTCGTCGCTGCCGTCGATCGCCCCCGCCGACGCGAGGCCCTCCCACAGCCAGTCCCTCGCGAGGCGCGCGTTCGTCAGCGTCTCGAGCGTCGTGAACGTCTTCGACGCGACGATGAACAGCGTCGTCTCGGGGTCGAGGTCCTTCGTCTTCGACGCGATGTCGAACGGGTCGATGTTCGAGACGAAGCGTGCCGAGATGCCGGCATCCGCATACGGCTCCAGCGCCGCCGAGAT
Source organism: Microbacterium sp. ARD31 (assembly GCF_031844425.1). Taxonomy (NCBI): domain Bacteria; kingdom Bacillati; phylum Actinomycetota; class Actinomycetes; order Micrococcales; family Microbacteriaceae; genus Microbacterium; species Microbacterium sp. ARD31. The sequence goes on from NZ_JAUZVE010000003.1 coordinate 296,373, forward strand.
CATCACCGGGCCGAGGTCCGACCCGCCGATACCGATGTTGACGACCGTCTCGACCTTCTTGCCCGTGATGCCGGTGAACTCACCCGACCGCACCCGTCCGGCGAACTCCGCCATCGCGTCGAGCACGCCCTGCACATCGGCGTCCACGTCCTGGCCATCGACCGTCAGCGACGGCACGGCGTCGGCCGGACGGCGCAGCGCGGTGTGCAGCACGGCGCGGTCCTCGGTCGTGTTGATGTGCTCGCCCGCGAGCATCGCGGCGTACCGCTCGGCGACACCGGTCTGCTCGGCGAGACGCACCAGCGCGGCGACGACCTCGTCGGTCACGAGGTTCTTCGACAGGTCGACGTGCAGATCCGCGACGTCGTGCGTCAGCTTGGCGACGCGCTCCGGGTCCGACGCGAACCAGCCGCGGAGGTCCGGGGTGAAGCCCGCCTTCAGCGACTCGAGTTCAGCCCAGGCGGAGGTGGTGGTGGCATCGATCGGAGCGTTGGTCACCCCTCAACGCTACTCACGTTATCGAGCCTCCGTCCACGCATGACAGACGCGCCGATCCGGCCCTCCGCCAGTGTCACCACCTCATCGACCTCCCCGAGTTCGCCGAGGTCGTGCGTCACGACGACGACCGCCGCGCCCCTGCCCGTCGCGACGCGCAGAGCGGATGCCTGGCGAGCCGCGCCAGCCCGACCGCGTCGGCTGACCTACGAAGCATCGAGCCGACGCGAAGTGCTGCCTCCACGGGGTGTGGAGCGCACTTCGCGTCGGCTCGTGGCGCGAAGCGGGTCAGTCGGCGGGGCGGAAGGTGGCGGAGCCGGCGGAGACCTGCACGTCGACGGTGCGGGTGGCGCCGTCGGAGGTGTCGAGCTGGTTGTCGAACGAGCCCGCCGAGACGTCGGAGGTCACGTCGTACGGCTCGTTCGGGACGGTCGCGACGAGGGTGCCGGCGCTGACGTCGGCCCGGATCTCGTCGAGCGCGCTGCCCGTCAGGTCGGCGATGATCTGGCCGGCGCCGATCGTGAGGTTCGCGCGCGCGGCGCCGTCGACGCGCACATCCGCCTCGCCGGCGCTGACGTCGACCCGCACGTCGTCGGCGGTGCCCGAGACGTCCGCGTCACCCGCGCCGACGTGCAACTCGAGGCGTCCGTAGGTTCCGTCGGCGGTGAGCGAGCCCGCCGAGACGTCGAAGTCCGCGTCGAGCCGCTGCTGCTCCATCGCGGCGGGAAGGGTCAGGGTGGCCCGGTTGTCGTCCCAGCCGAGCCCGACCTGGAACGCCCACCAGGGACGGTCGTTGGTGAGGCTGAGGGTCGCGCCGCGCCGCTCGAGCCTCCAATTCCCGTCGCCGCGGGCGACCTCGAGGATCGCCTGGTCGACGTCGGCGTACTGCACCACCACGTGGCCCGCCGAGACGTCGAGCGAGAGGGCGTCCACCCCGCTCGTGTCGGCGGTTCCGCCGCCGGTGCCGCGAACGGACGCGGCGTAGGCGATCGAGCCGATTCCCGACACCAGTGCGCCGAGCAGCAGCACGCCGCCCAGGCACATCGCGATGATGGCGACGATCTGCGCCGACGGGCGCGGCGGCTGCGGCTGCGGCGGCTGCGCGCCGGTGGGTGCCGACGCGGTGGGCGGGGGAGTGAGGTCGATGCTCATCGGAGTGTTCCGTTCTGATCGGGATGCCCGGGGGCGGGCGGTGCGCTGTGTTCGAGGTGGACGAGCGCCGCGAGCACCCGTCGGTTGCCGTGCTCGTCCTGTTCGAGGCCGAGCTTCTGGAAGAGGGAGGTGATGTACTTCTCGACGCTCGCCTCCGAGACGAACAGCGCCGCCGCGATCGCGGCGTTGCTCTTGCCCTCGGCGATGAGCGCGAGCACCGAGCGTTCGCGATCGGTGAGGCGCGACATCCGCTCGTCCCGGGCGCGGCGCGTCAGCAGTTGCGCCACCACCTCTGGGTCGAGGACCGTCGCGCCGCCGGCGATCCGATCGATCGAGTCGAGGAAGTCCCGCACATCGGCGACCCGGTCCTTCAGCAGGTAGCCGAGGGCGGCGTTCTGGCCGGTGATGAGGTCGCTCGCGTAGCGCTCCTCCACGTACTGGCTGAGCACCAGGACGGGGAGGGTCGGATGCTGCGCCCGCAGCGTCAGCGCCGCCCGGATGCCCTCGTCGGTGAAGGTCGGCGGCAGCCGCACGTCGAGGATGCAGAGCTCGGGCCCGGTCTCGGTCACCGTGTCGACGAGGGCGTCGGCGTGGGGGAGGGCTGCGACGACGGTGTGACCGGCGTCCTCGAGCACGCGCACCAGGCCTTCGCGTAGCAGCGTGGAGTCCTCGCAGATCAGGATGCGCACGGGACCGTCACCTCCAGGGACGTCGGCCCACCGGCCGGGCTGTCGAGTGTCGCGGTGCCGCCGGCGGCGAGCACCCGGTTCATGATCCCGTCGAGGCCGCCGCCGGGGAGCACGCGAGCCCCGCCGATGCCGTTGTCCTCGACGCGCGCCCAGATGAGGCGGCCGGTCTGGGCGTCGCCGCGGCTGCGGACCACGACGCGCACCTCGGTGGCGCGGGCGTGCTTGGCGGCGTTGGTGAGGGACTCGGCGATGACGAAGTAGACCGCGGCCTCCGAGGTGGCGCTGCACCTCTCGTCGAGGCGGACGTCGAGGGCGACGGGCACGTGCGACCGTGCCGCGAGGGCCGAGAGGGCGGCATCCAGTCCCCGGTCGTCGAGGACAGACGCATGGATGCCGCGGGCCAACTGTCGCAGCTCGGTGATGGCGGCCTTCGTCGAGGTGTGCGCCTCGTCGATCAGCGCCTTCGCGGCGACCGGGTCGGAGTCGATCTTCTGCTGCGCGAGCCCCAAGGTCATCCCGACCGAGACGAGCCGCGGCTGGACGCCGTCGTGCAGGTCGCGTTCGATGCGGGTGCGCTCGACCTCGCTGGCGCGCACCGCGCCGGCACGCTGCGCGCCGGCGGCACGCGCCTGCTCGGCGAGGACGGCCTCGCGCGAGGGGACGAGGATCGACCGGGTCAGCAGGTCGTCGAGGAGGGAGATCCCGAAGAGGATGCCGAGGCTCACCAGGGCCGCGACGACGCCCCCGGCGACGGCCCAGCCGTCCGCGACGGCGATCCCGGTAAGGGGCAGCGTGCCGCCCGCATCCCCGGTCAGCGGCGAGAACGCGAGGCCGACCGACCCGATGACCGCCCAGGTCGCTCCGATGACGATCCACCCGAGGACGGTGGCGATCGCGAGGCTGCCGATGCCGCGCCACATCCCGCCGTCGACGAACTGCAGCCACAGGGTGCGGAGCAGTCCGCGGAACCCGGGCTGCCCGCTCGTGCGGATCCGCAGCTGCGGGATGCCGTGCCGGTACAGGCCCTCGGCGCGTTCGTGCTCGAGCCACGACGCCGCCCACGCGAGGTACAGCGCCGCGACGAGGAAGAGGATGCCGATGCCGAGGACGAGCACTGTGCCGATCCCCGTGCTGACCAGGGTGACGACGGTGGTGAGGATGCCGGTGCCCGCCACCGCGACGGCGGCCAGCTGCGCGAGGGCGCCGAGGCGCCGCAGCGGCCGGAGCCGTCGGGGCGGGACGGAGGTGTCGGAAGTCATGTCACCACGCTAGGGGCGGGGTCCGCGGGCCACATCGGGGCCGTCCGGAGACCTCCGTTCGGGTTATCCCCCGGCCTGGGCGAGGCCGTCGGCGTGGCCGCGGGCGTACGCCTCGCGCGTTCCCTCACCGAACAGGTCCCGCTCGGCGGGCCGCACGATCGAGCGGGCGCCGGGCAGGTCGAGGTCGCCGACGAGGTCGCCGCGGCCCCGGACGACGGCCACCGGCATCCCGCTCGACTTGCGCTTGACGAGGTCGGCCGCGCCGGCGAGCTCGTCGGCGACGCAGGGGAGCGTGACGGCGAGGGGGCGGCCCGAGGCATCCGTCGCGCCGCGCAGGTCCTCGATGACGACCACTCCGGCCGCGCCGATCGCGCTGTCGGTCTGGCCTTCGCGCCACGCGCGGCCCAGGGTGTCCGAGACGATCACGCCGATGCGGGCGCCGGTCCGTTCGCGGATGCCGGCGGCCAGCGCGCGCCCCGAGGCGTCGGGGTCTTCGGGCAGCAGCAGGATGAGCCCGTCGGGGGTGTTGCTCGCGTCGACGCCCGCTGCGGCGGCGACGATGCCGAGGCGGCTCTCGACGATGCGGACCGTGCCGGCGTCGTTCTCGGCCACGATCCGCACGGTCTCCTCAGCGATCGCGGCATCCCGCTCGGCGGCGGGACGGTAGCGGCCCTCGGCCTTGGAGACGATCTTGCTCGTGACGACGAGGATGTCGCCGTCCGCGAGCGTGCCGGCCGCGGCCCGGACGATCTCGTCGACGAGGTCCACGCCGGGCGTGATCTCGCCGATGCCGACGAGCGGCCAGACAGTGAGCGGGGCGGGGGTGTCGGGCATCGGCCCAGGATACGGCGACCGTACCCTGGGGGAGTGACCCCGACTGCTGCGCCCCGCGTCGTCCTGCTCGCCGGCGGTGTCGGCGGCTCGACCTTCGCCACCGGCCTCCGCGACGAGCTCCGGGCTCGGGGCGGCGATCTCGCCGTCGTCTGCAACACCGGCGACGACCTGTGGCTGAGCGGGCTCCGCCTGCAGCCCGACGTCGACTCGATGCTCTACGCGCTCGCCGGCGTGAAGGACCTCGCGCAGGGGTGGGGGCGCGCCGGCGACTCGCGCCGCGTCGCCGATGAACTGGCCGCGTGGAACGTCGGCTGGGAGTGGTTCCTGCTCGGCGACCTCGATCTCGGCGCGCACATCGCGCGCACGTCGTGGCTGCGCGAGGGCCTCACCCCGACCGAGGCGATCGCGCGGCTGCAGGCCCGGTGGGACCTCGGCGCGACCCTCCTGCCGATGACCGACACCGAGGTCGACACCCACGTCGTGCTGGATGCCGGGCGCATGCACTTCCAGGAGTGGTGGACCCGCCACCGCGCCAGGCTCGAGCCCGTCCGCTTCGAGAACCCCGGCATCGATGCGTCCGTCCCCGCGCCCGGCGTGCGGGACGCGATCGCGGCGGCCGACGCGATTCTCGTCGCCCCCTCGAACCCCATCGTCTCGATCGGTCCGATCCTCGCCGTCCCCGGCCTGGCGGACGCGCTCCGTGCCGCGTCCGCGCCGGTCGTCGGGGTCTCGCCGATCATTGGCGACGCGCCCGTCCGCGGCATGGCCGACGTGTGCCTGCGCGTCGCGGGCGTGCCCTGCACGGCGGCCGGCGTCGCCGGCCACTACGGCGCGCGCGGCGGCGGCGTCCTCGACGCGTGGCTCATCGCCGAAGAGGATGCGGCGGCCGCGGCATCCGTCGACGCCCTCGGCATCGCGGCGCATGTCGAACCGCTCTGGATGTCGGATGCCGCCCGCACCCGCGCGCTCGCCGTCGCCGCGCTCGGCGCCGCGGGGCTCTGAGCGCGAACGCCGCCCTCAGCCCACCGCCGGGGCCTGCGCCGCCTCGGCCAGCGCCTCGGCGACCAGGCGCACGTTCGCGGTGAGGGCACCCGCGGTGACCCGGATGTGCGGCGTGGTCGCCTCGTCGGTCGGCGCGCGGTAGGGGGCGCCGGCCGAGACCGCGATGCCCGAGACGGCGAGCCGCATCCGGGCGGCGCGCTCGTCGACGACCGGCACCCACAGGTTGATGCCGTCCGGGTCGCCGACGTCCACGCCGAACCGTCGGAGTGCAGAGGCCATGCTGTCGAGGCGGTCGCGGTAGATCAGTCGTGCGGTGCGCACCCGCGCGACCGCGCCAGGGTCGGTGAGCAGGCCCAGCAGCACGGTCTGCAGCAGGCGCGAGGTCCACCCGGGGCCCAGCATCCGCCTCGCCACGAGACGCTCGACCACGCGCGCCGGGCCGCCCAGGGCGGCGATGCGCAGGTCGGGGCCGTGGGATTTCGAGAAGCTCCGGACGTGCACGACCTGCCCCGGGATCCATCGTGCGAGGGTCACATCGGGGGCCGACGATATGAGGGCGGAGTGGTCGTCCTCGATCACCGTCACGCGACGCCCGTCGGGGGTGTTCATGATGAGCTGCGCGAGCACGCGGGCGCGCTCGACGGTCATCGAGATGCCGGTCGGGTTCTGCGCCCGCGGCTGCAGCACGATCGCGGTGGGCTTCCGGGCGAGCGCTCGCGAGAGCGAGCCGGGCGTCACGCCGTCGCGGTCGAGGGCCAGCGGGATCGGCTCGGCGCCGAGGGCATCGAGCAGGTCGAAGAAGTACGGGAATCCGGGCGACTCCACCGCGACGCGGTCACCGAAGCGGACGACCTGCTCGAGGGTCCGCGAGATGCCGTCGAGGGCCCCGTCGACGACGGTGAAGGTCTCGATGCCCGGCGCCGGCCACGTCTCGGCGATGTGCGCGTGGAGCTCGGGCAGCACCGGCAGGTCGTGGTAGCGACCGGTGTCGGCGCGGGGCGCCACGTGCGAGAAGGCGTTCTCGAGCGCCGGGAGCATCGCCGGGTCGGGTGTGCCGTGCGAGAGATCCAGCCGCACCGGCTGTGCGCTCCCGGCGAGGCCCTGCACGCGCGGGCTCAGCCACTCGCGCGGTTCGGCGCGCACGAAGCTGCCGGCGCGACCGCGCGAGACGATCGTCCCGGCATCCGACAACGCGCGCCACGCGGCCGCGATCGTGCCCGCCGAGACACCTAGGGCCGCCGCCATCTCGCGCACCGTCGGCAGACGCTCGCCCGGCTCGAGCGAGCCGTCGGCCACGAGACGCGCGATCTCGCCCGCCATGCCCAGCGGGGTGCGGGACTCGAGCGACTCGGGGCGCAGCATCCGTCGTCCTCACGTGCGGGGAGGTGTCCAGAGGATTAACGACCGCGACACATCCGGAAACTGTCGAGAAATGTTCAAGCAGGACAGTAACAGAACCGAGGGAAGGAAGACCGAGATGGCAACGGTGAGAGCGGCGATCACGCAGACGACGTGGACCGGCGACAAGGAGTCGATGCTCGACAAGCACGAGCAGTTCGCGCGGGAGGCCGCAGCGCAGGGCGCTCAGGTCATCTGCTTCCAGGAGCTCTTCTACGGTCCGTACTTCGGCATCACGCAGGAGAAGAAGTACTACCGCTACGCCGAGCCCGTCGACGGCCCCATCGTGCAGCGCTTCGCCGCGCTCGCGAAGGAGCTGAACATGGTCATGGTCCTCCCCATCTACGAAGAGGCGCAGACCGGCGTGTACTACAACACGGCGGTGGTGGTGGATGCCGACGGCACGATCCTTGGCTCGTACCGCAAGCACCACATCCCGCACGTCGAGAAGTTCTGGGAGAAGTTCTACTTCCGTCCGGGAAACCTGGGGTACCCCGTCTTCGACACCGCGGTCGGCAAGGTCGGCGTCATCATCTGCTACGACCGGCACTTCCCCGAGGCGTGGCGCGAGCTCGGTCTCAACGGCGCCCACCTCGCCTTCAACCCGAACGCGACGAAGCCGGGTCTGTCGAACCGCCTGTGGGAGGTGGAACAGCCCGCCGCCGCCGTCGCCAACGGCTACTTCGTCCTCGCCCCCAACCGCGTCGGCCGCGAGGACAACGAGTACGGCGACGAGGCGGTCACCTTCTACGGCACCAGCCAGATCGTCGACCCGCGCGGCAACTACGTCGGCGCGCTCGGCTCGGGCACCGACGAGGAGATTCTCATCCGCGACCTCGACATGGACCTCGTCCGCGAGATGCGCGACGACTGGCAGTTCTACCGCGACCGCCGCCCCGACTCGTACGCCGAGATCGTCGCCCCGTAACCGCACGGCACATCGGAGGACCCATGCCCACCACGCTCATCACCGGCGGCACCGTCGTCTCGTCGACCGGACGCGGCCCCGCCGACGTCCTCGTCGACGGCGAGACGATCGTCGCCGTGCTGACGCCCGGCTCCACCCTGCTCGGGCACGACATCGCGGCATCCGTGGACACCGTCATCGACGCGACGGGGAAGTACGTGATCCCCGGCGGCATCGACGCCCACACGCACATGCAGCTGCCCTTCGGCGGGACGAGCGCCTCCGACACCTTCGAGACCGGCACCCGGGCAGCAGCCTGGGGCGGAACGACCACGATCGTCGACTTCGCCGTGCAGCGGCAGGGCGAGCGGGTCGAGGACGGGCTCGCGGCCTGGCACGCGCTCGCGGCGGGGGAGTGCGCCGTGGACTACGGCTTCCACCAGATCATCGGCGGGGTGGACGAGCACTCGCTCGCCGCGCTCCCCACCCTGATCGATGAGGGCATCACGAGCTTCAAGATGTTCATGGCCTACCCCGGGGTCTTCTACGCCGACGACGCGCAGATCCTGAAGGCCATGCAGGTCTCGGCCGACACGGGACTGCTCACGATGATGCACGCCGAGAACGGCCCGGTCATCGACGTCCTCGCCGAACAGCTCGTCCGCGCCGGCAACACGGACCCGTACTTCCACGGCAAGGCACGCGTGTGGCAGGCCGAGGAGGAGGCGACCCACCGCGCGATCATGCTGTCGAACATCACCGGTGCACCGCTCTACGTCGTGCACGTGAGCGCGAAGCAGGCCGTCGAGCAGCTCGCCTGGGCGCGCGACAAGGGGCAGAACGTCTTCGGCGAGACCTGCCCGCAGTACCTCTACCTGTCGCTCGAGGAGCACCTGGGCGCCAGGAGCGAGGAGTGGGGGTCGTTCGAGGGCGCCAAGTACGTCTGCTCGACGCCGCTCCGCTCCCGCGCCGAGGGGCACCAGGACCACATGTGGCAGGCGCTGCGAACGAACGACCTGCAGATGGTCTCGACCGACCACTGCCCGTTCTGCATGAAGGACCAGAAGGAGCTCGGCAAGGGCGACTTCCGGGCGATCCCCAACGGCATCGGGTCGGTCGAGCACCGCATCGACCTCATGTACCAGGGGGTCGTCACGGGCGAGATCACCCTCGAGCGCTGGGTCGAGCTCACCAGCACGACCCCGGCGCGCATGTTCGGGATGTACGGCAAGAAGGGCGTCATCGCCCCGGGTGCCGACGGAGACGTCGTCATCTACGACCCCAACGGTCACACCTCGATCGGCTACGAGAAGACCCACCACATGAACATGGACCACTCCGCGTGGGAGGGCTTCGAGATCGACGGGCACGTCGACACCGTCCTCTCGCGCGGCAAGGTCATCGTCGACGACGGCGCCTACCTCGGGCGCAAGGGCGACGGCCGCTTCGTCAAGCGCGGTCTCAGCCAGTACCTCATCTGACCCGAACACCCGAAAGAGGACCCATGGACTTCGGCGTCGTCCTGCAGACGAACCCACCCGCCTCGCGCACCGTGCAGCTGTCGACGCTCGCCGAGGCGCACGGCTTCAGCCACGTCTGGACCTTCGACTCGCACCTCCTCTGGGAGGAGCCGTACGTCGTCCACTCCGCGATCCTCAACGCGACCAAGCGCATCACCGTGGGGCCGTTCGTCACGAACCCCGCCACCCGCGACTGGACCGTCACGGCATCCGTCTTCGCGACGCTCAACGAAATGTACGGCAACCGCACGATCTGCGGCATCGGCCGCGGGGACTCGGCGGTGCGCGTGACCAACGGCAAGCCGGTGACGATGCGGGAGCTGCGCGAGTCGATCCACGTCATCCGAGAACTCGCCAACTCCCGGCCCGTCGAGTACAAGGGGGCGACGCTGCAGTTCCCGTGGAGCCGCGGATCCGAGCTCGACGTCTGGGTCGCCGCCTACGGCCCGATGGCGCTGAAGCTCACCGGCGAGGTCGGGGACGGGTTCATCCTGCAGCTGGCCGACGTCGACATCGCCGCCTGGATGATCAAGGTGGTGCGGGATGCCGCCGAGGCCGCCGGCCGTGACCCCGATTCGATCGCGTTCTGCGTCGCCGCCCCGATGTACATCGGCGACGACTGGGAGCACATGCGCGACCAGTGCCGCTGGTTCGGCGGGATGGTCGGCAACCACGTCGCCGACATCGTCGCGAAGTACGGCGCGGACGGCGATGTGCCCCAGGCCCTCACCGACTACATCGCCGGCCGCACCGGCTACGACTACAACAGCCACGGCAAGAGCGACAACGACCACGTCGACTTCGTCCCCGACGAGATCGTCGACCGGTTCTGTCTGCTCGGCACGGCCGAGGACCACATCGCCAAGCTCGAGCAGCTGAAGGCGCTCGGGGTGACCCAGTTCGCCGGCTACCTGCAGCACGACAACAAGGAGGAGACGATGCGGGTCTACGGCGAGACCGTGATCCCCGCGCTCTCCGACCACATCGCGGCCAAGTCATGACGCGACGCACGGCAGCCGCGTGGGGGTGGGGCGTCGTCGGCGTCCTCGCCCTCGTCGCGCTGTGGGAGGCGTACAAGTGGCTCGGGCCCGCCGACGGTCTCGTCCTCGGTAGCGAGGACGGCGTGCGCGTCCTGCCGCGCACCCACGACCGTGCGATGCCCCACGTCACCGACATGATCGCGCGGCTGTTCGATCCCACGAGCGGCGCGGCGACGCCACCGCTCTGGGCGACCGTCGCGAGCGCGGGCCTGCTCACCCTCGGCATCGCCCTCGTCGGGTGGGTCATCGGCGTCGTCGTCGGCGTCGGCTTCGCCCTGCTGATGCAGCGCTGGCGCATCGTCGAGCGCGGACTCCTGCCCTGGATCGTCGTCTCGCAGACCGTGCCGCTCATCGCCTTCGCCCCCCTCGTCGCCCGCATCGGGTCGCAGATCGACCGAGCCGGGCTGCCCTGGCCGGAGTGGCTGTCGGTGGCGGTGATCGCCTCGTACCTGGCCTTCTTCCCGGTCTCGATCGGTGCGCTCAAGGGCCTGTCGTCGCCCGACGCGATCCATCTCGACCTCATGCGCAGCTACGCCGCCGGTTACGGCCAGACCCTGCGCCGGCTGCGCTTCCCCGCCGCGGTGCCGTACCTGATCCCCGCAGCCCGTCTCGCCGCGGCGAACGCCGTCGTCGGCGCCATCGTCGCCGAGGTGTCCATCGGCATGCGCGGCGGCCTCGGACGGATGCTGCTGCAGGCCGCGCAATCCGCCTCCGCCGACCCCGCACTCCCGTGGGGTCCCATCTTCGGCGCGGTCCTGCTCGGCCTCCTCGTCGCCGGGGTCGTCGCGCTGCTCGCGACGGGACTTCGCCGGTACCGCCGCGGGGAGGCATCCGCATGATCCCCCGCCCTCACCCGAGAGGAACGTCCGCATGAGCGAGATCGCCGTCCGCGCCACCGGCGTCGGCCGCACCTTCGGAGGCCGCCGCACCGCTGAGGTGCACGCCCTCACCGGGGTCGACCTCGAGATCGCGGCAGGCGAGTTCGTGTCGCTGATCGGTCCGTCCGGATGCGGCAAGTCGACGCTCATGCGGCTGATCGCCGACCTCGATCAGCCCACGGCGGGTTCTCTCGAGGTCTTCGGCAAGACGCCGAAGAAGGCGCGCCTCGACCAGGACTACGGCATCGCCTTCCAACAGGCCGGGCTCTTGCCGTGGCGGACCGTGCTCGAGAACATCGTGCTGCCCCTCGAGCTGCACGGCGTCGGCGGCGCCGAACGACGGGCCCGCGCGGCAGAGCTCGCCGAGCTCGTCGGCCTCACCGACTTCGGCAAGCGGTACCCCGACGAGCTGTCCGGCGGTATGCAGCAGCGCGTCGCGATCGCTCGCGCCCTCGCCGCGCGGCCGAAGCTCCTCCTCATGGACGAGCCGTTCGGCGCGCTCGACGAGATGACGCGCGAACGGATGCAGACCGAACTCACCCGCATCACCGGGGAGACCGGCGCCGCCGTCGTTTTCGTGACGCACTCGATCCCCGAAGCCGTCTACCTGTCCGACCGCGTCGTCGTCATGTCGCCGCGACCGGGCCGCATCACCGATCTCGTCGCCGTGCCGTTCGGGCACGATCGTCCCGACCTCCTGCGGGAGTCGCCGGAGTTCTTCGAGAAGGTGACCGAGGTGCGCGAAGCGCTCCACGGCACGCCCGTCGCCCGAGCGAACGAGCGGTGACGGCATCATGACCGCGACCGAGCGGATCGCCCGCATCGCTGCACCGGTGGCCACCGGCATCCTGCTCCTCGTCCTGTGGCAGGTGCTCTCGGGCGTCAACATCGGGCGGCTCGCGCTGATCCCCGCCCCCGCCGACGTCGCCGAGACCGCCTTGCGGATCGGCGGCGTGGTCGCCGAGGACGCGCTGGTCACCGGGGGCAACACGCTCGTCGGGCTCGTCGCCGGTACGGTGCTCGGCGTCGCCCTCGCGGCGCTCGCCGCGTGGCTGCGTCCGGTCGACGGCATGCTCGCGCCCCTCGTCGCGGCGGTCGCGGTCGTTCCGATCGTCGCGCTCACCCCGCTGCTGAACACGATGCTCGGGGCCTCGGCGCAGACGGGACGCCAGGTGGTCGCCGCGGTCGCCGCCTTCGTGCCGGTCTTCGTCAACGTCCTCCGCGGCCTGCGGCAGTCCCGCCCCGTGCAGCGAGACCTCTTCCTCGCCTACGCGGCGACTCCCGGCCAGCAGTTCCGCGGCCTCACGCTCCCCGTCGCGCTGCCCTACCTCGTCACCGGCATCCGCATCGCCAGTTCGGTCGCCGTCATCTCCGCGCTCGTCGCGGAGTACTTCGGCGGTCCCACCGACGGCCTCGGCACGGCCATCGCCAGTTACGCCAAGACCGGGAACGCCGCCGTCGCCTGGACCTACGTCGGCGCCGCGATCGCCGTCGGTCTCGTCTTCTTCCTCGTCACCGTGCTCATCGAACGCATCGTGACCAGGCGGAGGCCGGTCTGACACCCGTCGGGCCGGTCCGCTCCACCCACCCACCGCACCACCCGCACCACCCGAACACCCGAAAGGAACACCATGCGTCACAGCACCCGACGCCGGTTGGCGGTCGTCACGACCCTGACCGCCGGCGCCCTCGCCCTGTCCGCGTGCGCGGGCACCACGAGCACCAGCCCCACCACCGGCGGTGACGACGCGGACTTCACGCCGATCACCGACATCAAGCTGCAGCTGCAGTGGCTGCCGCAGGCGCAGTTCGCCGGCTACTACGTCGCACAGGAGAAGGGGTACTTCGAGGAGGAGGGCTTCGACAACGTCGAGATCGTGCCCTCGGGCGGCGACATCGTGCCGCAGGACGCACTGGCCGCCGGCGACGTCGACTTCGCCGTCGCGTGGGTGCCGAAGGTGCTCGGGACCATCGAGTCCACGGGCGTCGAACTCACCGACATCGCGCAGGTCTTCCAGCGCTCGGGCACGACGCAGGTCTCGTGGAAGGGCGACGGCATCACCGACGTCGCCGACTTCGAAGGCAAGCGCATCGGCTCGTGGGGCTTCGGGAACGAGTGGGAGATCTTCGCCGCGATGGCGGCGGACGATCTCGACGCCTCCACCGTGTCGATCACGACGCAGGACTTCTCGATGAACGCCCTGCTCGACGGCGACGTCGATGCCGCGCAGGCGATGACGTACAACGAGCTCGCCCAGGTGCTCGAGGTGGTCAACCCCGACACCGGCAAGCTGTACACGCTCGACGACCTCGACGTCATCTACTACGAGGACACCGAGGGTGCGATGCTGCAGGACGCGATCTGGGCCGACACGAAGCGGCTCGACGAGGACCCGGCGTACGCCGACGCGGCGGTGCGCTTCTTGAAAGCGGTCGCCAAGGGCTGGCTGTACGCCCGTGACAACGTCGAGGATTCCGCCTCACTCGTCTGGGACGTCGCCTCGAACGCCGAAGCGGCCTTCCCCGTCGGCCCGGTCCACCAGCTGTGGCAGCTCAACGAGGTCAACAAGCTGATCTGGACCGACGCGCCTTTCGCCACCGTCGAGCAGGACAAGTGGGACCAGACGGTCGACGGCGCCCTCGCCGCGGTGAACCAGGACGGCATGAACCTGATCACGCAGGAACCGCCGGCATCCGCGTTCTCGAACGAGTACATCGAGAAGGCGATCGCGGAGCTGGAGGACGAGGGCGTCAGCCTCGAGGGGGAGTACACGCCTATCGACGTGACCCTCACCGAGGGCGGACAGTAAGAGCATCATCCCGGCGGTCCCGGGGCACGAGCCCCGGGACCGCCCCCGACAGAGAGCACCTCAGATGACCTCCGACGACCTCGACCTCCGCACCCGCGAACTCGACCGTGCCCACGTCTTCCACTCGTGGTCGGCGCAGGCGCTCATCGACCCGTTCCCGCTCGCCGGGGGATCCGGGTCGACCGTCTGGGACCATGCCGGACACCGGATGCTGGACTTCTCGAGCCAGCTCGTGAACGTGAACATCGGGCACCAGCATCCCGCCGTCGTCGACGCGATCAAGGCGCAGGCCGACATCATGACCACCGTCGCCCCCTCGACCGCCAACCTCGCCCGGGGCGAGGCAGCGAAGCGGATCGTGGATCTGGCGCCCGACGGGTTCTCGAAGGTGTTCTTCACGAACGGCGGAGCGGACGCGAACGAGAACGCGATCCGGATGGCGCGGTTGCACACCGGGCGGGACAAGGTGCTCTCGCGCTACCGCAGCTACCACGGCAACACCGGGGCGGCGATCGTCGCGACGGGGGATTGGCGCCGCATCCCGAACGAGTACGCGCGGGGCCACGTGCACTTCTTCGGCCCCTACCTGTACCGGTCGGAGTTCTGGGCGACCACCCCGGAGGAGGAGTGTGCGCGGGCGTTGCACCACCTGCGTCGGGTCATCGAGGCGGAAGGGCCGAGCTCCATCGCGGCGATCCTGCTCGAGTCGGTGCCGGGGACGGCGGGCATCATGATCCCCCCGCCCGGCTACCTCGCGGGGGTGCGGCGTCTGGCCGACGAGTTCGGCATCGTCCTGATCCTGGATGAGGTGATGAGCGGTTTCGGCCGCACGGGCCGGTGGTTCGCGTTCGAGGGCCACGACGTGGTCCCGGACCTGATCACGTTCGCGAAGGGCGTGAACTCCGGGTACGTCCCGATCGGCGGCGTGATCATCTCGGATGAGATCGCCGCGACGTTCGATGACCGGGTGTTCCCCGGTGGGCTCACGTACTCGGGGCATCCCCTTGCGGCGGCATCGGTGGTCGCGACGATCGACGCGATGCGGGAGGAGGGGATCGTGGACAACGCCCGCCGCATCGGGGAGACCGTCCTCGGGCCGGGGCTGCGCGCTCTCGCCGAGAAGCATCTGATCATCGGGGAGGTGCGGGGCGAGGGGGTGTTCTGGGCTCTGGAACTGGTCGCCGACCCCGTGACCCGCGCACCCGTCGCTCCCGCCGTGATCGGCGCGCTGAAGAAGGACCTCATGGCCCGGGGCCTGTTGCCCTTCACCGCCGACAACCGCATCCACGTCGTCCCGCCCTGCGTCGTCACCGACGACGAGGTGCGACAGGCGCTCGAGATCTACGATGCGGCATTCGCCGCGCTCTGACCCACCCCATCGGAGGAACCATGACCGACCAGCCTGATGTCGCCGTGCTCGAGCACTGGGTCGACGGCGCCGCGTGGAGCGGCGAGTCCGACCGCACGGCCCCCATCCACAACCCCGCCACCGGAGTCGTCAGCGGCCGGGTGCGCCTCGCGAGCACTGCCGACGTGGGCGCCGCGGTCGACCGTGCCGCCGCCGCCCTGCCGGCGTGGCGCGACGCGAGTCTCGCGAAGCGGCAGGGCGTCATGTTCTCGTTCCGCGAGATCCTGAACGCGCGCAAGGACGAGCTCGCCGCGATCCTCACGGCCGAGCACGGCAAGGTGCTCTCCGACGCGCTCGGCGAGATCGCCCGCGGTCTCGAGGTCGTCGAGTTCGCCTGCGGGGCGGGTCACCTCCTCAAGGGCGAGTACTCCGAGAACGTCTCCACGGGCGTCGACGTCTACTCGGTGAAGCAGCCCGTCGGCGTCGTCGGGGTCATCAGTCCCTTCAACTTCCCCGCGATGGTGCCGCTCTGGTTCCTTCCGATCGCGCTCGTCTCGGGCAACACGGTCGTGCTGAAGCCGAGCGAGAAGGATCCGTCGGCGTCCGACTGGATCGCGCGTGCCCTCGTCGAGGCGGGCCTTCCGGCAGGCGTCCTCAACGTCGTCCACGGCGACAAGGAGGCCGTCGACGCGATCCTCGACCACCCGACGGTGCGCGCGATCTCGTTCGTCGGGTCCACCCCGATCGCCCGCTACATCTACGAGCGGGCGAGTGCGCAGGGCAAGCGCGTGCAGGCCCTCGGCGGCGCGAAGAACCACATGCTGGTGCTTCCGGATGCCGACCTCGACCTGGCCGCCGACGCCGCCGTCAACGCGGGGTTCGGGTCGGCGGGCGAGCGCTGCATGGCGATCTCGGTGCTGCTGGCGACCGAGCCGATCGCCGACGCCCTCGTCGCGAGGATCGCCGAGCGCGTCGCGACGCTGCGCACCGGCGACGGCACGCGTGGCTGCGACATGGGACCGCTCATCACCCGAGAGCACCGTGACAAGGTCGCCGGCTACCTCGCGATCGCCGAGACCGACGGCGCCGAGATCGTCGTCGATGGCCGCGACGTGGTCCCGGATGCCGACGGTGACGGCTTCTGGCTCGGTCCCACCCTCATCGACAAGGTGCCGACCTCGTCCGCCGTCTACACCGATGAGATCTTCGGGCCGGTTCTCTCGGTCGTGCGGGTCGCGGGGTACGAGGAGGGTCTCGCGCTCATCGAGGCGAGCCCGTACGGCAACGGCACCGCGATCTTCACGAACGACGGCGGTGCCGCCCGCCGCTTCCAGCGCGAGGTGAGCGTCGGCATGGTCGGGGTCAACGTCCCGATCCCGGTGCCGGTGGCCTACCACTCGTTCGGCGGCTGGAAGGCGTCGCTGTTCGGCGACGCGAAGGCGTACGGTCCGCAGGGGTTCGCGTTCTTCACCCGTGAGAAGGCGGTGACCTCGCGCTGGCTCGACCCGTCGCACGGCGGCCTGAACCTGGGCTTCCCGCAGCACGACTGAGGCCGCCGATGTCCCACCCCACCGACGACATCCTCACCGACCCGGTCGAGGCCGAGCGCCTGCTGGCCTCGACCGGGTGCGAGCTCGAGATGCTCCTGGCGCGCGCCGCCGCCGTCCGCAACGCGGGCCTGGCCACCGCGGGCCGTCCCGGCGTCGTGACCTACTCGCGCAAGGTCTTCCTCCCGCTGACCACGCTCTGCCGGGACCGTTGCCACTACTGCGCGTTCGTCGACACCCCCGCCCAGCTCCTCCGCAAGAAGGCGCCCGCCTACCTCGACGACGCGCAGATCCTCCGGATCGCGCGCGCGGGCGCGGCGCAGGGCTGCAAGGAGGCCCTGCTCACCCTCGGCGACCGGCCCGAGGACCGCTGGCCCGAGGCGCGGGCGTGGCTCGACGCGCACGGCTTCGCCTCGACGGTCGACTACGTCGCCCATGCGGCGCGGCTGGTCACCCGTGAGACCGGGCTCCTCGCGCACGCGAACCCGGGGGTCATGTCCGCCGCCGAGCTCGCGGCGCTCCGCCCGGTGTCGCCGTCGATGGGGATGATGCTGGAGACGACCTCGCGCGCCCTGTTCGAGACCCCGGGCGCCGCGCACCACGGCTCTCCCGACAAGGATCCCGCCCTCCGTCTCGCCGTGATCGAGGATGCGGGGCGAGCCCGCATCCCGTTCACCACCGGCATCCTGGTCGGCATCGGCGAGACCCTCGCCGACCGCGCGGCCTCGCTCTTCGCGCTGCGCGACGCGCACGCCCGTCACGGGCACGTGCAGGAGGTCATCGTGCAGAACTTCCGGGCGAAGCCCCGGACGGCGATGGCGGCGGCGGCGGATGCCGATCGCGACGCCTACCTCGCGGCGATCGCGGTCGCGCGACTCATCCTCGGACCTGGCATGCGCATCCAGGCGCCGCCGAACCTCTCCGATCCAGCGGAGCTCGCGTCGCTGCTCGCTGCGGGGGTCGACGACTGGGGTGGGGTCTCGCCGCTGACCGCCGATCACGTCAATCCGGAGCGGCCGTGGCCGCATCTCGACGACCTCGCCGCCCACACCGCTGCGGCAGGCTTCACGCTCGTCGAGCGGCTGACCGCCCACCCCGAGTACGTGCGGGCGCCCGCCGCCTGGATCGACCCTGCCCTCCACGCCGCCGTCGCCTCGCTCGCCGAGCCGGGGACGGGTCTCGCGGGCCGCGCGCGCGCCGCGACGTCACGGCGTCGTCGCGGCACGGCGCTGCTCGAGACGGCGGCGACGACCCCGCGCGAGCTCGATGCGGCCGACTGGGAGCACCTGCTGACGGCGACCGGCGATGATCTGGAACGACTCATCCGCACCGCCGACGACCTGCGGCGCACGACGATCGGCGACACCGTGAGCATCGTCGTCAACCGCAACCTCGCGTCGTCCGGCCTGCACCGCGCACCCGTCGGTGCGGGGGCGTTCGGGCTCGCCGACGTCGAGGCGATCGCGAGGGATGCCGCGTCCCTCGGCGCGACCGAGCTCTGCATTCAGGGGCGGCTGGACCCCAGGGAGGACCCGCGCCTGTACGTGGATCTCGTGCACGCCGTGCGCGCGGCCGCGCCGTCGCTGCACCTGCACGCCTTCCGCCCGCAGGATGTCGCCGACCTGGCCGACCGCACGACCATCGGTGTGCCGCGCGCCATCGCCGCCCTCCGCGCGGCGGGCGTGGGCACGATGCCCGGAACGGGGGTGAAAGTCCTGGACGACGACATCCGGCGCCGCATCGCCCCCGGCGACCTCGACGTCGATCGGTGGCTCGAGATCATCCGCGCAGAGCACGCGCACGGCATGCGGACGAGCTCGGTCCTCTTCTACGGCCACATCGAATCGGCGGCCGACCGCGTGGCCCACTTGCTGACACTCCGGGGCCTGCACGACGAGACCGGCGGGTTCACCGAGTTCGTGCCGATCCCGCTCCCCGGCGGCGGCACGCGCACCGCCGAGCGATCGGACCTCGATGAGCACCGTGCGATGGTCGCCGTCGCGCGCCTGCTCCTGAACGACGGCATCCGCCACATCCAGATCCCATGGACCCGACACGGGCGGGCGATCACCGCGGAGCTGCTGCGCAGCGGCGGCGACGATCTGGGCGGCACCCTCCTCGACGGGCGCATGCGCCCCGACACCGGGGTCGAGCGGGGGCTTGAGCTGCCCTTCGGTGACGCCTCCCGCTTGGCCGGGTCGCTGCGCCGCCGGCTGCGCGAACGCACCACGACCTACGGGACACCGGCGGAGGCGGCCGCATGAGCGGTCACGCCGAGGTCGTCGTCGTCGGCGCGGGTTTCGCGGGCATCGCGGCCGCGATCGAGCTGCGCGAGGCCGGCCACGACGTGGTGGTGGTCGAGCGGGCGGATCGGGTCGGCGGGACGTGGCGCGAGAACGTCTATCCGGGCGTCGCGTGCGATGTCCCGGCGCACCTGTACAGCTTCGAGCGTCACCCCCACCCCGGCTGGTCGGCCGAGTTCGCCCCGGGCGCCGAGATCGCCGCCTACCTCGAGGGGGTCGTCGACCGCGAGGGTCTGCGGGACGCGATCCGCTTCGGGACGGCACTGACGGATGCCGAATGGGACCCCGTCGCCGAGCGCTGGCGGCTCGGCTTCTCGGCCGGCGGCCCCGACTCGGCCGATGTGCTGGTCCTCGGCTGCGGGCGGTTGTCCGAGCCCCGCATCCCCGACGTCCCCGGTCTGCCCTCTTTTCCCGGAGCAGTCGGCCACACGGCCCGCTGGGACGCGACCGGGTCGGTCGCCGGCACCCGCATCGCCGTCGTCGGGACGGGGTCCAGCGCCGCCCAACTCGTTCCCGAGCTGGTCCGCTCGGGCGCCGAGGTGGTCCTCTTCCAGCGCTCTCCGGCGTGGGTGCTTCCGCGCGGTGGGCGCCGGTACGACGCGCGCGACGCCGAGCTGTTCTCGGCGCCCGGGGCGATCGCGCGCGAGCGGGAGAGGCTCGCGGCGGGCGACGGCGAGCGGTTCGCGGCACGGTCGGGGCGGGGCGCGGCATCCGCTCGGGCGCGGCGTGCGGCACTCGCGCACCTGGTCGCGAGCGTGCCCGATCGCGGCCTGCGACGCGCGCTGACGCCCGGGTATCCGTTCGGCTGCAAGCGCGTCGTGCTCTCGGACACGTTCTACGCCGCCGTCGCAGGCGAGGCCGTGACGCTCGAGGCCTCGGCGCTGGCGTCCGTCGCCGGAAACCGTCTCACCGGGGCCTCGGGCGCGGTGCACGACGGGATCGACCGGATCGTCCTGGCCACCGGGTTCGAGACGACGCACCAGCCGTACGCCGGCATCGTGCGCGGCGAGAACGGCGTGACCCTCGCGGAGCACTGGGCGGGCGGCATGAGCGCCGTCGCCTCGACCATGGTCGCGGGCTTCCCCAACCTCTTCGTCATGAACGGGCCGCACTCCGCCCTGCCGCACGCCTCGTCGCTGCTCGTCCTCGAGCGGCAGGCGGACTTCATCCGCCGCACAATGGCGGGCGGCGGCGTGGTCCGGGTCGACGCGGATGCCGAGGCCCGCGCGAGCCTCGATGTCGCCGCACGCGCGGCCGGCACGGCGTGGCTCGGCGGCTGCGAGAGCTGGTATCTCGACGCCCGGTCGGGCGGGGTGGGCGTCCTCTGGCCGGGGACGGTCGCCGAGTTGGCGGCGGCGATGGCGGATGCCGCACGCAGCGCCGTGTCGCGGACCGAGCGGTCCGCGCTGACAGGAGGAGCACGATGAGCGTCCCCATCCGATTCGGGTACAAGGCGTCGGCGGAGCAGTTCGGGCCGGTCGACCTGCTCGAGTTCGCCGTCGCGGCGGAGGATGCCGGGTTCGACAGCGTCTTCATCTCCGACCACTTCCAGCCGTGGATGCACGACGGCGGTCACGCGCCCGCCGCACTGCCGTGGCTCGGTGCGCTCGGCGCCCGGACCTCCCGCATTCTCATGGGGACCTCCGTCCTCACGCCGACCTTCCGTTACCATCCGGCCGTCGTCGCCCAGTCGGTCGCGACCCTCGCGGTGCTGAACCCGGGGCGCATCGTGCTGGGCGTCGGGACCGGCGAGGCGCTCAACGAGGTGACCCTCGGGCTCGACTGGCCCGACCCGCCGGAGCGCTTCCAGCGGCTCAAGGAGTCGATCGCGCTCATGCGCGACCTCTGGGACCGTGAGCGTGTCACGTTCGACGGGGCGTTCTGGAAGGTCGAGGACGCCACCGTCTATGACCGGCCGGACCAGCCGGTGCCGATCTACATCGGTGCAGCAGGTCCCGCCGCGGCGCGCCTGGCGGGGCGGGTGGCCGACGGATTCATCACGACGAGCGGCAAGGCCCGCGGCCTCTACACGGACACGCTGCTGCCGGCCGTGGCCGACGGTCACGCCAAGTCGGAGCGGGGCGACGAGATCGACCGCATGATTGAGGTCAAGGTGTCGTACCATCCCGATCTCGACGTCGCTCGGGAGCGCACCCGGTTCTGGGCCCCGCTCGCGCTCTCCGCCGAGGAGAAGATGGGCATCCACGATCCGCGCGAGATGCAGCGTCGGGCGGCAGCGCTGCCGATCGATCGCGCGGCCTCGCGATTCATCGTCTCCGACGACCCGGACGAGCACGTCGAGCGGATCGCGGAGTACGTCGACATGGGGTTCCGGCACCTGGTCTTCCACGATCCCGGCGCCGACCAGCGCGCCTTCCTGCAGCGGTACGCCGACGACATCCTGCCGCGACTGCGCCGGAGATTCGCGTGAGGGATCGCGGCTGGGCGGTGATGATCCCGGTCAAGCCGGCTGCCGCGGCGAAGTCGCGCCTCGGCGACGACGCGCGCCGCGGCGACATCGCCCGGGCGCTCGCTCTCGACACGATCGACGTCGCCACCCGGGCGGCGGGAGTGGCGCGCGTCTTGGTCGTGACGGCGGATGCGGCCCTCGCGGATCTCCTCCCCGGTGGCGTCGAGCTCATCCGGGAACGCGCTGCGACCGGGATCGACGCGGCGCTGGCCGCCGCATCCGGCCGCGTCGGACTGCGCCGCCCTCGCGCGGCGCTCCCGGCGGACCTCGCCGCCCTTGCCTCCGCGGAACTGTCGGCCGCACTGGCGATGGCGTCGGCGGCGCCGCGCGCCGTGATACCGGATGCCGCAGGCACCGGCACGACGCTCCTCACCGCGCGAGCGGGTGTGCCCTGGGCGTCGGCGTACGGTCCCGATTCGTTCGCACGCCACCTCGCGCTCGGCTGCCGCCCGATGCCGGTGCGGGCGACATCGGGGCTGCGGTGGGACCTCGACACGCCCGACGACCTGGCCGGACTGCTGCCGCGAGCGGGGGAGCGCGTGCGGGGCGTAGCGTGAACGCATGGTCACCATTCCCACGGTTTCCCTGAACGACGGCACCGCCTTCCCCCAGCTCGGCCTCGGCACGTACAACCTGCGTGGCGAGGACGGCATCCGCTCGATCGTCGCGGCCGTCGAGGGCGGGTACCGCCTGCTGGACTCGGCGGTCAATTACGAGAATGAGCGCGAGGTCGGCGAGGCCGTCCGGCGCAGCGGCATCCGCGACGAGCTTCTCGTGACGACGAAGGTCCCCGGCCGGGACCACGGCTACGACGAGACCCGCCGCAGCGCCGAGGGGTCGCTCGAGCGGCTCGGGCTCGACCGGATCGACCTGTACCTGATCCACTGGCCGAACCCGAGCGTCGACAAGTACGTCGACACCTACCGTGCGATGGTCGACCTGCAGAAGGAGGGTCGCGTCGGATCGGTCGGCGTCTCGAACTTCACCGAGCCGATGCTCGCCCGCATCATCGACGCGACGGGTGTCGTCCCTGCCGTGAACCAGGTCGAACTGCACCCCTACTTCCCGCAGGCGGCGCTGCGCGCCTTCCACGTCTCGCAGGGCATCCGCACCGAGAGCTGGAGCCCGCTCGCGCGACGCTCCGAATTGTTGAGCGAGCAGATCGTGCTCGACGTCGCCGCCGCCCACGGGGTGACGCCGACGCAGGCGGTGCTGCGCTGGCACGTGCAGCTCGGCAGCACCCCGATCCCGAAGTCCGCCGATCCCGTCCGCCAGGTCGAGAACGCCGACGTCTTCGGGTTCTCGCTCACGGACGACGAGGTCGCCGCGATCTCGGCCCTCGAGCGCGGCCGGCTGTGGGACGGCGACCCCGACACCCACGAGGAGATGTAGGGGCCGCCGCCCGGAGGGATCGCCGGTCAGTCGCCCTTCACGTTGACGAGCTGTCTCAGCGTGTGCCGGATCTCGACGAGATCGGCCGCGTCGGCCATGACCCGGTCGATCGGCTTGTACGCCTGCGGGATCTCGTCGATGAACGCGTCCGTGTCACGGAACTCGATGCCTGCCATGGCCTCCCGGAGCTGCGCGTGCGTGAAGGTCCGACGCGCCGCCGACCGCGAATACTCCCGCCCCGCGCCGTGCGGGGAGGAGTTCAGCGAGAGCGGGTTGCCGAGTCCGGAGACGACGTAGGATGCCGTCCCCATCGACCCCGGGATGAGTCCGGGCCAACCGGCGTCGGCCTGGATGGCCCCCTTCCGCGACACCCACACCTCCTTGCCGAAGTGCTTCTCGCGCTCGGTGAAGTTGTGGTGGCAGTTGATCCGCTCGTGCTCGACGACGTCCTCTCCCATCACCTCGGAGAGCTGCCGCGAGACCCGGTCCATCATCTCCTCCCGGTTGAGGAGGGCGAAGTGCTGGGCCCACCGCAGCTGGCGGATGTACTCCCAGAACTCGTCCGTCCCCTCCACGAGGTAGGCGAGGTCGCGATCGGGCAGCTCGATCCACCACTGCGTCGCCAGCCGCTGCGCGACGGCGATGTGATACGTGGCGATCTTGTTGCCGACCCCTCGCGAGCCCGAGTGGAGGAACATCCACACCGCATCGGTCTCGTCGACCGAGATCTCGATGAAGTGGTTCCCCGACCCGAGCGACCCGAGCTGGTTCCGCCAGTGCCCTGCGTAGGATGCCGGGTCGAACCCGTTCTTCGCGGCGAGCTCCTCCAGCTCGGCGACGCGCGGCTCGGCGGTGGCGACGATCTTGCGGTTGTCGCGGCCGGCCGACAGCGGGATCGCGCGTTCGATCTGCTCCCGCAGGCCCGCGAGGTCGCGCTCCACGAGCTGCGCCTTCGTGAACTGCGTGCGGACGGCGATCATGCCGCATCCGATGTCGACGCCGACGGCCGCCGGAATGATGGCGCCCAGCGTCGGGATGACCGAGCCGACGGTCGCCCCCTTGCCGAGGTGCGCATCCGGCATGAGCGCCAGGTGCGGGTGGATGAACGGCATGCGTGACGAGGTGCGAGCCTGTTCGACGGTCTTGTCGTCGATGATGCTCGCCCACGACAGCAGCCTGTTCGTGAGCTTCTCCATGGTTCCTTTCCTTCGTGGAGGGCCCGGGAGCCTTCGTGTGGAGAGGAACACACGAGAAGACGCCCCGGACCTGTGCGGTGCGGGGCGTCGGACGGTGATGGCGTCAGACGGCGCGCGCCGGAGGGTACGGCTCGTAGCGGAACGGGACCTTGGTCTCGTTCCGCTGGAGCAGATCACGCTGCTGCGTGGTCATGGCGTCCTCCGGGTTCTCGCCGTGCCGGTCGGCACAGCCCTGCTACGTTAGCGGCCCGGGCGTGTCGCGTCAACGAGGACCCGTGCGAGCGGCTTCGAGCTCGCTTAGAGCGGGTCAGTGGGGCGCGTGGTGCTCGGCCTCGCCGCTCTTCCAGTAACCCTTCACGACCACCTGGTCGGATGCCAGGCCCCACCGCTCGAGCAGCAGGCGTCGCCCGGACTTCACGATCCCCTGTTCGGCGGCGACGGAGCCGAACACGTCGCCGTCGGGGCGATCCTGCTCCGCGAAGCGGTCGAGTTCGGCGGCGAGGGCCACACCCGGGAACGCGTCGCCACGGTGTACGACCGAGACGTCCACTCCGCGCGGCGCCGCCACCGGCAGCTCGTGAGCGGCATCCGTCACCTCGACGAGGATCCGGCCCACCGCGTCCGCGTCCATCAGCGCGGCGAACCGACGGATCGCGGGCACGGCGGTCTCGTCGCCGGCGAGGAACCAGGCGTCGGGACGGCCCGCGATCACCATCGAGCCGCGGGGTCCGCCCACACCGATCGTCGAGCCGAGGGGAGCGGATGCCGCCCACGGCGCCGCGATGCCCTGGTCCCCATGCACGGCGAACTCGACCTCGAGCCATCCGGCCTCGGCATCCCACGCCAGCGGTGTGTACTCGCGGCTGGGTGACTGTCGGATCGCGTCGAGGTCGACGGCGGACTCGGCGGGGAAGAACAGGCGCATGTGATCGTCGCTGCCGAGCGACGTGAAACCGCGCAGGTCGTCTCCCTCGAGCCGGACGCGCACGTACGTCGATGTCTCCCACGTCCGTGCCGCGAGGACGGCGCGGCGGAAGCGGAGGTCGAGCGGCTGTCGCTCCAGCCGGAAGGAGGGGGCGGATGTGACGAAGCTCACACAGGTAAGGCTAACCTAAAAACTGCCTGCACTCGCCGGCGATCCCCTTCCGACCGACGGCGCCAGCGTGCTCATACACGCCCGCTCCGTCGACGACAGGAGCAGTCACATGCGCAGCATCCGTCCCCTGACCGCCACTCCGCTCGTCGCTCTCGCGGCGCTCGCCCTTGCGGGGTGCGCCGGCACCGCCGCCGACGCCGAGCCGGCCGCCGAGACCGACACCGAGACGGTCACCGTCGAGGACAACCACGGCGAGCAGACCGTCACCACCCCGCCGCAGCGGGTCGTCGCCACCGACAACCGCACGATCTCGATGCTCGACTCCTGGGGGGTCCCGGTCGTCGGGGCGCCGCTCGACATCTTCCCCGACGGTCTGTCGTTCAAGGACGACCCCGCCGTCGCGAACCTCGGCAACCACAACGAACCCGACCTCGAAGCGGTGGTGGCCGCCGACCCCGACCTCATCGTCAACGGGCAGCGCTTCGCGAGCTATTACGCCGACTTCGAGACGCTCGTCCCGGACGCCACCATCGTCGAGCTCGATCCGCGCGACGGTGAGCCCCTCGACGAGGAGCTGCGTCGCCAGGTCACGACCCTCGGCGAGATCTTCGGCAAGCAGGAGGAGGCCGCCGCCCTCGTCGCCGACTTCGACGCTGCCATCGAACGGGTCCTGGCCGCCTACGACGACAGCGAGACCGTCATGGGTGTGATCACGTCCGGAGGTGAGATCAACTACGCCGCGCCGACCACGGGTCGCACGCTCGGACCCGTCTACGACATCCTCGGGCTGACGCCGGCGCTGGAGTCCGACGGCTCGACCGATCACCAGGGCGACGACATCTCGGTCGAAGCGCTCGCCGCCGCAGACCCCGACTGGTTCCTGGTGATGGATCGGGATGCCGCGGTCAGCGTCAACACCGATGAGGCCTACACCCCGGCGACCGACATCCTCGCCGGATCCGAAGCGCTGCAGAACGTGACCGCCGTTCGCGAGGGCAACATCGTCTACATGCCGCAGGGCACCTACCTGAACGAGGGCATCGAGACGTACACGCAGTTCTTCGAGGACTTCGCCGACGCGCTCGAGAGCCGGTGACCCTCACTCTCGAGCACCCGGTGAACAGGCGCCCGCGCGGGCGCCTGTTCACCGGGCCGCTTCTGCTCGGCGCTGTCGTCGTCGCCGGGCTCGTGGCGCTCTCCCTCTTCGTCGGCGTCTACGACGTGATCGGCGAGGAGGATGGCGCGGAGATGTTCGCGATCACGCGCATCCCTCGGACCGTCGGCCTCGTCCTCGCCGGCGCAGCGCTCGCCATGTGCGGACTGGTCATGCAGCTGCTGACCCAGAACCGGTTCGTCGAACCGACCACCACCGGGACCACCGAGTGGGCGGGCCTGGGACTCCTGCTGGTCATGCTGCTCGTCCCCGACGCGCCCCTCGTGGTGCGCATGATCGGCGCGGTCGCGATGGCCTTCGTCGGGACCATGCTCTTCTTCCTGTTCCTGCGCCGGGTCATGTTGACCTCCTCGGTCATCGTGCCGATCGTGGGGATGATGCTCGGCGCTGTCGTGGGCGCGGTCTCGACCTTCCTCGCGCTGTCGACGAACCTGCTGCAGAGCATGGCGATCTGGTTCACGGGCTCGTTCACCTCCGTCCTCCGGGGGCAGTACGAACCGCTGTGGATCGTGCTCGTCGTCGTCATCGCCGTCTTCATCGCGGCCGACCGCTTCACGATCGCCGGGCTCGGCGAGGACATCGCGACCAACGTCGGACTGGACTACCGGCGCATCGTTCTGATGGGCACGGTGCTCATCGCCCTCGCCGCCGGCGTCGTCACCGTCGTCGTCGGCAACCTCCCCTTCCTCGGACTCATCGTCCCGAACGTCGTCTCGCTGATCCGGGGGGATGATCTGCGGTCGAACGTCCCGTGGGTCGCGCTCGGCGGTATCGCACTGATCACTGCCTGCGACATCCTCGCCCGCATCGTCAACGCACCCTTCGAAGTACCCGTCTCGCTGATCCTCGCGATGGTCGGCGCCGTCGTGTTCATCGGCCTTCTGCTGAGGCAGCGTCGCCGTGGCTGAGGTCGTCGCCCTCTCCGGCGCCTTCCCGACGGCGACCCGCGCGCGCCGCTACGCCGTGACCGTCGCGGTGCTCTGTGTCCTCGCCGTGGCGGTGGCGGCCGGCATCCTGCTCTGGGACAACCCTGCCCCCACGGGCAGCGACGGCTTCTGGCGCATCGCACAGTTGCGCGTCACGAGTGTGATCGTGATCGCGATCGTCGCCGTGTGCCAGGGGATCGCCACCATCACCTTCCAGACCGTGACCGCGAACCGCATCGTCACGCCGTCGATCATGGGCTTCGAGTCCCTCTACACCGCGATCTCGACGGCGGCGATCTTCTTCTTCGGGGCCGCCGGTGCGCTCCTCGTGCAGGGGCCCGGTCCCTACCTGCTGCAGATCGCGGCCATGCTCGCCTTCTCGGGAGCCCTGTATGGATGGCTGCTGTCGGGGCGCTATGCCAACGTGCAGATCATGCTCCTCGAGGGCATCATCCTCGGAGGCGCGCTCGCCGCCTTCTCGACGTTCCTGCAACGGTTGCTGACGCCCACCGAGTTCGACCTGCTGACGGCGCGACTGATCGGCAGCGTCGCGAACGCCGACGCGACCTACCTCCCCATCGCGCTGCCGCTCGTCGTCACCGCCGGTGGCCTCCTGGCCTTCGGTGGCGGGCGACTCAACCTCCTCGGCCTGGGGCGCGAGGTCGCGCTGAGCCTCGGGTCGTCCCAGCGGCGCGACTCGATCCTGGCCCTCCTGCTCGTCTCGGTTCTGATGGCCGTGTCGACCTCGCTCATCGGTCCGATGACGTTCTTCGGGTTCCTCGTCGCGATGCTCACGTATCAGCTGGCCGACACCTACGACCATCGGCGGATGTTCGCCCTCTCCGGACTCGTCGGCTTCGTCGTGCTCGGCGGCGCCTACGTCGTGCTCAAGCACGTCTTCTACGCCGCCGGCTCGGTCGGGATCATCGTCGAGATCGTCGGCGGCACGCTCTTCCTCATCCACCTGCTCCGAAAGGGACGCCTGTGATCTCGCTCACCGCCGTCGAGAAGCGCTACAGCACCGAGGTCGCGATCGGCCCGGTCACCCTCGACCTGCCCGCCGGTGGCATCACCGCCCTCATCGGACCCAACGGCGCCGGGAAGTCGACGCTCCTCACGATGGTCGGACGCCTCCTCGCCGCAGACAAGGGATCGATCTCGGTAGGCGGACACGACGTCGCCGCCACGAAGTCCCGTGAGCTCGCGAAGGTCATCGCGATCCTGCGGCAGGAGAACCATTTCGTCACCCGGCTCACGGTGCGTCAGCTCGTCGGCTTCGGACGCTATCCGCACTCGCAGGGTCGCCTCACGGTCGTCGACGAGGAGATCATCGATCGGTCGATCGACTTCCTCGGCTTGCACGGGCTGGAAGGCAGGTACCTCGATGAGCTCTCGGGCGGACAGCGCCAACGGGCGTACGTCGCGATGGTCCTCGCGCAGGACACCGAGTACGTCCTGCTCGACGAGCCGCTCAACAACCTCGACATCCAGCATGCCGTGCAGATGATGAGCCACCTGCAGCGGGCGGCGACCGAGCTCGGACGCACGATCGTCGTCGTCCTGCACGACATCAACTTCGCCGGCCACTACGCCGACCGCGTCTGCGCGATGAAGGACGGCCGGGTCGCCGCCTTCGGCACGCCGGGCGAGATCATCCGCGCCGACGTGCTCACCGACATCTTCGAGACACCGGTCGATGTCGTGGATGGCCCGCGCGGGCCCCTCGCCGTCTACTACTAGAGCTGCGCGCCGTCGTCGTCGCGGTCGTAGATGCCCTCGTTGCGCCCGCGGCGCGACTCGTACGCGATGAGCCAGCCGATCGAGATCGCCGCGGCCAGCACGAGACCGATCCACACGTTCTGCAGGATCAGTCCGAACAGGATGCCGCCGACGAACAGCAGCACCGTGCCGATCACCCAGAACCGTCGTCCCCGCTGCCGCTGCGTCATGCGCCCAGCCTACGGGCGGGGTCCTCAGCGGGCCCGGTGATCCTCCGGCGCGAGGCGCGGACCGCGCCGCGGCTCCACGACGCCGCTCGCACCGATCAGGCGGATCACCCGCTGCCGGTGGCCCTTCCACGGTTCGAGCAGCTCCCGCATCCCGTCGTCGTCGACGCGCGATCCGGTCAGCGCGTACCCCACCTGGTGGGCGACGTGATAGTCCCCGAAGCTCACGGCGTCGGGGTCGCCGAAGGCGCGGATGCGGGTCTCGGCGCTCGTCCAGACGCCGACGCCCGGCAGGCTCCTGAACACCCGGTCGCGTTCGTCGCCCGTGGTCGCCGCGACGGCGGCGCGTTCGATCGAGGTGCGGCGGCGGGCGGCATCCACGATCGTTCGGGACTGCGGTGGCTCGAGCCCCGCACGATGCCACGACCAGCTCGGGATCATGCGCCAGTCCGCCGGGGGCGCGTACATCGGCCGCGGCGTCGGCCCGGGGGCGAGCTCGCCGTGGTGCGTCAGGATCCAGCGCCACGCGCCGAACGCCTGCAGCCCCGTCACCTTCTGCTCGAAGACACTGCTCGCCAGCGCGTCGAAGACGAGGTCGGTGGCGCCGATCCGCAGGTCGGGTCGCCTATGGTGGGTCGCCGCGATGAGCGGATGCCGCGACGCGTCGAACCCCTCGGGGTCGTCGCCCGCGCCGCACAGCCGCGGCAACTGATCCAGCGTCCACGCCGCGCCAGGACCCCACGCCGCCGCACGCACCGTCCGGAGCCCGGGCCGGATCGCGACCGTGGCGATGCCCTCCGGTGTCCGCGTCGCGCGCCAGATCACGCCGTCGACTGTGGTCTGCGACGGGTCGTGCGCGCCCCGCTGCTGATAGCGGATCGCGCCCGCCGCATCGGTCGGGACCTTCGGTCGGTACTCGGCCTCGAGCGGCTTCGCCGACGAGGGCGGCGGCGGATGCGGCATCCGTTCGCGCAGTCCCGTCCTCATGCCGACACCCTACGTCCGGGTGCTGACAGCGCACCCGGCGCGGTGGTCAGAAGCGGTCGGGCGAAGGGGTGCCGTGGCCGTAGCGGATGACGACGTCGGCGTGGCGGTCGAACCGGTAGCCGATGCCGCGCACGGTGCGGACGATGTCCTCGTAGCGGCCGAGCTTCGAGCGCAGGCGGCGCACGTGCACGTCGATCGTGCGCTCACCGGGAGCGTCGTCGCCGTCGGCGTGGCTCCACAGCGACGAGACGAGCTCGGTGCGCTCGATCGTGCGACCTTCGCGCAGCACCAGGTACTGCAGCAGCTCGAACTCCTTGAACGTGAGCGCGGCGGTCTCACCGTCGATGTGCACGCGACGACGGGAGATGTCGATCGTGACGCCACCGGGGACGTGCTCGTCGAGCGGTTCCTCGGGCTTCGTGCGGGCCACGGCGGCCGGCTCGTGCAGCGCGAGGCGCACGACGTCGACGTCACGGCCGCCGGCGCCGACGGGGGCGAGGGCGACGGTCGCGTGCGTCTCGGCGGAGGGCGCGAGCTCGGCGATGGTGCGGCGGAGCGCGTCGACGATGACGGAGAGGCTGACACCGTCGGCGGCGGCCTTCAGCTCGTCGAGGCCGACGTAGAGGGCGAAGCCCCGCGGCGCGGTTCCGGCGGGCAGTCCGCTCGCGGACGGCGCGGGGCGGGGCGCGGCGGGGCGGGCCGGAGCGATGTCCTCCACGGCGCGGAGGTGACGGGGGGCGGTGGGAGCGGAGAGGAGAGCGGAGGTCGACATGGCGATGTCCTTCGAAGGGGGGAACCCGGAGCGGGACGCGGGTTCGGGAGTGTTGCGCGGATGGCCTCACTGGGGCCGATGTGCGAGACCACCGGCATCCGCGTTGTGGGCGGAGGAACCGGAGCCTCGGGGGTCGGACGACGCCGTGTTCAGAAACGGCGGCGCGACCCGGCGGGGATCACCGTGTCAGCGACACATTCGGCAACACATGACAGCACGCTGCGGCATCATGATGCCGGCAGTTCCGTTCGCCTCCCGGGCGGACAGAGTGCGTGCGAAGTCAGTCATGTGGCCGATTATGACGAAGCGCGTCGCCATGTGTCAAACCGCCCGCCCTCGACAGCGTCCGCATGACGGAATGTGACAGATTGCTCAATCCGCTGGGCATCGTCCGCGCGTCGCCGGATCGGCGTAGCGTGATCGCATGAGCGACCTGATCTTCACCGATGAGAAGGATGCCGCGCGCTACACCCTGCACCGCGGCAAAGACCTCGTCAGCGTCCTCGATTACAACGACGACGGCCGCACCGTGGCCCTCACGCGCGCCTACACGATCCCCACGTTCCGAGGGTCGGGCTACGCCGGCGAGCTGGTGCGCCGCGCGGTCGACGACCTCGAGCGACGCGGCGACCGCCGTGTCATCCCGGTCTGCTGGTACGTCGCCGACTGGTTCGAGGCGAACCCCGGACACGAGAGGCTCCTGCAGGAGCGTCGCACGGCCTGAGCGATCAGGCCTCGCCGGGTCGCGGATCGCGGATCCGCCACCCGAGCCGCTCGAGCGCGTCCTTCAGGCGGTCGGCCGCGGCCCGTGCGACCTCGCCCGACTCGTCCGAGCACACGTCGACTGCGAGAGGCGGCGGATCGCCGAACTTCGGGATCTGCACCTCGGCCCATGCCCCCGGCGACAGGCTGACGCGCGGGTAGGCGGTGCGCGCATGCTCGACGACACCGTCGCACGCGAACGCGATCGTCTCGAGGGCATCCGGCTTCGCGATCGGCAGATCGACGACGAGGGTCACCACGAAGGGCCCTCCCGCCGTGTCGCGCCCGTGTCCCGACATCCTGCTCCCTTTCCGTGTCCTCCTCGTTCGTAGCCGTCCCGCGGCGACGCGGTCAAGCCCGTCGACGGCGACGCCGCCGCACCGGACGATGGCTGCACCAGATGACGGAGGAGACGGCCATGGAACACGACGCGGACGACCGGACGAGCGAGGCCGCCCCGGCCGGCGGCTGGTCGGAGGACGAGTCCTCCATCAACGCCGCAGGCGCGGTGACGAACGAGGAGAAGGAACAGCAGGATGCCGCCGACCGCGGTCGCGGTGAGGGTGCGCCGATGCCGGATGCCGCCGCCGACCCGTTCGTCGAGAGCGCCGAGATCCAGCAGGGGCTCGACCCCGACGTGCTGACCGACGAGCAGGCGGAGCGTCGCGCCGAGTGACCCTGGTGGCGGGGGCGGGCGCGCCGCGGCATCCTGAGTGCGCCCGCCTCGAGCCATCGCCGGGCCGGTAGCGTGGGACGGTCATGACATCCCCTGCCACCGCCAGCATCCCCCTCTCCTCCTCGCAGCGCTGGCGGGCCTTCTGGGTCTGCGTCTCGGTGGCGGCGTTCACGATTCTCGACCTCAGCAAGGTCAACGTCGGTCTCCCGGCGATCGAGGCGTCGCTGGGCGCGACGTCCACGCAGCTGCAGCTGGTGGTCTCGGGCTACATCCTCACGTTCGGTCTCGCGCTCGTGCCCTTCGGGCGGCTCGGCGACCAGCGGTCCCGCAAGGTGCTGTTCATTGTCGGGCTGAGCCTGTTCACCGTGACGAGCGCCGTCTGCGCGCTCGCCCCGAGCATCGAGGTGCTCATGGCGGCGCGGCTCGTCCAGGGCATCGCGGCGGGCATCCAAATGCCGCAGGTCATGGGCACGATCCAACAGCTGTTCACCGGCAAGGAGCGCGGCCGCGCGTTCGGTCTGTTCGGGGCGACGATCGGCATCGCCACCGCGTTCGGCCCCACGCTCGGTGGCCTGATGATCGCGATCGGCGGCGAGACCGACGGCTGGCGCGGCATCTTCTGGTTCAACGTGCCGCTGTGCCTGCTCGTGCTCGCCGGGGTGATCTGGATCCTCCCGCAGACCCGTCAGGCGAGCGGCCTGCCGCTGCAGCTCGACCCGGTCGGCATCGTGATCTTCGGCCTCATGATCGTCTCGCTGATGTGGCCGTTCCTGTTCACGACCGGCTCGCCCGACGACGACCCGAACCGCTGGTGGCTGCTGACCGCATTCGTCCTGTTCGCGGCGCTGTTCTTCTGGTGGGAGCGGCGGTACGCGGCATCCGGTCGTCAGCCCCTCATCCCGTTCCGGATGTTCCGCATCCGGTCGTTCCGCAACGGCACGCTCGTGGTCGTCGCCTACTTCACGGCGATCCCGCCCATGTTCCTGCTCGGCACGCTGTTCCTGCAGCTCGGGGTGGGCCTCGAGCCGGTGTTCGCCGGCATGGTCTCCATCGGATTCGCCGTCGCGAGCGCGGCGAGCTCGTACTACGGCGGTCTGCTCGTGAACCGGCTCGGCCGGCAGCTCGTGACGATCGGGCTCGTGACGGTGCTCGTGAGCGTCGTCGCGCTGACGATCGTCGCCTACACGATGCCCCGCGAGACCGTCGCCTACGGCATGGCCGCGGCGCTGCTCGTCGCCGGAGTGGGCGGCGGGCTCGTCGTGTCGCCCAACCAGACCCTGACGCTGTCCGAGATCGCCGTGCGCGAGGGCGGCCTCGCCGGCTCGGTCGGCCAGCTCGGGCAGCGCGTCGGGACGGCGGTGGGCACCGCGATCGGACTGTCGCTGTTCTACGCGTCGATCTACCGCGAGAAGGATGCCGGGCTCGACTCCCTCGCGGTGTACCACGACGCGTACGCCTACGGCATGGCCGCGGTCGGCGTCTTCCTGGCGATCGCGACCCTCGTCTCGGTCGTCGACCTCATCGGGCTGCGACGTCGCGGCACCCTCGTTCCGGGCGCCGACTGACGCGGTCCCGGCACGCCTCGACGGCGATGTCCGAGGCCCGATCTACCGTGTGAGCATGCGCATCCTGCACACCTCCGACTGGCACATCGGGCGGACCTTCCACGGTCACTCCACGCTCGATGCGCTCCGCGGAGTGCTCGACGAGCTGACCGCCCAGGTGCGCGCGCACGACGTCGACGTCGTCGTCGTCGCGGGCGACGTGTTCGACTCCGCGACCCCCGCCGCCGCGTGCTACACCCTGCTCTCCGACGCGCTCCGCGGCATCGCCGACGCCGGCGCCCGGGTCGTCGTCACGAGCGGCAACCACGACTCCGCCGCGCGGCTGGGTTTCCAGGCGGGGCTGCTGCGCGAC
Organism: Microbacterium sp. ARD31; assembly: GCF_031844425.1. NCBI lineage: Bacteria > Bacillati > Actinomycetota > Actinomycetes > Micrococcales > Microbacteriaceae > Microbacterium > Microbacterium sp. ARD31. Next base: position 330,869 of record NZ_JAUZVE010000003.1, read on the forward strand.
GGCATCCACGTCCTGACCGATCCGGATGCCGTCGGCACACCGCTCACGATCGACGACGCCCACGGGCCGGTGCACTTCTACGGCATCCCGTACCTCGAGCCCGCGCTGCTGCGGCACCGGTGGGAGGGGGTCCGCACCCAGGCCGCGGTTCTCGGCCGGGCGATGGATCTCGTCCGCGCCGACCTCGCCGAGCGGGGTGGCCGCTCGGTGGCGATCGCGCACTGCTTCGCCGCGGGCGTCGAGCCGACGCCGCACCTCGAGCGCGACATCCAGCAGGGCGGGCTCGACGTGGTGCCGCTGTCGACCTTCGACGGGGTCGACTACACGGCACTGGGGCACATCCACGGCCGTCAGCGACTGGCTGATCACGTCCGCTACGCCGGGGCGCCGCTGCACTACAGCTTCGGCGAGGGCGACAAGCCCCGCGGGTCGTGGCTCGTCGACCTCGACGCCGACGGACTCTCGACCGTCGAGTGGCTGGCGCTGCCCGTGCCGCGCCGGCTCGTGACCCTCCGCGGCCCGTTCGCCGACATCCTGGCGGACGAGGCCCACGCCGACGCCGAGGACGCCTGGGTATGCGTCGAGTACACCGACGACCTGCCCGAAGCCGACCCGCTGCGTCGTCTGCAGCAGCGCTTCCCGTTCTGCGCGAAGGTCGTGCACGCCCCCGCCGTGGTGCGACAGGGCGACCGGCAGAGTTACGTCGAGCGGGTGCGCGCGGCGCGCACCGACCGCGAGCTCGTCGAGACCTTCCTCTCGCACGTGCGCGAGGGTCAGGGGGCGACCGAGCGCGAGGTCGAGATCCTCGAGGACGTGCTCGACGAGCGGGTGCGCCAGGAGGCGCTCGCGTGAAGCTGCATCGCCTCGAACTGACCGGCTTCGGGCCGTTCCGCGAGCGCCAGAGCGTCGACTTCGACGCGTTCGACGACGACGGACTCTTCCTCATCTCGGGGCGGACCGGCGCCGGCAAGTCCAGCATCCTCGACGGGGTCAGCTTCGCGCTCTACGGCTCGGTGCCCCGCTACGACGGCGGCGACCGCCGGCTGCGCAGCGACCACAGTTTCCTGACCGACCCGACCGAGGTGCGGCTCGAGTTCACCGTCAGCGACACGCGGTGGCGTGTCACGCGCGCGCCGGAGTACGAGCGTCCCGCCAAACGCGGCGGCGGCCTCACCCTCGAGCCCGCGCGAGCCGAGCTCGAGGAGTGGGTCGACGGCGCCTGGGTGGGGCGCGCGGCGAAGCAGCGCGAGGTCGGGATCGCCCTCGACGAGGTGCTCGGGCTCAGCGCGCAGCAGTTCCAGCAGGTGATCCTGCTCGCGCAGAACAAGTTCTCGCGATTCCTCCTCGCACCGAACGCCGAGCGGCAGCAGCTGCTGCGGACCCTCTTCGGTACGAGGCGCTTCGAGACCTACAAGGAGGCGCTCGAGGAGCGCCGCCGTGACGCGCAGAAGCGGCTCGACGAGAGCAGCACCCGCGTCCGGACGCTGCTCGACGTCGCCGAGCGCGAGATCACCGAGCACGGACTCCATCCCGCCGACGGCGGCGAGCCGCCGGCCGAGGCGGACGTGCTCGCGCGGACGTCCGCGGTCGAGCGCGCGCTCGTCCGGGCCGAGTACCGGGTCGAGGCCCGCGGCAACGAACGAGCGCTCGCGACCACACGCGCGGACGCCGCGGTCGCCGAACATCGACGACTCCTCGAGGTCGCCCGGCGGCTCGCCGACCTGCAGACCGCGCGGGACGACCTCGCCGCCCGCGAGGCGGAGACCCCCGAGGTCGCCGCCCTCCGCGCCCGGGTCGAGCGGGCCCGCGCCGCGGATGCGCTGCGGGCTCCCGTCGAATCGGCCGTCCGGGCCGCAGGCGAGTGGTCCGCCGCGCAGGAGTCGCGCCGTGCGGCCGAGGGGGAGTGGGTCGCCGCGGGCGGCTCCGCGGACGACGACCTGCCCGCCGTCATCGAGGACCTCACCGGCCGCATCGCCCGCGCGCAGGCCGCCGCCGAGGAAGAGCGGGATGCCGCGGTTCTCGCCGACACGCAGCGGCTGCGCCGCGAGGAGCTGGCCGAGGTCGACGCGGCGCTCGACGCCCTCGACGCCGCGCTCGCCGCCGTGCCCGAGCGCCGCCAGCGCGTGGCCACCGACCTCGCGGAGACCCGTGCCGTCGCGGGCCGGCACGACGACCTCGCCGGGGCGCGGGCCGAGCTCGCGACCCGCCTCGACGCGGCACGGTCCCTCGAACGACTGACGCCCAGCGCTGCGGCCGCCGACGCGGCCTACGCCGAGGCCAACGCGCGATCCGCGGCGGCCTCCGCGCACGTGGGCGAGCTGCTCCGCCGCCGCCTGCGCGGGTACGCGGGCGAGCTCGCGGCATCCCTCGTCGACGGCGAGCCGTGCGCCGTCTGCGGCGCCACCGCGCACCCCCGACCCGCCGCCCACGACCTCGCGCACGTCACCGACGACGACCTCGCCGCCGCCGAGCGCGCCCGCGACGAGGCTGCAGCAGCGGAGCGGGATGCCGCGCAGGCCGCCGCCGCCGCGCGGGAGGCCATCGCGGCCGCCGCGGCCACCGCGGGCGACCGGGGTGTCGACGCCCACGCGACCGCGCTGGCCGACCTCGACGCCGAGCTCACCGCCGCCCTCGCCGCCCGCGACCGTCTCGACGGTCTCGAGAAGGCCGCCGCCGAGATCGATGAGCTCGAGGCCACCGCCCAGGGCGAGGCGGTGCAGCTGCGCCAGCGCGCCGGCGCACTCCGTGAGGAGATCGCCGCGGCCGAGGGCGCGCTCGCCTCGGCACGGCGAGCCGTCGACGCGGCCCGGGGCGACTACGACAGCGTCGCCGCGCGGATCGCGGCGGACGACGACCACCGCCGGCTCGCCGGTCGCCTGCTCGAGGCCCGCCGCCACGAGCAGACGCGTCGCGAGGCCGCGGACGCCGCCGATCGCGACCGCGACGAACGCCTCGCGGACTCCGCGTTCGCCGGCCCGGCCGACGTCCTCGACGCGCTGCTCCCCGCCGCCGAGCTGGCGCGGGTCTCGGAGCGCATCGACGCGCACGCCGCGGCCCTCGCTGCCGCGAAGGCACGCGCCTTCGAGCTCGAGCTCGCCGCCGTCGACGAGACCCTCGACCCCGGCGCGGTCGAGGCCGCAGCGGATGCGGCCGGGGCGGCCGACGAGGCGCGCACCGCCGCCATCGCCGCCGAGGCCGATGCCGCGGGCGTCGTGACGGGGCTGCGCGACCTCCTCCAGCGCATCGAGACGGCCATCGGTGCCGTCGCGACGCAGGCCGAGGATGCCGCGGCGGTCACGCGTCTGGCCGACACCGTCGCGGGCCGCGCGCCCAACACGATGAAGATGGACCTCGAGACGTTCGTGCTGGCTGCGGAGCTCGAGGAGATCGTCGCCGCCGCGAACCTCCGGCTCGCCGAGATGTCGTCGGGCCGGTACACGCTGCGGCACTCCGATGCCAAGCAGGCCCGGGGCGCGGCATCCGGTCTGTCCATCGAGGTCCTCGACGCGCACACCGGTCGACTCCGCTCGCCGCAGTCGCTCTCGGGCGGGGAGACCTTCCTCGCCTCCCTCGCCCTCGCGCTGGGACTCGCCGAGGTGGTCACCTCGCGCGCCGGCGGCATCCGGCTCGACACCCTCTTCATCGACGAGGGGTTCGGCTCGCTCGACCCCGAGACCCTCGAGCTCGCGATGCGCACGCTCGACGAGCTGCGCGCCGGCGGGCGGATCGTGGGGGTCATCAGCCACGTCGAGGCGATGAAGGACCAGATCCCCGCTCAACTCGTCGTCGAGGCGACACCGGAAGGACCCAGCGTTGTGCGGCAGGAGGCGCTGAGCCCCGCCGCCGGATGAGCGCCACGTCCCCTAGGCTGGAACCATGAAGAAGGGCATGATCTGGACGGTCCTGGGCGTCATCGTCGCGATCGTCATCGCGTGGATCGTCGTCGACGTCGTGCTGAAGCTCGTCTTCTTCGCGGCGAAGCTGGTCGTCGTGGCGATCGTCGCGCTCATCGTCTTCTTCGTGCTGCGCTCGCTCTTCGCGCGCCGCGACGCCTGACGACCGCGGGCTCAGACGCCGTAGAGCTCGGTGATGCGCTCGCGCAGCTGGACGCTGCACGCGGCGACGGCCTCCCGCCAGTCGGTGATCGCGTCGTCCTGCGCGCTGTCGGACACGGCCTTCAGCACCCGGATCGGGACGCCGAACTGCTGCGCCACCCAGATGTACGCGTAGGCCTCCATGTCGACCAGCGTGCCGCCGAGGGAGCGGATCGCCTCGACCGTGTCGGCGTCGTCGACGAAGTGGTCGCCCGTGGCGATCGTCGTCCCCTCGCGCCCCGCGATCGACACCGTCGTCGGGAGCGACACGTGCTGACCGGCGATGCCGTCGACGTCCGACACGTCGTGCTGAAGTGCGGTGGTCACATCGTGCACGCCGACGGCGGCGGCATCCACCGAACCCGCCGTCCCCACGACGACGATCTCGTCGTAGTCGGCCCGGTCGAGCGCGCGCGTCAGGGCGTACGTCGCCTGCAGCTTGCCGGGGCCCGTCACGAGCCGGTCGAAGCCGGGGAGCTCCTCGGGGAAGGCGACGAGTTCGGAATCGAGAGCGGCGACGAGGAGCTTCACCGATCCATCATCCCATCCGGCGATCAGTCCGAAGGGCGGGGGAAGGCGGCATCCAGCTCGGCGAGCCAGGCCGCGGCGTTCCCGTCGGACGGCGCCCGCCAGTCGCCGCGCGGCGACAGCGAGCCCGCGGGCGACACCTTCGGCGCGTTCGGCACCGCACTGCGCTTGAACTGCGCGAAGCCGAAGTAGCGCTGCAGGAACACCCGCAGCCAGCGCACGATCGTCTCGCGGTCGAAGGCGTACCGCTCGTCCTCGGGGAAGCCCGGCGGCCACGCCCCGGCATCCGCGTCCGCCCAGGCCTGCTCGGCCAGGAACACGATCTTCGAGGGGCGGAACCCGTAGCGCAGCACGTGGAACAGGGTGAAGTCGTGCAGCGCGTACGGTCCGATGGTGCTCTCGGTCGACTGCACCTTGCCGTCGGCGTCCGCCGGCACCAGCTCGGGGCTGATCTCGGTGTCGAGGACCGCCTGCAGCACCTCCTTCGCCCGGTCGGTGAGGGTCGTACCGGATTCGTCGCTGTGCGCGATGACCCACCGGATGAGGTGCTGGATGAGGGTCTTCGGCACGCCGGCGTTGACGCCGTAGTGCGCCATGTGGTCGCCGACGCCGTAGGTCGCCCAGCCGAGGGCGAGCTCGGAGAGGTCGGAGGTGCCGATGACGATGCCGCCGCGCTGGTTCGCGAGGCGGAACAGGAAGTCGGTACGGGCGCCCGCCTGCACGTTCTCGAACGTCACGTCGTACACCGGCTCGCCCTTCGCGAAGGGGTGTCCGAGGCCGGCCAGGAGCTCGGTCGCCATCGGCCGGATGTCGATCGTCTCGATCGTCGCGCCGATGGCCTCGGCGAGGGCGATCGCGTTCGACTTCGTGTGGTCGCCGGTTGCGAAGCCCGGCATCGTGAAGGCGAGGATGTCGCTGCGGGGGCGTCCCATGCGGTCCATCGCGCGGGCGGTGACGAGCAGCGCATGCGTCGAGTCGAGACCGCCCGAGACCCCGATGACGGGCTTCGGCTGTCCGATCGCCCGCAGGCGCTGCTCGAGGCCGGACACCTGGATGTTGAACGCCTCGTAGCAGTCGAGGTCGAGTCGGGCGGGGTCGTCGGGGACGAACGGGAACCGGTCCAGGGGGCGGCGCAGGCCCGCGACCGACGCCGACGGGGCGACGGTGAAGGGGATGCGGCGCACCTGCGCCCCGGTCGTGCGCAGGTTGTCTTCGAAGGTGCCCTGGCGCAGCCGGTCCTGGCGCAGCCGGTCGAGGTCGACGTCGGCGATGGCCCGACGCGGACCGTCGGGGAAGCGCTCGGTCTCAGCGAGGAGGGTGCCGTTCTCGTAGATGATCGTCTGCCCGTCCCACGAGACGTCGTTGGTCGACTCGCCCTGTCCGGCGGCGGCGTAGACGTAGGCGGCCAGGCACCGGAAGGACTGCGACTGCACGAGGATGCGGCGGTCCTCGGCACGGGCGATCGTGATCGGGCTGCCCGAGAGATTGGCGAGCACGGTCGCCCCGGCGAGGGCCGCGTGCGAGGACGGCGGCACGGGCACCCAGAAGTCCTCGCAGATCTCCGCGTGCACGACGAGCCCGGGCACGTCGGTCGCCTCGAACAGCAGGTCGGTGCCGACCGGCACCGCGTCGCCCCCCAGGGTCACGGTCGCGGGCGCGTCATCGCCGCGCGCATACCAGCGCGACTCGTAGAACTCGCGGTAGGTGGGCAGGTGGGACTTGGGGGCGACGCCGAGCACCCGGCCCCGGTGGATGACGACGGCGCAGTTGTAGAGCCGGTTCTCGATCCGCAGGGGCGCGCCGACGATGAGCAGGGGGGAGAGGTCGGCGGATGCCGCGGCGAGCCGCTCGATCGCGACGAGGACCGCGTCGAGGACGACGTCCTGCATCACGAGGTCCTCGATCGCGTATCCGGTGAGGCCCAGCTCGGGGAAGACGGCGACCGCGACGCCGTCGTCGTGGCAGGCGCGCGCGCTCGCCAGGATCGCGTCGGCGTTCGCGGCGGGGTCGGCGATGACGACCGGCACCGTGCACGCCGCGACGCGCGCGTACCCGTGCCGGTACGGGTTCTCGAAGGGCAGGTCCTGGGTCACGCGTCCAGTCTGTCAGGTGGCCCGTCGGCCGCCAGGGGGCTTGTGCGCGTGCGGGAGGCGTGTCGGTGACCGCGGATAGTGTCGATTCCGAGAGGGGATCATGCGATACATCGAACACGACGGCCGGATCGTCTGGAGCGCGAGCGACCTGAAGGCCGCGGCCGAGTGCGAGTTCGCCTGGCTGCGGGCGATCGACGCGAAGCTCGGCCGGATCGCGGCGGTCGAGGACCCCGAGGACCTCACGCTCGAGCGGGCGGGCCGGCTGGGCACGCAGCACGAGCGTCGCGTGTACGAGGCGTACCGTGCCGCGCACCCCGGGGCGGTGGTCGAGATCCCCGAGACGCGGTCGTCGGATGCCGCGGGCCTCGCCGCGGCGGTGGCGGCGACGGATGCGGCGCTCGCCGATCCCGCCGTGCACGTCGTCTACCAGGCGGCGTTCTCGACCGACGAGTTCGTCGGATTCGCGGACTTCCTCGTGCGTGCCGACGACGGCCGGTGGATCGTGCAGGACACGAAGCTCGCCCGGCACGCCCGGGTGACCGCCCTCATGCAGCTGGCGGCATACGTGGACCAGCTCGACCGACTCGGCGTCCCCCGGGCCGATGAGGTGCAGCTGCTGCTGGGTGACGGCACCGTGTCGACCCACGCGGTCCGCGACCTCCTCCCGGTGTTCGGGCTGCGCCGCGCCCGCCTCCGGGCCCTCATCGCCGACCGCGACGTCGCTGCGGGGTCCACGGGGTCGCCCATCCCGTGGGGCGACGACCGGGGCGACCTGCGCGTCCTTGCGTGCGGACGGTGCGCGACGTGCGACCTCGAGGTCGTCGCGCACCGCGACCTGCTGCTGGTCGCGGGGATGCGGCCGGTCCAGCGCGACCGGCTGCGGGCTGCCGACGTCACGACGATCGACGCGCTCGCCGCCTCCCGCGAGGCTCCGCCGCGGATGTCGTGGGACACCTTCTCGGGGCTGCGCACCCAGGCGCGGCTGCAGCTCGAGAGCCCCGCCGGCGGCGTCGACGACGCCCCCGCGCAGACGGGCCCCGCGATCCCGACCTTCGACGTCGTCTTCCCGAAGGCGCTGGGCGCCCTTCCCCGACCCGACCACGGCGACCTGTTCTTCGACTTCGAGGGCGATCCGCTCTACACCGAAGGGGCGGCGATGCAGTGGGGGATCGACTACCTCTTCGGCTGGGTCGACGAGACCGAGCAGTACTCCGCGCTCTGGGCGCACTCGTTCGCCGACGAGAAGCGGGCGCTCGAGGACTTCCTCGAGTTCGTCGCCGTCCGCCGGCGGGCCCACCCGGGCCTGCACATCTACCACTACGCCCCCTACGAGCCCACGCACCTGCTCGCGATGGCGGCTCGGCACGGTGTGGGCGAGGCCGCCATCGACCGGCTGCTGCGCGACGGCGTCTTCGTCGACCTCTACCCGATCGTGCGCCGCGCGCTGCGGGTCGGGTCGCGCTCGTACTCGATCAAGAAGCTCGAGCCGCTGTACATGGGCGACGAGGTCCGCACGAGCGACGTGCAGCGCGGCGACGACTCGATCGTCCGCTACGTCGAGGCCCGGGCACTGCAGGACGCCGGCGACGACGCGGCGGCCCGCCGCATCCTCGACGACCTCGCCGATTACAACCGGTACGACTGCGTGTCGACGCGGCGCCTGCGCGACTGGCTCGTCGACCGCGCGCGCGAGGCGAAGCTCGTGCCCTCGCGCGAGCCGGAGGCGGGCGAGGCCGTGTACGAGCCGTCGCCGCGCGCCGAGGCGCTCTCGCGGTTCGCGGCGGATGCCGAGGACGAGGCCACCGCGCAGGCGTTGCGCCTGGGCGCGGCGGCCATCGACTACTACCCGCGCGAGGCGAAGACCTTCTGGGCGACGCATTTCCTCCGCCTGCGCGAACCGGTGTCGGTCTGGGAGGACACCCGCGACGTCGTCGTCGTCGACCGCGACCGGTGCCGCGTCCTGACGGACTGGCACCGCCCCGAGGGGCTCACGGCCGTCCGCCGGGTCGTCGAGATCCGCGGCGAGTTCGCCCCCGGCACCCGGCTGACGGTGGGGCAGAACCCGTACGCCGTCTACGAGCTGCCGGCGCCGTTCCCGATCGAGACCAGCCCGCGGTGGATCCACGCCGCGCGCTCCGTGTCGGTCGTCGACGTCCTCGACGACGGCGTCGTGATCGAGGAGAACGCCTTCCAGGGCTTCACGTGGCAGGAGCTCCCGGTCGCCCTGACACCGCCCGCACCGCCGCGCGCCGGCAGTCAGCAGGCGGCGATCGACGAGTGGGCGGATGCGGTCCTGGCCGCCGCTCCCGCGCTGCCCGCCGATCCCGCCACCGACCTCCTGCTGCGTCGCCCGCCGCGGCGCGAGACATCGCTGCCGCGCACGGGCGACGACGTCGCCGACATCGCGGCGGCGCTCGCCGGCCTCGACGACGGCTACCTCGCCGTGCAGGGTCCGCCCGGCACGGGCAAGACCTATGTCGGATCGCACGTCGTGGCGCGGCTGGTCCGCGAGCGCGGGTTCCGGGTCGGCGTCGTCGCGCAGTCGCACAACGTCGTCGAGCACATGCTCGATCGCATCGTCGAGGCGGGGCTGGATGCGGCCCAGGTCGCCAAGGCACCCAAGGGTGCGGCGACGGGGGCCGAGCGGTTCACCGCGATCGCCAAGAACCAGCTCGCGGCCTACATCGGGTCGCAGCCCGCCGGCTTCGTCGTGGGCGGTACGGCGTGGGACCTGACCCACACCGGGCGGGTGGGCCGCCGCTCGCTCGACCTGCTCGTGATCGACGAGGCGGGGCAGTTCTCGCTCGCCTCCACGATCGCCGTCGCCGCCTCCGCTCGCCGTCTGCTCCTGCTCGGCGACCCGCAGCAGTTGCCGCAGGTCAGCCAGGGCACCCACCCCGAGCCGGTCGACACGTCAGCGCTCGGCTGGGTGATGGACGACCACGCGGTGATCCCCGCCGACCGCGGTTACTTCCTCGCTCGCACCCGCCGGATGCGTCCGGAGGTCGCCGAGCCGGTGTCGCAGTTGGCCTACGAGGGGCAACTCGAGGCGCACCCCGACACGGCGCTCCGCCGCCTCGACGGCGTCCCCGCCGGGGTCGTGCCCGTGCCGCTCGCGCACACCCGCAACGCGACGCAGTCGCCCGAGGAGGCGGACGAGGTCCTGCGGATCGTCCGCGACATCGTCGGCACCCCGTGGACCGACGGCGCGACCTCACGCCCGCTCGGGCCGGAGGACGTCATCGTCGTGACGCCGTACAACGCGCAGCAGGTGCTCGTCGAGGAGGTCCTCACCGCCGCCGGGTTCTCCGGCGTCCGGGTGGGCACGGTCGACCGGTTCCAGGGGCAGGAGGCGGCCGTCGTGATCGTCTCGCTCGCCGCCTCGTCGGGTCGGGATGCGCCACGCGGGCTCGAGTTCCTGCTGCTGCAGAACCGCATCAACGTCGCGGTCTCGCGCGCGATGCACACCGCGTTCGTCGTCTACGGCACCGGCGTGCTCGACGACCTGCCGCGCACCCCCGACGGCGTCGCGCGGCTCAGCGCGTTCGCCCGCCTCGTCGAAGCCACCGGCATCCCAGCGGAGGCTGTCGCGGTCCCGCGATAGGCCGTGTGGTGTCAGACCGTGCCGTACAAGCGGTCGCCGGCGTCGCCGAGACCGGGGACGATGTAGCCCTTCTCGTTCAGGCGCTCGTCGAGAGCGCCCAAGACGAGGGTGACGTCGCGGTCGCCGACCTGCTTCTCGATAGCCGCGAGACCCTCGGGCGCTGCGAGGATGCAGACCGCCGTGACGTCCTGCGCGCCGCGCGCGAAGAGGAAGTCGATCGCCGCGCCGAGCGAACCGCCCGTGGCGAGCATCGGGTCGAGGACGAAGCACTGGCGGTCGCTGAGGTCGTCGGGCAGACGCTCGGCGTACGTGTAGGGCTCGAAGGTCTCCTCGTTGCGCGCCATGCCGAGGAAGCCGACCTCGGCCGTCGGCAGCAGCGTCGTCATGCCGTCGAGCATGCCGAGGCCCGCGCGCAGGATCGGGACGACGAGCGGCCGCGGCTCGCTGATCTTGAGCCCGGTCGTGCGGGTGACGGGCGTGTCGATCTCGATCTCCTCGACACGTACGCCGCGGGTCGCCTCGTAGGCGAGGAGGGTGATGAGCTCGGCCGTCAGCTGGCGGAACACCGGCGACGTCGTGCGCTTGTCGCGCAGCACCGTGAGCTTGTGGGTGATGAGGGGGTGGTCGGCGACGTGCACACGCATGGGTCCAGGCTACCGGGGCTACGCTGACGACGTGAGCCTGCCCGTCCCCGCCGCCGACGACGCGGCGATGGTGCGGGCGCTCGAGCTCGCCGCCCTCGCGTCGGGCCACGGCGACGTCCCCGTCGGCGCGGTCGTCACGCAGGCGGGCCGGGTCGTCGGGGAGGGACGCAACCTCCGCGAACGCGACGGCGACCCCCTCGCTCACGCGGAGGTCGTGGCGCTGCGAGCCGCGGCATCCGCCCTCGGATCGTGGAACCTCGACGACTGCACCCTCGTCGTCACCCTCGAGCCGTGCGTCATGTGCGCGGGTGCGATCCTGCAGACGCGAGTGGCGCGCGTCGTGTTCGGCGCGTGGGACGAGAAGGCGGGTGCGGCCGGGTCCGTCCACGACCTGCTGCGCGACAGGCGGATGCCGCACCGCGCCGAGGTCCTCGGCGGGGTCCGTGCGGGCGAGGCTGCGACCCTGCTGCGCGGCTTCTTCGACGCGAAGCGCTGAGGCCCGGCTCGCTCGTCAGTCGGACGAGCTGAGGATGATCGCCTCGGTGGGCGGCGCGGGGGACGCGGGGGAGCCGATGTACCCCGTCAGTTCGAGCAGCGCACGACGGAACACGGCCGGCCGCTCGAGGTGGGGGGTGTGCCCCACGCCGGGCAGGGCCAGCTCGGTCGCGATGCCCCCGGCATCCGTGTAGCGACGGAGCACCTCGCGGGTCTGCGACACCATCGGCTGGGCCGGGGCGACGTCGGCGCCGGGCCAGTCAGGGAGGATCCCGAGCGACCCCAGGTGACCCGGGTCCGAGAAGGACGTGTCGGAGATGAGCGGGTCGAGCACGCCGCGGATCCAGAGGATCGACGGCTTCTCGGGCAGGTCGACGATGCCCGAGACGTCGAAGTTCTGCGGCGCGAGGGCGTTGAGCACACCGAACGGGCCGGGCGCGTAGCCGGGCCAGTGCGGGCTCGGGACGGATTCGCCGGGGTAGTTGCCGGTCGCGGTGGAGGTGGAGAGCATGGCCTCGACCCAGAGGTCTTCGTGCTCGGTCTCGAAACCCTCGGCGACGAAGGAGGCCCGGAAGACGCTCCGCGGCGAGGTGGATGCCTCCGCGCCCGCCTCGCGCGCGGTCAAGCGGCGCACGAAATCGGGGTTCGCGGTCCCCGCGCCGCAGCCGGCGTCGTCGTCGGTCAGACGCGACCCGTCGAGCCGCGTGCCGCCCAGGCCGAACGGCGAGACGGGGGACTCGAGCAGGATCGTGCGCACCGGGTGGTCGAGCGCGAACTGCAGGGCGACCGCTCCGCCGAGGTCCCATCCGACGAGGTGCGGCGCCTCGATGCCGAGCTCGGTGAGCGTGAGCGCCACGTCGTCGCTCAGGTCGCGGACCCCGCGGGAGGCGTCGACGGGCATGTGCTCGGTGCCGCCGAAACCGCGCAGATCGACGGCGACGACCCGGAACTCCGCGGGGAGGTCCTGCATGAGCTCCTGCCAGACGAGGGCGGAGGACAGGGCGCCGTGCAGCAGGACGACGGTGCGTTCGGGGGCGGCGTCGACCGTGTCGCGGGCGCGCTCGAGGATGTTGACGCTCAGCCGGTCCGTGTCGATGATGCGGGACGTGATTCCGTCGAGGAGGGTCATGAGCCGATGATAAGCCGCGGGGGTGGATGACAGGATGGGGGCATGACGCACCACCTCCCTCCCGTCGCCATCCTCGGAGCCGGTTCGATGGGGGGTGCGATCGCGCAGGGGATCTCCCGCTCGGGCCGGGCCTCGTCCGTCGTGGTCACCAACCGCACGGCCGCGAAGGCCGCCGAGCTCGAGGGGCTCGACGCCGTCTCGAGTGCGGCGCTCGCGGAGGTGCCGTCGGCGAACACGGATGCCGCGGCATCCGCCGACATCGTCCTCATCGGCGTCAAGCCGGCGATGGTCCCCGACCTGCTGCGCGAGATCGCCGGCGCCCTGCGCCCCGGGACGATCGTCGTCAGCCTGGCGGCGGGCGTCACGATCGAGACGTTCGAGTCGATCGTCGGGCCCGAGATCCCCGTCATCCGCTCGATGCCGAACACGCCGGCCGTGGTCGGCAAGGCCGTCACCGGTCTCGCCGCCGGGTCGACCGCGACCGCGGAGCACGTCGCGCTCGTCCGTGCGCTGTTCGAGACCTGCGGCGTCGTCATCGAGGTGCCCGAGGCGCAGATCGACGCGCTCTCGACCATCTCGGGATCCGGCCCCGCCTACGTGTTCCTGCTCGTTGAGGCGCTGACCGAGGCCGCCCGCGGCAAGGGCTTCGAGGAGGCCGACGCCCGCCTCATGGCCGAGCAGACCTTCATCGGTGCGACGGCTCTGCTCGCCGCCACCGGCGACGACCCCGCTGAGCTCCGCCGCCGGGTGACCAGCCCCAAGGGCACGACCGAGCGCGCGATCGGCGTTCTCCAGACAGCGAACCTCGACGGGCTGTTCTCGCAGGCGACGGATGCCGCACTGGCCCGCGCCCGCGAGCTCGCGACCGGCGTCTGAGGCATCCGCTCAGGCGTCGCCGAGCGTCAGGTCCTCGGCGGTCGTCCGTTCGGTGAGCCGGGCGGTGTGGTCGGCGCGGCCGATGAGCCCCCGGAACGCGAACAGGAGCACGGCGCCGGCGGCCGCCGACAGGGCCGCAGCGGCGTACGGGGCGCCGACGCCGAGGACGGCCAGCGCGGTGCCGACGGGGGCGCCGATCGCGCCGCCGAAGAACCGGAAGCCGGAGTAGGCGGAACTGGCGACGGCGCGGGGGAGCGCGGTCGCCTCCATCGCGGCCTCGGTGAGGATCGTGTTCACGGCACCGATCTCGATGCCGAGCAGCACGACGCAAACCACGAGCAGCGGCCGGGATCCGGCGCTCAGCGCCGCCAGCACGTGCGTCCCGGCGAACGCGACGAGGAACCAGAGCAGCACGGTCACGACCGAGAAGCGCCGGGTCAGCCGCGGAGCGATGAGGACGCCCGCGATCGCGAGACCGACGCCGAAGCCCATCATGACGAGGCCGATGCCGACCGCCGGCAGTTCCAGGGCGTAGGGCGTGTACGACAGCGTCACGAAGAAGCCGGCGTTGTAGAGGAAGGCCACGACGCTGATCGCGAGCAGGCCGCGGTCGGCGAAGGCGCGGAACGGGGCGCTGACCCGGCTGCGCTCCGCCGCGTGACCCGGATCGCGGACGAGGGTGAGGAGGGCGGCGACCCCCACGGCGAACAGCGACGCCGTTCCCCAGAAGGGCGCGAACCACCCGATCTCGCCCAGCAGGCCGCCCAGCAGCGGGCCGACCGCCAGTCCGATCCCGAGGGCCGCCTCGTAGAAGATCACGGCGTGCTCGCTGCGCCCGCCCGAGGCGGAGACGATCGAGGCGAGCGCCGTCGAGAGGAACAGCGCGTTCCCGAGGCCCCAGACGGCGCGGAAGCCGATGAGGGCGCCGATGCTGGGCGACAGTGCGCAGCCGATCGCGGCGAGGGCGATGACGGCGAGCCCGAGGATCATGACCGCGCGGGTGCCGATGCGGGTGGACAGCCAGCTCGTGAAGAACATCGCCGAGGCCGTCACCGTCAGGTAGCTCGTGAACAGCAGCGAGGTCTGTACGGGGGTCGCATGCAGCGCGGCGGCGACCGTCGGGAGGATCGGACCGACGAGGCCGATCCCCATGAACGCGACCATCGCGGCGAAGGCGATGGCCCAGACGGCGGGCGGCTGCGAGAGCAGCCGCGGTCCGCGTGTCGACGCGGCGGGGACGGTGGGGCGGGTTCCGGTGCCGAGCGCGGTCATTCCTCCGATTATACACAGATGCTTCACCAGTGAAATAAAGGGTTCGCCTCGCTACAGTGGAGCGGTGACCGAGCGCGCCGACTTCATCGCCCGCATCCGTGCCGCGTGGGCGGAGCAGATGCCGGCGATCGACACGTCGCCGATCGACGTGTGGGGCAGGCTCAACCGCGCCTCCGCGTTGGCGACCGCGCAGATCGAGCGGCTGCTGGCCGACAGCGGCGTCTCGCGATCGGAGTTCGACGTCCTCTGCGCGCTGGCCCGCACCGGTCGGCCCCTGCGTGCCAGCGAGGTCACCGCCGAGACGATGCTCAGCGGTGCGGCCACCACGAAGCTCACGAGCAGGCTCGAATCCGCCGGACTCCTGCGCCGGGAGCGGTCGACGCGCGACGGTCGGGCGGTCGAGCTCTCGTTGACGGATGCCGGTCGTGCCGTCGTCGAGCGGGAGATGCCGCGCGCGCTCGCCCACGACGCCCGCCTGCTCGACGGGCTCAGCGAGGCCGAGCAGCAGACGCTCGCCGACCTGCTCGCCCGGCTGCTGGCGAACGCGCAGCGCGAGGCCTGAGACCGGGCGGCGGCCGGGCGGGGCGACCTCAGGCGGAGGCGCGGACGTTCAGGCGTGGCGGGTCGAACAGCAGCGCGTCGGCGCCGCGCCCTCGGCGATGCGAGTCGATCCGGTGGATGAGCGACGACCCCACGGTGAGCGCGATGAATCCGGAGATCATTTTGTCGATGAGCGAGGAGACCAGGTTCGCGGACAGCACCGCGGTCCAGAGGGCATCGCCGAGGTGGAGCAACTGATCCGTGAAGTTGACGGTCGCGACATGTGCGGAGTAGCCGCCGTAGACGGCGAGGGTGATCGGTGTCGCCACCAGGGTGCTGGCCAGCGCGACCATCACCGTCAGGACGAAGAACCGCACGGGTGTCCGTCCGAGGCCCCACGAGCGCGTGCCGTACCCCCACAGCAGCGCACCGACGATCCCGACGGCGGTGAACGGCAGCCCGATCGGGCTCGAATGGTAGGCCGCGCCGGTCAGCTGGGTGGCGATCGCGACCAGCACCCCGTACCAGGGGCCGAGGACGATCGAGGCGACCGCAGTCCCCACCATGTCGAGGAACAGCGGGAGAGACGACCACAGCACGAGCTGGCCCCCGACGACGTTCGCGAGGGTGCAGAGGGCGATGATGATCGCCATCACCCCGACGCGCGAGGCCAGCGTGCGTGGCGGGCGCGGATCGAGCGTCCGTGGCTCGTCGGCGTCGCGCCGCGTCGCGGTGTGACTGCGCGATGGTGTGGGATCGTGCGGCGGCGGCTCCGGGGTCTCCGGGGCGGCAGCGGGCGGGGCCGGCGCCTCGGCGGCCTGCTCCGGTCGGTGTCGGAGGGCGTTCGCGACCGCGGCGTGGCGACGCCAGTGGGCGGCGTCGTGCTCCGACCCGCCGAGGGCGAGGATCACGTCGGCGACGAGGGCGGGGTCGACTCTCGTACGGTCGGGCCGGAAGAGGTCGTAGACGGTCGAACGAGCGACCGTGACGCTGCGGGCGCCACCGACGCGGCTCGCGCGCAGCCGTGTGACCCGTGCGGCTATCTCGGCGTAGGACGGCCCGCCGGCGGCGAATCGCATCGACTGCAGCGCCTCATGGAGCCGCGCGTCGTGCGGCGGGGTCGCCCGCTCGGCGTCATCGGATGATGCCATCGATGTGTCCTGGTGTCGCCTGAGCGGGCTCAGCGGTCGAGCGAGGCGAAGCGTTCGATGTCGGAGTTCGTCCCCGACACGATGATGAGGTCGTGGTTGGTCACGACGGTCGTCGCTTCGGCGTAGCGGAACGGCTTGCCGGGGCTCTTCACGCCGACGACCGTCACGTTGTACTTCGAGCGGACGCCCGACTCGTTGAGGCCGACGCCCCGAATGAACCGCGGCGGGTACATCTTGGCGAGGACGAAGTCGTCGTCGAAACGGATGAAGTCGAGCATGCGCCCGCTGACGAGGTGTGCGACGCGCTCGCCGGCTTCGCGCTCGGGGTAGATGACGTGGTTGGCGCCGACGCGGGCGAGGATCTTGCCGTGCGACTGCGAGACCGCCTTCGCCCAGATCTGCGGAACCTTCAGGTCGACCAGGTTGGCCGTGATGAGGACGGATGCCTCGATCAAGGACCCCACGGCCACGACGGCGACCTGGAAGTCCTGCGCACCGATCTGCTTCAGCGCCTCGATGTTGCGCGCATCGGCCTGGACGGCGTGCGTGACGCGCTCGGACCATTTCTGCACGAGGTCGAGGTTGTCGTCGATCGCGAGGACGTCGCGGTCGAGGCGGTCGAGTTCGCCCGCGCACGCGGCGCCGAAGCGACCGAGTCCGATGACGAGGACGGGCGAATCGCTGCGCAACTGCTCAACCAACGATGGGCCTTTCCACGGGCAGCGCGTAGTGCTGCGTTCGGCTGGTCGCGGCCACCGCCGCGGCGAGTGTCACTGTACCAACGCGGCCCATGAACATCGTCAGCGCCATGACGAAGACGGCGGGGTCGGGGAGCTCCTGCGTCAGCCCGGTCGACAGCCCCACGGTGGCGAAGCCCGACACGACGTCGAAGAGGACCTCGTCGAGGGGCGCCTTCGTCAGGTGCGCGATCGTGATGGTCGACAGCGCCACGGTCGTCGCGCCCCACGCGACGACCGAGAGGGCGACGCGCTGGACGTCGCTCGGGATGCGGCGCCCGAACGCCGAGACGCTCGGCCGGCCCTTCGCCTCGGACCACACCGCGAGGGCGAGGACGGCGAGGGTCGTGACCTTGATGCCGCCCGCCGTCGAGGCGGATCCGCCGCCGACGAACATGAGCATCGACCCGACGACGATCGAGGATTCGTGCAGCTCGCCGATGTCGATGATCGAGAAGCCGCCGGAACGGGTCATCGCGGACAGGAACAGGGCCTGGAACGTCGTGTCCCAGGCATCCATCGTCCCGAAGGTCTGGGGGTTGCCGTACTCCAGGATCACGAACGCGATCGCGCCCGCAAAGAACAGGACGACCGTCGTGATGAGCGTCAGCTTGACGTGGATCGACCATCGACGGACGTGCCAGTGATGCTTCCAGAGGGCGTAGATGACCGGGAAGCCGATCGAGCCGAGGAAGACGCCCGCCATGAGGACGCTGAGCAGCAGGTAGTTCTGCGCGAACGGCGCCAGGCCCTCGGAGTTGGGCGCGAAGCCCGTGTTCGTGAACGCCATGGCCGCGTAGTACGGGGCCTCCCACAGTGCGGTCAGGGGGTCGATGCCGCTGGCGAGCAGCATGGGGTACAGCAGGACGGCGAGGGCGGCCTCGATGACGAGGGTCGACAGGGCGACGGTCGCCAGCAGCTGACCCACCTCGCCGAGCCGGACGGCCTGGCCCTCGTTGACCGGTCCGCCGTGGGCGCGCATCGGGTTGCTGTCGCCGGCGGCGAGCAGCTTGGCGCGGAGCCCCAGACGCTTGGAGATCACGAGGCCGAGGATCGAGGCGAGGGTCAGGACGCCGAGGGCGCCGACGTTGACGCCGATGAAGACCACCACCTGACCGAGGGGCGACCAGTGCGTGGCCATGTCGACGGTCGCGAGGCCCGTGACGCAGATCGTGGAGACCGCCGTGAACAGGGCGTCGGGGAGGGGCGTCACCTGCCCGTCCGAGGCCATCACCGGCAGCGAGAAGATCGCCGTGAAGAGGAGGATGAGGGCCGAGAAGATGAGCACGGCGAAGCGCGAGGGCGACGCGGTCGCGAGATCGCGCATCGCGGAGAACGCGCGGCGATGCCACGACGGTCCGCGCCGGGGGGCGCGCTCATCGACGGCAAGGCCCGTCATTCGCGCCCCTTCCTCGTTCGGATCGTTGTCATGGTACTCCTGCACGCGGGCGGGCTAACCTAATGCCATGGCGGACATCTTCGACGTGATCGCCGACGGGACCCGTCGGGACATCCTCCAGCTGCTCCGTGAACGAGGGGCGTCGGGGGAGAAGGGGACGAGCGTCTCGCAGATCGTCTCCGCCCTCGGGGTCAGCCAGCCGACGGTCTCGAAGCACCTGAAGGTACTGCGGGAGGCATCCCTCGTCTCCGTGCGCGAAGAGGGCCAGCACCGCTACTACAGCCTGTCGCCCGCGCCCCTGGACGCCGTGGATGACTGGCTGTTCCCGTTCTTCGCGGTCGACGAGGACGACGCGCCGGCGGCGCACGCCCTGCCGGACGGCGCAGCGCATGCCGCCGAGGTCGTGGGTCGCGCGGCCGCCTCGGCGAAGCATGCCGTGACGAGCGTGTTCAACAAACTGCCGGGCCGCTGACCCGCCTTCCGCCCCACGAGTCACACAGGTTTACACGCGTCTCACCCACCCCCTAATGTGGAGGGATTCACGGGGGCTGATAACCACAAAGGGGACACGATGTCGGACATCTCGGATGTGCGCTTTCTCACGGTCGCGGAGGTCGCCGACCTCATGCGCGTCTCGAAGATGACCGTCTATCGCCTCGTCCACTCGGGGGAACTCCCCGCCGTGCGCTTCGGTCGCAGCTACCGAGTGCCCGAAACAGCGGTCACAGCCGCTCTGCAACGTCCCATCGCCGACGTCGGCTAGACTGATCCGAGGCATTTTTCCGTCTTGCCGTTCCCGGACGCCGACACCGCGCGTCCAGACCCCGACTTAGTGAGGTTTACCGTGGGTTCAGTCATCAAGAAGCGCCGCAAGCGCATGGCGAAGAAGAAGCACCGCAAGCTGCTTCGCAAGACTCGCCACCAGCGCCGCAACAAGAAGTAAGCGGCATCGCACACAAGCGCCCCCGTCCGGTCCGCCGGACGTCGGGGCGCTTCGTGTTGCGTCCGCGGCGTGGATGAGCGGGGGAGAATGGATGCCGTGACCGCACTCACCCTCATCTCCAAACCCGACTGCCACCTCTGCGACGTCGCCCGCGAGATCGTCGACGCCGTCGTCGCCGAGCTCCCCGAGGGGCGGATCGACGTCGAGGAGTTGTCGATCACCGAGGACCCGGCCCTCTACGCGACATGGTGGGAGAAGATCCCCGTGGTCCTCATCGACGGCGACCTGCACGCCCACTGGCGCGTGTCCGCCGACCGGCTGCGCGCCGCGCTCGTCGAGAAGGCCTCCGCATGATCCGCCACGTCGTGATCTGGAAGATGGCGGCCGCCGACGCGGACACCCGTGCCGAGCACGCCGCCGAGGTGGTGCGCCTGCTGCGGGGTCTCGAGACCGCCGTGCCCGTCATCCGCTCCCTCAGCGTGGGGACCAACGTCGCCGTCCCCGAGGCCAACGCCGACGTCTCGCTCGTGATGGACGTCGACGACCTCGACGCGCTCGAGGCGTACCAGACGCATCCCGCGCATCAGGAGGTCGCCGCGTACATCCGCAGCGTCGCCGGCGGACGCATGGCCGTCGACTTCGAGGTCTGAGAGCCTCAGCCGCGGGGCCGGGCGGGCACCGGGACCGGCGCCACGGCGATGCGGACCCGTTCGCCGTACTCGAGTCGGTCGTCGGCGGGATGCTGCAGCCGCACCAGAGCGCCGTCGTCGGTGCGGACCAGGGTGCGGCGGATGCTGCCGAGGAACGTGCTCTCCTCGACGACAGCGCCGATGCCCTCGCCCGCGCCCACCAGGCGCACGTTCTCGGGACGGATGAGCGCCTCGACGGGGCCGTCGGGAGCGTCACCGAGGATCGGGACGGACGTGCCCCACACCTCGACCGCTCGGGCCGCGGCGGTCCCCGGGACGGCGCTGGAGAGCCCGACGAATCCGGCGACCTCGGGGGTGGCGGGTCGGAGGTACAGGTCCTCGGGGGTGCCGATCTGCGCGATGCGCCCCGCTGCCATGACGGCGATGCGGTCCGAGACCGCGAGCGCTTCCTCCTGGTCGTGCGTGACGAATACGGTCGTGATCCCGAGGCGCAGCTGGATGCGGCGGATCTCGTCGCGGAGCTGGACCCGCACCTTCGCGTCGAGCGCCGAGAGCGGCTCGTCGAGGAGGAGCACCCGCGGCTCGGTCACCAGGGCGCGAGCGAGGGCGACGCGCTGCTGCTGTCCGCCGGAGAGCTGGTGCGGGAAGCGGTCGGCGAGGTGGTCGAGGCCGACGAGCTCGAGCGCCTTGCCCGATCGGCGGCGCGCGGTGGCGGTGTCGACGCGCCGCCGACGCAGCCCGAAGGCGACGTTGTCGACGACGCGCAGGTGCGGGAAGAGCGAGTACGCCTGGAACACCATCCCGATGTCGCGCTTGTTCGTCGGCGTCCGTGAGACGTCCGTTCCGCCGAACGCGACGATCCCGCCGGTCGCGTCCTCCAGGCCGGCGATGACACGCAGGGCGGTGGTCTTGCCGCATCCGGACGGCCCCAGCAGCGACACGAACTCGCCGGGAGCGACGTCCAGGTCGACGCCGTGCAGCACGCGGGTCGGGCCGTAGTCCTTCACGATGCCGCGCAGCTCGACCCGCGTCCCCTCGCTCGCGCCGGCGAGCAGGGTGTTGTCGGCGGTGCGGGGGAGGATCCGGGCGGTGGGGGTGGATTCGAGGGTCACGGGGTCTTCCTTCCGGTGCCGACGCGTCCCGCGCGGCCGATGACGAGGAGCAGGACGAAGGCGAACGCGAGGGCCAGCAGCGTGAAGATCGCAGAGGCCCAGGCATCCTGCTTGTTGATGACGACGAGCCCGGTCTGCAGCACCTGCCGATTCAGCAGCGAGGCGATGGTGAACTCGCCGAGGACGACCGCGACGGAGATGAGGGATGCCGCGAGCAGCCCCTGCCGCAGGTTCGGCGCGACCACGCGCACCAGCACGGTGCCCCACCCCGCGCCGAGGGTGCGGGCGGCCTCGGTCAGCGTCGCGAGGTCGACGGCGTCGATCGCGGCCTGGATCGAGCGGTACGCGAACGGCAGGACGAGCACGCCGTACGCGAAGGCGAGGGTCCACGCGCCCGTCCCGAAGGTGCGGCCGATCTGCAGGTAGATGGGGGCCAGACCCACCACGAGGACGATCGCGGGGATCGTGATGGGAAGCAGGGCGAGGAACTCGAAGGCGCGGCGCAGGCGCGGGAACCGCAGGTTCACCAGCACCATCGTCGGCGCGAACACCAGCAGGACGATCGCCACCGTCACCGCTGCGAGGATGAGCGAGTTGACGAGGCCCGTCCACACCGGCCGGTACTTCGCCGAGAGCGCCGGGTCGAACAGGGCCGCCCAGCGGTCGAGGGTGAGCGAGCCGTCGGCGGCGGTCAGGGTGAACAGGGCCGTCGCGACGAACGGGACGGCGAAGACCGCCCCGACGAGGAGCCCGATCGCCCAGCGCGTCGCCGCCGACGGGGCGAGGGTCGCGCGGCTCACGACTGCCACCGGGCGGCGCGGCGCTGGATGAGGGTGTACGCGACCATGACGACGGCGACCACGACGATCATCCCCAGGGCGAGCGCACCGGCGAGGTTCTCGCGTCCGAGCACGGTCTCGCTCGTGAGGGCGGTGCGGATCTGCAGCGGGACGATCTGCGACCCCTGGCTGGCGAGGGCGGCCGCCGTCGCGTACGACGAGAACGCGTTCGCGAACAGCAGCAGGAAGCTGGCGAGGAAGGACGGGGCGAGGACCGGCATCCCGATCTGCGGCCAGAACCCGCGCCGGGTGCCGCCGAGGGTGAGGTGCGCCTCGAGCCACTGGGGTTTGAGCGCCGACAGCGCCGGCATGAAGGTGATGACCATGAGGGGCACCTGGAAGATGATGTAGGCCGGGATGAGCCCCGGCAGCGCGTAGATCCAGGCCCCACCGGCGAAGATCTGCAGCCCGAAGAGGTCGCTGAGCAGGCGGGTCACGACGCCCTGCGTCCCGATGGTCGCGATGAGGACGAAGGCGAGCATCACGCCGCCGAACTGCGCGAGGACCCCGGATGCCGCATCCACCGTCGTCCGCACGATCCCGGTCTCGGGGAGCCCCAGCATCGCGAGGCAGACGAGGGCGCCGACCACCGCGCCGATCAGGGCGGTCAGGAGGGACACCCAGGTCGAGTTCGCGAAGGTGGCGAGGACGACCGGATCGACGAGCGCCGCGAGGTTGTCCCCCGTGAGGGCTCCCGACCCGTCGACGAACCCGGTCGCGAGGGCGAGGACGGTGGGCAGGACGAGGAAGGCCGCCAGGTAGACGGCGAACGGCACGAGGCCGAGCCACGACCAGTCGATGCGGCGCCGCCCGCGAGGGGCCGGAGCGTGCTGCTCCGACCCCTCGGGTGCGCCGTGCGGGACGCCCGTCGCCGGGATCCCCGCCGGTGCCGTGGTGGTCACTGGACCGCGGCGGCCCAGTTCGCGCCCAGCAGCTCGCCCGCGTCGGTCGACTGCGCCTCGGTCGGCACGACGGTTTCGGCCGGGGCTTCGGGGAGCGCGGCGGCCAGCTCGGCGTCGATCGTGCCGGCATCCGTCATCGCCTCCATGCGGACGGGGCGCGCCCCGCCCTTCAGCCACAGGTTCTGCACCTCGTCGCTGTAGAGGAACTCCTGCCAGAGCCGAGCGGCGGCCGGGTTCGGGGCGTCGACGTTGATGGCCTGGTTGTAGTACCCGGCGTAGCCCACACCGTCGAAGACCACCGTCTCCCAGGTGGGGACGTCGGCCTTGTGCGCGGCGTTGAGGTAGTCCCAGTCGAAGACGACGGGGGTCTCGCCGCTCGCGACCGTGGCGCTCGTGACGTCGAGCTTGAGCATGTTGCCGGCCTTGTTCAGCTCGCTGAAGAAGTCGATGCCGGGCTGGAAGTCGTCGAGCGTCCCGCCCGACTGCAGGGTGGCCAGGCCCACGGCGGCGAAGGCCGCGCCCGCCTGCGTGGGGTCGCCGTTGATGGCGACCGAGCCGCGGAACCCGTCGCCGAGCAGGTCGTCGAGGTCGGCGGGCGCGTCGAAGGTCGCCGAGTCGTAGCCGACCGACATGTACCCGCCGTAGTCGCCCACGAACAGACCCGTCGGCTCCTTGAGCGCGTCGGGGATCTCCTCCCACGTCTGCACCTTGTAGGGGGCGAAGCGGTCGGTGTTCTGCAGGGCGACCGTGAGGCCGAGGTCGAAGACGTCGGGGGCGGTGTCGAGGCCCTCGTTCGTCTCGGCGGCGGTGATCTCCTCGGCACTCGAGATGTCGGGCGACTGCTCGTTGATCGTGATCTCGGGGTAGCGCTCGGCGAAGAGGTCGAGGATCTCGCCGTAGTTCGCCCAGTCGCGGGGGAGCGCGATGACGTTCAGGTTGCCCTCGGCCTTCGCCGCGGCCTCCAGGTCGGCGAACGAGCCGAAGTCGGCGACGCTCGTCGCGGTGGCGGCCACCGACGTCTCGCCGGCGGCGTTCTCCGCGTCGGGGCTGCCGGCGCAGGCCGCCAGCGACAGCGCGGCGATGGTGGTGAGGCCGACGGCGACGGACGCGCGGCTCGGGAAGGGACGGGACATGCGATTCCTCTCGGGTGGTCCTGCGCGCGCTGATGAGCGCGGCGCACGGGGGGACGAGGGGAAGCTACGACCGCCGGATGGATGGCGGGCCCACGGCGGATGAACGAACGGTGACGCCCGGGCAACGGATGCCCGCTCAGCGCTCCGCGTCGGACTCGCGGACGATCTGGATCGCGTTCGTGAAGGTCGACGCGCGGCGCTCGGCCTCGACGCTGCCGGTGAAGAGGCCGTCGTGGGGGCGTGCCGCGGGGTCGTCGGCCGGTGCCGCACCGGCGGCATCCGTCATCCGCACCCGCTGCACGGGCACGGCGTCGGGCAGGGTGCGCTGCACCCAGGTGACCATCGCCTCGCGGACCAGGCAGCGCAGGTCGAAGAGCGTCGGAGCGTCTTTCGCCGTCACGAGGATGCGGACGCGCACGTAGCCGGCGACCGCGTCGGTCACCTGCAGCACGGCCGTGCGCCCGTCCCAGAGCTCGGTCGCCGCCACGACCTCCTGCAGGTGCTCCCGCATCCGGTCGGGGGAGACGTTCCAGTCGAGGTCCATCTCGACGGCGCCGAGGAGCTCCGAGCCCCTCCGGGTCCAGTTCTCGAACGGGGTCGTCGTGAAGTAGGTGCACGGCAGGACGAGGCGGCGGTCGTCCCACAGATCGAGCACGACGTAGCTGAGGGTGATCTCGCCCACGCGCCCCCACTCGCCGTCGGCGACGACGACGTCGTCGACACGCAGCGCATCGCTGAAGACGATCTGCAGCCCCGCGAAGACGTTCGCGAGGACGGACTGTGCGGCGAGGCCCGCGACGATCGACGCGATCCCTGCCGACGCGAGCACACTCGCCCCGATCGCCCGGACCGCGTCGAAGGTCAGAAGGACCGCCCCGATGCCCATGATGACGATGATTGCGATGGCGAGGCGTCGCACGACGAGGGTCTGGGTGCGGATGCGGCGGGCCACCCGGTTGTCGGGCACATCGATGCGGTAGCGGCCGAGCGCGACGTCGGTGGCGACCACGACGAGCGAGGCCAGCAGCCACGCGCTCGCCGCGATGATGAGGATCGTGAGGAGCTGATCCAGGATGCCGCGCCACGTGTCATCGGGGAACGCCGCACGCACGGCGGCCCAGAGGGCGACGACGAGCAGCAGCATCCGGAACGGTGCCCGGGACTGCCGGCTCAGGACCCCCGCCCACCGGCGACGGCGCGCGACGATCGCCAGCACGATCGTCGCGACGACGGCGACGACGATCCCGACCGCGATCCCGACGAGGGTCGCGATCGCGAAGTCCATCCATCCATCCCACATGCAGCTGATCCTTCCATCGGGGAATCAGCCACGATACGACGAGCGCCCGGCCGAAGCCGAGCGCTTGCCGAACGTGCGGGTCTCGCCTTACGGCGCCAGACGGGTGGGTCCGCGGAAGAGGTAGGTGACCTCGCGGATCGAGTCCTGCCCGAGCAGCAGCATGAGGACACGGGCCAGGCCCATGCCGAAGCCGCCGTGGGGCGGGGCGCCGAAGCGGAAGAAGTCGAGGTAGAAGTCGAGGTGCTCGGGGTCGAGACCCTTCTCCTTCGCCTGCTCGATGAGGACGTCGACGCGGTGCTCGCGCTGCGCGCCGGTCGTGATCTCGACGCCGTTGAAGAGCAGGTCGTACGACTTCGTCAGCCCGGTCTCGTCGTCGCGCATGTGGTAGAACGCGCGGATCTCGGGGTGGTAGTCGGTGATGAACACGAACTGGTGACCGTAGGTCTCCTGCACGTGCGCGGCGATCTGACGCTCGCCCTCGGGGTCGAGGTCGCCGTCGGTGCGGGGGATGTCGTAGCCGCGGGCCGCGACGATCTCGCGCGCCTCGGCGAGCGGGATGCGGGGGAACGGCAGCTCGGGGACGACCACGTCGATGTCGAAAAGGGCCTTGATCTCGTCGCCATGCTTCTCGGCGACGGCGCGGATCGCGGTCTGCAGGAGCTCCTCCTGCATGCGCGCGACGTCCTCGTGCGAGTCGATCCAGCTGATCTCGGCGTCGATCGAGGTGAACTCGGTCGCGTGGCGCGAGGTGAAGGAGGGGTCGGCGCGGAACGCGGGGGCGATCTCGAAGATCTTGCCGAAGCCGGCGACCTGGGCCATCTGCTTGAAGAACTGCGGGCTCTGCGCGAGGTAGGCCGTCTTCTCCTCGAAGTAGGGAACCTCGAACAGCTCGGCGTTGGACTCCGAGGGCGACGCCATGAGCTTGGGGGAGTGGACCTCGATGTAGTCGCGCTCGATCCAGTACGAGCGCATCGCGTGCTCGAGGGTCGTCTGCACCCGGAACACCAGGTTGTTGCGGCGCTGGCGCAGGTCGATGAAGCGCCAGTCCATGCGCTTGTCGAGACCCGAGTCGGCCGCGATCGGCGTCTCGGGGAGGGCGGCGGCCGCGATCTCGAGTCCGCTGATCTTGATCTCGACACCGCCGAGCTTGACCCGCTCGTCGTGCTTGAGCTCGCCCGTCGCGGTCAGGAAGGTGCCGGTCGACAGGTTCGAGATCAGGTCGGTGAGCGCCAGGGCCGCGGCATCCTGCTCCGTGCCGTCCTCGGCCGGACGGGTCGCGGGGTTCACGAGCTGCACCGCGCCGGTTTCGTCGCGGAGGATGACGAACTGCACCTTCTTCTGATCACGGACGGTCTCGACCCATCCGGAGACCGAGACGGGACCGTCTTCACGGGACTGCAGCTGCTGGACGAGGGTGCGTTCACTCACGAGGGACGAGTCTACGCGGCACCCAGCCGGCGCCCATGCCCGCCCGCTTAAGCTGGAGCACCACAGGGGGCCCGGCCGGGCATCCGATCACCGAGCGCGAGAGAGCACCCGATGACCGACATGTTCCACGCCGCGTCCGCCTCCGGCTCCGGCGGCGGCTCCTGGCTCTCCGCGCTGGCCGACTGGCTCGTGACGCTGATGGAGACGATCGGTCCGATCGGCGCGGCGATCGCGGTCGGTCTCGAGAGCCTGTTCCCGCCGATCCCGAGCGAAGCGGTGCTGCCGGTCGCCGGTCTCGCCGCGTCGCGCGGCTCGTTCACCCTCGCCGAGGCGATCGGCTGGACCACGTTCGGATCGGTCGCCGGCGCCTACCTCCTGTATGGGCTCGGCCGCGTGCTCGGCGCCGAGCGCCTCACGCGCGTCGCCGAGAAGATGCCGCTCATGAAGGGCGAGGACGTCACGAAGACGGTCGCCTGGTTCGACCGTCACGGGTCCGCGGCCGTGTTCTTCGGCCGGATGGTGCCCCTCTTCCGCAGCCTCATCTCGATCCCGGCGGGCGTCTCGAAGATGCGCTGGTGGAAGTTCGGCCTCCTCACCGCGGCGGGCAGCCTCATCTGGAACTCGATCTTCGTGCTCGCAGGCTTCTTCCTCGGCGAGAACTGGCACATCGTCGAGCAGTACGCGGGGGTGTTCCAGAACATCGTCATCGTCGTCGTCGTCCTGCTGGTGGCGTGGTTCCTGTTCGTCCGCATCCGCGCCGCCGTGCGCGACCGGCGCTCAGGCCCTGCATAGGAGGGCCGCACGTAGACTGGAGGGGTGCCCGCCGCCCGCCTCCATCTCGTGCGCCACGGGGAGGTCCATAACCCCGAGCGCGTGCTGTACGGACGCCTCCCGGGTTTCCATCTGAGCGACGACGGCCGCGACATGGCACGCTTCGCGGCCGAGCACCTGAAGGCGCAGGGGCGACCGGTGAAGTCGCTCGTGTCCTCGCCCCTCGAACGGGCACGCGAGTCCGCGGCGCCGATCGCGGAGCTGTTCGGCCTCACGCCCGTCATCGACGCCCGCGTCCTCGAGCCGACGAACGTCTTCGAGGGCGAGCGGATGCAGCGTGCCCTGCGCAACCCGCTCAACTGGTGGCACCTGCGCACCCCCGCCCTCCCCAGCTGGGGCGAGGCCTA
Source organism: Microbacterium sp. ARD31 (assembly GCF_031844425.1). Lineage (NCBI taxonomy): Bacteria > Bacillati > Actinomycetota > Actinomycetes > Micrococcales > Microbacteriaceae > Microbacterium > Microbacterium sp. ARD31. The sequence continues at coordinate 358,916 of NZ_JAUZVE010000003.1, forward strand.
CCTCGACGTGGTCGAGCGCATGCAGGCCGCGATGCGCGACGCGTGGAACCGGACCCCGTCGGGCGACGCCGTCATCGTCTCGCACCAGCTGCCGATCTGGATCACGCACCTCTCGGTCGCGGGCCTGCCGCTGCGGCACGACCCGCGCCGACGCCGGTGCGACCTGTCGAGCATCACGAGCTTCGAGCTCGCGGGCGACGTGTGGCGCGAGGTCGACTACGTCGAGCCCGCCCCGACCACGGGCGCCGTGGACGTGGGGGCCGTATGAGGCGCCGCATCCTCGCCGCCGTCGCGGCGATCGCGCTCACCGCGGGCCTCGCCGCCTGCTCGGGGCAGAACGATGACCTCGCGAACCTCTACCGCGAAGGCAACACACAGGGTTTCATCTCCAGCGACGGGCGGGTCGAGACGATCCCCGCCGACAAGCGCGGCGAGGCGCTCTCGTTCTCGGGGACCGCCGTCGACGGGTCGACGATCTCGAGCGACGACTTCGCGGGCGACGTCGTCGTGCTGAACTTCTGGTACGCCGCCTGCGGCCCCTGCCGCGCCGAGGCGCCCGTCCTCGAGGAGACGTTCCAGGACACGAAGGCCGACGGCGCCCAGTTCCTCGGCGTCAACATCTACGACGGCCCCGAGCAGGCCACGTCGTTCGACGAGACCTACGGCATCACCTACCCGTCGATCCTCGCCCGCGGCGACGTCGACCTGAAGCTCGCGTTCGCCGACTGGACCTCGCTGCAGGCGGCCCCGACGACCCTCGTCGTCGACCGCGAGGGGCGCGTGGCCGCGCGCCTGTTCGGCCAGCTGCCGGATGCCACGACCCTCCGCGACCTCGTCGAGGACACCCTGGCGGAGGAGCAGTGAACCCCGGCGCGGTCGTCGCGGACGGGGCGCTCTGGATCGCGATCCCGATCGCCGCGCTCGCCGGTCTGGTCTCGTTCCTCTCGCCCTGCGTCCTCCCGCTCGTCCCCGGCTATCTCGGCTTCCTCGGCGGCGCGATGACCCCGAAGGAGGGACGACGGATGCCGGTGGCCCGGGCCGCGGCATCCGGCACCGGCGTCGCCACGGCGACCGCGGCACCCGCCCGTCCCGCCGTCGGACGCGGCCGACTCGTCGTCGGCGTGCTGCTGTTCATCGCCGGGTTCACCGTCGTGTTCCTGTCGATGGGGGTGTTCGCGGGAAGCCTCGGGCGCCTCTTCCTGCAGTACGAAGAGGTCATCACGCGGGTGCTCGGCGCCGTGGTGATCGTCATGGGCCTGATCTTCGTGGGAGTGTTCGGACTCGCGCAGCGCACCTACCGTCCGCCGCTCACGCAGAACCTCGGACTCGTCGGGGCGCCGCTGCTCGGGGTGGCGATGGGCGTCGGCTGGGCGCCGTGCATCGGCCCGACCCTCGCGACGATCCTGAGCATGGCCTACAGCCAGGCCGATCCGACGCGCGCGGGTCTGCTCGCCGTCGCGTACTCGCTGGGCCTCGGCATCCCCTTCGTCCTGCTCGCCCTCGGTGCGTCGTGGGCGACGCGGTCGGTCGCGTTCATCCGCCGCCACATCCGCGTCGTCAACATCATCGGCGGTGCGATGCTCGTCCTCCTCGGCCTCCTCATGGTGACGGGGATCTGGACGACCCTGATGGCCTCGTTCCAGGGGGTGGTGGCCGGTGTCCCGACGTTCCTCTGACCCGCGCGCCGACGTCGTCGACGGCCCGCTCCGACCGGGCGACCACCTCGACCGCACCGAGGACCGCCTCGACCCCGCCGTGCGCGGGCGCGAGGAGTCCGACGGCATCACCCAGCCCGCGCTGGGTTTCGTCGGGTGGCTCCGGTGGGGCTGGCGTCAACTGACGAGCATGCGGACGGCCCTCGTCCTCCTGCTGCTGCTCGCGATCGCCGCAATCCCCGGATCGCTCGTGCCCCAGCGCAGCGCCGACCCGAACGGCGTCACGCAGTGGCGCGCCACGAACCCCGATCTGTACCCGACGTTCGACGCGCTGCAGCTGTTCGACGTGTACATTTCGGTGTGGTTCTCGGCGATCTACATCCTGCTGTTCATCTCGCTGATCGGATGCGTCCTCCCGCGCACGAAGCACCACTGGAAGGCGCTGCGGGCCCGCCCGCCGCGGACCCCCGTGCGGCTCTCGCGGCTCGCCGACCACAGCGAGACGACGGTCGCGGTGCCCGAGGGAAAGGATGCCGCGGGGCACGCCGCGCACGCCGTCGACCTCGCCGAGGCGCAGCTGCGCTCGGCCCGCTACCGCGTCGAGCGCTACGACCGGAACGGCGTCGCCTCGGTCTCGGCCGAGCGCGGCTACCTGCGCGAGACGGGCAACCTGATCTTCCACGGCGCCCTCGTCGGCGTGCTCCTGTCCGTCGGCATCGGCGGCGGCTTCACCTACACGGGGCAGACCGTGATCACCGAGGGCGACGGCTTTGTCAACTCGCTCGGCCTCGGCTACACGTCGTTCAACCCCGGCCGGTTCGTCGACACCGAGGCGCTGACGCCGTACTCGATCACCCTCGATCGGTTCGACGTGACCTACGCGCCCGGCTCGGGGCAGGCGGGCGACTTCGCCGCCCACGTCACGACCCGCTTCCCGGGTCAGGACCCCGAAGACCAGGTGATCGAGGTGAACCACCCGATCACGATGGCTGGCGACCGGGTCTACCTCATGGGCAACGGCTACGCGCCGACGATCACGGTGCGCAACGGCACCGGCGACGTCGTGTTCAGCGAGTCGGTCCCGTTCCTGCCGCAGAGCGCGACGATGACCTCGCAGGGCGTCGTGAAGATCCCCGACACGGGCGGCGAGCAGCTCGGCATGGTCGGCTTCTTCTACCCGACGGTCGCCGAGCTCGACACCGGTGCGCTGACGTCGGCGTACGGCGACCTCCTCGACCCGCGGCTGACCTTCTTCGTGTACGAGGGTGACCTCGGCATCGACGACGGCACGCCGCGCTCGGTGTACGCGCTCGACACCAACGGCATGACCGAGATCGCGGGCCGCAACGCCGACGCCCCCTCGCTCGAGCTCTCACCCGGGCAGACGATCGACCTGCCCGGCGGCCGCGGCACGGTGACCTTCGAGGATGAGCGCAGCGCCGGCGCACCCGAGTCGGTCAAGCGGTACGTCTCGCTGTCGATCAACAACGACTCGAGCGCCACGTGGGTGCTCGTGTTCGCGATCCTCGCCATGCTCGGGCTGTTCACGGCGCTGTTCGTGCCGCGCCGCCGGATGTGGGTGAAGGCGACCCCGGTCGGCGACGACGAGGTGCGCATCGAGTACGCGGGCTTGGCCCGCGGCGAGGACCCGGCCATCGCCGTCGCGGTCGCCGACCTCGCCCGCCGCCACGGCACCGCGTTGGGTGAGCAACCGGCATCCGCCCCGGTCAGCCCGGCGAACGTAGACTGAAACCACCCATCTCCTCTGGAGGACCCCATGTCGTTCGATGACATCTCCGTCCTGCTGTTGTGGACCGCGATCGCGATCTACACGCTCGGCTTCCTCGCCTTCACCGTCGACCTCGCGCGCCGGTCCGAGCTCGCGATCGCCGCCCAGGACGCCAAGGCCAAGACGCAGGCGCGCACGCTCGTCGCCGCCGGCGGCGGGCAGACGATCGACGAGATCCGCGCGGAGGAGGCCGCCGCGAAGATCGCGCTCGAGGCCGCGCCGTCGCAGCGCGGACGCTACCTGTTCGCGCGACTGGGTGTCGTGCTCACCACGATCGCGTGGCTGTTCCACCTCGGCGCCGACGTGACGCGCGGCATCGCGGCGGGCCGGGTGCCGTGGTCGAACAACTACGAGTTCGCCCTTACCGGCACGCTCCTCGTCGTCGCCGTCTTCCTCACGGTGCTCGTCAGGTACGACCTGCGCTTCCTCGGCGCGTTCATCAACGGCCTCATCGTCGTCCTCCTCGGCGGCGCCGCCCTCGCGTACTACGTCGAGGTCGTGCCGCTGTCCGACCCGCTCAAGAGCGTCTGGCTCGTCATCCACGTCTTCGTCGCGTCGCTGGCGTCGGCGTTCTTCGCGATCGCGTTCGCGCTCTCGGTCGTGCAGTTGCTGCAGTCGCGCCGCGAGCGCCTCGCGCTGGCCGCGGTGGGGTCGGATGCCGCGCCCCGCACCCGCCTGCCGTTCCTGCGCACCCTGCCGAGCGCCGACGTCCTCGAATCCCTCGCCTACCGCTTCGCGATCATCGGGTTCGTGCTCTGGACCTTCACCCTCATCGCCGGCGCCATCTGGGCCAATGACGCGTGGGGCCGCTACTGGGGCTTCGACACGAAGGAGGTCTGGACCTTCGTGATCTGGGTCGTCTACGCCGGGTACATCCACGCCCGCGCGACGCGCGGCTGGCGCGGCACCCGGTCGGCGTGGCTGTCGATCGTGGGCTTCACGTCGGTGCTGTTCAACTTCACGATCGTGAACCAGTTCTTCAAGGGCCTGCACTCCTACAGCGGCCTGTCCAGCTGAGCCTCGTGACGCAGATCCCCGCCACCGTCGTGACCTACCCCGACGGGGACGTCACCGGAACGGCGACCGTCGTGCACGCGGTGCTACTCGCCGACGGGCGGACGGGCATCGTCCTCGATCGCACTCCGTTCCACCCCGTCGACACCGCCTGGCCCGATCAGCCCGCCGACGTCGGCGTGCTGCGAAGCTCGTCCGGCGAGTTTCCCGTCGTCACCGCCCTGACCGGGGGAGTCCGCGAGGGCGACCTCGTCATCGGTTCGGACCTCCCGGTGCGCATGGGCGCCGAGGGCTGGACGTTCGTCGTCGTCCACGTCGTCGACGCGCCTGCCCCCGCCGTCGGCGAGAGCGTAGAGGCGTACGTCGATCCCGAGCTGCGCGCTGCGCTGTCCGCCGGGCACACCGCCTGCCACCTGGCATCCCTCGCCCTCGACGCCGCCCTCGCGGATGCGTGGACGAAGGAGGTTCCGACGGATGCCGCGGGTCACCCCGCGTTCGACATGCTCGCGATCCAGACGTCCCGCATCACGGCGTACGGCTCGACCGACGTCTACCGCATCGGCAAGTCGCTGCGCCGGAAGGGCTTCGACCCCGCTGCGCTCGACGACCTGCGCGCCGTCGAGGAGCGCGCGAACGCGACGCTCGCCGGCTGGGCCGAGACGCCCGGAGCCATCGGCGTCCATCGCGAGGATCGCACCCTCGCCGGTCGGCGCACGTGGCGCTGCGAGCTGCCCGAAGGCGCCGTCGAGCTGCCGTGCGGCGGCACGCACCTGACCTCGCTCGCCGAGGTCGAGGCCATCACGGTCGCCCTGGCCTCGGCCGAGGTCCCCGGTGGCGTCGAGCTGACGATGACCACCGGCATCCGCCTCGCCCACTGACCCGCGCGGTCGTCCCGCGCCCCGCGCCCGCGCCCGCGCCCCGCGCCCGCGCTCCGCGCGCTCGAGCCGGCCTGTGCGCCGAATCACCACTCGAGCGCCGAATCACCACCGGCCTGCCCGCAATCCGGTGGTGATTCGGCAGCCGGTTGGTGATTCGGCGGATGTGAGCGAGGAGGCTCGCAGTCGCAGTGGCAGTGGCAGTGGCAGGCGCGCGGGCCGGCGGCGCCGCTCAGGCGGGCTGGGCGAGCACCGCGCGGGCGGACGTGGAGCGGTGCCGCGTGACGGCCAGCACGCTCGCGGCGATCGCGAGCACCGTCCAGACGACGAGGGCGATCGCGGCGGGGGCGCCGCCCCCGGCATCCGTCAATGCGGCCAGCATCGCCGTGTAGGCGGGGGCCGTCGGCAGGAGCCCGGCCACGTCGAGGAGCGTGCCCGGAACGGTGGAGACGATGCCCGTCGCAACCGCAAGGACACCCACGAGCACCGAGACCCAGCGCCCGATGCCGCCGAGGAGGGCGACCAGCGCGTGGTTCACCGCGGCGAACGCGACACCGGCGAGCACGCACATCGCCGCGAACAGCGCCCACGCGCCGAGCTCGTACCCGGCGGCGAGCTGGACGACACCCGCGACGAGCAGGCCCTGCAGCGCGCCGACCGCGGCGCCCGGAGCGAGCGCGCGGAGCGCCAGGGCCGCGGACGACCGCCGCGACGAGAGCGCCGTGCGCGGGATCGCCTGCAGCACGACGAAGGACGCGAGGCCGCCGAACCAGAGGGCGAGCGTCGCGAGGAGCGGGACGGCCGAGGCCCCGAACAGCGACGTGCCGGTGCCGTCGGCGACGACGGGCTCGGCCACGACCGCGGCGAGGTCCTTCGCCTGCGCATCGGTGTACGAGGGCACACCGTCGACTGCCTGGTCGAGGCCGCCGGCGAGGTCACCGGTGCCGTCGGCGAGCTTGCCGACGCCGGTCGACAGCTCGCCGGCCCCGGTCGCCAGCGCGCCGACGCCGTCGGCGAGCTGGTCCGTTCCGTCGGCGGCGGTCCCCGCGCCGCTGGCGAGGGCCTGAGCCCCGGTCGACAGCTGCCCCGCGCCCGAAGCGAGCTGGTCTGCGCCGCCCGCCAGCTGGTCGGCGCCGCCCGCGAGCTGGCGCACACCCGTCGCGGCTTGCCCTGCCCCGTCGGCGAGCCCGGCGGCTCCGGTGGACAGTTGGCCCGCCCCGCCGGCGAGCTGATCGGCGCCGTCGGCGAGCTGCCCCATCCCGGTCGCGAGCTGCTGGGCCGCGGCGGCGGAGGTCTGCAGCCCCTGCGTCAGGGTCGGTCCGAAGTTCGCGAGGGTGTCGATGTCCTTCGCGAGCTGCTCCGCGTCGCCGACGGTGGCCTGCAGGCCGGGGAGCGCCGTCGTCGCCTGGGCCGCGGCATCCGTCAGCGAATCGCACAACTCGGCCCCCGCTACCGCGGGATCGCAGGCCTCGGCGGCGGCCGAGATCGCCTCGACGGCGGCCGTGACCGCCTCGCGGTTCTGCGCGCCGTCGGCGGTGAGCGCCTTGATCCCGTCGACGATGCCGCTCGGGACCGCGGGGATGGCCGCGGTCTGCTCGGCCGCCTTCGTGAGCCCGTCGGCGAGTTCCTGCGTGCCGGAGGCGATCGGCCGCGCACCGGCGGCCCACTCGTCGAGGCCCGTCGAGGTCTTCGCCGCGCCGTCCGCGAGCTGGTCGGCGCCGTCCGCGAGCCGGTCGATGCCGTCCGCCGCGGTACCGGCCCCGTCGGCGAGGCCGCGGGCGCCGTCGGCGATGCCGCTCGCGCCGGTGGAGAGCGCCCCCGCGCCCGACGCGATGCCGGACGCGCCGGACGACAGCTGCCGCACGCCGTCGGCGAGCGAGTAGCCGCCGTCGGCCGCGGTCGTCGCGCCGTCGGCGAGCTGCGCGGCACCGTCGGCGGCGCTCGTCGCGCCGTCGGCGAGCTGGGTCGCACCGTCGGCGGCCTTGCCGAGCTGCTCGTTCAGGGTGGTGAAGCCGAGGAACACGTTCTCGAGGTAGGTCGTGGTCAGCTGTTCGCCGAGGACGGATGCCGCGGTGCTCGTCACCTGGTTGGTGATGGCGTCGTCGACGATGCGCGCGTCGGGGGAGGGCGTCAGCTCGATCGTCGCGCGCTCGGGCGTGCCGCCGGGGGCGGTCGAGGTGGCGGCGGCCGAAAAGTTCTCCGGGATGGTGACGATCGCGTCGTACGTGCCGTCCTCGAGGCCCTCCGTGGCGTCGTCCTCGTTGGAGATCGTCCACGTCAGGTTGCTGTCGAGGTCGTCGGAGCCTTCGACGAGTCCGGCCGTCAGGAGGCGCCCGAGGGGTGTCGTCTGCCCGTTCACCTCCACCGGCTCGTCGTTGTTGACGATGGCGGTGTTCATCGCGTCGAGCCGCTCGGTCGGGTTGTAGAGCGCCGCGACGAGGATGCCGCCGATCACGGCCGGCAGCAGGAGCACGCCGAGCAGCGTGAGCCACGAGACGGGCCGTCGGGTCTGTGCGCGTTCGAGGGGGAGAGTCATGAGGGGATCACCTGGGTGTCGGCGTCGGTCGTGCGGAGGGTGGGGGCGGTGAGGCGCAGGAGCTCGGGCCTCGGCCGGTAGGCGTCGCCGAGGAGGGCCCGCGCCGCGTCGAGGTCGCGCGCCGAGGCGACGATCGTCAGCGCACCGGCCTTCGCGGCGACCGCGTTGGCGGCGTCGCGGAGGAGCGCGGCGGCCTGATCGCGGGATGCCCCGGTCAGGGTGTCGAGCCCGGCGATCACGACGAAGCGCGCGCGCCCGGCGAGGGCGCTGCGCAGCTCGCTGAGAGGGGCGTCGGCGCCGGCGAGGTCGGCGACCGAGACGTGGGCGCGGACCCACGGCGCGCGCCCGGGCAGCAGGTGCCCGGAGACCCGGAGGAGCCCGGACGCCGGCTCGATGCGCCCGGCGACGGTCAGCAGGAACGCCCGCGAGACGTGCGGGTCGTCGGCGGTCACGAGGAGCGTGCCGCCGTCGTCGAGCCGGACGCTCGCGCCGGAGAACAGCGTGAGGTCGGTGTCGGCGGTCTCGGCGCGGACCTCGAGGTCGTCGGCCGCCAGCGCGCCGCGGTAGTCCGGCTCGGGCCAGTCGGCGTGGCTGCGCTCGTGCTCGACCGCCTCGCCCTCGATGTCGACCTTGGGCAGCAGGCGTTCGAGCCAGCGCGGCATCCACCACGCCTTCTCGCCCAGCAGGGCCATGACGGCGGGGGTGAGGGTCATGCGCACGAGGAAGGCGTCGACGGCGATGCCGACGGCGAGCCCGAGCGCGATCGGTTTGATCGAGCTGTCGCCTTCGGGGACGAACGCCGCGAAGACGGCGAACATGATGACGGCCGCGGCCACGACGACGCGCGCCGAGGCGGTGAAGCCGGAGCGGACGGCGGCGACGGCGGTCGCGCGGTCGGCGCGGCCCCCGCGGGCGCGCGCGGCGTGGACGAAGTCCTCCCGCATGCGCGAGACGAGGAAGACCTCGTAGTCCATCGCGAGGCCGAACAGCACGCCCATGAGGATGATCGGCATGAAGCTGATGACGGGGCCCGTCCGCGTGACGTGGAGGAGGTCGGCGAGCCAGCCCCACTCGAACACCGCGGCGACCGCGCCGAAGGCGGCGAGGATCGACAGCAGGTAGCCCAGGGTCGCCTTGAGCGGCACCCAGATGGACCGGAAGACGATCATCAGGAGGATGAAGGAGAGGCCGACGACGAAGATCCCGAAGGGCAGCAGGGCCGCGCCCAGACGATCGGAGACGTCGATGCCGACGGCGGTGTAGCCGGTCACCTTGAGGTCGACGCCGTACTCCTTCTCCCACTCGTCGTGGTGAGACCGCAGTTCGCGCACGAGGTCGGCGGTCGCGGGATCGTCGGGAGCCGTCGTCGGCACGATCTGGATGAGGCCCGTGTCGGCGGTCTCGTTCGGCGTGGCGAGCGCGACCCGCTCGACGCCGGGGATCGCCTCGACCTCCTTCTTGAGGTCTTCCATGAGGCCGAGCGGATCGGTGGAGGTCACGATCGTCCCGGTCATGACGAGGGGGCCGTTCGACCCCGCGCCGAAGTACTCCGCGTTCAGGTCGTAGGCCTGACGCGCCTGGCTCGACGGCGGCTGCACGCCTGCGTTGGGCAGGGCGAGGTGCAGGCTCGCGGACGGGATCGCCATCACGCCGAGTCCGACGATGACGGCGACCGTCGCAATGATCGGATGCCGCGTCACGAGCATCACCCAGCGGTTGGGCGGCATGACGGCGGGGGCCGCGGGCGCGGCATCCGTCGTGTCGGCCTCGGCCTCGGCCTCGGCCTCGTCGGCCTCCTTCTTGCGGCGTCGCGTCGGGACGCCGCGCTGCAGCATCCGTCCGCCCCAGCCGACGACGCGCCCCTTCGCGAAACCGAGCAGGGCGGGCGTCAGGCTGACGGCGACGGTGACCGCGACGGCGACGGCGACGGCGGCGGCGATGCCCATGGTCGACAGGAACGGAATGCCGGCGATGCTGAGGCCCACGAGGGCGATCATGACCGTCACGCCGGCGAACACGACCGCCGAGCCCGCGGTGCCCACGGCACGGGCGGCGGACTCCTCGGGGTCCATGCCCGCGCGCACCTGATCCTGGTGTCGCGACACGATGAACAGCGCGTAGTCGATGCCCACTGCGAGCCCCAGCATCACGGCGAGCATGGGGGTGGTCGACGAGATCGTCGTGACCGCGGTCGACACGAAGATGAGAGCGATCGCGAGGGCGACGCCGATGAGCGCGCTGACGAGCGGGAACCAGGCGACGGCGAACGAGCGGAACGTCACGATGAGGACGAAGAGCGCGACGAGCACACCGATCACCTCGACGATCGAGAGGGCGGGGATGGACGCCGCGAACAGGTCGCCGCCGAGCGCCGACTGCGCCCCGGCGGGCAGCTGGTCGTGGAAGTCGGCCGCGGCCTTCTCGACCGCGGCGATCGTCGCGTCGGACACCTCGGTCGCCTGACCGTCGAACTGCATCTGGATGAGCGCCGCGCGGGCGTCGTCGGAGACGAGGCCGTCGACCATCTCGTCGAACGGCGAGGTCGCCGAAGTGACACCGTCGATGTCGCCGAGCGTCGTCACCAGGTCGTCGATCTCTCCCCGGAGCGGCTGGTCCTCGACGGTCTCGCCCTCGGGTGCGACGACGATGAGCTGCGCGCTCGCGCCGCTCGCCTGCGGGAACGTGCGGTTCAGCAGCTCGAGACCCTGCTGCGCCTCGGTGCCCGGGATCGAGAAGGAGTTGTCGGTGCTCTTGGCGAAGAGGGCGACGCCGCCGCCGACGATCCCGAGCAGGACGAGCCACGCGATGAGCACGCGCCACGAGTGGCGGTAGGCCCATCGGCCGAGGGTGAAGAGGATGGTGGACACGGGCGCTCCTGGTCAGAGTCGGACGGGTTCGATACAGCGCTGTATCCGATACACATGTGTATCGTAGACCCGCATGCCGGTGCCGAGCCTGAGGGATGGGTGTGAGATGACGCGAAGTCGAGAGAACACGCGAGCGCGCCTGCTCGAGGCGGCGCACGAGGTGTTCGCCGAGGTCGGGCTCGACGCGGCATCCGTCGAGATGATCTGCGAGCGCGCGGGGTTCACCCGCGGCGCGTTCTACTCGAACTTCGAGTCCAAGGACGAACTCTTCCTCGCCCTCATCACGCGGCTCTCGGAGGACAAGCTCGACGAGGTGTCGGTGCGCGTCCGGCGGCTCTCCGGCACCGACAGTCCGCTCGATCTCGTCCGGCAGATCGCCGACATGTCGCTTGCGGAACGCATGGAGCCGCAGCTGCTCAGCGAGGTGCGGGCGCAGGCGCTCCGCGACCCGCGACTGGCGGAGGCGTTCCTGGCGTGGCGGGCGCAGATGCTGGGCCGCATCGAGACGATCGTCCGCGACGTGAGCGAGCGCCACGGACTGCCGCTGCGGATGCCGGTGGCCGACGCGGCCTCGCTGCTGCTGGACGTGTCGGAGCAGTGCAGCGTGCAGGCGGCCCTCGAGCGGCTGTCGGAGCGCCAGGCGAACCGGGCGATGCAGTCGCGCCTCGAGCAGCTCGTGCCGCTGCTGGTCGGCGAGGCCTGACGCCTACTCGGCGAGGATCGCGTGGCAGCGCTCGAGGCGAGCGAGCCACCAGTCCAGCCGCTCGGGCTCCGCGGCGTGGCCGTCGAGCAGCGCGGCGTCGGGGGTGACGCGACCGACCGGCAGCGCGCCGGACCGCGGCCGCAGCGGCTCCGCCGCGACGTCGGCGGCGAGCAGCGACGCGGTGCCCAGCCCGCAGTCGAAGGCGAGGTCGGGCAGGGCCGCGGCGAGGGCCGTGCCCATCGCCAGGCCCACCGAGGTGTCGAGGGCGCTCGAGACGACGGCCGGCAGCCCCGCCTCGGCGACGATCTCGAGCGCACGACGCACGCCGCCGAGGGGCTGCACCTTGATCACGAGGAGGTCCGCCGCGCCCGCGCGGGCGACGGCGACCGGGTCGTCCGCTTTGCGCACGCTCTCGTCGGCGGCGATCGGGATGTCCATCCAGCGGATGCGGGTGCGCAGCTCGGCGAGCTCGGGCACCGTCGCGCACGGCTGCTCGACGTACTCGAGGTCGAAGCCGGCGAGGGCGTGCACGGCGTGCTCGGCCTCGTCGACGTTCCACGCGCCGTTGGCGTCGATGCGGATGCGGCCCTCGGGTCCCATCGCGGCGCGCACCTCCCGCACGCGCGCCACGTCGTCGGCAAGGGTCTGCCCGGGCTCGGCGACCTTGACCTTCGCGGTACGGCATCCGTCGAACCGGGCGAGCACCTCGGGGACGGATGCCGCGGCCACCGCCGGCACCGTCGCGTTCACCGGGACCGTGTCGCGCACCGCCGCGGGCGTGCGCTCCCAGCCGTACTCGATCGCGGCCTCGAGCCACGCCGCCGACTCGCGGTCGTCGTACTCGACGAAGGGCGAGAACTCGGCCCACCCCTCCGGTCCCTCGAGCAGCAGCGCCTCGCGGACGTCGATGCCGCGGAAGCGGGTGTGGAGCGGGAGGGCGACCACCCGCGCGCTCGCGCGCAGGTCGGCCAGCGGAGGCAGGTGCATGCCCCCATCCTGGCCCTCGTCGCGGTCGTGACGCCCGTGGTCGGCGGGCGGGTCCGCGATGCCGCGCCGGAAGTAGACTCGCGCGGGTGAGCAGCCCCCTCGCCCTCCGTCACCCGCTCGACGTCGAGTCCGTCCCGCGCCCCGCCCGGGCGCAGGCGCTGCTGGACGCGCTCGCCGAGCGGGTCGTGATCGCCGACGGCGCGATGGGCACGATGCTGCAGCGGCACGACCCGACGCTCGAGGACTACCGGCAGCTCGAGGGGTGCAACGAGATCCTCAACGTCTCGCGCCCCGACATGATCGCCGCCATCCACGACGAGTACCTCGCCACCGGGATCGACGCCATCGAGACCAACACGTTCGGGGCGAACTGGTCGAACCTGTCGGACTACGGCATCGACGACCGCATCCACGAGCTCGCCGCCGCCGGGGCGCGCATCGCGCGGGAACGCGTCGACGCCGCCGAGGCGCGCGACGGCCGCCTCCGCTGGGTGCTCGGATCCCTGGGCCCCGGCACGAAGCTCCCGAGCCTCGGTCACACGACCTACGACCACCTCAAGCAGACCTTCGCGCTGCAGGCGGAGGGCCTCATCGACGGGGGCGCCGACGCGCTGCTGATCGAGACGTCGCAGGACCTCCTGCAGACCAAGGCCGCCGTCAACGGTTGCAAGCAGGCGATCGTGAGTCGCGGCATCCGTCTGCCGATCCTCGTCGAGGTGACGGTCGAGACGACCGGCACGATGCTCATGGGGTCGGAGATCGGTGCGGCGCTCACGGCGCTCGAGCCCCTCGGTGTCGACGCGATCGGTCTCAACTGCGCGACCGGTCCCACCGAGATGAGCGAGCACCTGCGGCACCTGTCGAAGCACGCGACGGTGCCGGTCGTGTGCATGCCGAACGCCGGACTCCCGGTGCTGACCGCCGACGGGGCGCACTACCCGCTCACCCCGGACGAGCTCGCGACGGCGCACGAGCAGTTCGTCCGCGAGTTCGGGCTGGGACTGGTCGGCGGATGCTGCGGCACGACCCCCGAGCACATGGCCGCCGTCGTCGAGCGCCTGCGCCCGGTCGCCGCGCCCGCACCGCGGTCGCCCGTGACCGAGCCGGGGGTCGCGTCGCTGTACCAGCACGTGCCGTTCGACCAGGACACCGCCTACCTCGCGATCGGGGAGCGCACGAACGCGAACGGGTCGAAGGCCTTCCGCGAGGCGATGCTCGAGGGGCGGTGGGACGACTGCGTCGAGATCGCGCGGAACCAGATCCGCGTCGGCGCGCACCTGCTCGACGTCTGCGTCGACTACGTCGGTCGCGACGGGGTCGCGGACGTGCGCGAGATCGTGTCGCGGTTCGCCTCGGCATCCACTCTTCCGCTCGTCATCGACTCCACCGAGCCCGCTGTCCTGCAGGCGGGTCTCGAACTGATCGGCGGGCGTCCGGTCGTGAACTCGGTGAACTACGAGGACGGCGACGGGCCCACCAGCCGGTTCGGGCGGATCATGCCGCTCGTGAAGGAGCACGGCAGCGCCGTCATCGCCCTCACGATCGACGAGCAGGGGCAGGCGCGCACAGCCGTCGACAAGCTGCGCATCGCGTCGCGGCTCGTCGACGAGCTGGTCGGCGAGTGGGGGATGCGGGTCTCGGACATCGTCGTGGACTGCCTCACGTTCCCGATCGCGACCGGTCAGGAGGAGACGCGGCGCGACGCGATCGAGACGATCGAGGCGATCCGCGGACTCGTCGAGAAGTACCCCGGCATCAACACGACCCTCGGCGTCTCGAACGTGTCGTTCGGGCTCAACCCGGCGGCGCGGTCGGTGCTCAACTCGGTCTTCCTGCACGAGGCGACGCAGGCGGGTCTCACGTCGGCGATCGTCGATGCGGCCAAGATCGTCCCGCTCGCCTCGATCCCCGAGGAGCAGCGGAAGGTCGCGCTCGACCTCGTGTGGGACCGGCGCGAGACGGATGCCGAGGGGAACGTCACCTACGACCCGCTCGCCGTCATGCTCGACATGTTCGCCGGGGTCGACACCGCCGCCCTGCGCGATCAGCGCGCCGCCGAGCTCGCCGCCCTGCCCGTGGGGGAGCGGCTCGAGCGTCGCATCATCGACGGAGAGCTGAAGGGCCTCGAGGCCGACCTCGACCTCGCGCGCGAGGGCGGCATCGCCCCGCTCGACATCATCAACGACCACCTGCTCGAGGGAATGAAGGTCGTCGGCGAGCGGTTCGGCGCCGGCCAGATGCAGCTGCCGTTCGTCCTGCAGTCCGCCGAGGTGATGAAGACCGCCGTCGCGCTGCTCGAACCCCACATGGAGCGCACCGACGCGTCGGGCAAGGGCACGATCGTGCTCGCGACCGTCCGCGGCGACGTGCACGACATCGGCAAGAACCTCGTCGACATCATCCTGACCAACAACGGCTACACCGTCGTGAACCTCGGCATCAAGCAGCCCATCGCCGACATCATCGCCGCCGCCGAGGAGCACGACGCCGACGTCATCGGCATGAGCGGCCTGCTCGTGAAGTCCACGGTCGTCATGAAGGAGAACCTCGAGGAGCTCGCCTCGCGCGGGCTCGCCGGCCGCTGGCCCGTGATCCTCGGCGGCGCGGCGCTGACCCGCGCCTACGTCGAGGACGACCTCGCCGGGATCTTCCCGGGCGAGGTCCGCTACGCGAAGGACGCCTTCGAGGGCCTCGCGCTCATGGAGCCCCTCGTGAAGATCGCCCGCGGGGCGGACCCGGCATCCGTCGGCCTCCCGCCGCTGAAGAAGCGCATCCACTCCGCGGGGTCGAAGCTCACCCTGACCGAGCCCGAGGCGATGCCCGGGCGGTCGGACGTGGCATCCGACAACCCCGTGCCGGCGCCGCCGTTCTGGGGCACCCGGATCGTGCGCGGTGTCGCGCTCGCCGACTACGCCGCCTTCCTCGACGAACGCGCGACGTTCATGGGGCAGTGGGGGCTGAAGCCCGGGCGCGGCGACGACGGCCTCACGTACGAGCAGCTCGTCGAGACCGAGGGGCGGCCGCGGCTGCGGTACTGGCTCGACCGCATCCTCGCCGAGGGCATGCTCGACGCGTCGGTCGCCTACGGCTACTTCCCCGTCGTCAGCGAGGGCGACGACGTCGTCGTGCTGCACCACGGCGCGGATGCCGCCGGTCGCCTCGGGGTGCCGGGGTTGCTCGCCCCCGACGGCGGGTCTGGGGGCGAGGTCGGCACTGAGCGGCTGCGGTTCTCGTTCCCGCGCCAGCGGCGCGACCGGCACCTCTGCCTCGCGGACTTCGTGCGCTCCCGCGAGTCGGGGCAGGTCGACGTGCTGCCCGTGCAGCTCGTGACGGCGGGAGCCCGGATCGATCAGGTCACCGCGAAGCTGTTCGCCGAGGACCGGTACCGCGACTACTACGAGCTCAACGGGCTCGTGATGCAGCTGACCGAGGCGCTCGCCGAGTTCTGGCACGCCCGCATCCGTGCCGAGCTCGGCTTCGCCGGCGAGGATCCCGCCGACACGGCCGGGCTGTTCAAGCTCGAGTACCGCGGCGCGCGTTTCTCGCTGGGGTACCCGGCGTGCCCCGACATGGAGGACCGGCGGAAGGTCGTCGAGCTGCTGCATCCCGAACGGATGGGGGTCGAGCTCAGCGAGGAACTGCAGCTGCATCCCGAGCAGTCGACGGATGCCTTCGTGTTCCACCACCCCGAGGCGAAGTACTTCTCGGTCTGACGGGCGCCCGGTGAGCGGGCCTCACAGGCGCGTGTAGCGGGCGCGGAAGAAGGCGTAGACGCCGTACGCGATCCAGCCGGCGCCCACGAGGACGAGCAGGATCTTGCCGGCGGGGAGGTCGGCGATCGTGCGCAGGGCTCCGTCGAGTCCACTGGACTTCTCGGGGTCGTTGGTCGCCGCGGCGAAGAGGAACAGGACGCCGACACCCGCCATCGCGACGCCGCGGGCGATGTAGCCGACGGTGCCGAGGATCCGCACGCCGCGGCCCGCGGTCCCGCCCGGCACGCTCAGGTCGCGCTCGAAGCGTCGCGTGACGCCCTTGACCACGAGGTACCCCGCGATGGCGATCAGCACGATCCCGATGGCGACGACGAGGAACACACCGCCGGGCGTCGAGAGCAGGCTCGCGGTGAGCGAGGTCGTCGAGCCCGACGAGCTCGACGACCCGCCGACGGCGAACGTGCCCGCCGTGACGGCGAGGGCGAGGTAGACGAGCCCCTTCGCGCCGTTCTTGACGATGTGCACGGCGCGGTCCTTGCCGGAGTCGGCGCTGCGGTCGAGGACGGCGCTCAGCAGATGCCACAGCCCGAGGGCGGCCAGCCCGATCGTCACGGCCCACAGCAGGAAGACGCCGCCGGGGGCTGCGGCGAGCTGCGCGAGGGCGCCCGACTGGTCGGCCTCCTGTCCGCCGGCGCCGCCGAGGGCGATCGAGATGGCGATCACGCCGATGAGGATGTGGACGATCCCGCTCGCGGCGAAGCCCGCCCGGGCGAGGACGTGGACCGCCCGGCTGTTCTTGGCGTCGTGGGCCGCGCTCTTGGCTGTCGAGGTCATGGCGTCAGCCTAGGGACCGCGACCGCCGGCCACGCAGGGGTTGCGCTCCGCTGTACAGTGACGCGCGGGAGGGCGGATGACACCGACGGTGCACGACGTGGCGCGGCTGGCCGGCGTCTCGATCAAGACGGTGTCGAACGTCATCAACGGCCACCCTCATGTGCGGGCGTCGACGCGGGAGAAGGTGCAGCGGGCGATCGCGGAGCTCGGGTACACCCCCAACCTGACCGCCCGGAGCCTCCGCAGCGGACGGACGGGCGTCATCGCCCTCGCCGTGCCGGATCTCTCGTTCAGCTACTTCGCCGAGCTCGCGGGGATGGTCATCGCCCGCGCCGAGGAGCGCGGCGTCGTCGTGCTCGTCGAGCAGACCGGCGGAGAGCGCGACCGGGAACGCGAGCTGCTGCGCAGTCCCCGGCTCGGGCTGACCGACGGCCTCATCCTCAGTCCGCTGGGGTTGGAGGCATCCGACCTCGCCGACCGCCCGCGGACGTACCCGACGGTGCTGCTCGGCGAGCGGGTGTACGACGCGCCCGTCGACCACGTGACGATGCGCAATACCGAGGCGGCGCAGGCGGCGACGGCGCATCTTCTGACCGCGGGCCGTCAGCGCATCGCCGTGCTCGGCGCGCACGACGACGACGGCGCGGCAGGGCTGCGGCTGCAGGGCCACCGCGCGGCTCTCGCCGACGCGGGCGTCGCGCACGATCCGGACCTGATCGTCGAGACCCGGTTCTGGGACCGGGCGGGCGGCGCCGACGCCGTCCGCGACCTGCTCGCGCGCGGCGTGGACTTCGACGCGGTGTTCGGGCTGAGCGACACCCTCGCGCTCGGTGCGATCCGCGCGCTGCAGGAGGCGGGGCGACGCGTGCCCGACGAGGTGGCCGTCGTGGGGTTCGACGACCTCGACGAGGCGGCGTACGCGATTCCGTCGCTCACGACGATCGACCCGGGTCGACGGTGGATCGCGCAGACCGCGGTCGACACGCTGCTGGGCCGGGTGGGGGATGCCGCGGGCGAGGCGCGCGTGGTGTCGGCACCCTTCGAGCTGCGCGTGCGGGAGTCCGCGCCGGCGCGCTGACGCTCGACCGAGACCTTGACGACCGGCATCCCTCTCGCCATCATGAATTACAACGTTTACCGTTTCGGACAAGGAAGCCCGCCATGACCTCTGCACGCCTCATCGTCGACGCCGCAGCCCCCATCGGAGAGGTCCGCCGCAAGATTTTCGGCGGCTTCGTCGAGCACCTCGGCCGGCACATCTACGACGGCATCTTCGAGCCGGGTCATGAGACGGCGGATGCCGAGGGGTTCCGCACCGACGTCATCGACCTCGTCAAGGAGCTCGGGGTCGACACGATCCGCTACCCGGGCGGCAACTTCGTGTCGGGCTTCCGCTGGGAGGACTCGGTCGGTCCCGTCGCCGAGCGCCCGCGCCGCCTCGACCTGGCCTGGCACTCGACCGAGACCAACGAGGTCGGCCTGCACGAATTCTCGTCGTGGCTCGACAAGGTCGGCAGCGACCTGATGATGGCGGTCAACCTCGGCACGCGCGGCACGCTCGAGGCGATCGACCTGCTCGAGTACTGCAACATCCGCTCGGGGACGGCTCTCAGCGACCGTCGCGTCGCGAACGGCGCGACCGAGCCTTTCGACGTGCGCATGTGGTGCCTCGGCAACGAGATGGACGGCCCCTGGCAGCTGGGTCACCGCTCGGCGGAGGACTACGGCAAGCTCGCGTCCCGCACCGCGAAGGGGATGCGGCAGCTCGACCCGTCGATCCAGCTCGTCGTCTGCGGCTCGTCGGGTGCGACGATGCCGACGTTCGGCGAATGGGAGCGGGTCGTCCTCACCCACACGTACGACGACGTCGACCTGATCTCGTGCCACGCGTACTACGAGGAGAAGGACGGCGACATCGGCAGCTTCCTCGCCTCGGCGGTCGACATGGACCGCTTCATCGAGACGGTCGTCGCGACCGCCGACCACGTCGCGGCCGTCAAGCGGTCGTCGAAGAAGATCGACATCTCGTTCGACGAGTGGAACGTCTGGTATCTCTCGCGGTGGGAGAACGTCGAGAAGATCGACGGCATCGACAACTGGCCGGTCGCGCCGCGCCTGCTCGAGGACGTCTACTCGGTGGTGGATGCCGTGGTGTTCGGCAGCCTCATGATCTCGCTGCTCAAGCACGCCGACCGTGTCGCGAGCGCGTCGCTCGCGCAGCTCGTGAACGTCATCGCGCCGATCATGACCGAGCCCGGCGGACCGGCCTGGCGCCAGACGACGTTCTTCCCCTTCTCGCTCACGTCGCGCCTCGCGCAGGGCGAGGCGATGCGCGTGCTCGTCGACGCGCCGTCGTACGAGACCGCCGTGTTCGGCGAGGTGCCGCTCGTCGACGCCGTCGCCACGCACGACGACGCGACGGGCCGGAGCGCGGTCTTCCTCGTCAACCGCAGCACGACCGAGTCGATCGAGGTCACCGTCGACGTGTCGGGCCTGGGCGCCACCTCGATCGCCGAGACGCACACGCTCTCGGACGACGACGTCTACGCGAAGAACACGCTCGACGACCGGGAGCGTGTCGCGCCGCGTGCCAACGAGTCCGCCGTCCTCGACGGCGGCACGTTGACGATCACGCTTCCCCCGGTGTCGTGGACGGCGGTCGCGCTCGCCTGAGACGGATGCCGCAGGTGCGACACTCTCGGGTGAGGGGGTCGGGATGAAGCGTTCGGTGGGGATCGTCGGGCTTGTTGCACTCGCGGCTGGCGTCGTGGGGTGCGCGCCGAGCGCTGAACAGTCGGTCACCTGCGTGTCGTGGGGGACCTACGCGTCCGACGAGGACCGGCTCGAAGCCGCTGACCTTGTCGTCGAGGTCGAGTCCATCCGGCCGGACGGAACCAGCGCTGTCTACGGATACCCCGCCAACGCGTACCTCGTGTCGGGGCTGACCGTCATCAAGGGCGACCTCACCGACGCGTCCGAGCTCCGGGTCGCCTCGACCGCGGACAACTGCGCGTCGCCGGTCTATGCGGAGGGGGACCCGATGCTCCAGGACGCGCCTCTTCGCCTGTACCTGAGCTTCGACCACGGCCAATGGATCACTCTGTCGCCCTTCGACGGCGTACGACCCGCCTCATGAACCTCGTCTTCCACCAGCGCGTCGACCTCGTCGGTGCTGCGCTCGTCCCGGCATCCGATCTGGCATCGATCGACCCGGCCGGCTACGCGCGAGCGATGGCGAAGTACGAGGACACGCCGGAGCGACAGCGGCTGAAGGAGACGGAGATCCCGGGACTCGCGCGCACGTGGGCGGAGGTCGTCTTCCTCAGCCCGGTGCACCCGCACGCGATCTGGCGGGCGTGGCGGGAGATCCGCGGCAAGGAGCCTCCGCGCGCGGAGTTCTGGGCGATTCCGGTCGACGACCTGCCCGCGGGCACCGTCGTTCTCGACCGGACGGTCACGGCGACGGGGGATCCGATCGACGCGTCGGAGGTGGCGCCGTTCCACCCGCCATCGTTCGTCACGGCGACCGAGATCCCCGCGGGCAACCGGGCCTGGCTCGAGGAGATGGTGCGGCGCGGTGTGAGCGGGGCGTGGTTCCACGGCATCCCGCACGTGCTCGCGCCGGGCGCGGTGCCGCTCGGCAACGCGCGGGTGATCGGCTGGGAGGAGCCGATCTGACTCACCGCCGGTACGCGTCCACGACGAGGTCGCCGCGGATTCCCCGCAGCGCGTCGAGGATCGCGGGCACCGTCGTGGCGCCGGCGGTCCGCAGGACGACATCGTTCGGACCCAGCGGCTCGAGCCCGCCGGTGCGGACCCGCACGACCTCCCAGCCTGCGGCGCGCAGCAGCGCATCCTTGCGCCGATCGGATGCCTCCCGCTTCCCCACGTGCTCGAGCCCGTGCCGCCCCGGGGTGTCGTACTCGATCGCGACTCGCAGTTCGGGCAGCAGGATGTCGGGCCACACCTCGCGGTGCCGGAAGAACGGCCGCCCGACGCGCACCGCCGTCATCCCCTCGGTGAAGAGCAGGGCTTCGCTGAGCTGCAGCCGCAGTCGCCCTTCGGCAGCGGATGCGGGTCGCGGCGCGCACGCGCTGACGAACGGCTCGCCGACGGGCAGGTCGGGGGTCTTCTCGCAGACGGTCGGCGTCGCACGCTTCGCTACCGCCTTCACCGGTCGCGGCGCCGCGAGGGCCGAGCACTCCGGGCACCAGGCCGACCGTCGCCGGACGCGTCCTGGCCGCTCGCGCTGCTCGGTGGGTGTCGCCGCGAACCGGTGGCCGGCCGTGCACTCCCAGCACAGCAGCACGTCGGCAGCGGGCGGGATCTGCGACAGCGAGATCCCCTCGTTGAGGTCGGGGTGGTACTGCCGCACGAGCTCGGGGTAGGCGGCCCACGCCGATCGATACGTGCCGACCGGGTAGGGCACGTCGACGCCGCGCGAGAATTGGCGGCGCTGCCACCACCACCGCACCGGTTCCGTCACCGTGCCGACGGTAGGCGAGGGGTCGGACACGGCATACTGCGAGGATGCGTCCCCTTCGCCTCGCGTTCGTGCTGCTCGCCTCGGTCGCTCTCACCGGGTGCGTCTCGACGGCGAGCCTCGAGTCGGAGCAGACCCCGACGCCCACCGCCGAGCGGACACCCGCCGCGGCGGCGAAGGAAGTTACCGAGCCGCCGCGGTGCGCGGAATGGGCCGGCGACACGACGATGCTCATCAACCTCGACGAGGTGCTCGGTGTGATCGAGCCGGCGGACCCGATGGCGGGGTGGCTCGCGGGCGGCGACGACCTCGTGAGGGGCGAAGGCGCCTGCGCGCCGGTCTCCACGCAGCCGGTCGGCACCGTCGAGACCTGCACCGCGCCGGATGCCCCCTCGACGACGTGTCGCGGGCCGTCTCCAGCGCTCCCGTCGAGTACATGTTCGCCGCCGAGGCGGAGCGCCAGATCGCGGGCTACGTCGAAGGGCGCACGGCCGATGGGGAGCACTTGGTCCTCGGGATGCAGGCGCGGCGGTTCGCGACGCCGGCAGACGCTCGGGCAGCGCCGATCCTCGACGCGCTCGCCGCGTGCGAAGGGTCGCAGGCCGGCGACGGCCGAGTGCGGGTCTTCGAGGGGACCGAACCCGCGGTCGTGGCGTCGGTCGAGGGCCGGGATGTCTTCGTCGTCCGCAGCGCGCGGCCGGTCACCACGGAGGGCGAGGATGCGGGGCTGACGGCCACGGAATCGTCGCTGCTCCCCGAAGCGAGCGTGAATGCGGCCGAGGAGTGGTGGCAGGCGCAGGCTGCCGCAGCGTTGAGCCGCGAGCCTCGGGGCTGACCATGCAGCCAATACGGGGCCTGTCCGTCCTCGCCGCCGTCGCCGTCCTCACTCTCACCGGGTGCGTCTCGACGGCGGAGCTCGAATCCGGGACGTCGCCGACGCCGACGCGGACGGTCGACCGCCCGCCCGCCGAGCCCGCGTCGTGCACGCGTGAACGCAGCGTCGATCTCCCGGTCGCGAACTCGACGGACGGGCTGCCGGGCGTCGATGAGGTGGCGTCGATGGAGTGGAACCTGGCGGGATACGAGCGAGCCGAGGGAGCGTGTGCTCCGGAGGGGACCTCGGAGGGCGCGACGACAGTCTGCTCGCCCGTGATCGGAGACTCCCCGGCGTTGTCGGCGCCGTTTGACGACATGTTCGCGGCGGGAGCGCTCCGCCAGACCTCGGCCCGAGTGCGGGTCGACATGGCGACCGGCGCGGAGTTCGCCTATGCTGCGTCGACCTGGCGGTTCCCCTCGGCGGCGGATGCCGCTGCCGCACCGTTCGTGGGCCTGATCGCCGCGTGCGACGACGTCGTCGCATCGACGGACGACGACCGTCGCCGATGGGAGCTGTACGACGGCGACGAGCCGCACCTCCGACTGACCGTCGACGGCGCCGACGTCCTGCTGTTCCGGAGCCTCTCCGTCGCCGCCGAGGGCGAGGAGGGTCTGCTGTCGCTCGCGGCGGTCGACGACCTCGAGGAGTGGTGGCTGTCGAACACCGCGCCCGACGAGCCCTGACCCGGCCTCAGGCGACCTGCTGGCCGCACATCCCGCAGACGCCGGTCGCGGAGACCTCGACGAAGCAGTCCGGGCACATCGCGCGCACGACGTCGAGGGAGGCCGCGGGGCGCTTCGGGGCGACGGTGCGCTCGGGGCGCGGCTTCGGGGCGGTGCCGCGCGGCTTGCCGGGCCGGGCGACCGACGGCGGGGGCGGCGGGGCGGTCTTCGGGGCGTGCTCGGCGCAGTAATACCGCACGAAGCCGGCGTGATTGTTCGGATGCCGGTGCTTGACGACCCACAGTTCGGTGCGCTCGCGCGGCTCGCTGCCGGCGGGGCAGCTCACGCAGCGGGTCGGTTCGCCGGGCACCGCGTCGGCGGCGAGGACGGGCGTCTCGAACGGAAGAGCGTCCCGCCAATCGGAGGATCTCGTGATCTTCATGCGGGGGTCCCTCCGCGGCGCTCGTCGGGGGTGAGAGCCGCCCTACAAGCTTCGCACGACGGCGACGGGTCCGGGCGCCCGGGAGGGCGCGACCGGGCGCGACATCGGCTTGGCCCGCCGCAGTGAACGGAGCAGCGGACGGCCCACGAGAGCGAGGCCGAAGACGGTCGTGACGGCCCGCACGGTGTCCCAGCCGGCCGTCGAGGTGACGAGCGAGTAGAGCAGGAAGCTCGCGAGGTTCTCGGTCAGCGGCGCGCCGGGGATGTAGGAGATCGACGTCCCCGCCCCGACGGCGAACGGCCAGAACCAGAGGTTCATGACCAGGCCGAACAGGTACGACGCGATCACCCCGTACCCCGCCAGCATGACGACTTCGCCGCGCCCCCGCACCCGCGCCGGCAGGAGAGCGGCGCCCGCCGCCACCCATCCGCACGCGAACATCTGGAACGGCAGCCACGGCCCGACCCCGCCCCACACGAGCGACGACAGCAGCAGCGACGCGGCGCCCAGCAGCATCCCGAACCGTGCGCCGTAGGCGCGGCCGGCGAGGATCAGCAGGACGAACAGCGCCTCGACGCCGCCGACCCCGGTCGACGCGAGCCGGATCGCGCCGCCGATCGCGGCGAGCGTCGCCAGCAGCGCGAGCGTGTGGGCCGACCGGATCGACGCGTCGACCGCCGTCGCGACGAGCACGACCGCGAGAGGGGCGAGCGCGAGGGCGATGACGGGCGCCGCGGCCTGCGCCTGCGACGGCAGCGCGGCGGCCACGAGCGGCCACGCGAACGCACCGGCCGCGAGCAGGTTGGCGGCGAGGAGGACGAGGCCGCGCGAGCGCGCGCGGGCGGGCGCGGCATCCGATCGTTCGCGGATTCGGACGACGTCGCGGGATGCGGATGCCGGGGGCATGTTCGATCCGAATCCCGCGGCGATCTCCGAATCCGACGGCAGGCCGCCCGGACGCAGCACGCCGCCGTCGATCCGCACCGCGCGGTCGGCCAGCACGCCCGCGAGTTCCGCGTCGTGCGTCGCGAACACGACCGCGGCGCCCGAACAGGCTGTCCGCACCAGCGCCGCGGCGACGAGCGTGCGGGCGGCGGGGTCGAGGCCGCGCGTCGGCTCGTCGACGAGCAGGGCCGCGGGTCGCCGGGCGCACTGGATCGCGATCGCGAGACACCGTCGCTGTCCGGCGGACAGATCGAGCGGATGCCGCCGGCTCAGCGCCGTCGCCGCGGGCGAGTCCGCGGGCATCCCGAGCAGGTCGAAGAACACGGCGGCGGTGCCGGTCGTGCGGGCCCGACGGTCGGCGTGACGGCACTCGGCCTCGACCGTGTCGCGGACGAAGAGGTCGTCCGAGGCGTCGGGCACGAGCGCGACGCGGCCGGTCGCCCGGACTCCCGGCGCGCCGAGGGCGAGCGCCGTGAGGAGGCTCGACTTGCCCGCGCCGTTCGGTCCCTGCACGGCGACGATTTCGCCCGCCGCGACGCGGAGGTCCGCGCCGTCGACCGCGACCCGCGCGCCGTGGCGGACGGTCACCCCGTGCGCCTCGAGGACGGTCGCGCCGACCTGTCGCGCGCCCGGACGCGGCAGCGGCGCCTCCTCCCGCCGCCCGACGCCGACGACGCCGTCCGCGACGCCGGTGAACTCGTCCGCGCGGTGCTCGGCGACGACGACGCACACGCCCGACCGGCGAACGAGATCCGTGAGCAGCGCGACGACCCGGGCGCGGGCGGCGGTGTCGAGATCCGCGAGCGGCTCGTCGACGAGCAGCAGTGCCGGGGCGTCGACGACCGCGGCCGCGATCGCGACGAGGGTCACCTCGCCGGCCGACAGCTCGCGCACGCGGCGGTCGAGGAGCGCCGTCACCCCGACGCGCTCCGCGACCTCGGCGACCCGCGCATCGATCTCGGGGGTCGCCGCGCCGCGCAGGTCGAGCGCCAGTCCGATCTCGTCGCGGACGCGCTCGGCGGCGAACCCCTGACGCGGGTCCTGCAGCACGACCCCGACGGACCGGGCGGTGTCCCTCGGCAGCCGCGCGGCGCGCGGCATCCCGACCACGTCGATCATCCCGGCGCTCCATCCGCCGTCGGTCGTCGTGTGCAGACCGGCGAGTCCGCGCAGGAGGGTGCTCTTGCCGGCGCCCGTGGGACCGACGACGAGGGTGAGCGTGCCGGCGGTCAGGTCGAGCCGGTCGACGGCCGCGACCGTCCGATCGCCGAAGCCCCACGCGGCGCCGTCGAGGCGCACGACGGGGTCGGCCTGCGCGACCGCTCCCGAGCCGGCGTACCCGCGCAGTTCGAGCGCGGTTCCGAGGGCGACGGCGCGCTGCAGGGTGCGCTCGAGCACCGGGGCGAGCAGCCGCACGCCGGCGCGCTCGCCGCGAAGGCGCGCGGCCCGTCGCGCGGCGCGCACCGCGTCGGCCAGCGCCGGGAGCGTCGCCCACG
Organism: Microbacterium sp. ARD31; assembly: GCF_031844425.1. Classification (NCBI taxonomy): domain Bacteria; kingdom Bacillati; phylum Actinomycetota; class Actinomycetes; order Micrococcales; family Microbacteriaceae; genus Microbacterium; species Microbacterium sp. ARD31. The sequence continues at coordinate 384,794 of NZ_JAUZVE010000003.1, forward strand.
CGAGCGCGAGGGCGCGGGCGAGGCCCTGCACCGGGCCGCGACGTGCGCCGCGCGCGAGAAGTCGCGGCACGTCGAGCACCGCGACGAGCGCGCCGACGATCAGGAGCGGCACCGCGATGGTCAGAGCGGATGCCGCGGCCTCCGCGATCCCGCCGGCGGTCACCGGGCCGAGCACCTCGACATGCGCGAACGGCGCGGGCAGGCGCCAGGACGGCAGGTCGAGGAGGAGCGTCCCGCCGCCGTCGGCACCGCCGAACAGGACGCGGTACAGCACCCGGACCACGACGAACCCGGCCGCGACGGCGGTCGCGGCCCGCAGCGGTCCGGGTCGGACGGTCACGGCGTCGGCGCCGCCGGTTCGCCGTCGAGCGAGAAGAGCAGTTCGAGGCTCTCGCCAGGGGAGAGCTGCAGGGTCGCGATGCCCTCCTGCGCGAAGCCCCACTCCGCGTCGGCGGACGGGCGCACCCACAGACCCCAGTACGCGAAGCCGGCGGGCATGCTCTCGCAGGACTCGACGTAGTCGGGGTCCTCGGTCGATCCGACGGGCTCGTCGGCTGCGGGCAGGCCGTTCACGCGGCAGACGATGGCGTCACCGTACTCGGTCGTCCCCTCGAGCTCGACCCCGGCGGCGGCGAGGGCGTCGGTCGCGGCGATCGGCTCGTCGGCCGGCACGCACGTGTCGAGCGCGACCTCGTCCGCGCCCGGCAGGTTCCCGCCATCGACGATGACGGTCACCCCGGAGTCGGCGGTGCACGTCGCGGTGGACGGCGTCGGCGACGGCGAGCCGGGATCGGCCTTCGGCGCGGCGGGCGCGCAGGCGGACAGGGTGAGCGCCAGCACGGCGGCGGCGAGGGCGGGGAGGGCACGGGACATCACCGCTCCAGGGTAGGGGTGTGGGGCTCCTCGCGACGGCGCGTGTGACGCTGCGCGGCATCCGCTCGGCTCGGCCCCGCGCGTAGGCTGGCCGGGTGACCGTCTCCGAGCTCTTCGACCCGGCGGAGTGGACCGCGGCGCCCGGCGCCGAGGCCTACACCGACATCACCGCGCACGTCTCGACGGACGGGCGGATCGCGCGCATCGCGTTCGACCGGCCGGAGGTGCGCAACGCCTTCCGCCCGCACACCGTCGACGAGCTGTACCGCGCGCTCGACACGGCGCGGCAGGACCCGAGGATCGGCGTCGTGCTGCTGACCGGCAACGGTCCGAGCCCGAAGGACGGCGGGTGGGCGTTCTGCTCCGGCGGCGACCAGCGCATCCGCGGTCGCGACGGCTACAAGTACTCAGATGACGAGAGGGCGGTCCACGACCCCGCGCGGGCGGGACGCCTGCACATCCTCGAGGTGCAGCGCCTCATCCGGTTCATGCCGAAGGTCGTCATCGCCGTCATCCCCGGCTGGGCGGCCGGCGGCGGGCACTCGCTGCACATCGTCTGCGACCTCTCGATCGCCAGCGCCGAGCACGGGCGTTTCAAGCAGACCGATGCGGATGTCGGGTCGTTCGACGCGGGCTACGGCTCGGCGTACATGGCGCGTCAGGTGGGCCAGAAGGTCGCGCGCGAGGTGTTCTTCCTCGCCGAGGAGTACTCGGCGCAGCGCGCGTACGAGATGGGCGCCGTCAACCGCGTCGTGCCGCACGCGGACCTCGAGCGCGAGGCGATCTCGATGGCCCGGACGATCCTCGGCAAGTCGCCCACGGCGATCCGCATGCTGAAGTTCGCGTTCAACGCGATCGACGACGGGATGGTCGGCCAGCAGGTGTTCGCCGGTGAGGCGACGCGGCTCGCCTACGGCACCGACGAGGCCGTCGAGGGCCGCGACGCGTTCCTCGAGAAGCGCGACCCGGACTGGTCGCCGTACCCGTACCACTTCTGAGTCCCACGATGCAGCTGCGCCCGCTCGACTCCGCCGATCCCCGCGACGTGCTGCGGGCGCTGCGCTCCGCGGTGCTCGGTGCGGGGCCCGCGGTCGCGCTCGGTGCCGCGTCGGACCTGCCGGACGAGGTGCCCGCCGGAACCGCGGTGGTCGTCACGACGAGCGGATCGACGGGCTACCCCAAGTCGGTCGCGCTCAGCCGGTCGGCGCTGACCTCGTCGGCGCTCGCGACCGCCGAGCGGATCGGCAGCGGCGCCTGGCTGCTCGCCCTGCCCGCGACCTACGTCGCCGGCGTGCAGGTCATGGTCCGCGCGCTCGTCGCCGGGCGCGACCCGGCGATCCTCGCAGGCTCGTTCACGGCGCAGACCTTCACCGCCGCCGCATCGGCGATGGCCGCGAGCGAGGGCGGGCGCCGCATCCCGACGTACACGTCACTCGTGCCGGCGCAGGTGCAGACGCTGGTCGAGGCGGGGGAGAGGGATGCCGCGGTCGCCCGCGCGTTCGCCTCGTTCGAGGCCGTGCTCGTCGGCGGGCAGGCCCTACCGCCCGCGCTCTCCGAACGGGCCGCGGCCCTCGGCGCCCGGGTCGTCCGCACCTACGGGTCGACCGAGACGAGCGGCGGCTGCGTCTACGACGGGCGGCCGCTCGAGGGCGTGCGCATGCGGATCGCAGACGGCGAGGTGCAGCTGAGCGGCCCGACGCTCGCCGACGGCTACCTCGGCGAGCCCGAGCTCACCGCCGAGGTGTTCGTGCGCGACGCGGACGGGACCCGCTGGTACCGCACGGGCGACACCGGGTCCGTCGAGGACGGCGTGCTGCGGGTGACGGGGCGCCGCGACAACGTCATCGTCTCCGGCGGGGTGAACGTTTCGCTCGACCGGGTCGAGCAGGCCGTGCGCACCGTGCCGGGGCTCGAGGGCGCCGTGATCGTGCCGACGACGGACGAGCGCTGGGGCGCGGCATCCGTCGTCGTCCTCTCGCGGGCGGCGCTCGCCGACCGGACCGAGCCCGACGTGCTCGACGAGGCGCGCCGCGTCGTCGCCGCGGCGATCGGTGCGCCGGCGCGACCGCGCGAGCTGCTCGTGCTCGACGCCGTGCCGTTGACGACGAGCGGCAAGCCCGACCGGGCGCTGCTCCGACGGCTGCTGGCGGAGGACGAATAGGATCCTTGCTCGTGGCCGCATCCCGAAAGACCTCCCGTAAGCCCGCCGCGAAGCGCTCCGGTTCGCGCGGCAACCCGGCGAAGGCGCGCGTCTCGTCCGCCCCGCCGAAGCCCGCCCCGGTGACGGCGCGCGACTGGATCGGCGCCGCGCGACTGCGCACCCTGCCGCTCGCGATCAGCCCGATCCTCGTCGGCACGGGTGCGGCGATCGCCGTCGGCGCCGGGTTCCACTGGGTGCTCGCGCTGAGCTGCCTCGTGGTGGCCGTGTCGCTGCAGATCGCGGTCAACTTCGCGAACGACTACAGCGACGGCGTCCGCGGCACCGACGACCACCGGGTCGGCCCGACCCGCCTCACCGCCTCGGGACGCGTCGCGCCCCGCGCCGTCCTGATCGCGGCTCTCCTCTTCTTCGGGATCGCGGCCGTCACGGGCCTCGCGATCGTCATCCGCACGCAGTTCTGGTGGCTGCTCGCCGTGGGCGCGGTCTGCATCGTCGCGGCGTGGTTCTACACCGGCGGCAAGCGTCCGTACGGCTACTTCGGCCTCGGCGAGCTGTTCGTCTTCGTCTTCTTCGGCCCCGTCGCGGTCATCGGGACGACGTTCGTGCAGGCGGGGTCCGTGCCGCAGGAGTCCTGGGTGCCCTCGATCGCCGTCGGCGCCCTCGCGTGCGGTGTGCTCGTGACGAACAACCTGCGCGACATCGATCAGGACCGCGTCGCCGGCAAGCGCACGCTGACCGTGCTCATCGGCAAGCGCGCGTCGCAGGTGCTCTACACCGTGTTCATGCTCGTGCCGTTCGCCATCGTGCCGGTGCTGGCGGTCTTCTACCCGGTGGCGTGGCTGTCGCTCATCGTGCTGCTCGCGACGCTGTCGGCGACGCTCATCGTCTGGACGTACCGCACCCCGCGGGAGCTCATCGTCGCGCTGCAGCTCAGCTCGCTCGCGTCGCTCGCGTGGAGCGCGTTCATCCTCTGGGCGTACGTCGCCTGAGCGTCAGTCCGCGGGGTCCTCGACGGATTCGTCCGCGGCACGCTTGCGCGCCGCGCGGGTCTCGGCGATGCCGGTCGAGACCTCGTCGAGAGGGCGACGCAGGAAGAGCATCGAGAGGCTCAGTCCGATCAGGGCCGCGAAGATCGCCGCGAGCCAGTACTGCTCGCGCAGCACCGGGAAGAGCATCATGATCCCGAACGGGACGAAGAAGGCGAGCAGCCGCAGCAGCGCGTAGACGAAGGCTGACCGGGCGCGCATACCGCCATTCTACGGCCGTGCACCCGGGGGTTCGCCCCGGCCGCCTCGGGCCGCGGGCGCGCGCCTAGGATGGAGGAATGGCGCGCGTGTACCTCGTTCTGGCGCTGCTGCTGGCCGCGTTCTGGGTCTACAGCATCGTCGATTGCGCCGTGCAGTCCCCGACCCGTCACCGCGGGGTCAGCAAGCCGATCTGGCTGCTCATCGTGATCCTGCTGCCGGTCGTGGGCGGCATCCTCTGGTTCGTCATCGGTCGCTCGCGCGCGTCGTCGAACCGGGTGGTCTTCCGCGCCCCCGACGACGACCCCGACTTCCTCGGTCGCCTCAACACCACGAGCGATCAGGACGAGCGCATCCGCCGCCTCGAGGAGGAGCTCGCCGCCCTCGACTCCGAGGCGCCCGACCCGCGCGAGCGCCCCGTCGACCCGCCGGCGGACGACGACTCCGACGAGCAGTCGCGCGGGTCGCGTTCCTGACATGACGCGCGACGGATCCGGCCGCGCGCCCGCGACCGACGCTGCGGCGGCGCTGCTCGGCCGGTTGATCGATCGCGGGCTGCGCCACGTCGTCCTCTCGCCGGGCTCCCGGTCGCAGGCCCTCGCGCTGGTCGCGGCCGAACTCGAGTCGCGCGGCCTCATCCGGCTGCACGTGCGCATCGATGAGCGCGTCGCCGGGTTCACCGCGCTCGGCATCGGACGCGAGGACCGGATGCCGGCGGCCGTGATCTGCACGTCCGGCACCGCGGTCGCGAACCTCCTCCCCGCCGTGCTCGAAGCGCACCACTCCGGTGTGCCGCTGCTGCTGCTGACCGCGGACCGCCCGCCCGAGCTGCGCGGGGTCGGCGCGAACCAGGCCACGCGCCAGCCGGGGATGTTCTCGGGCTTCGTCCGACTCGAATCCGACCTGCCGGTCGCCGAGGCGCTCGCGGACGCGATCGACGGCGACGAGGTGGCGCCGTTCCGCGCCGCCGCCGACGAGGGGTGGGATGCCGCGGTGGGCGCCGGATCCCGCGTCGCCGGGCCCGTGCACCTCAACGTCCCGTTCCGCGAGCCGCTCGCCGGTGCGCTGCCGGAGTGGCTGCCGTCGTCGACCGGTGTCGTCGCGGCATCCGACCCTGCGGACGCCGCCGACGAGACCGCCGAAACGGAGTGGGGCGCGCACTACCAGGGCGGCGGGGGCGTCGGCGCGGCGCTCCAGGTCGCCGGTGCGGAGCCGGTCGTGCTCGCGGCGGGGCCGCGGACGGTCGTCGTCGCGGGCGCCGATGCGGGGACGGATGCCGAGCAGTTGGCGCACGAGGGCGGGTACCCGCTCATCGCCGAGATCGTGAGCGGCGCGCGGTTCGGTCGGCATCTCGTGCACGGGTACCGGCGGCTGCTGTCCGACCCCGAGCTCGGCGGCCGCGTCGAACGGGCGGTCGTGTTCGGGCACCCGACGCTGAGCCGCGAGGTCGCCCGGCTGCTGAGTCGCGCGGACGTCGAGGTGCTCGCGGTGCGCGGTCCGGGCGAGCAGCTGAACCTCAACGGCACGACGGTCGCCGTGGACGGCGTGACCGCTCCGTCGGCGGCCGCGGACCGGGAGTGGCTCGGAGCGTGGATGAGGGCGTCGCGGGAGCAGATCGTCGACCTCAGTCCCGCCGCGCCCGATGCCGATGCGCTGTCGTCGGCGGTGCCGGCCGAGCGGTTGGGGGCGATCTCGGCCGAGCTCGGCGCGATCCGCGCGCCCGTCGATCGGGCGGTTCTGGTGGATGCCGTGTGGCGGGCCACGTGGCCGCACGACCGGCTGCTATTCGGGTCGTCGCGGCTGGTCCGGGTGGCGGACGAGATCCTCGGCGGCAAGAAGGTGCCGGTGCACGCGAACCGCGGGCTCGCCGGCATCGACGGCACGGTCGCGACAGGGCTCGGGATCGCGGCCGCCTCGCAGCGCGGTGCGACGCCGGGGGTCACGCGGGTGCTGCTGGGCGACCTGGCGTTCCTGCACGACGTGGGGGCGCTGCTGCATCCTCCGACCGAGGGGGAGCCGCGGATCCAGGTCATCGTCGGCAACGACGGCGGCGGGACGATCTTCGACGGTCTGGAGGTTGCCGGGATCGCCGGTGCCGAGGCGTTCGACCGGGTGCAGTTCACGCCGCAGACGGCACGTGTCGAAGAGATCGCCCGCGCGTACGGGTGGGAGTACCGCCGGGTGACGACGCGCGGCGCGCTCGACCAGGCGTTGACGTCGCCGGCCGGGGGACGCCAGATCATCGAGGTCCCGCTGACGCGGTAGCCGCGGCATCCGCAAGACCGTCGCGCTCAGGTCTCCGGCAGGGCAGGATGTGCCGCATGAGTGCTGACGATCACTGGACCGGGTCACCGTCGACGCTGTTGCGGGTGGGGGCGGGGTTCCGCCTCGCCGACGTCGACCCGGCGTCGACGCCCGGGTACGACGGCGACAAGAAGTCGGGGCAGGCGGATCTCGCCGCCGCGGCGGACGAGTTCGATCAGTTGCAGGAGCGGCTGTACGCACAGAGTCGCACGCAGCCGGATGCGCCGTCGGTGCTGCTCGTGCTGCAGGCGATGGATTCGGCGGGCAAGGGCGGGATCGTCCGGCACGTGATCGGGGCGACGGATCCGCAGGGCGTGCATCTGAAGGCGTTCAAGAAGCCGACGCCCGAGGAGCTGGCGCACGACTTCCTGTGGCGGATCGAGCGGGAGGTTCCCGAGCCCGGGTACATCGGGGTGTTCGACCGGTCGCATTACGAGGACGTGCTGATCGGTCGGGTGCGGCAGCTCGCGGCTCCCGAGGAGATCCAGCGACGGTATGGCGCCATCGTCGACTTCGAGGACCGGCTGGCGGAGCGCGGTGTGCACCTCGTGAAGGTCATGCTGCACATCTCGGGCGATGAGCAGAAGGCGCGTCTGACGGAGCGGCTCGAGCGGCCGGACAAGCACTGGAAGTACAACCCCGGCGACGTCGACGAGCGGGAGCTGTGGCCGGCGTACATGGACGCGTATCAGGCGGTGTTCGATCGGACGTCGACGGATCGTGCGCCGTGGTTGGTGGTGCCGGCGAACCACAAGTGGTACGCCCGGTTGGCGGTGCAGGCGCTGCTGATCGAGGTCTTGGAGCGGATCGATCCGCAGTGGCCGGCGGCGGACTTCGACGTCGAGGTCGAGAAGGCGCGGCTCGCGGCGACCTGAGCGGTCAGTCGAGGTGCGAGCGGATGGCGCGGACGACGGCGTCGGGCCGCTCGACAGGGATGAAGTGCCCGCATCTAGGGATGACGTCGAGGCGGACGTCGGTGAAGTGGTCGGGCAGCCTGTCGGTCCAGTCGGTCGAGAACAGCGGGTCGGCGCCGGGCCACAGCATCGTCGTCGGAACGGTGACGGGGGCCGTGTCGGCGGTGTAGCCGCGGTTGGCGACGTACCACTGCAGGCTGGCGGCGAACGCGCCCGGCCGTGCGTAGGCGGCGATGATCTCGTCGAGGTGCGGCGGGGGTGCGGCATCCGCTCGCCAACTGTTCCAGGTGTGGGTGAGGTAGGTGCGGACGGCGCGTTCGTCGCCGTCGATGAGCTGGGTGGCGACGGGGTCGCGGTGGAAGTGCTGGTACCAGAACACGGAGGCGAGGGCGGGGGATGCGGCGCGGTCGCCGACGCCCGGGTAGGCCGGGGTGAGGACGGCGCCGTGGAACCGGCTCGGGTCTGCGCGGAGGGCGGCTTGGGCGATGCGGCTGCCGATGTCGTAGCCGGCGATGATGACGCCGCTCGTGATCCCGGCGTCGTCGAGCTGCCCGAGGACGCGTTCGGCGTGCGATTCGGCGGTGGATGCCTCGACGCTCGGGATGCCGTCGAACCCGGTCCCCATGCCGAGGAGGTCGGGGGTGAGGGTGCGGAGGTCGGTCAGGTCGGCGATGACCGCGTCGTAGTCGGAGGGGAGTCCCGGCCAGCCGTGCAGGAGGACGACGGTGCGGTCGTCGCGGATGTCGGTCGTCATGGCGGCACCCTACAGATCGTCGCGGACGTCGCCGATGACGCGGTCGATGCAGTCGCGGCGGGGGAGGGTGGGGATCGCGTCGCGGGAGAACCAGGCGATCTCGAGCAGTTCGTCGCCGTCGGGTGTGGCGTCGCTCGTGAGTTCGCCGTCGTAAGCGGTGGTGACGTATCCGACCTGGTCGCCGTTGGGGTACGTGACCATCATCGGTTCGCCCGCGTAGACCCGACGATGCCGCGGATGCGGACACGGGCGCCCGTCGCTTCGAGGACTTCGCGCGCGAGGGACTCGGCGGGCTCCTCTCCGGGCTCGACGCCGCCGATGAGGCTCCAGAGTCCGGAGTGGCGGTGGCGGGCGAGGAGTAAGTTCTGCCCGTCGCGGATGACGGCGGTCACGCCCGGAAGGAGCAGGAAGTCCGTGCCGATGCGCGAGCGGAGGGAGGCGACGTAGTCGGCCATCGGCATTGGACGAGTGCGGGCAGTAGGCCGTGGGCTGAGGGCTTTGGCGGGAGGCGTGCGCGGCGGGGACGCGCTTGTTCGCGCCGCGGGCGTCAGAAGGGTGCGGGTTCCGCTGGTGCGGGTGGCGGCGATGGTGGTGCGGCAGGGGTGAAGGCGACGGCCGGGGTGGGGGCGTCTTCGCGGTAGGTCCTGCCGAGGGGTGAGGTCCATTCGAGGACGCCACCCTTGAGTTGTCGGACTCTCCAGGCGGTGAACTGCTTCATGGAGTGGTGCCGTTGGCACAGGTGCGCCAAGTTGGTGAGTTCGGTGCGGCCGCCGAGGGCGTGGTCGTGGGTGTGGTCGACTTCGCAGCGGATGGCTGCGACGCGGCATCCCGGGAACCGGCAGTGCTGGTCCCGGGCTTGCAGGAACCGTCGCATCCCCGACGGGACACGGTATGAGTCGGTCGCGACGGTGACCCCGGTGGTGGGGTCGTGGAAGAGGCGCTCCCACATCCCGGTGCCACCGGCGAGGGTGCGGGCCGTCGCGGGGTCGATCGGGGACCGGCCGGTGAGGTCGCACGGCCCATCGTCTTCTCCGGTGAGGGTGGCGGCGGGGACGAGCACCTGCACGCGTGCCCGGATTGCGCCGAGGGGTCCGGCGGTGGTGTCGCGGGTGTCATCGAGCGCGGGTGTCCCGGCGAGGAGGAGGTCGGCGAACACGTCAGCGCGGACCTGATCGGTCGATCGTCGATCTGTCGCAACGATCGCAGCGGGATCGTTGCCCTCGCTGCTGCTGTCGCTGTCGTGTTCGCTGTGCGGAGATGCTTTCCCGAAAGCGACCTCAGCCGGGCCTCGCGCAGCGACGCGCTCGTCGCGGGTGTCGATGATCGCTCTGGCCTGCTGCGTGAGCCTGTCGTGAATCCCCTCCGCAATCACCGTCGGAAGGGTCGCGATCAGGTCGCTCATCCCGTCCCGCCCCGGCACCAATCGAACGCACCGCGTCGCCGCGGCCTCCTCGTGCCGCTCGGCGAACGAGCGCGGGTGCATCCGGTGCGCGAGGATCTCCAACTCGCCTCGCACCCGGTTCGGGGTGTCCTTCTCGCATCGGCTGATCGCGATCTGTTCGAACTCCGCCCACATCTCCGCAGGCAGACTTGTGCCGGTCTCCACGATCGCGATCGCGTGGCCCCGCACAATGCGACCTTGCTCCCACGCCGCGACCGTCGCCGGGAAGCCTTCGACCAGGGTCCGTGCTTCACCGATCCGCCGTTGCACGGTTCGGTCGGTGACCCGTATGACCCCGCCGACCTCCGCGGCGATTGATCGCAACGCCATGTCGTGCACCTGCACCCGCGCGTTCCGTTGGGCAGTCTGCGCTTCGGCGAGACGGCCGGCGGCGGCCAGTGCGCGCAGTTCCTCGATCTGCGCAGCGGCGATCCGCCGGGCCGCGGAGTCGACGTCCGCGACAACCCCCGCCAAGGTGGTGAGATAGTCCTCGCCACCGGGGGTTTCCGCCGCATCCGTCATACCTGCACTCTGCCACTGGCCACCGACATCCAACCCGCCAAAACAGGCCCAGAACACGCGTTGTGCACATCCGGAAAATGAGAGTCCTCTCATCCGGTGAGGGCGCCACCCGAGGTCCGATCCTCGCCCCCACCGGAATCGGAGAATGTCGCCAAGTTCGGATCGACACCTCGCACCTGATCCGAATCCGACGCACATCTCCGAATCCGACCCGCATCTCCGAATCCGCGCCCACCCCGCCGCGTCGCGCGCACCGTGCCCACTCACCACCCCGCACCCACACCCAACCCCAACCCCCGCCAGGTCAACCCCCGCACCACACGTCCCGCACCCGGCTACCGTGAACCTCTCCGGCGACGAAAGGCATCGCGTGAGGGCACGTCCAGACGGCCCGCCGATCCACGAGGTCACGGTCGGCGGCAACACCTTCCGCGTCGTCCTCTCGCCGCGCGCCGACGCGGCGCACACGTACCTCCTCGTGCACGGCATCGGCATGTCGCACCGCTATCTGCGCCGCCTCCACGCCGAGCTGGCGCACGACCACGCCGTCGTCTCGATCGATCTGCCCGGGTTCGGCGGGCTCCCTCACCCCCCGCGGGAGCTCGACGTCCCGGCGATGGCCGCCGCGATCGCCCGCCTCCTCGCGCACCTCGACCTCCCGCCGGTCGTCGCGGTCGGCCACTCGATGGGCAGCCAGTGGGTGATCGAACTCGCCGCGCAGCGTCCCGATCTGGTCACGCACGTCGTCGCGATGGGTCCCGTCGCCGACGACCGGCACCGCACACCCACAGCCCAGGCACTCGCGCTGGCGCTCGACATCTTCCGCGAGCCGCCGCTCGCGAACTGGCTCGTCCTCAGCGACTACGTGCGGTGCGGCATCCCCTGGTACCTGCGGCAACTGCGCCACATGCTCGCCTACCGCATCGAGGATCGGGTGCGAGCACTCGCACGCCCTCTGCTCGTCATCCGCGGTGCGCGCGACCCCATCGCGGGGGCGGCGTGGTGTCGACGGCTGTCCGCCGGTGCCGCGGATGCCGAGACGTCGGAGATCCCCGGCAGCGGACACGTCGTCCAGCACAGCGCCCCGCGAGGGGTCGCCGACGCGATCCTCGCGTTCCGCGCACGGCAGGAGTTGCGATGACCTCTGTCGTCCGCAACGCGGCGTGGTGGGCGCGCGACTACCTCTACGCGCTGCGCTGGCAGGTCGCCGCGACCCTGACGCGCACCGATCCGCGGCAGTTCCTGACGGGTGAGCTCACGCCCATCGTCATCCTCCCCGGCGTGTACGAGACCTGGCGGTTCATGACGCCGCTCATCCGCGCGATGCACGACCGCGGGCATCCCGTGCACGTCCTGCCGGTGCTCCGCCGCAACCGACGTCCCGTCGATGACGCCGCCGCCCGGGTCGTCGACTACCTCGCCGAGCAGGACCTGCGCGGCTGCGTGCTGCTCGCGCACAGCAAGGGCGGACTGGTCGGCAAACGCGCCATGGTCGTCGACGCGCCCACCGGCCGCGTCCGCGCGATGCTCGCCGTGGCCACCCCGTTCGGGGGATCGCGGTACGGACGGCTCATGGTGCTCCCGTCGTTGCGGATCTTCTCCCCGCGCAGCGCCACGATCATCGCACTGTCGCGGGAGCACGAGGTCAACGCGCGCATCGTCTCGGTGTACGGGCGGTTCGATCCGCACATCCCCGAGGGCAGCGACCTGCCCGGCGCCGCCAAGAACGTGCGCCTCGACACGGGCGGCCACTTCCGGGTGCTCGCCCACCCGCGGGTCATCGCGGAGCTGATCGGCCTCTCCGAGAACGCCCCAGCCACTCCGTGACGTGGTCGGCGAACCACTCCGGTCGTTCGAGCGGGATCCCGTGACCGCATCCCTCGACGATGTCCCGATGGCTGCCCGGCAAAGCGTCATGGATGGATGCCGCGGACGCGAGCATCACCCGTGGTTCGCGCGCTCCCACCATGACCAGTGCTCGCCCGGGGAACGACGACCACGCGGCGGGCAGTCGGAACCGCAGATTCTCACCCACGGCGGCGACCAGCGACGGCGCCGTCAGCGCGGCGCTGGTGCGAAGGTAGTCCGCCATGAGATGCGAGGGGATGCGGAGCTGTCGCGCCTGCGCGCGGGCGAACCACCGCCGTCGGGCGAGGGGAGCGCTGAGACGGAGCGCGGCGAGGGTGAGCGGAGTGAACGGGAGGGGTTCCACCTGAGCGCTGACCACAACCGCTCGACTCACGAGGTCGGGATGATGCGCGGCGAGCAGGATGGCCAACTGCGCGCCGAGCGAGAACCCGATCACCGTGGCCGTCCGACCGGGCACGGTCGCCTCGAGCAGCTGCGCGAGCTGCGCGACCGTGTCGGCGTGCGAGACGTACGGCATCTCGGCCGAGCGGTCGTGCCCGGGCAGATCCGGGATCAGGACGAGGTGGTTCCGCTCGAGACGATCGCGCACGGGGTCCCACATCCAGCCCGCGACACCGCCGCCGTGGAGCAGGAGCACGGGCGGCGCGTCGGCGGAACCGGAGAAGCGGTGGAACACGGTCCTCCCACCCTGCCGGACTACCCCCGGACCCGCCAGTCGTACCCTGATCGGATGCGACTGTACGTCCACAGCGCCGACCGCGACGGCCCCTCCGCCTGGCCCTCGTCGGCGCCCGGCGATGCGCAGTACCTCCCGCTCGACCTCACCCTCCCGCTCGACGCGCTCTCCGCTTCGCTGACGGATGCCGCGCCGCGAGGCGCGACCGTGTTTTCCCATTCCGCCGCCGCCGTCCCCGTCGCGCTCGCCGCAGCCCGGCTGTCGCCCCGAGCTCTCGTCCTCGTCGAGCCGGCGCTCTACGACGTCGCTCGAGGCCATCCCGCGATCGAGGCCCATATCGCCGGGATCTCCCGCGCAAGAGCCCTCGCCGACACCGGCGACCTCTTCGGCTACTGGTCCGTCGTGCGACCCCTCATGTTCGGCGGCCCCGCCGACCCGGCGCGCTGGGAGCCCGAGCGTGCCGGGGTCGCGCGCTTCGCGGCGAGGCGACCGCCCTGGGGGTTCGGCGTGGACGCCGCGATGCTGCGCGGCATCCCGACCCTCGTCGTCACGGGCGGGTGGAACGCCGAGTACGACGCGATCGCCGAGGTGCTCGAGCGACACGGTGCGCATCGCCGGACCCTGTCGGGCCATGGTCACCGGCCCCAGGACCACCCCGACTTCGCCGCGACCGTCGAGACGTTCCTCGCGGACGTCTGACCGCCCTCAGGCGAGCGCGTCGACGATGGGACGGAACTTCACCCGGGTCTCGAGCATCTCGGTCTCGGGGTCGCTCCCGGCGACGATGCCCGCGCCGGCGTGGGCGGTGAGCGCGATGTCGCCGTCGCCGTGCACGTCGAACTGCGCGCATCGCAGCGCGATCGCCCATTCGCCGTCGCCGTTCGCGTCGATCCAGCCGACCGGCCCGGCGTAGCGGCCGCGGTCGAACGGCTCGACCCGACGGATCACCTCGAGCGCCGCCTGCGTCGGAGTTCCGGCGACCGCCGCCGTCGGGTGCAGCACCTCGACGAGGTCGAGCGCCGACGCGTGGCCCGAGAGCGTGCCCTCGACATCCGTCGCGAGGTGCCACACGTTCGGCAGCTTCAGCATGAACGGCTCGGGCTCGGCCACCAGCGCGGTCGTGTGCGCGCGCAGCGCCGTCAGCACACTCTGCACGGCGTACCGGTGCTCGTCGAGGTCTTTCGCACTGGTGGCGAGGGCGACGGATGCCGCGGTGTCGGCGTCGGCGTCGGCGCCCCGCGCGGCGGTCCCGGCCAGCACACGCGCCGTGACCGTACCGCCCGAGACCGTGACGAGGGTCTCGGGGCTCGCTCCGATCGCGCCGTCGACGGCAAAGGTCCAGGTGTCCGGGTAGGCCGAGGCGAGGGCGCGGACGAGTCGTCGCAGATCCGATCCGGCAGGCACGGAGCCGACGAGGTCGCGCGCCAGCACCACCTTGGCGACCTCGCCCGAGGCGATCGCTTCGAGCCCGGCCCGCACCTCCGCCTGGTAGCCGTCGGGTGTGCAGGCCCCCGGCCCCACGACCGCCGACCAATGCGGCCCGAAGGGTATGGACTGCGGCTCGGGACGCTCGGGCTCACCGTCGGTGAAGACGTGGGTGACCCAGCTCGTGTCGCCGCGGCGGCCGATGATCATCTTCGGCACCGTCAGCGTCGCGCTCGACGAGCTGTGGGCCGGGTCGAACGGCAGCGCGCCGAACGCGACGAGGCCGGATCCCGGCATCCGCACCTTGTCGTCGACCTCGGCCGCAGCGCTGACGGCCCGCCACCAGGCGACGGCGGACTCTCCCGCCGGAAGCTCGGCGGCGCGGCCCCAGCCGACGAGCATGTCGCCGCGACGCGACCAGACCGTCGGGTCGTCGGGCGCGGCGTAGGAGAGGGGGTCGTCGACCGGCTCGATGCGGCGGGTGACGGCGCGCAGCCGGGGAGCGCCGAGCGCAGTCGAAGTCACGCTCTCAGCCTAATCCGGCAGCACCCACCCGAGCCTCGCGCGCAGCCCCGCGGCATCCCGCCCCGATTAGGCTCGACACGTGACCGAACAGCCCTCCCGCACCCCGTCCACCCGCGCGGACCTCGGCAAGGATCCCGCGCGCGTCAGCGGCATGTTCGACGAGGTCGCGGCGGGCTACGACCGCACCAACACGATCCTCAGCCTCGGCAACGACAAGCTGTGGCGCATCGCGACGACGCGCGCCATCGCACCGCGGCGCGGGCAGAGGATCCTCGACCTCGCCGCCGGCACCGGCGCGAGCTCGGTCTCGCTCGCCCGCTCGGGTGCCGAGGTCGTCGCGGGCGACTTCTCGGCGGGGATGATCGCCGAGGGCAAGCGGCGGCACGGCGGCATCCCGAACCTGTCCTTCGTCGAGGCGGACGCGACGGCCCTGCCGTTCGGCGACGAGGAGTTCGACACCGTGACGATCTCGTTCGGGCTGCGCAACGTCAACGACCCCGAAAAGGCGCTGCGCGAGATGCTGCGCGTCACCAAGCCCGGCGGCAGCCTCGTCATCTGCGAGTTCTCGCACCCGCCGGCAGCGCTCATGCGCGGGCTGTACCGCTTCTACAACGACCGCGTCCTGCCCGTCGTCGCGCGGGCGTTCAGCTCGAACGCCGACGCCTACGACTACCTCAACGAGTCGATCCGCGACTGGCCCGATCAGCGCACCCTCGCCGGCCGCATCCGCGCCGCCGGGTGGGAGCAGGTCGCCTGGCGCGACCTGAGCTTCGGGATCGTCGCACTGCACCGCGCGCGCAAGCCCGCAACCCCGGGCCGGGCCTGAGGCGCGACGGGTACGCTGGAGGCATGACCCCCCGTCCCGGTACTCCGGGCTCGCAGATCGCGAGCCGTCTCGGCGTCACCGAGCGCATCTTCGTGGGCCCGCGCATGCGCAAGCTGCTCGCCACGGTCGAAGAGGGACTCGACCTCGTCGAAGCCCGCCTCGCCGGTGAGCTGAAGGTCGGGGACTCGCTCGCCGACGTCACCTCGCGCTACCTCTACGAGGCCGGCGGAAAGCGGATGCGGCCGATGCTCGCGATCCTCACGGCGCAGCTCGGCTCCGGGGTCACCGACGACGTCCTCGCCGGCGCGACGGCGCTCGAGATGACCCACCTCGGCTCGCTGTACCACGACGACGTCATGGACGAGGCCGACCGTCGCCGCGGCGTTCCCAGCGCCCACGCGGTGTGGGGCAACAGCGTCGCGATCCTCACCGGCGACCTGCTCTTCTCGCGGGCCAGCCAGCTCATGGCACAGGTGGGCGAGCGCGCCATCCGGCTGCAGGCCGACACCTTCGAGCGACTCGTGCTCGGTCAGATGCACGAGACCGTGGGCGCCCAGCCGGGCGACGACCCGGTCGACTTCTACCTGCAGGTCCTCAGCGACAAAACCGGTTCGCTGATCGCCGCCGCCGCCGAGACCGGCGTCGTCTTCTCCGACGCCTCCGACGAGTACGCCGCCCCGGTGCGCGAGTTCGGTGAGCGCGTCGGTGTCGCCTTCCAGCTGCTCGACGACGTCATCGACCTGTCGGCCGACGCCGAGGAGACCGGCAAGGTCCCCGGCACCGACCTGCGCGCCGGCGTGCCGACGATGCCCTACCTGCTCCTCGGCCGTGCGACCGACCCGGCCTCGCAGGCGCTCAAGGTCACGATCGACGAGGGTGTCGCCCGCATCTCCGACGGCGCCGACCCCGTCATCCTCGACGCCCCGCTCGCGCAGCTGCGCGACCACCCCGCGACCGAGGCCACCCGCCGTCTCGCGCACGAATGGTCGGACCGCGCCGTCGCCGCCCTCTCGCCCCTCCCGGACGGCCTCGTCCGTGAGGCGCTCACGCGCTTCGCGCAGGTCGTCGTCGACCGCTCCAGCTGATCACCGGCGGAACCGCCGCTTCTTCGTCACGCCCGCGCGCGGGCTCTCGGAAAGGACACCCATGACCAAGCTCCGGCTGGCCATCGTCGGCGCGGGACCCGCCGGCATCTACGCGGCGGACATCCTCCTCAAGGCCGAGCGCAAGTTCGACGTCTCGATCGACCTGTTCGACCACCTGCCGGCGCCCTACGGTCTCGTGCGCTACGGCGTCGCCCCCGACCACCCGCGCATCAAGGGCATCATCAACGCGCTCCGCGACGTGCTCGACCGCGGCGACATCCGCATCTTCGGCAACGTTCGCTTCGGCACCGACATCACCCTCGCCGACCTGAAGAAGCACTACAACGCGGTCATCTTCGCGACGGGCGCGATCAAGGACGCCGCCCTCGACATCCCCGGCATCGACGCCGACGGCTCCTTCGGCGCCGCGGACTTCGTCAGCTGGTACGACGGACACCCGGACTTCCCGCGCGAGTGGCCGCTGGATGCGGCATCCGTCGCCGTCCTCGGCAACGGCAACGTCGCGCTCGACGTGGCGCGCGTGCTCGCCAAGCACGCCGACGACCTGCTGCCCACCGAGATCCCCGCGAACGTCTTCGAGGGCCTGAAGGCCTCGCCCGTCACCGACGTGCACGTGTTCGGTCGTCGCGGTCCCGCGCAGGTGAAGTTCACCCCCCTCGAGCTGCGCGAGCTCGGCGAGCTGCGCGACGTCGACATGGTCGTCTACGACGAGGACTTCGACTACGACGAGGCGTCGAAGGCCGCGATCGCCTCGAACAAGCAGGTCATGGTCATCGACCGCGTCCTGCAGTCGTGGCGCCAGCGGCCGAGCGTCAACAACGCCGGCGGCGAGGCGAGTCGCCGGCTGCACCTGCACTTCTGGGCGCGTCCCGTCGAGATCAAGAAGGATGCCGACGGCCGCGTCGCGGCGATCGTCACCGAGCGCACCCGCCCCGACGGCTCCGGCGGGGTCGAGGGCACGGGCGAGCTCCGCGAGATCCCGGTCGGCCAGGTCTACCGCGCCGTGGGCTACTTCGGTTCGCCGCTGCCGGACGTGCCGTTCGACAAGCGCCACGGCGTCATCCCCAACCACGAGGGTCAGGTGCTGAAGAAGGGCTCGAACGAGCGGGTCCCCGGCGTGTACGCGACCGGCTGGATCAAGCGCGGCCCGGTCGGCCTCATCGGTCACACGAAGTCCGACGCCATGGAGACGATCCGCCACCTCATCAACGACCAGGCGTCGTGGTGGACCCCCGAGGACCCGTCCGACGAGGCGATCATCGCGCTCCTCGCCGAGCGGCAGGTCGCGTGGACCGACCTCGATGGATGGCACCGGCTCGACGAGCACGAGGTCGCCCTCGGTGCACCGCACGAGCGTGAGCGGATCAAGGTCGTCGACCGCGACGAGATGGTGCGGGTCTCGCGCGGCGAGTGAGGCTTCGATGAGCGGCGAGTGGGAGACGGACGTCCTCGGGCGTCCGTTCCAGTCCCTGACGCTGCCCCTCGGCGCCGACCAGGAGGGCGAGGTCGTCGCGACGCTCGTCCGCCTCGAGCCGCCGACGCTCGCGCGGCTGACGGGGCCGCTGCGCGACGTCGACGTCCTCTATCTGCACGGCTGGTCCGACTACTTCTTCCAGGTCGAGCTCGCCCGGTTCTGGACTTCGCACGGAGCGCGCTTCCACGCGCTCGATCTGCGCAAGTACGGCCGCAGCCTGCGCCCCGGCCAGACGCCCGGGTTCGTGACGTCGCTCGAGGTGTACGACGCCGACATCGCCACGGCCCTCGACGCGATGGGTCACGGTCCCGGGGGTGCGCCGTCGCGGCGCCGGCTCGTGATGATGGGGCATTCGACGGGCGGCCTCACCGCGACGCTCTGGGCCTCGCGGCACCACGGCCGCCTCGCGGGGCTCGTCCTCAACAGCCCATGGCTCGAACTGCAGATCGGCACCCTCGGGCGCCAGGCGCTGTCGCCCCTCGTGCAGATGCGGGCACGCGTCGATCCGTTGGGTGCGCACCCCGTCGTCGACCTCGGCTTCTACACCCGCGCGCAGACCGAGGTGGGCGCGCTGCCCGTCCGCGGCTACCGGCGCGAGTGGCGGCCCGAGCGCGGGTTCCCGACGCACCCGGGCTGGCTCGCCGCGATCGTCGAGGGGCACCGTCGGGTGTCGGCGGGCATCGACGTGGGCGTTCCGACCCTCGTGATGCTGTCCACCGCGTCGACGAATCCGTTCGCGTGGAACGCCGAGATGACCGGCAGCGACTCGGTACTCGTCGTCGACGACATCGCCCGCGCCGCCACCCGGATCGGGCGCGACATCACGCTCGCGCGGATCGAGGGCGGCATCCACGACCTCTTCCTGTCGCGTCCGGGCCCTCGCGAGCAGGCCTACCGTGCGCTCGAAAGGTGGCTCACGACGGGTGCGATCGGGCGCTCGCGCGGTTCGAGGCGATCCCGAGCGTCAGGCTGAGCAGCGCGCCGACGAGCATGACGCACGCCATCGGCACCGCGGTCTCCTCGCCCCACAGGCCCACCACGGGGGTGATGAGCGCGCCGACCGCGAACTGGGACGCGCCCATGAGGGCCGCGCCCGCGCCGCGGTTGCGGGGCGTCGCCCGGGCGAGGCCGAGCGCGTTCGCGTTGCCGAACGTGAGACCCGCCGCCCCCATGGTGGCGAAGGCGCAGCCGAGGAAGAGCGGGATCGACAGGATGCCGGTGGCCGCCGAGACCGTCATGACCGTCGCGGACGCGACGCCGAGCGCGGCGCCGACCACCAGCATCCGTTCCGGTCCGATGCGCGGTGCGTAGGTCGCGTTGATCAGGTTCGCGACGAGCTCGCGGGCGATCTGCGGCAGCGACGCGAGGTACATGTCGATCGCGAACGGACCGACCGCCGAGAGGAAGCCGAGGACGACGACGAGCCGGCGCGTGAGGTGCGGCCCGGTCATGCGGGCGGGCGCAGGAGCGCGCCGAGGGTGCGCAGGGTCGATTCCAGCCCGACCGCCGGATCGAGCAGCCACTGGATCTGCAGACCGTCGGATGCCGCGATCAGAAGCGACGCGAGGTGTTCGGCCGAGACGTCGTCGCGCACCAGGCCCTCGGCCTGCTGTCGCCGCAGGCTCTCGGTCATCGTGGCGCGGAGCCCGGTGAAACGGGCCGTGAAGAACTCGCGCCCGACGCCGGACTCCGTCTCGAGCGAGGCGGCGAGCAGGGTGGAATACAGGGTGACGAGACCGGGCACCTCGACGTTCTTGATCGCCGCCTCGATCATGGTGTCGATACCGGGGCGGAGGTCGGGGGAGTCGACGCGGCTGTCCTCGGCGTGCTTGTAGACGGCGACGAGCAGCTGTTCGCGCGAGTCGAAGTAGTGCAGCAGGGCGGCGTGCGAGACGCCGATGGCCTCGGCGATCTTGCGGAGCGACGTGCCGTGCGCCCCGCGCTCGCGGAAGACCTCGATCGCGCGATCGAGGATCTCCTGCCGCCGGGCGACGCCCTTCGGCTGCGATCCGCGGCGGCCGATCACGCCCTCGTCGTCCTGACCCATGGGGACAGAGTAGGGCCGTCGACGAAAAACCTCCAACTGGAGGTTTTTCTGCTATCGTCGTGGCCACGCCGCCCCGCGGCATCCGACAACGACGTACGAAGGAAGGCCCATGGCTCTGCCACTCGCCTCTGTCCAGCTCTACACACTCGCGAAAGAGTTCAGCGAGGACATGTCCGGATCGCTCGACAAGCTGGCTGCGATCGGCCTGCGCAACGTGGAGGCGTTCGATTTCGTGCGGCGTCCCGACGAGATCCGCGCGGCCCTCGACGCCAGCGGCCTCGCCTCTCCCACCGGCCACGCGCCGCTGCTCTCGGACGAGCTCTGGACCCCGGACGGCTCGATCCCGACCCCCGCTCCCGAGGTCGTCTTCGAGGCGGCCGCGAAGATCGGCATGACGACGGTCATCGACCCGTTCGTGCCCGCCGAGCGCTGGCTCACCGAAGAGGGTGTCGCCGACATCGCCGAGCGCATGAACCGCGCCGCCGAGAAGGCCGCGGAGTTCGGCCTGACGGTCGGATACCACAACCACGCGCAGGAGTTCGTGGCGGACTTCGGCGGTCAGACCGCCTACGAGCGCTTCCTCGAGCTGACCGACGACCGCGTCGAGATCGAGCTCGACCTGTTCTGGGCGCTCACCGGCGGCCAGGACGTGCCGGCGCTCGTGAAGAGCCTCGGCGACCGGCTCGTCGCCGTGCACGTCAAGGACGGCATCGCCCCGGCATCCAACCCGTGGGCGCCCGGCGCCGACGCGTTCGGTTCCGACTCGCTCGAGCAGCTGCGCGCCGGCACGGGCGACGTGCCCCTCGCCGAGTCGCTGCAGGCGGGCACGGGCATCAAGTTCGCCGTCATCGAGTACGACAAGGCTCCCGGCGACGTCTTCGAGGACATCGCGGCCTCGTACGTCTTCCTGAAGGACGGCGGGTTCATCGCATGACCGGTCCCGTCGGAGTCGGCATCGTCGGTGCCGGTGTCATCAGCCAGACCTACCTCGAGAACCTCACGTCGTTCCCCGACGTGAAGGTGGTCGCGATCGGCGACCTGATCCCCGAGCGCGCGAAGGCGAAGGCCGAGGAGCACGGGGTGCCCTCGTGGGGCACGCTCGAGGACGTCCTCGCCAACCCCGAGGTCGAGCTCGTCGTCAACCTCACGATCCCCGAGGCGCACATCGCGGTCTCGGCGCAGGCGGTCGCCGCCGGCAAGCACGTGTGGACCGAGAAGCCGCTGGGCCTCGACCGCGAGGGTGCTCGTCAGCTGCTGAAGGATGCCGAGGCTGCGGGTGTCCGCGTCGGTTCGGCGCCCGACACGATCCTCGGCCCGGGTTTCCAGACCGCGAAGCGCGCGATCGCCGAGGGTGTCATCGGCACCCCGCTGTTCGTGCAGACCGCGTTCCAGACGCAGGGCCCCGACCTGTGGCATCCCGAGCCCGCGTTCCTGTTCGCGAAGGGTGCCGGCCCGCTGCTCGACATGGGTCCGTACTACTTCTCGGCCCTCGTCAGCCTGCTGGGGCCCATCGCCGGCGTCGCCGCGCGCGGGTCGCGGTTCCGCACGGAGCGTCACATCCACACCGGTCCCCGCGCGGGCGAGACCTTCCCCGTCGAGGTGCCCTCGTCGGTGCAGGTCCTCTCGACCTTCGAGGGCGGCCAGCACGGCACGCACCTGCTGAGCTTCGACTCGGCGCTCGAGCGTCACGGCGTCGTGGAGATCCACGGCACCGAGGGCTCGATCGTGCTGCCCGATCCCAACCGCTTCGAGGGGCGCACGGCGTACGTCAAGCCGCTCGGTGTGTTCCGCGACGGTATGAAGACCGAGCAGGAGTGGATCGAGGTCGAGCAGCAGGGCACGGTCGTCGGCCGCGGCCTCGGCGTGCTCGACATGGTGCGGGCCGTGGCAGAGAACCGGCCGCACGTCGCGACCGGCGAGCTCGGCTTCCACGTGCTCGACGTGCTGCTCTCGGCGCAGGACTCGGCCGAGACCGGCCAGTACCTCGAGATCGACAGCACGGTCGCCCCGGTCCCGCCGGTGCCGGTCGACTTCGACCCCTTCGCCCGCACGCTCTGAGCCGCTGACGCGACGACGGCCCGGACCCTTCAGGGGGTTCGGGCCGTTCGTCGTCCGGTCAGCGCGGCTGAGTCGCGCGGACGCGGAACCAGAGGCTCAACTCGCGTGCCGCCCGCAGGGTGGCCGACGGGTCGCCGTGCGCTTCGAGGTCGTCGAACGTGTCACGGAAGCCTTCCGGCGCCTCGGCGTCCGGGGTCGTGATGGGTTCGAAGCCCATGGTCCACTCGGCGAAGTTGCGCTCGTCGATGAACTCGTCGATCAGCACCCGGAGGTGGTCGTGGCGGGGGTCCCGTTCGATCTCCGCCATCGTGTCGCGGACGGCCTGTTCGGGGCCCTCGAGGATCTGGATGAAGCGGCCGTTCCGGTACAGCAGCATCCCCGTCACGAAGCCGTCCTCGACGCGCGCCCAGACCGTGCCGGGGGTGGGATGGTGGTGCTCAGGCACAGCGGGGACCTCACAAGCTCGTGGTGCTGACCTGCCACGCTAGGTGAGGGCTCCGACGCTCGCGCGGGCTTGACAACCCGCCCGCGCTCCCGTGGTGCTCGGGCGCTGTGCTCAGCGGTAATTGACGAACTGGAGGTCGACGTCGAGGTCGGCGGCCTTCAGCATCCGCTGCACTTCCTGCAGGTCGTCGCGGGACTTCGACTGCACTCGCAGCTCGTCGCCCTGGATCTGCGCCTTCACCGACTTGGGGCCCTCGTCGCGGATCATCTTGCTGATCTTCTTCGCGTCCTCGGAGGAGATGCCCTCCTTGAGGGTCGAGACGATGCGGAACTCCTTGCCTGAGGGCTGGGGCTCGCCGGAGTCGAGACTCTTCAGCGAGATGCCGCGCTTGATCAGCTTCGACTGGAAGACGTCGAGCACCGCCTTGGCGCGCTCGTCGCTGTTCGCCTTGATGAGGATCGACTCGCCGCTCCACTCGATCGAGGCGCCGGTGCCCTTGAAGTCGTAGCGCTGCTCGACCTCCTTGCGCGCCTGGTTGAGCGCGTTGTCCGCCTCCTGGCGATCGATCTTGCTGACGATGTCGAATGAGCTGTCGCTGGCCATGCGTTCGAGGGTACCGCCGGAGGATCGTTGCGCGCCCGTGACCCGGGACGGATAGCGTCGAGGTATGGATCGTCGGGGGAAGATCATGCTCGGTATCGCCGGGGGGTCGGTGGTGGGCCTGCTGGCTCTCGCCGCGCCCGCTGTCATCGGGATGATCCCGACCGACGAGGTGGTCGCCGAGGCGCCGCCCACGTCGGCGGCACCGCCGCGGACGGCGACACCCACGCCCACGCCCGTGCCGACGCGGCTCGCGCCGCTCCCCACGCCCGTCGAGACGACCCCGGCGCCCGAGAGCAAGTGCCTGGGCGTTCCCGCGGGCACGGACCGCGGCGACATCTCGCCCGGAGCGACCGGCGTGGTCGAGCGCTCCAATGGGAAGGGCCTCGCGACGGTCTACCGGGTGGTCTCGGGCGACTCGTACTGGGCGATCGTCGAGCGCTTCTGCCTCGCCAGCGCGGACTTCAACAGCGCGAACAACTTCGGCGGTGCCGGCGACATCTACGCCGGCGACTACCTCGCCGTCCTCGCCGAGGGGCAGCCCGAGGCCCTGGCACTCAACGAGGCGGCCAAGGGCGGCTACCGCACGCATCAGGACTGCGACGCGATCGCGCGCATCTCCCTCGCAGAGCCCAACGCGAAAGGTCGGATCCCGGTCAGCATGTCGGGCACGGTCGTCGACACCGGGAAGGGCGAGTACGCCGAAGGCCCGGTCGAGAAGGTCGACGGCAAGCCCACGTTCTACACCGTGCAGCCGGGGGACACCTACCGCGGCATCGGCGACCGCTTCTGCGTCGACGCGATCACCGTGCAGGCGCTCAACGAGGCGGGCGGACCGGAGCGCGTCCTGCAGCCCGGCGACCGCGTGCAGTTGCGGCCGACGAGCCGCACGATCGCGGCGCAGGACTGACGTTCCGCGCGTCGCCGCATCCGTCGTCGCGTCCGCCCGTAGCTGTAGCCTGACGGGGTGACCACGCCCGCCGTCCCGCTCCTCGCCCAGCGCGCGTGGGGCATCGCCGCCGTCGCGCTCGTCGTGCTCTCGGTGCTGCCGACCCTGTTCGTCCTGCTGCTCGCCGCGACCGTCGACGAGCAGTACGGCTGGCTCCTGATCCCCGCCTTCGCCCTCCTCGTCGGCGGCGGGTCGGTCGCGATGCTCACCGGCATCGTCGGTCTCGTCTTCGCTGGCATCCGCCGCCGCGGGTTCCTGTGGCCCGCGATCGGCACGGCAGCGGGGATCGGTCTCGTCGGCACCGCCTCGCTCATCCTGAACCTCGGCGCCTGACGTCGGCGGAGCCGCGGCATCCGCCCCTTCGTACAATGGGCTGATGCGGCCGCTGACAGAGGACCAGTTGCGCGACGTGCTGGTGAACGCGACGAAGGACGAGCGGGAACGCCTCGAGCCGCCCCACGACTTCCCGCTGCTCGAGTGGGATCACCTCGACTTCCTCGCGTGGCGCGATCCCACGACCCGCAGCCGCGGCTACGTCGTCGCCGAGATCGACGGGCACCCGACCGGCATCGTGCTGCGCGCCGCGAACGGCGCGACGCAAGGTCGCTCCGCCATGTGCAACATCTGCCACACGATGCAGCCGGGCAATCAGGTCACGATGTTCACCGCTCGACGGACCGGGGATGCCGGTGACCGCGGCGACAGCGTCGGCACCTACGTGTGCGCCGACCTGACCTGCCACGACAACGTCCGCATCGCGGGGCCGCTGGCTCCGAGCGAGATCCGGGCGAGCGTGGATCGCCGCATCGACGGCACCCGCCACCGCCTCGAATCCTTCGTCGAGCGCGTCGCGTCGGCCGCCTGACGCCGCGGTTTTCGTCACGCCCGCGGGGAGGGTAGAGTAGGGGATCGCGCCTCCGGTCGACTGCACAAGCCGGGCGGGTGCGCACCTGGCGAGTTACCCAAGCGGCCAAAGGGATCTGACTGTAAATCAGACTGCATTGCATTCGGGGGTTCGAATCCCTCACTCGCCACCACGAAGGGCTGCGGAGATCTCCGCAGCCCTTTCCCGTTCCCGGGGTGGACGCCGCGCGGTGGAGGCGTACGCCGACGTCGCGCAGATCCACCAGGAGAGCGCCGACGAGCTGCCGGTGGTCGTCCTCCCCGGGTGATGTCCTCCACACCCCGGTGACGCGCCGCCACCC
Source organism: Microbacterium sp. ARD31 (assembly GCF_031844425.1). Taxonomy (NCBI): domain Bacteria; kingdom Bacillati; phylum Actinomycetota; class Actinomycetes; order Micrococcales; family Microbacteriaceae; genus Microbacterium; species Microbacterium sp. ARD31. The sequence goes on from NZ_JAUZVE010000003.1 coordinate 410,212, forward strand.
CTGTGGACATCCGAGCTGCTCATCGGCCGGTCTGACAGGATGGGGGCGAGCGCGGGGGAGGCCTCCGCCGAAGGGATGTCGAGGATGAGCGAACCGATCACCGCCCCCCGTTCGAACAAGATCTTCCGCGCAGCGATCTGGGTCGCGATCGGCGCCCTGATCGCCGCGGCGATCGTCTGCGTCGTGTGGGTGCTCCTCGGGGACTCGAACGGCATCGTCGGGCGAGCGTTCCTGACGATCCTGCTGCTCGCGGCCTTCGCCGGGATCTCGATCCTCGAGGCATCCCTCGCCAGCCGTCGCCCCGCGTGGTTCGCTCTCGCGAGCATCGTGTCGTGGGTCGTCGCGCTCATCATCGGCGCGTTCATGATCTGGATGCCGGAGGCCGCCGGCGACTACGGCGTCGGCGCCGAGCGCTTCTTCAAGTTCCTGCTGATCCTGCTGATCCTGCAGGGCGCGCTGCTGCACGTCCGCCTCTACGCGAAGGCCTTCGCCCGTTACCAGACCACCTTCACGAGCATCGTCACCTACGTGACGATGGGCCTCGTCGTGATCCTCGCGATCATGCTGATCATCCCACTGATGCTCGAGGAGTTCATCGAGTTCCGCGAGATCTACTGGCGTGTGCTCGTGTCGGTCGCGATCCTCGCCGCCGTGGGCACGGCGCTCGTCCCGCTCGTGAACGCCCTCTTCGCCCCGAAGAAGGAGCGTCCGCAGGTCGCGGCACCCTACGGCGCGCAGGCGTACGCCACGTCGGGTCAGCCCGATGGTGGTGCGTACACGGCGTCGGCCACGGCGCCCGCGCAGGCGTGGCCCACGTACGCCGACGGTCGGACGCCCCTGCCGGTCATGCCCGACGGCAGCCCCGACTGGAACGCGTACTACACCGGCTGGCCCACCTACCCGCAGCAGCCCTACGGCGCCACGACGCCCGACGGAGCGTCGGCTCCCGAGGCGGCCCCGGCAGCTCCCGCTGCTCCCGCTGCTGCGCCGGCGCCCGCATCCGCGCCGGACGCGCCCGCTGCTCCGGATGCTGCCTCGCCGCAGGTCCCGCCGGTGCCGCCCCTCCCGGGCGCGCCCGACGCGCCCCCGGCGCCGCCCGTCCCGCCGCAGCAGCACTGAGCCTCAGCGCGACAGCATCTCCAGGGCCGCCATCGCGGCGTTGTGGCCGCCGATCCCGCTGACGGCGCCGCCGCGCCGGGCGCTCGACCCGCACAGCAGAACACCCTCGACACCGCTCGAGACCCCCCACCGATCCGCGGGGGTCTCGAGCGGTTCGTCGTCCACGGCCCACGGCCACGACAGGTCGCCGTGGAAGATGTCGCCGCCCAGCATCCCGAGATCCCGCTCGAGGTCGGCCGTCGTTCGCGCCTCGACGCACGGCGAGCCGTCCGGTGCGCGGTACAGCACGTCGGCGATCGGTTCAGCGAGCACCGCGTCGAGCGAACGCTGCGCGGCGGCCCACAGGGCGTCCCGGTCGACGGCGCCCTCCGCGACGAGCCGGTGCGGCACCTGCAGTCCGAACAGGGTCAGCGTCTGCGCACCCGAGGCCCGCAGCTCCGGCCCGAGGATCGACGGGTCGGTCAGGGAGTGGCAGTAGATCTCGGCCGGCAGCGGTTCCGGGATGCCGCCCTCCGCCGCCCGGTCGTAGGCGGCATCCAGCTGCGACAGCGTCTCGTTGATGTGGAACGTCCCCGCGAACGCGGCGCGGGGATGCACCGCCGTGTCGCGCAGACGCGGGAGTCGCGAGAGGAGCATGTTGACCTTGATCTGCGCGCCCTCGGGCGTCGGGGCTCCCGTTCCCGCGGCGCCGCCCGCGCGGAGGAGGCGGTCGAGGACCGCCGCGCCGACGCCGCTGAGGAGCACGCGGGCACCGAGCCGCTCGCTGTCGGCGAGGACGACCTCGCCGTCCGGCGACGCCGCGATGACCTCGGCGCCGGTGCGGATCTCGGCGCCGGCAGCGCGTGCCGCCCGCTCGAGCTCGCCGCTGACCGCACCCATGCCGCCGACCGGGACGTCCCAGTCCCCGGTCCCGCCGCCGATGACGTGGTACAGGAAACACCGGTTCTGGCGCAGGGAGGTGTCGTCCGAGCGCGCGAACGTGCCGATCAGTCCGTCGGTGAAGGCAATACCGCGTGCGACGTCGGTCTGCAGGTAATCACGAAGGAACTCCGCGAGCGGACGGGCGGTCACGGCCTCCCACAGGGCGTCGTCGCCGACGGCCGCGCGGGCGTCGCGTTCCCGCTGCAGCGGCGCGGTCACGGTGGGGAACAGCGCCGCGCCGAGCGGGGCGAGACGCTCCGAGAAGCGCGCGAACCGGCCCGCTTCGTCGGCGTCGCCGGTGGCCCGCGCGAAGCTCGCGGCGGTGGCCGCGGCATCCGCGTTGTCGATGAGGATGCCCCGGCTCGGGTCGTCCGGCAGGGGCGTGTACGACGAGTAGCGCCGGCGTTCCAGGCGGATGCGCAGCCCCAGGTCGTCGATGACGGTGCGGGGGAGCAGGCTCACGAGGTACGAGTAGCGCGAGAGGCGCGCGTCGACGCCCGCCCACGGCCGTTCCGACACGGCGGCGCCGCCGACGTGGTCCTGTCGCTCCAGCACCGTGACGGTTCGTCCTGCTCGGGCGAGGTAAGCGGCGGCGACGAGGGCGTTGTGGCCTCCGCCGATGATGACGACGTCGCGGCTGGCGCTCATGGTGCCCAACCTAGCGGCGTAGCGTGGAGGGATGGATGCCGCTGCGCTCGCCGACCTCGCCCTCGACATCGCCCGCGAAGCCGGCGCCCTCGCCCGGCAGCGCCGCGAGGAAGGTGTGGCCATCGCCGCGACGAAGTCCGCGATCGCCGACATCGTGACCGAGGCCGACCGCGAGGTCGAGGCGCTCATCCGTGCGCGGCTCGCCGCCGAGCGCCCGGACGACGGCTTCCTCGGCGAGGAGTCCGGTGCCGAGCGGGGCACCTCCGACATCACGTGGGTGGTCGACCCGATCGACGGCACGGTGAACTACGCCTATGGGATGCCGCACTACGCCGTCAGCATCGCCGCGGTCTCCGGTGAGCCCACACCGCCCACCTGGACGGCGCTCGCGGGCGTCGTGCACAACCCGGCGGTGGGGGAGACGTTCCACGCCGTCCGCGGCGGCGGCGCCTGGCGGGGCGAGCAGCGCCTCGCGGTGTCGCCGGTCGGCGAAGCCGGCGGGCTGGTGGCGACCGGATTCGGGTACGACCCGAAGCACCACGAGGGCGACCTCGCCCGCGTCGCGGCGGTCATGCCGCTCGTGCGGGACCTCCGCCGTGCCGGCGCGGCCTCGCTCGACCTCGCATACGTCGCGGCGGGGCGCCTGGACGGCTATTTCGAGCGCGGTCTGCATCCGTGGGACCACGCCGCGGGTGCGCTGCTGGTGACCGAGGCGGGCGGCCTCGTAACCGGTGCGCCGGACGGATTCCCCGGCCGCGAGATGACGGTCGCCGCCGGACCGGACCTCCTCCACAGGATCGTCGCTGCGATCGGGTTGTGAACGGACATGCCATTCTCAGCCCCGTCGTGTAGCGTGTTTATCTGATCGTTACCTTCGCTGCCCGAGCGGAGGATTCTGACCTTGCAGCCCGCGGCCCCCGCCGCTCTACCCGAGAGCCCGCACGTTTGACTTTCGAGACCTCCCCCACCGACGCGCCCGCAACGCATCGCGACCGGCATTCCCCTGTGTCCGGCGCCACGCCGCTGACCCGTGCGGAGCTTCGGCGCCGCGCCGCCGCCGCTCCGGCTGCGAGCGAGGCCGAGGTCGCCGCGGCGCAGGCTGTCGCGGCGATGGGCGAGGTCATCGCAATGGTCCAGGCGAGCGAGACCCCGGCGCTGCGCCGTCGTCGCGACCGTGCCGCCGCGTCGGCGGAGTCCACCGTCGCCGAGTCGGAATCCGCGAGCCGCGAGTCCGCGTCCCCCTCGATCGTCGAGTCGGTCGTCGCTGAGACCCTCGCCGAGGCGCTCTCGGATACCTCCGCCGCCACCCTTCCTCTTCGTCGCCGTACGCGCACCCCGCGGACGGCGACGGTCGTTTCGCCCGTCCCCGAAGCTCCGCGGGTGCCCCAGTTCCTCGACGAGACGATCGTCCTGCCGTCGGCGTCCTCGACCCACACCTCGCCGCAGGATGCGGGCCCCGCCGTCGACGAGTTCGAGTTGGCGGCGAAGGTGTTCTCCTTCACCGGTGAGACGCCCGTCCCGGTCGCCCGGGCCGCCGTCGACGCCGAGGAGCACGCACGGCGCACGACCCGCGTCCGCATGGCCGAGCAGCCGCGCCGCCCGCGACGTGGTCGCGTGCTGCTGAAGCGGGCTGCTGCGGCATCCTTCTCGATCAGCGTCGTGGGTGTCGTCGGTCTCCTCGCAATCGGGACGACCACTCCCGTCACCGCCGTCGGTGCGTTCGGTCAGGACGTGAGCGGCGACATCTCGCTCGCCGCCCAGGCCACGGACGCCGACGACCCCGAGATCCAGGCGTACGTCGCCGGCTCAGACGCCGGTGAGACGACGCTCGCCCGGTCGGGGGAGTACGACATCGAGTCCATGGCCGACGTGGCCGCCCAGTCCGGTGTGACGCAGTTCGCCGGCACGTGGGTGAACGACGAGACGGCCGCCGTGCAGTGGCCGTTCCCGGTGGGTGTGCCGATCTCGGCGCAGTTCGGTTCGAAGTCGTACCTGTCGAAGTTCTCGCGCCCGCACCGCGGCACGGACTTCACGCCGGGCGCCGGCGCCGAAGTCCACGCCGTCGCCGCGGGCACCGTCCGCATCGCGACCGAGGCCGGCGGCGACTACGGCGTCACCGTCGTCATCGACCACATCATCGACGGCAAGCTCGTCTCGACCCGGTACGGCCACATGCAGTACGGATCGCTGCGGGTCTCGCCCGGCGAGACGGTCGACGCCGGTGACGTTATCGGGCGGGTGGGGAACACGGGCAAGTCGACGGGTGCCCACCTGCACCTCGAGGTGCTGCTCGGCGGCACCACCCGGATCGACCCCGTGCCGTGGCTGGAGGAGCACACGGAGGGCTGACCCGTGACATCGGGGATGCCGCGACTCTGGTATCCTCTTCTAGTTGCCCGCGTGTGGGCAGCACGCCCCGATAGCTCAGTGGCAGAGCACTTCCATGGTAAGGAAGGGGTCGTCAGTTCAATCCTGACTCGGGGCTCGCAGCATCTCTCGGATGCTCGTGGCGGGGTAGCTCAGTTGGTGAGAGCGCACGACTCATAATCGTGAGGTCGCGGGTTCAAGCCCCGCTCCCGCTACGCAAAACCCCCGGCTCCACCCGGGGGTTTTGTTGTTCTCGTGTGCCGGGTGCGCGGGCCGATATGCTCGCCGCATGCTGCCAGGGCGCGCTCCACGAGCACTGGGTCTTCCCGGCCACGGCGCGGGTGATCGAACGCGCGAGGTGACGACATAGTTAGCCGGCGATCGTCGCTGTCCGTTGCGGCCACGGTCCTCACGGTCACGGTTCTCTCCGCATGCAGCGCCGGCTCTCCGCCGACGGGTCCTCTGTTCGAGGACGTCCCGGACGGGGCGCACGCCTATGTGTATGTGGCCAAGGGGCAGCCCATGGAGTTCACCGACGGCTTCGACACCTTCGCCGCACCCGAGGATTCCGACGTCGTCATCGAGTCGGTCCGATCGATCGGTGACTCCGACGAGGTCACTGTGATCGGCACGCTGCTCTCCGGTCCTTTGGGCGAGAACGGCATCTGGCAATCGTTCGACGCCTATCCGCCGGTCGAGGGACTCGATGGCGACACGTTCGAGGCGGCCGGGGCACGCATCCCCGCGGGGTCGGGGCACTATCAAATCCTGATCGGGCATCGCGGCGACCTCGCGAGGATGTCCGTCCGGCGAGGAGTCGAGGTCACCTACCGGATCGGGGACACGATATACCGGGACACGTTGCGGGCAGGCATCGTCATGTGCCCACCCGATGAGGAACAGGCATGCGGCGACGAGATGGACCAGCTCGTGGACGAGCTCGCCGACACCGGCTGAGCAGAGACTCGGGGTGTCGTGTCCGGGGTCAGCCCGCGGTGGACGCCCGCACCACCAACTCGGGCGGGAACACGGTCTTCGGGACCGCGTGCAGACCGTCATCAACGCGGGCGCCGGGCTCGGCGTGCTCGTGTCGGACCGGTTGCGCTGTTCGCGGACGAGCAGCGGGTCGGCATCGTCGCGGCGTGGCGCGCGCAGTGACGGGCGTGCTGCTCGTGTGGAGCACCCGCGTCTTCGTCGACAGCCCTGCGACCGGCGTCGGCGTCCTCGCGAGTCCTGACCGCGGCCTCGCGTACGCAGATGCAACAGATCCGGCCCGACACGCCGCTCCGCCGGGGCGGGCGTCGGCGTGTCGGGCCGGATCCCTTGCATTCGTGAACGGGTCAGAGGTCCTCGGGCGACAGGTCGCCCTCGCCCTCCTCGCCCAGTTCGACGACCACGGGGTCCTCACCCTGCGATTCGGGCTGGATGTCGCTCGCGGCATACGTCTCTTCGGGGTCCTCCGCCGGGGCGTCGTCGAGGGGGCGCCCCTCGAACTCCGCGTCGGCCGCAGCGGTGTCGCCGACGGTCGTGTCGCCGAGCGGCGCATCGGCCGGGTCGAGGCGGATGCCGTCGTTGTCGCCGGTCTCGGGTGTGCTCATGTCGCGGTCCTTCCTCGCGTGCCCGGGCGGTCGCACCGGGGCATCCACTCTGCGCTTCCTCGCCATCGGTCCGCAGGGGCTGTCGCCCACCGGGCGCCTCGGCTACCCTGCCGCGGTGACCACCCGGCTGCTCCTGATCTCCGACACGCACATCCCCGGCCGCGCCCGGCGCCTGCCCGACGCAGTACTGCGAGAAGCGGATGCCGCAGATCTCATCGTCCATGCCGGGGACTGGGTCGCGGCATCCGTCCTCGACGACCTGCGGCAGCACGGCGACGTCCTCGGGGTCTACGGCAACAACGACGGCGAGGACCTGCGCGCCGTTCTGCCGGAGGTCGCGCGCCGCGAGGTCGAGGGCGTGCGGATCGCGGTCGTGCACGAGACGGGGCAGAAGCAGCGTCGCGAGGAACGGATGGACGTCGCCTACCCGGATGCCGACCTCCTGGTCTTCGGCCATAGTCACATCCCGTGGGACACGACGACGCCGCGCGGGATGCGGCTGCTCAACCCGGGTTCGCCGACGGATCGCCGTCGGCAGCCTCACTACACGTTGATGACGCTGGAGCTCGCGGACGGCGGCATCCGCTCTGCCCGACTCCACAGCATCTGACGAGGTGCCCTGCAGGTGGGCTTCCTGCTGCTCGCACTGGCGGGCGGCTCGTTCGTCGCGAGCGGGGCCGCGGGCGCGTTCAGCGGCAAGGTCCCGGCGGTCGTCGTGGTGCGCGTCGGCATCCTGGCCGAGATCGTCGGCATCGCGTGGGCCGGGTTCATCATCGGACCGGATGCCGCCTGGGGCTGGCTCATTCCGGCGCTCGCCGTGTACGGGTTCGGCGTCGGACTCGCGACGGCGCAGCTCACCGGCGTCATCCTGCAGGATGTCCCGGTCGAGAAGTCGGGCCAGGGGTCGGGCATGCAGTCCACCGCGCGCCAGGTCGGCTCGGCGCTGGGCGTCGCGATCCTCGGGACCGTGCTGTTCACGACGACCGGAGGTGTGCTCGCGGCATCCCTCGACGACGCCGGCGTGCCCGCCGCGCAGGCCGACACCGTCGTCTCGGCCGTCGTCGATTCGGCCGGCGCCGCGATCGCCGGGTTCGAGGCGGACCCGGCGCAGGCGCAGATCGCGGATGCCGCGCGCACCGCGTTCTCGGACGGCACCCGCGCCTCGGCGCTGACCGCCGCGGGCTTCTTGGTGATCGGCCTCGGCGCGACCTACGCCCTGGGGTCGGGGCGCCGGCGCGAGGAGTCTCAGGAGTCGCGGCCGGCGGAGCGCGTCCAGGGGTCGTAGTCGACCTCGAGCGGCTCTTGCGGGGGCCGCTCGGGTTCGGGGACGTGCTGCAGGTTGACGCGGACGCGGTACCAGAGCGAGCTCGATCCGCGCATGCCGTCGACGAGCACGTCGGCGGGGGAGAGGCGGCGGGTGACGTCGGGATGCCGCGCCTTCCACCGCTCGAGACCTTCGAGGGCCTCGTCCTTCGTCGCGGCGCGCGAGATCTCGATGAGCGGCATCGTCGACTGGCGGCGCCCGGTACCGTCGCCGCCCCGGGGCGCCTTCTCCGCAGGCCCCAGGCGCTCGGCGAGGTCGAGCAACCGGTCGAGCGAACCGGGTGCGTCGTCGATGCCCGCGTGCGCGTCGCCGCGCTCGGCGAACAGAGCGGGAACCGTGCGCACCGTGAACGCCTCGGGACGGACCTCGCGCAGGTCGTCCCAGTCGACCGGCATCGACACGCGGGCGTCGGGGAGCGGGCGCACCGAGTAGGCCGAGGCGACCGTGCGGTCCTTCGCGTTCTGGTTGAAGTCGACGAACACGCTCTCGCCGCGCTCCTCCTTCCACCAGTGCGCCGTCGCGAGCCCCGGCGCCCGGTTCTCGACCTCGCGCGCGAATGCCTGCGCGGCCAGTCGCACCTGCGGATAGTCGTGGGCCCGGTCGGTGCGGACCAGGATGTGGATGCCGCGCGATCCCGACGTCTTCGGCCAGCCCACGAGCCCGACGTCGGCGAGCACGTCGCGCGCGACGAAGGCGACGTCGACGATCTGCGTCCAATCCACGCCGGGCATCGGGTCGAGGTCGATGCGGAGCTCGTCCGGGTGGTCGAGGTCGTCGGCGCGGACCGGATGCGGGTTGAGGTCGAGGCATCCGAGCCCCACCGCCCAGACCAGGCCCGCGGCATCCCGGATCACCGCCTCTTCGGCGCTCGTCCCCGAGGCGTAGCGGAGCGTCGCGGACGACACGAAGTCCGGCCGGTTCTCGGGCACGCGCTTCTGGAAGAACGCCTCCTGGCCGATGCCCTTCACGAAGCGCTTCAGCACCATCGGGCGGTCGGCCACGCCCCGGAGCGCGCCGTCGGCGACGGCGAGGTAGTAGTCGGCGAGGTCGCGCTTGGTGATCCCCGGCTCGGGGAACACCACCTTGTCGGGGCTCGAGAGTCGCACCTCGTGCCCGTCGACCTCGAGCGTGACCGCATCGTCCTTCTTCGCCATGCGCCCGGTCTACCCCGCCCGCGCCTGCCCCGCCACGGGGTTGCGGCGCGGGCAGGCGGCGTTCCCCTGTCGCAACACGCCGTGGGTGGGTGCTGTTCGTGACAGGGGAAGTCAGCGCGCGGCCAGTGTTGCCGCGACCTTCGCCGGCGCCGAGGTGTGCCGCCCGAAGACGTCGCGCTTCGTCAGCCGCACGACGGCCCACCCGGCGGCGCGCAGCGCGTCGTAGCGCTCGATGTCGTACGCCCACTGCTCGGCGTCGAGAAGGTGATGCTCGCCCTCGTACTCGATGGCGACGCGGGCTTCGGAGTACACCAGATCCGGCGTTGCCACGACACGGTCATCGACGACGACGGGGTGGTTGAGGAGAGGTTCCGGCAGCCCCGCGTCCAGCAGGGCGAGCCGCAGATGGCTCTCGGGTCGCGATGCCGCCCGGGTCCGGAGGCGCGGCAGGGCCGCGCGAAGTGAGCGGATGCCGACGCGTCGACCGCGTTCGATCGTGATCGCGAGGTCGTCGAGAGTCGCGAGGGGTCGCGGCACGCGCCATGTCCGCACGACGGCGTCACCCGCGGCCACGAGGTCGCGCTCCGACCGGAGAATCGCGCCGAGTGTCGCCCACGTCGTCGCAGGGTCGGTCACGCGGAGCCCTGTCAGGGGATCGACCACGAACCGCGCGCGGCCCGCGACGAGCTCATGGCCTCGCACGCCCGCGCAGCGCGGCAGTCGCCGCGGCCCCTCGACGCACACGTGCACCGGGGCGTCCCGGAGTACCCCGGGCGGCAGGGGGATGTCCCAGATGGAGGCCGCGGTGAGGTGACTGAACGCCTCGTGCGGAGCCATCCTCCCGGCGTACTGCCGCGCGCGGAGGAGGTGCGCGGCCTCGGCGGCGCCTCGCGGCATCCCGAGCCGGTCCAGCCCGGGGTCGGCGTGACCTCCGTGTCGTCGTTCCCGAACGCCGTGGAAGGGCCGCGCGAGGTCGCCCCGGCGCAACCGGCTCGTCGAGACGCCGGCTTGACGAGCCGCCGTTACCGAGAACCGCTCACCGAGCGACGGAGGAAGGCTGTGCACCCGTCGAGCGTGGCGCAGGGGGCGACGGCCGAGCGGAGTCACGGTGCCTCAGGGGAGCAAGGGGGCACGGGGTCTGCACTGTGGAGGACTCCTCGCCTGTCACGAAGTGCAGCCGGCCGCGGCGAGTTGTGACAGGGGAGCGCGGGGGGTGGCGGATCGCTCGCCGTTCACCTGTCGCAAAGCGCGGAGCCCGACGGCGTGTTGTGACAGGGGAAGGCCGGAGCAGGGGAAGCCGGAGCGGGGTGTCTACGATCGAGAGGTCCCGTCCGGCATCCCTCTGGAGGTCCCATGTCCTTGCCCGTGTCCGGCACGGCCGCACTCGACCACGCCGCCGACCTGGCCGACTTCGTCGCCGCCTCGCCGTCGAGCTACCACGCCGCAGCCGAGGTCGCCCGTCGACTGCGCGAGGTCGGCTTCCGCGAGCTCGACGAGCGCGAGGCCTGGCCGGCGCAGCCCGGTGGCAGATTCCTCGTGGTCCGCGACGGTGCGGTGCTCGCCTGGATCGTCCCGGAGAGAGCGGATGCCGCGACCGGCGTCCACGTCTTCGGGGCCCACAGCGACTCACCCGCCCTGAAGCTCAAGCCGCGCCCCACGACCGGGTCGCACGGATGGCTGCAGGCCGGCGTCGAGGTCTACGGCGGGCCGCTGCTGAACTCCTGGCTCGACCGTGAGCTGCGCCTCGCGGGTCGCCTCGTGCTCGACGACGGCACGAGCGTCCTCGCCGCGACCGGACCGCTCCTGCGTCTGCCGCAGCTCGCGATCCACCTCGACCGCGAGGTCAACGACGGGCTCGCCCTCGACCGGCAGCGGCAGACCCAGCCGGTCTGGGGTCTGGGCGACGCCGACTCGGCCGATCTCCTCGGCGAGCTCGCGGCGCAGGCCGACGTCGACGCGACCCGCATCCGCGGATACGACGTGGTCACGGCGGATGCCGCGCGCGGCGCGGTCTTCGGCAAGGACGATGCGTTCTTCGCCTCGGGGCGGCTCGACGACCTCGCGTCGGTGCACGCCGGTGTCGTGGCGCTCGCGCGCGCGGCGGACGGGTTCGACGGGGAGCGCATCGCGATGCTCGCCGTCTTCGACCACGAGGAGGTCGGCTCCGCCACCCGCTCGGGTGCCGCCGGGCCCTTCCTGGCCGACGTGCTCGAGCGGATCCAGCTGAGCCTCGGTGCCGACCGCGAGCAGCAGCTGCGCGCCCTCGCGTCGTCGTGGTGCGTCTCGAGCGATGTCGGTCACGCCGTGCACCCCAACTACGCCGAGAAGCACGACCCCGTCGTCCAGCCGCGGCTGGGCTCCGGCCCGATCCTCAAGATCAACGCGAACCAGCGCTACGCGACCGACGGCGCCGGGGCCGCCGCGTGGCACGGCTGGTGCGAGACCGCCGGTGTCGGCTCGCAGGAGTTCGTCTCGAACAACGCGGTGCCGTGCGGCTCGACCATCGGTCCGATCACGGCGACGCGACTGGGCATCGCCACGGTCGACGTCGGCATCCCGATCCTGTCGATGCACTCGGCCCGCGAGCTCGCGGGCGTCACCGACCTGTACGACCTCGCCCGTGTCGCCGAGGCGGTCTTCACCTCCTGAAACGGCGGATGCCGCGGGCCCGCCGACGTCGTGTCGGGGACCCGCGGCATCCGGGGGCGTGCGGGGGTCAGTACCAGCCGTTGGACTGGGAGTGGCCCCATGCGCCGCAGGGGCTGCCGTAGCGGCCGTCGATGTAGCCGAGGCCCCAGGCGATCTGCGTCGCCGGGTTCGTCTTCCAGTCGGAGCCGGCGCTGCCCATCTTGCTGCCGGGCAGGGCCTGCGGGATGCCGTAGGCGCCGCTGGAGGAGTTGTAGGCCTGGTAGTTCCAGTTCGACTCCTTGTTCCAGAGGGAGACGAGGCACGAGAACTGGTCGTCGCCCCAGCCGTAGTTTCCGAGCATGCTGCGCGCGGTCGCCTGCGCGGCGCCGGCGGACGTGCCCGAGGCGGCGCGCTTGGTCGTGCCGGCGGAGCTCGACGAGCCCGACGACGACGAGCCGGAGGAGCTGGACCGGGATGCCTCGGCCGCGGCAGCTTCTTCGGCGGCCTTCTTCTCGGCAGCGGCCTTCGCCGCAGCCTCGGCCTTGCGCTTCTCCTCGGCCAGACGCTCCTTCTCCTTCTGGATGGCGGCGTCCAGGCGGCCCTGGAGCGCGCCCGTCTGCTCGTTCACCTCGGCGACCGCCTCTTCGACGGCGGCGGTGGCGTCGCGCGTGTCGAGCAGCAGCGGGAGGGCGGAGACGTTCTCGAGGTCCGAGACGGCCTGAGCGAGGTCATCGGTCTCGACCGTGGTGTCGTCCGTACCGACGTCCAGCTTCGAGGTCGCGATGTCCGCGGTGACCTTCTTCGAGGCTGCGACTGCGTCGTCGGCGCGGTCGAGGGTGGACTGGATCTTCGAGGCGGGGACCGAGGTGGCGACGCCGGCGGTGATCGAGTCGGGCAGTGCCTTCGTGAACGAGGCCAGCGCGATCGCCGGGGTCGATTCGGCACGTGCCGTGGCCGGAGCGGGGGCCATGGCGGTGGCGCTCGCGGCGATGGCGAACGCGGTGGTCAACGTCGTCAGGACGAGGACCGGACGGCGCCGGAGTCGGCGTGCGTCGGTGCGGGTCGTGCGGATGGATCGGCGGGTGGGGGTGGATGGCGTGTCTGTAGGCATGCAGAGAGAAAGGTTCCGTGTAGCGAGAACACGCTCCGATGGAGCGCGCGTGTCCGTTCGGGCGGGCACGAGTCGCCCACTCTGTCCCACGTTCCTGGGCGTTACCCGAACGTTACCTGGACAGTCACGTCGTCGACGGTGTCCGAAAAAGACCTGGTCACGATCCCTGGGAAGTTGCTGACGCCGCCCATCGAATGTCGTCAGCGATATATCGTTGGGTATCGGTCACCATCTGGAGGAGACATCATGAACAGCTCATTCGGCTCGCAGGGCTTCGGTTCGGGCGGCTTCGGCGGCGGCGGTCGCGGCTTCGGATCGGGGTCCCAAGGCTTCGACCTCAGCGGCCTCGGCGCGAATCTCATGGAGGCGTTCGAACAGTTCCGCACCCAGTTCGACCAGCGTCCCGCATCGCCCCGGATGAGCCGCGGCGACGTCCGCACCGCCGTGCTCGCCCTCCTCGCCGAGAAGCCGATGCACGGGTACCAGATCATCCAGGAGATCGACTCGCGCAGCGGCGGCTCGTGGAAGCCGAGCGCCGGCTCGGTCTACCCCACCCTTCAGCTCCTCGCCGACGAGGGCCTGATCGTCGCCGAGGAGGCGAACGGTCGCAAGACGTACTCGCTGACGGACGCCGGCCGGATGGTCGCCGAGGAGGCCGTGGGATCGGCCCCGTGGGAGACCGCCGCGCCGCAGAAGGAGCACCCGCACCGCGCGACCGCGCTGCCCAAGGCGGGTGTCGAGCTCGCCCAGGCCGCCGCGCAGGTGGCGCGCTCCGGCTCTCCCGAGCAGGTGGCACAGGCCGTAGAGATCCTCGACGAGGCCCGCCGCCGGCTCTACGCCCTGCTCGCGCAGGGCTGACCCGCGTGGCAGCACGGCGTCGGGAAGGCGACGACCTTCCCGACGACCGCGACGCACGGGCGCGCTACCGCCGCATCCTCCGTTTCGCCGCGAGGGCCCTCGTGGTCACGTGGTGGTTCGAGCTGTTCCTTCCCCGGATCGGTCTCGGCTGGATCGGCGTGCGCGGCCGTTCGGCGCGCATGCAGCGGATCGCCCGACGCTTCCACGCGCTCGCGATCGACCTCGGCGGTCTCATGATCAAGGTCGGGCAGTTCATGTCCTCGCGCCTCGACGTGCTGCCGCCCGAGATCACCAAGGAGCTCGAAGGTCTGCAGGACGAGGTCCCCGCCGTCCCGTTCCCGCTCATCCGTGCCGAGGCCGAAGGCGAGCTCGGGGTCACCCTCGACCGCGCGTTCGCCGCCATGGAGACCGTGCCGGTGGCCGCGGCATCCCTCGGCCAGGCTCACCGCGCACGACTGTCGTCGGAGGACGCAGCCCTGACCGGGCTGGACGCCGTCGTCGTGAAGGTGCAGCGCCCGGGCATCCAGGACATCGTCGACACCGACCTCGCAGCACTCCGCCGGGTCGGCAGGTGGCTGAGCCACGTACGGATCGTGTCGGACCGCGTCGACGCGCCGCAGCTCGTCGAAGAGTTCGCCGAGACGAGTCTCGAGGAGATCGACTACCTGCACGAGGCCGCCAACGGCGAGAGGTTCGCGGCGGACTTCGCCGGCGACCCGCGCGTCGGCGTCCCCGCCGTCGTCTGGGAGCGCACCTCGCGGCGCACCCTGACCCTCGAAGACGTCACGGCCATCAAGATCACCGACCACGAGTCGCTCCGGGCCGCCGGCATCGATCCCGCCGAGGTGGCGCAGGTGTTCGCCTCCGTCATGTTCGACCAGGTGTTCACGCACGGGTTCTTCCACGCCGACCCGCACCCGGGCAACATCTTCGTCACGCCGATGCCGACGACGGATGCCGCGGGTCCCGCGACCCCGCCGTGGCGGCTCACGTTCATCGACTTCGGGATGATGGGCGAGGTCCCGCCGAGCCTGCGGACCGGTCTCCGCCGCCTCATGATCGCCGTCGCCGCGCGCGACGGCGTGGCCCTTGTGCAGAGCATCCGCGATGTCGGCGTCCTGCTGCCGAGTGCCGACACGAGCGAGCTCGAGCGCGCCATGACCCAGCTGTTCGCGCGCTTCGGCGGGATGGGCTTCGCCGAGCTGCGCGAGGTCGACCCGCGGGAGTTCCGCGCGTTCGCGATCGAGTTCCAGGACGTCGTGCGGACGCTGCCGTTCCAGCTGCCGGAGAACTTCCTGCTCATCGTGCGCGCCATGTCGCTGACCTCGGGTGTCTGCAGCGCCCTCGACCCCGCGTTCAACCTGTGGGATGCCGTCGAACCCTACGCGTCGCGTCTCGTCCGGGAGGAGGGGCGCAACGCCGTGACCGACGTGCTGCGGCGCGCGGTGACCTCGCTGACGACCGCTTCGCGCCTGCCGGGCCGCGTCGACGACCTGATCACCCGCGTCGAGGACCATCGCATCACCCTGCCCGACCCGGCGCTGGAGCGTCGCGTCGCGCGGCTCGAGCAGCTCGGCCGTCGCACCCTGTCGGGCATGCTGTTCGCCGGCCTTCTCGTCGGGGGCGCGGTGATCCGCCCCGATGATCCGGTGCTCGGCGGTGTCCTCATGACGGGGTCGCTCCTGCCGCTCGCGCACGCCGTGCTCGCGGGGGTCTTCGGCCGCCGCTGGTGAGCGGGCGCCGGCGCCTAGGATGAGTCGGGCGCACCGGTCCGCTGGTGGCGGTGCGCGGAGGAGGCGGCATGGCCGGCAATCGCAGGACCTGGGTGCTCGTCGACGGGGAGAACATCGACGCCACCCTGGGCGGATCGATCCTCGGCCGGCGTCCGCAGCCCGATGAGCGGCCGCGGTGGGACCGCATCCTCTCGTTCGTCGCGGACAGCTGGAACCAGGATGCCCGCGGGCTCTTCTTCCTCAACGCGTCCATCAACCTGCCGATGTCGTTCGTGCAGGCGCTCCTCGCCCTCGGCTACCAGCCCGTGCCGCTGTCGGGAGACCCGGACGAGAAAGTCGTCGACCTCGCCATCCAGCGCACCCTCCGCGCCCTGCAGGACCACGGCGACGACGTCGTCCTCGTCAGCCACGACGGCGACTTCGTCGACGACCTCGGCGTCCTCGCCGACGGCTCGCGCCGTGTCGGCGTGCTCGCCTTCGAGGAGTTCCGCAACGCCGGCTTCGCCCAGATCCCCGGCATCCGCTTCTTCGACCTCGAGTACGACGCCGGAGCCTTCGACGCTCAGCTGCCGCGCGTGCGCATCATCCCGATCGCCGAGTTCGACCCGGAGCAGTTCCTGCGCTGAGCGCGCTCAGGCGAAGCGGACCCAGTTCGCGCCGCGGCCGGTCTCGTACCGGCCCTGCAGGTGCAGGTCCGCGCCGTCGACGCGGTAGAGCGAGACGGTCGTCGAGCGCTCGCCCGCCGCGACGAGCAGCGTGCGGTCGTCGCTGACGGCGAAGCCGCGCGGCTGCTCCTCGGTGACGACGAAGCCGGTCGGTTCGGAGAGGGAGCCGTCCGGCGCGATGCGCAGGGCCGCCAATGTGCTCGCGGTCCGCTCCGAGGCCCACACGACGCCGTCGGTGAGGTGGATGTCGGCGCCCCAGACGTAGTGGTTCTCGCGGGGGTCCTCGTCGATGACGCTGTGACGGAGCTTCTCGGACGGGTCGTGGGCGGGCGTCGACGACAGCAGCTCGAGCGTGCCCGCCGCCGGGTCGCGCCGGTAACGCAGGACTTCGCCGGTGAACTCCGTCAGAACGTACAGGGTCTGCTCGTCGTCGCCGAACGCGAGGTGACGCGGGCCGCTGCCGGTCGGAGCTGCGGCCACCGGCGGGTCGAGCGGGGTCAGCGCGAGGTCGTCGCCGAGCGAGAACTGCGCGATGAGGTCGCTCTCGAGCGAGACGAAGTAGGTGTGGCGGCCGTCGCCGCTCGCGATCACCGAGTGCAGTCGCGGGAAGCGGACCTCGGCGGCGGGCGGGCTGACCACCCCGTACGCGTCGACGGCGCAGACGATCCCGTACCCGCCGGAGTACGCCGCGCCCAGCAGCACCGAGCCGTCCCGCGTGAGCGAGAGGTAGTTCATCGCGCCGCCGGGCAGCGGCACGCGGGTCAGCGGGGTGAGGTCGCCCGTCTCACGGTCGAGGGAGAGGGTGAGGATGCCGGCATCCGCGTTCTCGTCGTCGGCCTTGACCGACGCGTAGACGAGGCCGCGCTCGGGGTCGACGGCGAAGTTCGAGCATCCGGTGGTGCCGGTCGTGACCGACAGGCGCTCGAGCCCCGCATCCGTCACACGGAACGTGCTGATCGAGGATTCACCGGCATTGGCCACGAGGACGAGCGATGGGGACATGCTTCGATCGTAGGCCGAGGCTCCGCGCGGGCGTCCGCCGGGCCGGGAGTAGGGTCGAGGCATGCGTTTCCTGTCGGGCCCCGCCTCGTGACCACGACACCCCCCGTCGCCCGCACCCCCCGCTACTACCTGGGCGCACTGGGCATCGGCCTGCTCGCCGGGCTCATGTCGGGCATGTTCGGCGTGGGCGGCGGAACGGTCATCGTGCCCCTTCTGCTGACGCTGCTGGTCTTCGATCAGAAGCGCGCCGCCGGCACCTCGCTCGCCGCCATCGTGCCCACCGCCACGGTCGGCGTCGTGTCGTACGCGGCCGTCGGGGCCGTCGCCTGGGTGCCTGCGCTGATCCTCGCCGCCGCCGCGGTCGTCGGCGCGCAGATCGGTACGTGGCTCCTGGCCCGCCTGCCGCAGAACGCGATCCGCTGGGGCTTCATCGCCTTCCTCGTCGTCGTCATCGTGATGCTCTTCATCGTCGTGCCGTCCCGCGAGGCGGAGTTGCCGCTGACGTGGCTCACGGGAACGGGCCTGGCCGTGCTCGGTGTCTTCACCGGCGTGATGGCGGGGCTCCTCGGGGTGGGCGGCGGCGTCATCGTCGTGCCCGCGCTCATCTTCCTTTTCGGCACGAGCGACCTGGTGGCCAAGGGCACCTCGCTGCTCATGATGATCCCGACCGCGATCTCGGGGACGATCGGCAACCTCCGCCGCCACAACGTCGACCTCGTCGCCGCCGGCGTGATCGGCGTCGCCGCGTGCACGACCACCGCCCTCGGCGCGTGGCTTGCGACCCTCGTCGACCCGTTCACGGCGAACGTCCTCTTCGCGGTCTACCTGACCTTCATCGCCGTGCAGCTGTCGATCAAGGCCGTGCGGGCCCACCGCGCCCGCTGAACCGGGCCGGCGCCGGACCCGGACGGTAGGATCGACCGGTGCCCGTGAATCCCGAGTTGCAAGGTCGCGCCTTCCCGCCGACCGCCCCGTACCTCGTCGGCCGCGAGAAGGTGCGCGAGTTCGCCCGCGCGGTGTTCGCGATCGACCCGCAGCACGACGACCCCGAGGTCGCGCGTTCCCTCGGCTACGCCGACGTCGTCGCGCCGCCGACTTTCGCGATGGTGATCCAGGACGCCACCCTGCAGCAGCTGCTGAGCGAGCCGGACTCCGGCATCGTGCTCGAGCGCGTCGTGCACGCCGAGCAGCGCTTCCGCTACACGCGGCCCATCGTCGCAGGCGACGAGCTGACGGGACGCCTGACGGTCACCGGCATCCGCGCCTTCGGGAAGGGTGCGATGGTGACGAGTGAGGCCGAGATCACGGATGCCGCCGGTGACCACGTCGTCACCGCGACCTCCGTCCTGCTGGTGGGAGGCGACGAATGACCGCCGTGGGCCCGAACCTCGAGGTCGGCGCGGTCGTCGCCGAGCGCACCGTGCACCTGACCCGCGCCGCGCTCGTGCGGTACGCGGGCGCATCGGGGGACTTCAACCCGATCCACTACAACGACGCCGTCGCCGAGCGCGTGGGGCTGCCAGGTGTCCTCGCCCACGGCATGCTCACGATGGGCCTCGCCGTCGAGACGATCGTGTCGTGGCTGGGGGACTCCGGCCGCATCCTCGACTACGGCGTCCGCTTCACGCGCCCCGTCGTCGTCGACACCGATGCGGGGGCCGACGTCTCCGTCGTCGCCAAGGTCGGCGCGATCGAAAACGACGCCGTGCGCATCGACCTGACCGTCTCGCACGACGGCACGACCGTACTCGGCAAGGCGCAGGTGCGCGTGCGCGCGGCATCCTGATGCCCGAGATCGCCCCCGTCCCGCTGTCGCAGCTCACGACGCTCCGCGTCGGTGGGACGCCGCGCCGCATGGTCGAGGCCACGACGACCGATGAGCTCGTCGCCGCCCTCCGCGACGTGTGGGACGACGGCGACCGCTGGCTCGTCGTCGGCGGCGGGTCGAATCTGCTGTTCGGCGACGACGAGTTCGACGGCACCGCCGTCCTCGTGCGGACGAGCGGCATCGAGCGCCTGCCGTCGCCGCACCCCGGCCGCGTGCGGCTGAAGGTGCAGGCCGGTCACAACTGGGACGACCTCGTCGCGCAGACCGTGGCCGCAGGACTCAGCGGCATCGAAGCCATGTCGGGGATCCCCGGCACCACCGGCGCCGCCCCCATCCAGAACGTCGGCGCCTACGGTCAGGAGATCGTCGAGACGCTCGTCGAGGTCGAGCTCATCGACGAGGCGACCGGCGAGGTGTCGGTGGTCCCGGCATCCGATCTGGGACTCGGGCTCCGCACCTCGGTGCTGAAGAAGCATTACGGGTCGGTCCCCGAGCGCTCCGCCGTCATCCTCTCGGTCACGCTGGAGCTCACGCAGGTCGGTCACGGCGACGTCCCCGTGCGCGGCGCGCAGCTGCGGTCGGCGCTGGGCCTCGAACCGGATGCCGCGGTCTCGCTCGCGTGGATCCGCGAGACGGTGCTCGACATCCGCTCCCGCAAGGGCATGGTGCTCGACGAGGATGACCACGACACCTGGAGTGCGGGATCGTTCTTCCAGAACCCGATCGTCTCGGCGCAGTTCGCCGCGACGCTCCCGCCCGAGGCGCCGCGCTGGTCGATGGCGCCCGAGCCCGAGGCCGACCGCGTGATCCCGCTCGACCGGTTCGACGGATTCATCCCGCCCCGCTCGGACGGCCCCGCGCCGGTCAAGATCAGCGCCGCGTGGCTCATCGAGCAGGCGGGGATGCGCAAGGGCTTCCGCCTGCCGGGCTCGCGCGCGTCGCTGTCGACGAAGCACGCGCTCGCCCTCACGAACCGCGGACGCGCGACCGCAGAGGAGGTCGCCGCGCTGGCGCGACTCATCCAGCAGCGCGTGCAGTCCGAGTTCGGGGTGCTGCTGCAGCCCGAGCCGGTGCTTTTCGACGTCGAGCTCTGACCCGAGCCGTCGACCTCGGTGGTCGACGCCTGGCGGGCGCGCGTCAGCCGAAGAGGCGCTGCAGGCGCTGGACGCCCTCGAGCAGCTGCTCCTCGCCGAGCGCGTACGACAGGCGCAGGTAGCCGGAGGGGCCGAAGGCCTCGCCCGGGACGACGGCGACCTCGGCGCGCTCGAGGATGTAATCCGCCAGCTCGAGCGACGTGTCGATGCGCACACCGTCCCACTCGCGCCCCAGCAGTCCCGTGACGTCCGGGTAGACGTAGAACGCGCCGAGCGGGTTCGGGACCGTGACACCGGGGATCTTCGCGAGCTCCGAGACGATCAGTCCGCGACGGCGGTCGAAGGCCTGGCGCATCTTCTCGGCCTCGTCCTGCGGGCCGGTGAGGGCGGCGAGGGCTGCGCGCTGCGCGATGTTGTTGACGTTCGAGCTGAGGTGCGACTGCAGGTTGCCGGCGACCTTGATGGCGGCGGCGGGGCCCACCATCCAGCCCACGCGCCAGCCGGTCATGGCGTACGTCTTCGCGACGCCGTTGACGAGGATCGTCTGGCCGGCGAGCTCGGGCACGGCCTCGACGATCGAGACCGCGCGAGCGCCTTCGTAGACGAGGTTCTGGTAGATCTCGTCGCTGATGACCCAGATGCCGTGGGCGAGGGCCCACTCGCCGATCGCCTTCGTCTCGTCGGCGGTGTAGACGGCGCCCGTCGGGTTCGACGGCGACACGAACACGAGCGCGGTCGTCTTGTCGGTGCGCGCGGCCTCGAGCTGGTCGACGGTGACCTTGTACTCCTGGTCGGCGCCGGCGAACACCTCGACGGGAACACCGTCGGCCAGGGCGATCGCCTCGGGGTAGGTGGTCCAGTACGGCGCGGGCAGCAGCACCTCGTCGCCCGGGTTCACGACCGCCTGGAAGGCCTGGTAGACGGCCTGCTTGCCGCCGTTGGTGACGATCACCTGCGACGGGGCGACCTCGAGGCCCGAGTCGCGCAGCGTCTTCGCGGCGATCGCCTCGCGCAGCACGGGCAGACCGGCCGCGGGGGTGTATCGGAAGTTGGCGGGATCGCGCAGCGCCTCGGCCGCGGCATCCACGACGAACTGCGGGGTCGCGAAGTCGGGCTCGCCGGCCGCGTACGAGACCACCGGTCGTCCCGCGGCCTGCAGCGCCTTCGCCTTCGCGTCGACCTTCAGGGTCGCGGACTCGGCGATCGCGCTGAGCTTCGTGGAGACGGCGGGCGTGCGGGGGGCGGCAGCGTGTTCGGTCACCCTCCGAGCGTACCGTCGGGCGCAATGTCGCGGGATGCCGACCGGCACCCTGTGCGGCCGGTTCAGCGCGTCGGGCGCGTCAGGATCTCGTTGCCGGCTTCGAGGATCGCGACCGTGTGCTCGGTGTGGGCGGTCCGGCATCCGGTCGCGCTGCGCAGCGTCCAGCCGTCCTCGTCGACCTTCAGTTCGTCGGTGTCGACCATGACCCACGGCTCGATCGCGAGCATGAGTCCGGGGCGCAGGCGATACCCGCGGCCGGCGCGGCCGATGTTCGAGACGTGCGGGTCCTGATGCATCGTCGTGCCGATGCCGTGCCCGCCGAACTCGGTGTTCACGGGGTAGCCGGCACCGGTCAACACGTCGCCGATCGCGGCGGAGATGTCACCGATGCGCGCGCCAGGCTGGGCGGCTTCGATGCCGGCGGCGAGGGCCTCCTCGGTCGCACGGATGAGGGCATCGTTCTCGGCGTGGGGCGCGCCGCCGACGGTGAAGCTGATCGCGGCATCGGCGGCGACCCCGCCCGTCTTGATCGCGAGGTCCAGCGTCAGCAGGTCACCGGCGGCGACACGCTGGTCCCGCGGACGGCCGTGCAGCACGGCGTCGTTGACGGCGGTGCAGATGTAATGGCCGAAGGGGCCGCGGCCGAACGACGGCGCGTAGTCGACGTAACAGGACTCGGCGCCGGCGCCGAGGATCATGTCCTTCGCCCACGCATCGATCTCGAGCAGGTTCGTGCCCGGCTTCACGCGCTCCTTGATGCCGTGCAGGATGTCGCCGACGAGCCCGCCCGTCGTGCGGGCGCGACCGATCTGGTCGGGGGTGAGGATCTCGATCACGAGGCAGTCCGTTCCGGTCGTCGGGCGCGACCTCTCATCCTACGCCCGCCCGGATGGTTCCCAGCCCGGCTCCACTACGGTGGATAGGTGAGTGACCCCCAGACCCCGACCGAGCCCGCAGACACACCCGCCCTCCCCGGCTTCGACGAGCTGGGCCTCACCGGTCCCGTCCTCGCCGCCATCAAAGACCTCGGCTACGAGACGCCCTCCGCGATCCAGGCCGCGACCATCCCCGTCCTCCTCGGCGGCCGCGACGTCGTCGGCATGGCACAGACCGGCACCGGCAAGACCGCCGCGTTCGCGCTGCCGATCATGGAGAACCTCGACCTGACGCAGAAGACGCCGCAGGCGCTCGTGCTCGCCCCCACCCGTGAGCTCGCGCTCCAGGTGTGCGAAGCGTTCGAGTCCTACGCCGCACGCATGAAGGGCGTCCACGTCCTCCCCGTCTACGGCGGTCAGGGCTACGGCGTGCAGCTGTCCGCTCTCCGCCGCGGCGTGCACATCGTCGTCGGCACGCCCGGCCGCATCATGGACCACCTCGAGAAGGGCACCCTCGACCTCTCGCAGCTGAAGAACCTCGTGCTCGACGAGGCCGACGAGATGCTGAAGATGGGCTTCGCCGAGGACGTCGAGCAGATCCTCGCGCAGACCCCCGCCGAGAAGCAGGTCGCCCTGTTCTCGGCGACGATGCCGGCATCCATCCGCCGACTCGCGCAGCAGTACCTGCGCGACCCGGAGGAGATCACGGTCAAGACCAAGACCTCCACGAACACGAACATCACGCAGCGGTATCTGATCGTGTCGTACCAGCAGAAGGTCGACGCCCTCACCCGCATCCTCGAGGTCGAGGACTTCGACGGGATGATCATCTTCGTCCGCACGAAGAACGAGACCGAGACCCTCGCCGAGAAGCTGCGTGCCCGCGGGTTCAGCGCGGCGCCCATCAACGGTGACATCCCGCAGCCGCAGCGCGAGCGCAGCATCCAGCAGCTCAAGGACGGCAAGCTCGACATCCTCGTCGCGACCGACGTCGCCGCGCGCGGTCTCGACGTGGAGCGCATCAGCCACGTCGTGAACTTCGACATCCCCACCGACACCGAGTCGTACGTGCACCGCATCGGCCGCACCGGTCGCGCCGGCCGCACCGGCGACGCGATCAGCTTCGTCACGCCGCGCGAGCGCTATCTGCTCGCCCACATCGAGCGAGCGACGCGTCAGGCGCCCACGCAGATGCAGCTGCCGACGACCGAGGACATCAACTCGACCCGTCTCGCGCGCTTCGACGACGCCATCACGGCGGCGCTCGCCGAGACCGACCGCATCAACGGGTTCCGCGACGTCATCGCGCACTACGTCCGCAACCACGACGTGCCCGAGCAGGACGTCGCCGCGGCGCTCGCCGTCGTGGCGCAGGGCGAGACACCGCTGCTGCTCGACCCCGAGCGCGACGAACTCGCGAAGGCGGTCGCGGCCGACGCGCAGCGCGGCACCCGCAGCGACAAGGGCGCGCGTCCCGAGCGCGCCGACGGCGGCACGCGCGAACGTCGCAGCCGCGGCGACTTCACGACCTACCGCATCGACGTGGGACGCCGTCACCGCGTCGAGCCCCGGCAGATCGTGGGCGCACTCGCGAACGAGGGCGGCCTCGGCCGCGACGACTTCGGCGCCATCACGATCCGTCCCGACTTCTCGCTCGTCGAGCTCCCGACGAACATGGATGCCGGCGTCCTCGACCGCCTGCGCGCCACGCGCATCTCGGGTCAGCTGATCAACATCGCCCCCGACCGGGGACGCCCCGGCCAGCGGGGCGGTGATCGGCGCTCGTTCGACGACCGCCCGAAGCGCAGCTTCGACGACCGTCCGCCGCGGAAGCCCCGGCACAAGGACTGACCGCACGAAGAGGGGGTGGATGCCTGAACAGGCATCCGCCCCCTCTTCGTTCCCCCCGGACGTCAGCCGAACTGGTTCATCGTGTTGTGCGCGCCGCCCGCCTTCAGGGCGGCCTCGCCGGCGAAGTACTCCTTGTGGTTGTCGCCGATGTCGCTGCCGGCCATGTTCTGGTGCTTGACGGTCGCGATGCCCTCGCGGATCTCGCGCCGCTGCACGCCGCGCACGTAGGCGAGCATGCCCTCGTCGCCGAAGTAGCCCTTGGCCAGGTCATCCGTCGACAGCGCGGCGGTGTGGTAGGTCGGCAGGGTGATGAGGTGGTGGAAGATCCCCGCCCGCGCGGCGCCGTCGCGCTGGAAGGTGCGGATCTTCTCGTCCGCCAGCCGGGCGAGCTCGGTGTCGTCGTAGGCGACGTTCATGAGGTCGGCGCGGTCGTAGGCCGAGAGGTCCTCACCGCGCTGCTCGAGCTCGTCGTACGCCTGCTGCCGGAAGTTCAGCGTCCAGTTGAACGACGGGCTGTTGTTGTACACGAGCTTCGCGTTCGGCACCTCGGCGCGGATCGCGTCGACCATGCCCGCGATCTGCTCGATGTGCGGCTTCTCCGTCTCGATCCACAGCAGGTCGGCGCCGTTACGGAGCGACGTGATGCAGTCGAGCACGACGCGCGCCTCGCCCGTCCCGGGCCGGAACTGGTACAGGTTGCTGGGCAGGCGCTTGGGCCGCAGCAGCGTGCCGCCCCGCTTGATGACGACGTCGCCGTTGCCGAGGTCGGCGCCCGAGATCTCCTCGACGTCGAGGAACGCGTTGTACTGGTCGCCGAGGTCGCCCGGCTCTCGCGTGACGGCGAGCTTCTGCGTGAGGCCGGCGCCGAGCGAATCGGTGCGGGCGACGATGACGCCGTTGTCGATGCCGAGCTCGAGGAATGCGTAGCGGACCGCGTTGAGCTTCGCGATGAAGTCCTCGTGCGGGACGGTGACCTTGCCGTCCTGGTGACCGCACTGCTTCTCGTCCGACACCTGGTTCTCGATCTGGATGGCGCACGCGCCCGCCTCGATCATCTTCTTCGCCAGCAGGTACGTCGCCTCGGGGTTGCCGAAGCCGGCGTCGATGTCGGCGATGATCGGGACGACGTGCGTCTCGAAGCTGTCGATCTGCGACTGCACGAACTCGGCGGCCGTCTCGTCGCCGGCGGCGCGGGCGTCGTCGAGCTTGGTGAACAGCAGGTCGAGCTCACGGGCATCCGCCTGCCGGAGGAACGTGTACAGCTCCGCGATGAGGGCGGGGACGGCCGTCTTCTCGTGCATGGACTGGTCGGGGAGCGGCCCGAACTCGGAGCGCAGCGCCGCGACCATCCAGCCCGACAGGTACAGGTAGCGCTTGTTCGTGCTCTTGAGGTGCTTCTTGATCGAGATCAGCTTCTGCTGCCCGATGAAGCCGTGCCAGACGCCGAGCGACTGTGTGTAGAGGGACGAGTCGGCGTCGTACTCGGCCATGTCGCGCCTCATGATGTCGGCGGTGTACTGCGCGATCTCCAGTCCCGTGCGGAACCGGTTCTGCGCGCGCATCCGGGCGACGGATTCGGGGTCGATGGCATCCCAGGAGGGGCCGTTCGCCTCCTTCAGGGTGCGGATGGCGTCGATGTCGTTCGAGTAAGCGGTCATTGCTCTTCCTCTGGTGTGGGGGGCCGGGGTCAGTCGGCGTCGGTCAGGTAGGTGGCGTAGGCGCCGAGGGTCAGGAACGTCGGGAACTCGGCTCCGAGGGCGACATCGCGGAACACGGCGGCGGCGTCGTCGAACCGGTCGCCGCCCTGGCGCTCGACCTCGCTCAGCACCTGCGCGATGAGGCCCTCGATGTAGTCCCGGGTGATCGGCGTGCCGTCCTCGGTGGTGCGGTCCTGGTGGATCCACTGCCACACCTGCGACCGGCTGATCTCCGCGGTCGCGGCATCCTCCATCAGGTTGTCGATCGCGACGGCGCCGAGTCCGCGCAGCCACGCCTCGATGTAGCGGATCGCCACCGACACGTTGCCGTAGACCCCGGCGGCGCTGATCGGCAGGCCGATGTGGCAGTCGATCAGCTGCGACGGGTGCACCTGGACGTCCTCCCGCAGGCGGTCGACCTGGTTCGGCCGGTCGCCGAGCACGGCGTCGAACTCCGCCTGCGCGACCGGGATGAGGTCGGGGTGGGCGACCCACGTGCCGTCGAAGCCGTCGCCGGCCTCGCGCTTCTTGTCGGCGGCGACCTTCTCGAACGCCTGCCGCGTCACCTCGGGGTCGCGCCGGTTCGGGATGAAGGCGCTCATGCCGCCGATCGCATAGGCGCCGCGCTTGTGGCACGTCTGCACCAGCAGCTCGGTGTACGCCCGCATGAACGGGACGGTCATGGTGACCTGGCTGCGGTCGGGGAGGACGAACCGGGCGCCGCGGCCGCGGTAGTTCTTGATCATCGAGAAGATGTAGTCCCACCGGCCGGCGTTCAGACCCGCGATGTGGTCGCGCAGCTCGAACAGGATCTCGTCCATCTCGAACGCGGCGGGAAGCGTCTCGATGAGGACGGTCGCGCGGATCGTGCCGTGCGGGATGCCGACGTACTGCTCGCTGTAGGTGAAGACGTCGTCCCACAGCTTGGCCTCCTCGGACGACTCGATCTTCGGGAGGTAGAAGTACGGGCCGCGGCCGTTGGCGATCAGCTGCGCGGCGTTGTGGAAGAAGTACAGGCCGAAGTCGACGAGCGAGCCGGATGCCGCGAGGGTGCGGCCGTTCCGGTCGGTGAACTCCATGTGCTTCTCCATGAGGTGCCAGCCGCGCGGCCGCATGACAATCGTCGGCGTCCGCTCCGCCGTGACGCGGTACTCCTTGCCCGCCTCGTTCGTGTGGGTCAGCTGCCCGCGGATCGCGTCGAAGAGCGAGAGCTGGCCCTCGATGACGTTGCGCCACGTGGGGCTGGTGGCGTCCTCTTGGTCGGCCAGCCACACCTTCGCGCCGGAGTTCAGCGCGTTGATCGTCATCTTCGGGTCGGTCGGGCCGGTGATCTCCACCCGGCGGTCCTCGAGCCCGGGGCCGGGGCCGGCGACGCGCCATTCCGCGTCGTCGCGGATGTGCGCCGTGTCATCCCGGAACGTGGGGTCCTGGCCGTTGCCGATCTCGAAGCGCCGACGCATCCGCGCGGCCAGCCGGTCGTGGCGACGACCGCCGAAGCGGGCGTGGAGCTCGGCGAGGAAGTCGAGCGCGGCGGGAGTCAGGATCTCCTCGTACCGGTCGCCCATCCGACCGCGAACGACGAGCGTCGGCGTGATCTGCGTCGGGGTGGGGGTGGTGACGGGCGCGATGCCCGTGGCAGTGAGGGTCATGGCCGGCTCCTTCGCGGTGAGGTCGACGCCGGTGCGGCGCCGATTCGGTTCGTGACACCCACCCTGTGTGAAGTTCGACTCTCGCAACGAACATTTCCGGAGAGAAGATTGCGCGATCTTCTGCTTCCGTGACACACTCCCGGTCATGACGATCATCGAAGACGCCCCGGTCGACGGCGATGCGGCCGACGCGCTCACCATCGGGAGGCGGGTGCGGCAGCTGCGCGTCGCGCGTGGGATGACGCTCGACGACCTGGCATCCGCCGTGTCCCGAGCGCCGAGCCAGTTGTCGATGATCGAGACGGGCAAGCGGGAGCCGAAGCTCACGCTGCTGCAGGCGATCGCGCGTGCCCTCGGCACGACGATCGACGCGCTGCTCGAGGCGGAGCCGCTCGACGAGCGCGCCACGCTGGAGATCGCGGTGGAGAGGGCGATGAAGGGGCCGACGTTCCAGTCCCTCGGGATCGAGCCGTTCCGCATCGGCAAGGCCGTGCCCGACGAGGTGCTGCGTACCGTGCTGCGCCTGCAGGGCGAGGTCGAGCGGCTCAACGACGAGCGCTCCGCGACGCCAGAAGAGGCGCGTCGCGCCAACGTGGAGCTCCGCCACCTCATGCGGCGGCAGGACAACTACTTCCCGGAGCTCGAGGACCACGCGCAGCGGATCCTCGCCGCCGTCGACCATCCGGGCGGCCCGCTCACGCAGCGGACCGCATCCGAGATCGCCGCCCACCTCGGCTTCTCACTGCACTACGTGAGCGACCTGCCGCAGTCCACGCGCAGCGTCGCCGACATCCGCCACGGCCGGCTGTACCTCTCGAGCACGGTGCCGCACCGCGGCGACTCGCGGACCCCCGTGCTGCAGGCGCTCGCCAGCCGCATCCTCGGCCATGCCGAACCGCGCTCCTACGCCGAATTCCTGCGCCAGCGCGTCGAGACCAACTACCTCGTCGGCGCGATGATGGTGCCCGAGGCGCACGCGGCGGCGGCGCTGCAGGAGGCGAAGTCCCGTCGCGCGCTCTCGATCGAGGACCTCCGCGATGCCTATTCGGTGTCGTACGAGACCGCCGCGCACCGGTTCACCAACCTCGCGACGCGGCACCTCGACTTCCAGGTGCACTTCCTCAAGGTGCACGAGTCGGGCACGATCACGAAGGCGTACGAGAACGACGACGTGAACTTCCCCGCCGACCGGTTCGGCTCGATCGAGGGGCAGCTGTGCTGCCGCAAGTGGACGAGCCGGGTCGTGTTCGACATCCCCGACAAGTTCAACCCGTACTACCAGTACACCGACACCGGGAACGGGACCTACTGGTGCACGGCCCGCGTGGAGGCGTCGAGCGAAGGCTCCCACTCGGTGAGCGTGGGCGTCCGCTTCGACGACACGAAGTGGTTCATCGGCCGCGAGACGACGAACCGCGGCGTGTCACGTCACTCCGTCGAGGTGTGCTGCCGGCGCCCGCCGGAGGACCTCGAGTCGCAGTGGCGCGACCAGGCGTGGCCGAACGTGCGGACGCCGCGGACGCTGCTCGCGACGCTGCCGACGGGGGCCTTCCCCGGCGTCGACACGACCGACCTGTACGAGTTCCTCGAGGCGCACGCGCCGGAGTGAGGCCGCCGCCGGGCCGAACGGCGGAGATCCTCGCGACGCGCCGTGGTGCGGCATCCGTTCCGCGGCGTGTCCGACCGGATCTCCGCCGTCGGCCTCACCCCCCGAGCTGCAGCGCCGCCCACAGCTCGGCGCGCCCGGCGAACGACGAGAGGTCGACGCCGAGCACGCGTTCCGCGGCGGCGAGGCGCGTGCGCACGGTGTGGCGGTGCACACCGAGCGCGGATGCGGCGCCGTCGTTCGACCCGTCGGCGGCCACCCACGCGCGCAGGGTCTGTTCGAGCCGGCCGCCCTGCTCGCGGTCGTGCCGGCGCAGCGGCTCGAGGAAGGCGGCGGCCACCGTCGGCGCGGTCCCCGCCGACAGCGCCGACAGGATGCCGCCGGCCTGCACCTCCGCGAATCCCACCACGCCCGCGCTCCCGGCGCGTCCGCGCGCCACGCGGGCCTGGTCCAGGGCCTTCGCGAAGCCGGCGTAGGGCGTCGGTTCCGACACCCCCAGCCGCGCGTCGAAGCGTTCGGCGAACTCGTCGAGGACCGGTGACGCGGATGCCGGGACCACGATCACGACGTCGACGTCGACGCTCCCGAAGAACAGCCCGCCGTGGCGCTCCTCGGCGCGCAGCTCCAGCAGGTCGAGCAGTGCGTCCGCGCGGCGACCGGCGGCATCCGTCACCGCCACGACGACCGGCGTGGGCGGCAGGGGGCCCCAGACGTCCCGGGAGATCTGCCGGGCGAGGGCCGGATCCCCGGTGAGGAGCGAGCGCACCATCCCCGAGCGCAGCGCCTTGCGCGCCCGCGACAGTCGCTGGTGCTGCTCGAGGGCGAGCCCCGCCATCGCGATCACCGCGGTGACGACGTCGCGCCCGGCGCGGTCGAGCTCGCCGGCGGCGATCGCGAGGACGCCGCGCAGCTCGCCACCGCGCCCGAGGGTCTGCAGCGTGAAGGCGGCGGCGTCCGAGTGCAGCGACGAGCCGGCGCGCGCACCGCGCCGCAGCACCGCGCCGACCTCGGCGCGCAGGGTGTCCGCCGCGGTGGGCGAGAGCGCGCCGGCGGGGTGCTCTCGGACGAGCTCGCCGGCGGCGTCGTACATCCCGACCCAGGTGTCGAGCTGCTTGGCGAGCTCGGCGATCGTCGCCCCGAGCCCGTCGGGGCGGAGCGCGGCGAGGGCGAGGGCGCGCTGCGCCGACAGCGCCCACGTGCGCCGTGCGTAGGCCTGCGCGGCGACGGCTTCGGCGTTGGCGCGGGCGACGGCGATGAAGGGTGTGCTGTAGGGCACCTCGAACAGGGGGAGCCCGGCGGCCCGGCACGCCGCCGCGAGGTCGGGCGGGATGCCGTCGCGCACCACCTCGGTGCCGAAACCGAGCGCCGCCACGCCGCGGTCCACGAGCCGCCGGACGTACGCGTCGAAGGGGTAGTCGCCGTCGGTCGGGAACTGGGTGCCGGTCGTCAGGAGGACGAGGTCCTCGGCGAGGAACGGGGTCGGATCGTCGAGGTCGGAGCTGTGCACCCACCGGGTCGGTCGGTCGAGCGCTCCCGGCCGGAAGGCCGACTCGTCGTCGGCGAGGCGGAGGGCCAGCTCGCGGCGCGCGAGCAGCGCCCGCAGGGTCGGCTCGGCCTCGCGCGTGACCATGTCGCCTCCTCCGGTGTGTACACGATGTACACCTCTGCGCTGAGGATAGACGCAACGGCGAGTGACCGCTCGCCCGCGCCCCTCTACGCTCGCCGCATGAGCACCTCGACCGCAGCCGTCACCACGCCCGTCGGCGGACCGTCCCTCCCGCAGGAGCGCCGCCTCGAGACCGCGATTCCCGGGCCCCGCTCGCAGGAGCTCCTTTCGCGCAAGGCCGAGGCCGTCGCCGCGGGCGTCGGGCACACCGTCCCGATCGCCGCGGTCGCCGCCGGCGGTGGTGTCGTGGTCGACGCCGACGGCAACTCGCTGATCGACCTCGGTTCGGGTATCGCCGTCACGACGGTGGGTGTCGCGCACCCGAAGGTGGTCGAGGCGATCGCGGCCCAGGCCGCGCAGCTCACGCACACCTGCTTCATGATCTCGCCGTACGAGTCGTACGTGGAGGTGGCCGAGAACCTCAACCGGCTCACCCCCGGCGACCACGCGAAGAAGAGCGCCCTGTTCAACTCGGGCGCCGAGGCGGTCGAGAACGCCGTCAAGATCGCCCGCAAGTTCACCGGCAAGCAGGCCGTCGTCGCCTTCGACCACGCCTACCACGGCCGCACCAACCTCACGATGGCGCTCACCGCCAAGTCCATGCCCTACAAGAGCGGCTTCGGTCCGTTCGCCTCCGAGATCTACCGCGTGCCCGGTTCGTACCCGCTCCGCGACGGACTGTCGGGGGCGGATGCTGCGGCCCGCGCGATCTCGATGATCGAGAAGCAGGTCGGTGCCGACAACCTGGCCGCCGTCATTATCGAGCCCATCCAGGGCGAGGGCGGCTTCGTCGTCCCGGCCGACGGCTTCCTGCCGGCCGTCGTCGACTGGTGCCGGGACAACGGCGTCGTCTTCATCGCCGACGAGGTGCAGTCGGGCTTCGCCCGCACCGGCGCCATGTTCGCGAGCGAGCACTTCGGCATCGTGCCGGACCTGATCACCACGGCCAAGGGCATTGCTGGGGGCATGCCCTTGGCCGCGGTCACCGGTCGCGCCGACATCATGGATGCGACGCACACCGGCGGCCTCGGCGGCACGTACGGCGGTAACCCCGTCGCGTGCGCGGCCGCGCTCGCGGCGATGGACGCCTTCGAGAACGACGGCCTCATCGAGCGCGCGCAGCAGATCGAGGCGCTCCTCACGGCGCGACTGGGCGCCATGGCGGCATCCGACCCCCGCATCGCGGAGGTCCGCGGGCTCGGCGCCATGATCGCGATCGAGTTCGTCGACCCGACGACCGGTGCGCCCGACGGCGCGCTGACGTCCGCGGTCGCGAAGGCCTGCATCGCCGAGGGCGTCATCGTGCTCACGTGCGGCACCTACGGCAACGTGATCCGCTTCCTGCCCCCGCTGTCGATCAGCGACGACCTGCTGACCGAGGGCCTCGACGTCCTCGCGCGGGCGCTGCAGACGGTCTGAGTATGACGGGGTCCGACATTTGGTCGCAGCCGGTCTCGCCCGAGACGTCGGCGGGGCTCGGCGCGGTGACGCAGGCGCGCTCCAGCAAGCTGCGCTCGCGGCACGTGACGATGATCACCCTCGGCGGGATCATCGGGGCGAGCCTGTTCGTCGGGTCCGGCAACGTCATCCGCGAGGTCGGACCCGCCGCGATCGTCTCGTACCTGATCGGCGGTCTGCTCGTCTTCTTCGCCATGCGCATGCTGGGCGAGATGGCGGCATCCCGTCCCGCGATCGGCTCGTTCATGGAGTACGCCCGCGTCGGTCTCGGCGACTGGGCGGCGTACCTCGTGGGCTGGCTGTACTGGTACTTCTGGGTCGGGGTCCTCGCCTACGAGGCGGTGCTCGGCGGCGAGACGCTCCACACGTGGCTCCCGGCGCTGCCGTCCTGGGCCTGGTCGCTCATCCTCATCGCGATCTTCGTCGGCACCAACGTCATCTCGGTGCGCACCTTCGGGGAGGTCGAGTTCTGGCTCGCGAGCATCAAGGTGCTCGCCATCGTCGTGTTCCTGGGCGCCGGCATCCTTTTCGCCCTGGGGCTCTGGCCGAACGCGACCTTCGCCGTCCCGAACCTGTGGGAGCACGGCGGGTTCGCGCCGGGCGGCATCGGCGTCGCCTTCACCGGCGTCGCGCTCGTGATCTTCTCCTACTTCGGCACCGAGATCGCCGTCATGGCCTCGGCCGAGTCGGTGGACCCCGCCAAGGGCATCCGGCAGGCGACGAGCACGATCATCTGGCGCATCCTGCTGTTCTTCGTGGGGTCGGTCCTCGTCATCGTCACCGTCGTTCCCTGGGACGAACTGCCCGTGCCCACCGACGTCGCCAACGCGCCCTTCACGATCGCGCTGTCGCGCTTCGGCATCCCGTTCGCCGACGTGATCATGCAGCTCGTCATCTTCACGGCCGTCATCTCGGTGCTGAACTCCGGGCTGTACTCGGCCTCGCGCATGTTCGCCGCGCTCGCCGACAAGGGGTTCGCCCCGAAGGTCGTCGCCCGCCGCTCCCGCACCGGGGTGCCGGTGTTCGCCCTGCTCGCCTCGACGATCGGCGGGCTCATCGCGACGCTCGTGAACTTCGTCGCCCCCAGCTCGGGCATCTTCGACTTCATCATGAACTCCGCGGGCCTCGTCGCCCTCTTCGTCTACGTCTTCATCGCGCTGACGCAGATGCGGCTGCGGCAGAAGATGACGCCCGACGAGGTCGTCGCGTTGAAGCTCAAGGTGTGGCTGCACCCGTGGCTCAACATCCTGCTGATCGCCGCGATCACCGCCGTCGTCGCCATCATGCTGACGTCGGAGTCCGGGCGCGCGCAGGTGTGGACGAGCCTCATCGCGACCGCCGTGTTGCTCGTGTTCTGGCCGCTCGTGCGGCGCAACCTCCGTCGCCGCCCCGACCACGCGCCGGCGACAAGCTCTCTGACGAAGGAGTCGTGAATGACCGAGATCACCCGTGACGTCGTGATCGTGGGAGCCGGCGCCGCCGGCCTCACCGCCGCGAACGAGCTGCGCAAGGCCGGTCTGTCGGTCGCCGTCCTCGAGGCGCGCGAGCGCGTCGGCGGTCGCCTGTGGACCGACGTCGTCGACGGCGCGATGCTCGAGCTCGGCGGCCAGTGGGTCTCACCCGACCAGGACGCCCTCATCGACACGGTCGCCGAACTGGGTCTCGAGACTTTCAGCCGCTACCGCGAGGGCGACAGCGTCTACGTCGGGCCTGACGGCACCGTGTCGCGTTTCACGGGCGAGATGTTCCCCGTGAGCCCCGAGACCGAACGGACGATCGACGAGATCACCCGCCGGCTCGACGAGATGGTCGCCGAGATCGACCCCGACCGTCCCTACGCGCACCCGAAGGCCGCCGAATGGGACACGATCACGTGGGACGCGTGGCTGCGCCAGCAGACCGACGACGACGAGGCGGTCCGCAACCTCGCCTTCGCGACCGGGTCGGCGATGCTCACGAAGCCGACGCACGCCTTCTCGCTGCTGCAGTCCCTGCTCATGGCCGCGAGCGCGGGCAGCTACTCGCACCTCGTCGACGCGGACTTCATCCTCGACAAGCGCGTCGTCGGCGGCCTGCAGCAGGTGCCGGTCCTCCTCGCGGAGCGCCTCGGCGACGACGTCTTCCTGAACCGTCCGGTGCGCACACTGGAATGGTCGGATGCCGGGGTCACGGCGCACGCCGAGGGCCTCACCGTCCGGGCGCGCAGCGCGATCCTCGCCCTCGCGCCGGTGCTGTACCACCGGATCTCGTTCGAGCCGCCGATGCCGCGTCTGCAGCACCAGATGCACCAGCACCTGTCGATGGGGTTCGTCATCAAGGTGCACGCCGTCTACGAGACGCCGTTCTGGCGCGAGAAGGGCTTGTCGGGCACCGCCTTCAGCCCCTACGAGATCTGCCACGAGGCCTACGACAACACGAACCACGAGGACCCGCGCGGCACGCTCGTCGGCTTCGTGTCGGACCGTAACGCCGACGACATGTTCCGCCTGTCGGCCGAGGAGCGCAAGGAACGCATCCTCGAGTCGCTGTCGCACTACTACGGCCCCGAGGCGAAGGACCCGGTCGTCTACTACGAGAGCGACTGGGGCACCGAGGAGTGGACCCGCGGCGCCTACGCGGCGAGCTTCGACATGGGCGGCCTGCACCGCTACGGCGCGGATGTGCGCACGCCCGTCGGGCCCATCCACTTCGCCTGCAGCGACATCGCGGGCGCCGGCTACCAGCACGTCGACGGCGCGATCCGCATGGGTCGCCTGGCCGCCCGGAACATCCTCGCGGACGGCCGGGCATGAGCGGCCGGATCGTCGTCGGGTACACCGCGACGAAGGCGGGCCGCGACGCGGTGGCCGTCGCGGGCGGGCTCGCCGCGGCATCCGGTGCCGAGCTCGACATCGTCCTGGTCCTGCCGGGGGAGGGGCGCAGCGTCATCACCCCTCCCGACGCGTCGTACGACCGCTACCTGCTCGGCCAGGCCGAGTCCTGGCTCGCCGAGGCGGCCGCGGATGTGCCGAACGGCGTGGTCCACCGCGAGCACGCCCGCTACGCCGAGTCGTTCGCCGAGGGTCTCGTCGAGGCCGCCGACGAGTTCGGCGCCTCGCACCTCGTGGTGGGCGCCGCCGACGGCGGCTCGCGGGGCCGTCACCGGCTGGGCTCCACGACGAGCCAGCTGCTCCACTCCTCCGACGTTCCGGTTGTGCTCGTGCCGCGCGGTGCGCGCAAGCGGGTGACGGATGCCGGTGTCCCGCGCCTGACCGTCGCGGTCGGCACGCGTGCCGGTGCCGACGTCCTCCTCGAGGAGGCCGTCGCGCTCGCGTCGGCGACGGGGGCGTCGCTGCGCCTCGTCTCGCTCGTGACGGTCGACCTGCCCGCCTCGGTCGACACGGGGGTCATCCGCCTCGCCGGGGCCGCCCACGCCGAGAAGGTCCTCGACGACGTCCTGACGGCCATCCCCGAGGGGGTCCGCGCCGACATCGTGACCGCGAAGGGCGACAGCATCGAGGATGCCGTGGCCCACCTCGACTGGCTGCCGGGCGAGATGATCCTCGTCGGCTCGAGCCGCCTCGCGCAGCCGCGGCGCCTGTTCCTCGGATCGGTCGCGGCGAAGCTGCTGAGCGAGATCCCGGTGCCGATGGTCGTCGTGCCTCGCACCCGCACCCCCGAACAGTCCCGCTGATCCGAAGGAGCTCGACGATGAGCCAGCACGCACCCGAGAAGGCCCCCGTCGGCGACGCCGGCCTCTCGAAAAAGGGCCTCAGCGCCGGGACGGTGGGCCTCATCGGCGCCGTCGTCATCGGCATCTCCTGCATCGCGCCGGCGTACACCTTCACGGCGGCCGTCGGACCCACCGCATCCGTCGTGGGCTCCCAGATCCCCGCGATCATCCTCGTGGGCTTCATCCCCATGCTGCTGGTCGCCTTCGGCTACCGCGAACTGAACAACCGGATGCCGGATGCGGGGACGAGCTTCACGTGGGCCGCGCGCGCCTTCGGGCCGTGGATCGGCTGGATGGCGGGATGGGGGCTCGTCGTCGCGACGATCCTCGTGCTGTCGAACCTCGCCGGCGTCGCGGTCGAGTTCCTCTTCCTGCTCATCTCCCAGATCACGGGGGATTCAGCGATCGCCGACCTCGCGTTCATCCTGCCGATCAACGTCGGCGTCTGTCTGCTGTTCATGCTCGCGGCCACCTGGATCTCGTACCGCGACATGCAGACGACGCAGAAGCTGCAGTACGTGCTCGTCACCTTCCAGATCGCGGTGCTCGTCCTGTTCGCCGTGGTGGCGATCGTGCAGGCGACCAGCGGCGGCGGATTCGACCCGCAGCCGTTCGACATCGAGTGGTTCAACCCGTTCGCGGTGACCTCCTTCGGCGCCTTCGCCGCCGGCCTCTCGCTGTCGATCTTCATCTTCTGGGGGTGGGACGTCACCCTGACGATGAACGAGGAGACGAAGGACCCCGAGCGCACGCCCGGCCGGGCGGCCACCGTCACGGTCCTCACGATCGTCTCGCTCTACCTGCTGCTGGCCGTCGCGATGATCATGTTCGCCGGCGTCGGCACGGGCGAGCTCGGACTCGGCAACGAGGACATCCAGGCGAACGTGTTCTTCTTCCTCTCCGGTCCGGTCCTCGGGCCCCTCGCGTTCCTGGTCTCGCTCGCGGTGCTCACGAGCTCCGCGTCGTCGCTGCAGTCGACTTTCGTCGGGCCGGCTCGGACGCTCCTCGCGATGGGTCACTACGGCGCCCTCCCGCCGGCGTTCGCGAAGGTCAGCCCCCGCTTTTTCACGCCCGGCTACGCCACCGTGGTCTCGGCGATCGTGGCATCCGCCTTCTACGCCGTCATGCGCGTGGTCAGCGAGGACACCCTGTGGGACACGATCCTCACCCTCGGCATGATGATCTGCTTCTACTACGGCATCACGGCGTTCGCCTGCGTCTGGTACTTCCGCAAGCAGTGGTTCGACTCGGTCCGGAACGTGTTCTTCACGTTCCTGTTCCCGCTGATCGGCGGCGTCATCCTCGCCGTGCTGTTCGTGACCACCCTCGTCGACTCGATGGACCCCGCCTACGGATCGGGATCGCAGATCTTCGGCGTCGGCATCGTGTTCATCCTCGGGATGCTGATCATCGTCGTCGGGATCGTCACCATGATCTGGCAGTCCGTCCGCCGTCCGGCGTTCTTCCGCGGGCAGACGCTCGCGATGGACGCACCCCCCAGTGCGCGGAAGCTGCGCGCAGAAAGCGAGAACAACCGATGACCTCCCGCGAGTCCGACTTCCTCGCCCAGATCCCGAACCAGCTCTTCATCGGAGGCCGGTGGGTGGATGCCGAGGGGGGCAAGACCCTCGACGTGTTCGACCCGTCGACGGGAGAGGTGATCCGGCGGATCGCCGACGCCTCGCCGGCCGACGGCATCCGGGCCCTCGACGCGGCCGTCGCGGCGCAGGAGGCGTGGGCGGCGACCGCGCCGCGGGAGCGGAGCGACATCCTCCGCCGGGCGTTCGATCTCGTGCAGGCCCGCAAGGAGGACCTCGCCCTCCTCATGACCCTCGAGATGGGCAAACCCCTCGCCGAGTCCCGGGGAGAGGTGGCCTACGGCGGCGAGTTCCTGCGCTGGTTCAGCGAGGAGGCCGTGCGCATCTCGGGCCGCTACGGCATGAACCCCGAGGGCACGGGGCGCATGGTCGTCTCGCAGCGCCCCGTCGGTCCGTCGTTCTTCATCACCCCGTGGAACTTCCCGCTCGCGATGGCGACCCGCAAGATCGCCCCGGCGCTCGCCGCGGGCTGCACCGTGGTCGTGAAGCCCGCCGAGCTGACGCCGCTGACGACCCTGTTCTTCGCGCAGCTGCTCGCCGAGGCCGGCGTGCCCGAGGGCGTCGTCAACGTGATCACGACCTCGTCGTCGAGCGCGGTGTCGGGGCCGATCATCTCCGACCCCCGGCTGCGGAAGCTGTCGTTCACGGGGTCCACGCCCGTCGGTCAGAAGCTCATCGCCCAGGCGGCCGAGGGCGTCCTGCGCGTCTCGATGGAGCTCGGCGGCAACGCGCCGTTCGTCGTCTTCGAGGACGCCGACCTCGACAAGGCCGTCGACGGCGCGATGCTCGCCAAGTTCCGCAACATCGGACAGGCCTGCACCGCGGCCAACCGCTTCATCGTGCACGAGTCGGTCGCGGCCGAGTTCTCGCAGCGCGTCGCCGACCGCGTGCGCGCCATGAACGTGGGCCGCGGCACCGAGGACGGCGTGCAGATCGGTCCGCTCATCGACGACCGTGCGGTCGCGAAGGCGCAGGAGCTCGTCGGCGACGCCGTCGAGCGGGGCGCACGCATCCTGGCCGGCGGCAACGCCCTCGAAGGTCCCGGTACCTTCTACGAGCCGACGGTCGTCGAGGGTGTCGTCCCCGGCAGCGCGATCCTCCGCGAGGAGATCTTCGGGCCGGTGCTCGCGATCTCCACCTTCTCCGACGAGGACGAGGCCGTGCGCCTGGCCAACGACACCGAGTACGGGCTGGTGTCCTACGTCTTCACGCAGGACCTCGCCCGCGGCCACCGCATGATCGACCGTCTCGAGACGGGCATGATGGGCCTGAACGTCGGCGTCGTGTCCAACGCCGCCGCCCCGTTCGGCGGGGTCAAGCAGTCGGGCATGGGGCGCGAAGGCGGCCTGGAAGGCATCCACGAATACCTGAACGTGAAGTACACCCTGATCCCCGCCTGAGCGGGACGAAGAGGAGCATCATGAGCGACTACGCCGTCATCGACCCCGCCACGGGGCAGACCCACGCCACCTACCCGACCGCCACCGCCGACGAGGTGGAGCGCGCCCTGGCCACCGCCGACGAGGCCGCCCGCGGGTGGGGGCGCACCTCCACGCCCGCTGAGCGGGCCGACCTGCTGCGCCGCGCCGCGCAGCTGCACCGCGAGCGCCGCGACGAGCTCGCGAAGATCATCGTCCGCGAGATGGGCAAGCAGATCGACGGCGCGCTCGGCGAGGTCGACTTCGCCGCCGACATCACCGAGTACTACGCCGACCACATCGAGGAGATCACCGCGGACGCGCCCGTCCCGATCGACGGCGACGGCACCGCCGTCATCCGCAAGGCGCCCCTGGGCGTGCTGCTGGGCGTCATGCCGTGGAACTTCCCCTACTACCAGGTGGCCCGTTTCGCGGCCCCGAACCTGGCGGTCGGCAACACGATCCTCCTCAAGCACGCGCCGCAGTGCCCCGAGTCCGCGGCGGCGATCGAGGCGATCTACCGCGACGCGGGCTTCCCCGAGGGCGCGTACACGAACGTCTACTTGACGAACGAGCAGGCCGCCGACGTCATCGCCGACCCGCGGGTGCAGGGCGCCTCGGTGACGGGTTCCGAGCGTGCCGGCGCGGCGGTCGCCGAGGTCGCCGGGCGCAACCTCAAGAAGGTCGCCCTCGAGCTCGGCGGGTCCGACCCGTTCATCGTGCTGTCGGCCGATGACATCGACGCGGTCGCGCAGGCGGCGGTCGACGCGCGCCTCGACAACACCGGGCAGTCCTGCAACGGCGCGAAGCGGTTCATCGTCGTCGACGGGCTCTACGACGCGTTCCTCGAGGCGTTCACCGCCAAGATGGCCGCGGCGAGCGTCGGCGACCCGTGGAGCTCCGACACGGTCCTCGGCCCGCTGTCGTCGGTCGCCGCCGCCGAGCGTCTCGAGAAGCAGATCCGGGATGCCGCGGCCCAGGGCGCCACGATCGTCACCGGCGGCACCCGCGACGGTGCCTTCTTCACCCCGACCGTCCTCACCGGCGTCACCCCCGAGATGGACGTCTACCGCGAGGAGCTGTTCGGTCCGGCGGGCGTCGTCTACCGCGTCGCGGACGAGGACGAGGCGGTCCGCCTCGCCAACGACACCCCGTTCGGCCTCGGATCGTACGTGTTTACGACCGACCCCGAACAGGCGAAGCGGGTCGCCGACAGGATCGAGGCGGGCATGGTCTACGTCAACCTCGTGCTCGCCGACGAGCCGGGCCTGCCCTTCGGCGGCATCAAGCGCAGCGGCACCGGCCGCGAGCTGGGGCTGCTGGCGGCCGACGAGTTCGTCAACAAGAAGCTCATCCGCATCGGCTGAACGAACGGCCGGCCAGCAGGCGCGCGCGCGTGTCGAGCACGTCGGCGACGTACCAGTGCGCCTCGTTGGCCCGGCCGAGCGCCAGCGCCTGGTCGATCACGTCGGAGGCGTCCTCGTCGCCGCGCTGCATCTTGGCCTGCGCGAGCAGGTGCAGCGCCTCGGCGAGCACGCCGACCTGGTCCTCGCGGTCCCGGATGAGGCCGATCGCGGTGTCGAACGCGAGCACGGCGTCGTCGAACTCCCCGAAGTTGCCGAGGTGCCGGCCCTGCTGCACGAGCGCCTGCGCCTGGCCCTCGGCCTGCGGTGACGGTCGTCTCGCCGCCGCCGGGGAGGTCGACCACGATGGTGTGGGGCAAGTAGCGCCCGAACGTCTCGGCGAGGTCGAGGACGGTGCTCGTCTCGAGCAGCGACCGCGTGTCGGCGCGCGGGGTCAGGTGCACGCTCGTCCCGACGGGGGAGGTCGCCCGCGTACGGCGACACCGTGAAGGTGCCGTCGGCGTGTCCGGTCCATTCCACGGCGCCGCCCCTCGCGGCGCTGCGCGAACGGATGTCGATCGTGTCGCACACCATGAAGCACGACAGCATCCCGATGCCGAACTGGCCGAGGAAGTCGCCGCGCGGCAGATCGAAGATGTCGCGCTTCGAGCTGCGTCCCACCGTCGCGAGCAGATCCGCGACCTCGGCCTCGGTGAGCCCGATGCCGTCGTCGCGCAGGACGAACTCGTCCGACGCGGCGCTCACGGGCGTGATCCGGATGCGGCCGCCCCCGCCGTCGAGCGCACGTCGAGCGGCGATCGCGTCGATGGCGTTCTGGAGGAGTTCGCGCAGGAACACGCGGGAGCTCGAGTAGATGTGGCGACTGAGGAGGTCGATGACACCCCGGAGGTCGACCTGGAACTGGTGGGCGGCGGAACGGTCGGTCACCGGGCTCCTCGTGATCGTCCGCGCGCCGGACCGCCTCCGGCGCTGCCGCGACGGGACGGCCGGACAAGCCTAGCGAGGCCCTTCCGGGAGGGGGAGGGATGCCGCGCGTTCGCCAGCCCGCGAGGCATGCCGTATGCTTGTGCGCGCAGTTGTCTGCATTCTTTTGCCGTGCCCATGGGGTCGGCGAGGATGTGGATCCCCGGGTCGCAAGACCTTAGGGCGGTAGCTCAATTGGCAGAGCAGCGGTCTCCAAAACCGCAGGTTGCAGGTTCGATTCCTGTCCGCCCTGCGCGTCAGCGTCAGCTGACTCGAACCGAGCAACAGGTGGGTTGAATGGTCCAGGATGAGCCGAACGGCGAGGTCGTCGCTGCCAGCAGCGGCGCCACCCGTGAGAAGAAGCTCAACTTCTTCCAGCGGATCGCCCTCTTCATCCGTCAGGTGATCGCCGAACTCCGCAAGGTCGTCACGCCGACCCGGCAGGAGCTCGTCAAGTTCACGCTCGTGGTCCTCGGATTCGTCGTCGTCGTGATGGCGATCGTCTACGGGCTCGACCTGCTCTTCACCTGGGTCACGGACATCGTCTTCGACGTGCCGAGCTGACGAACGGACGACCATCCGTCGCGGTGACGGACGGCATCCCGGACCATGGGATCACCCGCCGACGCGCCGCTGAACATCGAAGCCGAACCTGCAGGGAAGTGAATGACGTGACCGAAAGATATGTCGACGACGCCGACTGGTCGACCGCCGCGGAGCAGTCCAGCGAGGACGACGAGGCCCAGGAGGGCAACGTCCTGGCCGACCAGGAGCGTTCCGCCGAGTCCGCCGAGCACGCCGCCCTGCACATCGAGGACGACGAGCCCTCCGATGACGAGCCCACGGGAGAGGACGCCGTCGTGATCGAAGACCCCGAGGCCGACCGCATCGTGAACGACGCGCTCGAGATCGACCAGGCCGACGAGGCCGAGGCCGCCGCCGAGGTGCTGACCGAGTCGCTCGCCGACGAGGAGGCCGAGCGCGCCGCGACCGCCGCCGACGAGGTCGCCCCCTACGACGGTCCCGAACTCGGCGACGACGAGGACGAGACCCCCGAAGACCCGTACGAGGCGTTCCGTCAGGAGCTGCGCTCGCTCGAGGGCAAGTGGTACGTCATCCACTCCTACGCCGGCTTCGAGCGCAAGGTGAAGGCCAACATCGAGCAGCGCAAGTCGACGCTCGAGGTCGAGGACGACATCTACCAGGTCGAGGTCCCCATGGAGGACGTCGTCGAGATCAAGAACGGCCAGCGCAAGATGGTCAACCGCGTGCGGATCCCCGGCTACGTGCTGGTCCGCATGGAGCTCAACGAGGACACCTGGTCGGTCGTGCGTCACACGCCCGGTGTCACCGGATTCGTCGGCAACGCCCACAACCCCACGCCGCTGCGCTTCGAAGAGGCCTTCAACATGCTGAAGCCCCTCGTCGAGGCCAAGGAGGTCGCCCCCGCCAAGGCCGGTGCCGCCAAGGGCTCCGCCACGCAGGCGCGCTCGGTCGTCACCGAGGTCGACTTCGAGATCGGCGAGACGATCACGATCAAGGAGGGTTCGTTCGCGGGCCTGCCCGGATCGATCTCGGAGATCAAGCCCGAGAGTGGCAAGCTCACGGTCCTCGTCTCGCTCTTCGAGCGCGAGACGCCGGTCGAGCTCAGCTTCGACCAGGTCACCAAGCAGTAAGCGCCGCACCGCGCGACGCGAGGGCCCCGCTCCGGCGGGGCCTTCGCCGTACTGCCGGAGGATGCCGGATGCGGTAGACTCATGTGGTTTGTGTGTCGCTTCGTCGCGCGCACGGACACCACCACGACCCGGAACCGCCGGGACCGTGGGAGAACGGGGCATCCGTCCCGCTCGTGAAAGGAAGAGGAATGGCACCGAAGAAGAAGGTGACCGGCCTGATCAAGCTTCAGATCAACGCCGGTGCCGCCAACCCGGCGCCGCCGATCGGCCCCGCGCTCGGTCAGCATGGCGTCAACATCATGGAGTTCTGCAAGGCGTACAACGCCGCGACCGAGTCGCAGCGCGGCAACGTCATCCCCGTCGAGATCACCGTCTACGAGGACCGCAGCTTCACCTTCGTCCTGAAGACCCCGCCCGCCGCGGAGCTCATCAAGAAGGCCGCCGGCGTCGCGAAGGGCTCCAAGACCCCGCACACCGTCAAGGTCGCGAAGCTCACCAAGGACCAGGTCCGTCAGATCGCCGAGACGAAGATGCCCGACCTGAACGCGAACGACATCGAGGCCGCCTCGCTGATCATCGCCGGCACCGCCCGCTCCATGGGCATCACGGTCGAGGACTGAGGGGAAGAACATCATGGCTAAGTCCAAGGCTTACGAAGCAGCAGCGGCGAAGATCGACCGCTCCACGTTCTACTCCTCCGAGGAGGCCGTCGCCCTCGCGAAGGAAACCGGCTCCGCGAAGTTCGACTCGACCGTCGAGGTCGCGCTGAAGCTCGCCGTCGACCCGCGCAAGGCGGACCAGATGGTCCGCGGCACGGTCATCCTGCCCCACGGCACCGGCAAGACCGCGCGCGTCATCGTGTTCGCGACCGGTCCCGCCGCCGAAGCGGCCATCGCCGCGGGTGCGGACGAGGTCGGTGGCGCCGAGCTCATCGAGAAGGTCGCCGGTGGCTACACCGCGTTCGACTCGGCGGTCTCCACCCCCGAGCTCATGGGCCAGGTCGGTCGCCTCGGTAAGGTCCTCGGACCCCGCGGCCTCATGCCGAACCCCAAGACCGGCACCGTGACCCCCAACCCGGCCAAGGCCGTCGAGGAGATCAAGGGCGGAAAGATCGAGTTCCGCGTCGACAAGCACGCCAACGTCCACTTCGTGGTCGGCAAGGCGTCGTTCACGGCTGAGCAGCTCAACGAGAACTTCACCGCCGCTCTCGAAGAGATCGTGCGCCTGAAGCCCTCGAGCGCGAAGGGCCGTTACATCCAGAAGGGCGCCATCTCGACCACGTTCGGTCCCGGCATCC
Source organism: Microbacterium sp. ARD31 (assembly GCF_031844425.1). Lineage (NCBI taxonomy): Bacteria > Bacillati > Actinomycetota > Actinomycetes > Micrococcales > Microbacteriaceae > Microbacterium > Microbacterium sp. ARD31. The sequence goes on from NZ_JAUZVE010000003.1 coordinate 454,353, forward strand.
CGCTGGACGTCAACGCTCTCGTCTGAGATCACTGACCGTACGGGGCTCCACCTTCGGGTGGGGCCCCGTCGTCGTTCCCGCCCTTGGTAGCGTCAGGGGGTGACCGGTGATCTGCATTCCCTTCTCGGTATCGACACCCCGATCGTCCTCGGCCCGTTCGGTGGGCTCTCGTCGGTCGCGCTGACGGCGAGCGTGAGCGACTGCGGCGGCCTCGGATCCTTCGGACTGTACGGCTACTCGGGCGACCGCATCCGTGACACCGCGACGGCGCTGCGCGCCGCGACCGGGCGCCCCTTTGCGCTCAATCTGTGGCTGCCGCTGGGCGACGAGGTCGCGCCCGACGAGGTCGACCTGACCGCCGCGCAGGCGGCCGTCGCGCCGCTGTTCGAGGCGGCCGGTGCGGCCGTCCCGCCGCTGCCCGCCGCGTTCCTCCCCTCGCTGTCGGAGCAGCTCGACGCGGTCTGGGATGCCGCGCCCGCCGTCCTGAGCGTCGTGTTCGGGGTGCCCGCGCCGGAGGTCGTCGCCGAGGCGCATCGTCGCGGCATCCGCGTCATCGGCACGGCGACCTCCGTCGCCGAGGCCGTCGCGCTGGAGGAGGGTGGCGTCGACGCGGTCGTCGCGAGCGGTGCCGAGGCAGCCGGTCACCGGGTGAGCTTCCTGCGACCGGCCGAGGAGTCCCTCGTGGGGACGTTCGCCCTCGTGCCGCAGGTCGTCGACGCCGTCGACGTCCCGGTGATCGCCGCCGGCGGCGTGGCCGATCGTCGGGGTGTCGCGGCGGCTTTCGCGCTCGGCGCCGCGGGCGTGCAGGTGGGGAGTGCGTTCCTGCGGACGCGGCAGTCGGCGGCGGTCGAGGCGCACCGAGCCGCACTCGCGGCGGCGGCGGACACCGACACGGTGCTGACCCGGGCGATGAGCGGGCGCCTGGCCCGCGGCATCCCGAATCGAGCGGTGCGGACGATCGAGGACGGCGGGGCGATCGCGCCGTTCCCGGCGCAGAACTGGCTGACCGGCGGATTCCGCTCCGCCGCACCGCACAACGGCGACCTCGTGTCGTTGTGGGCGGGTCAGGCGGCCGGTCTGTCGCGGTCGGACGACGCCGCCGCGGTGTTCGCGGAGCTGGTCCGCGGGCTGCCGCGCTGACACAGTCCGTCACCCGGGGAAGATCTCGGGCCGCTGCGTGTTGTACTGAAGGGTCGCGCCGGCCACCGATGCTGCGCGACCGCATCCCGACACCCCTCACCAAGGAGATCCATGTCCCGTCGTACCGCTGCCCTCGGAGCCCTCGCCCTCAGCACCGTCCTGGCGCTGACCGCCTGCTCCACGAGTTCGGGGCAGCCCGGTGCCGGCGGCGAGGACCTCGGTCTCGCCAAGGCGGGCACGCTCACGGTCGCCACCGAGGGCACCTACCGTCCGTTCACGTACCACGACGAGACCGGCAAGCTCGTCGGCTACGACGTCGAGATCATCGAGGCCGTCGCCGAGAAGCTCGATCTGAAGGTGGAATTCCAGGAGACCCAGTGGGACGGCATCTTCGCCGGTCTCGATGCGGGCCGCGTCGACGTCATCGCCAACCAGGTCTCGATCAACCCCGAGCGCGAGGAGAAGTACCTCTTCAGCGAGCCGTACACCGTGTCGCCGAGCGTCGTCGTGGTCCAGGAGGGCGACGACTCGATCTCGAGCTTCGCCGATCTGAAGGGCAAGAAGACGGCGCAGTCGCTCACGAGCAACTTCTTCCAGCTCGCCGAGGAGGCCGGCGCCGACGTCACCCCGATCGAGGGCTGGGCGCAGGCCGTCGAGTTGCTGCGTCAGGGCCGCGTCGATGCGACCGTCAACGACAAGCTCACCTTCCTCGACTACGAGAAGACCAACGGACCCACGGGCCTGAAGATCGCGGCCGAGACCGACCCCGCCCAGAGCGCCATCGTCGCCGCGAAGGACAAGACCGAGCTGATCGAGAAGATCGACGACGCGCTCGACGAGCTGCGCGAAGATGGAACCCTCGCGAAGATCAGCGAGACCTACTTCGGAGCCGACGTCACCGAGTGATCCCGGCCCCGACGGGCTCGGCGCGACGCTGCGAGGCGTCCGTCGGGCCCGTCGCCCGTTCTGAGAAAGGATGCCGGTGGACGCCGATACGTGGCAACTCGTCCTGAGCTCGTTCTGGCCGATGCTCCTGGCCGGGGTGACGGTCACGATCCCCCTCGCGATCGTCTCGTTCGTGGTCGGTCTCGTGCTGGCGATCGCGGCGGCCCTGATGCGGATCTCGGGCAACCGGGTGCTGTCGGGTCTCGCTCGGGCGTACATCTCCGTCATCCGCGGCACGCCGTTGCTCGTCCAGATCTTCGTCGTCTACTACGGTCTGCCGCAGATCGACATCCGCCTCGAGGCCTGGCCGGCCGCGGTCATCGCGCTGTCGCTCAACGTCGGCGGGTATGCCGCCGAGGTCATCCGTGCCGCGATCCTCTCGGTCCCCAAGGGGCAGTGGGAGGCCGCGTTCACCGTCGGGCTGCCCCGGGCGACGGCGCTCCGGCGCATCATCCTGCCCCAGGCGGCCCGCGTCTCGGTCCCGCCGCTGTCGAACACGTTCATCTCGCTCGTGAAGGACACCTCGCTCGTCGCCCAGATCACGGTCGCCGAGCTGTTCCTCGCGGCGCAGCGCATCGCCGCCTTCAGCTCGGAGTTCCTCGTCGTCTACATCGAGGCCGCCGTCATCTACTGGCTCTTCTGCCTCGTCCTCTCCTTCGGTCAGGACCGCATCGAACGGAGGCTCGATCGCCGTGTCGCACACTGACGCCCCCCTGCTGGCCGTGACCGGACTGCGGAAGTCCTTCGGCGACAACGTCGTCCTCGACGGCGTCGACTTCGCCGTCGGCCGTGGCGAAGTCGTCTGCCTCATCGGTCCCAGCGGCTCGGGCAAGACCACGGTGCTCCGCTGCCTGAACGGGCTCGAGGCCCCCGACGCCGGCGTCGTCACCTTCTCCGACGGCCAGACGCACGACTTCGGCCAGTCGGCCACGGGGCGGGCGGCGAAGCAGCAGCGCGCCGCGCTCCGGGACCGCTCCGCGATGGTCTTCCAGCACCACAACCTCTTCCCGCACCTCACGGTCCTCGAGAACGTGATCGAGGGACCGGTGCACGCGCGGGGGGTGACGAAGGATGCGGCCGTCGCCGACGCCGAGCGGCTGCTGGCGCGCGTCGGACTCGCTGAGAAGCGCGATGCCTATCCGCACGAGCTGTCCGGCGGACAGCAGCAGCGGGTCGGCATCGTACGGGCGCTCGCGCTCGCTCCCGACGTCCTTCTCTTCGACGAGCCGACCAGCGCCCTCGACCCGGAGCTCGTGGGCGAGGTGCTGCTGGTGCTCAAGGAGCTCGCCGACGAGGGCTGGACGATGGTCATCGTTACGCACGAGCTCGGCTTCGCGCGACAGGTCGCCGACGAGGTGGTCTTCTTCGACGGCGGCATGATCGTCGAGCGCGGTCACCCCCGCGACCTCTTCACCGCGCCGACGAACGAGCGCACCCGGCGCTTCCTCGACCGCATCCTGCGACCGCTCGAGGACTGACGCGTCAGGCGTCGCGGCGGATCTCGAAGTCCGCCTCCTCGTCCTGCGGCGTGACCTCGGTCAGCACGACGTCGTCGACGACGCCCCCGCGCGGCCCCTTCGCCGCCCAGTCGACGACCGCCTCGACGGCGGCCGCGTCGCCCTGCACCTCGGCCTCGACCGTGCCGTTCGAGAGGTTGCGCACCCATCCGGTGGCACCGGCCGCACGCGCGGTGTGCTGCATCGCGAACCGGAACCCGACACCCTGGACGATGCCTCGGACGACGAGGCGGATGCGGCGCATCAGGGGTCCGCCACGCTCAGCACGATCTTGCCGCGCGTGTGGCCGCGTTCGAGCTCGCGGTGCGCCTCGGCGGCGTCGGCGAGGTCGTACACCCGGTCGATGTAGACCTGCACGGCACCCGAGTCGAGCAGACGTCCGAGCGTCGCGAGCACGGCACCGTCGGGGATCGTCTTGTAGGAGGTCGCGCGCACGCCGGCCGCCGCGGCGGCATCCGCGTATCCGTCCCAGGCTCCCGTAGGCACCATGACGTAGAGACCGCCCGGGCGCAGGACGGTCAGGGACCGCGTACCGGTGTCGCCGTGGACGTTGCCCACGAGGTCGATGACGACGTCCACCTCGCCGACGACCTCCTCGAAGCGGGTCGTCGTGTAGTCGATGGCGACGGATGCCCCGAGCTCGCGCAGCCAACCGAGGTTGCGCTCCGAACCGGTCGCCGTCACGTGGGCACCGAAGTAGGCCGCGAGCTGCACGGCGAAGTGACCGACGCCGCCGGAGCCGGCGTGGATGAGGATGCGCTGGCCCTCGTGCGCGTGAGCGGTCTCGACGACGAGTCCCCAAGCAGTGAGCGCCGCGACCGGCACCCCCGCCGCCTCGACGTGCGACAGCGAGGCGGGCTTGCGCGCCACCGACAGGGTGGGCACGACGAGGTAGTCGGCGTAGCTCCCGCCCGTCCGGGGGAAGGCCGCCATCCCGAACACCGGGTCGCCCGGCTGCAACGGGTGGGCCTCGAACGGGCTCGCGACGACGACCCCGCTGAAGTCGAAGCCGAGGGGCGTGGGGTCACCGTCGAGGAGACCGTTCAGGCCGCGACCCGCGCGGGTCTTGGCGTCGATGGGGTTCACGCCGGCGGCGACGACGCGCACGAGCAGTTCGCTGAGCGCGGGTTTCGGGACGGGCAGCCGGGCGACACGGAGGGCCTCGGCGTCGCCCGGGGCGTCGTAGACCACGCCGCGCATGTCCGGGGGAGGAGCGGTCACCTCGACGGCCTCGCTCGCGGTGGGGGCTGCGGATCGCAGCGGCCGGAATCGCATCGGCTGCTCCTTCTCACCTGCGCTCGACGGCGAGCGCGGGGGTGCTCGGTGGAAGACCAGTCAATCGCGACATTGTCTCGACGGTGTTACGTCGGCGTCACCGGAGCGAGAATCCCGGCGGCGGCCTACGTGGTGGGGCCGCCGTCGGGTCGGGATCCGGCGACGAGGGCGTGCAGCAGTCGGGCGAGGTTCTCGATGTCCTCGACCCGCCAGTCCTCCAGCGCGGCGAGCAGCGCGCCCTCCTGGGGGCCCCGGGCATCCGCGAGGCGATCGCGGCCGTGCGCCGTGGCGCTCAGCAGGCTCGACCGGCCGTCGTTGGGGTCGGGGGTGCGTTCGATGAGTCCGAGCTCCGTGAGCTCGCGCACGCTCCGGCTGAGTTGGCCCTTGTCGAGCAGGAGCATCTCGGCGAGGGCGGACTGGGTGACCGGCTCGTGACGCACGATCGTCGTGAAGACCTTGTAGGCGCCCGGCAGCATCCCCGGGCTGACCCGGTTGGCGTTCTCGGTGATCTTGCGCCGGAAGAGGGTGATCAGGTCGCTGAACTCGCCCTCGAGGGCCCGCACCGCGCGGGTGCGGGCCTCTCGGTCGGTCGCTGCGGACATCGTGTCCATGTTATCGCCGTGCCTCGCTCGCGGTCTCGTCCGCCCGGGCGTCGGGGTCGACCACGGGAACCGTGCCCGTCGCGGTGACGGCGTCCATTCCGGCGGGCACCGACACGGTGGCCAGGTCGGCCTCCGACGCCTGGCGACGCTCGGAGGTCGTCATGGTGCTGAGGCTGCGGTGGGGCAGGAAGATCACGGCCAGGATGCTGATCACACCGAACGGCACCGCGATGAGGAACGCGGACGAGATGCCCTGCGCGTAGATGTCCTCGACGATCACGCGGAGGCTCTCGGGCATGGTGGCGACGCGGGGGAGTGCGCCGGAGGCGAGCTGCTTGGCCCAGGTCGCCCCCTCGGGCCCGAGGGCGGTGAGGACGGCGACGATCTTCTCCTGCGCTCCGCCGAACAGGTCGGTGACGCGCGTGGCGAGCGCCGCGCCCATGAGCGAGACGCCGACGGTGCCGCCGAGGCTGCGGAAGAAGGTCACACCCGAACTCGCGACGCCGATCTCCGACGGCTTCGCGGTGTTCTGCACCGCCAGGACGAGGTTCTGCATCGTCATGCCGACGCCCGCGCCCAGCAGGAACATGTAGACCGAGACGAGGAAGAAGTCGGTGTCGTAGTGGATGGTCGACAGGAGGGTCGCGCCGGCGGTCAGCAGGATGCTGCCCACGACGAGGTACGGCTTCCAGTGGCCGAAGCGCGTGATGAGCGCACCGACACCGACCGACGACAGCAGGAGCCCCGCGATCATCGGGATCGTCATGAGGCCGGCCTCGGTCGGCGTGGCGCCGCGGGCCATCTGCATGTACTGGCCGAGGAAGACCGACGCACCGAACATCGCGATGCCCGTGGCGATCGAGGCGACGACCGCGAGGGTGAAGGTGCGGTCGCGGAAGAGGGTGAGCGGCACGAGCGGCTCGCTGGTGCGCAGTTCGACGACGACGAACAGCACGGCGGCGACGAGGGCGCCACCGACCATGAGGATGGTCTCGGTGCCCCACCAATCGAAGCTGGAGCCGGCGCTGGTGACCCAGATGAGCAGCAGCGAGACGGCGGTGGACAGCAGCACGATGCCGAGGTAGTCGATCTTCGGACGGCGACTGCTCACGCTCGAGTGAGGCAGGGTGCGCTGCACCATGATGAGCGCGGCGACGGCGATCGGGAGCGACACGAAGAAGTTCCAGCGCCAGCCGAACGCGTCGGTGATGACGCCACCCAGCAGCGGGCCGCCGACGGTCGCGACGGCCATGACGGCGCCGAACAGGCCCATGTAGCGGCCGCGCTCACGCGGGCTGATGATGTCGGCCATGAGCACCTGGCTGAGGGCCGCGAGGCCTCCTGCGCCGAGACCCTGCACGGCGCGGAACGCGATCAGCGTGCCGGGGTCCTGCGCGAACCCGGCGGCGGCGGTCGCGAGGACGAAGATGACGAGCGCGATCTGGTAGAGCGCCTTGCGGTTCACGAGGTCGGCGAGCTTGCCCCAGATGGGCGTCGAGATGGCCGTGGTGAGCAGGGTGGCGGTCACCACCCAGGTGAACGCGCCCTGGTCGCCCTGGAGGTCGTGGATGATCACGGGCAGCGACGTCGAGACGACCGTCGACGCGATCATCGACACGAACATGCCGAGGAGCAGCCCCGAGAGCGGGGCGAGGACCCGGCGCGGCGCGGTGGGGGTCGAGGTGGACATGCAACTCCAGTTAGATGATTCAGGTCAACATTTGATAGACGTCAACTATATGGCGTCATTTGATCCACGTCAACTATCTCCCCGAGGCGCGACGGCACACCGCCCCGAGGCGGCCTCATCGCGGGGGATCAGTCGGCGAGGGCGAGCGCGCGGAAGATGTCGCGTTCGCGCAGCTGCTCGCGGCGGCTCACCGACGCGGCCGTCTCGCGCACCGGCGGCGTCTTACCGGTCGTGCGGTGGTAAAGCTCGTCGATCAAGGCGGTCGCCAGGCGCACGAGCGACCCGATCTCGGCCTCGTCACGATCGATCCAGGCGCACCGCGGCTCGTCCCGGAGCGGGACGAAGTCCTGGTGCTCCTCCCACACGACGAGCGTGCGCTCGGCGCCGAGGACGTGCTGCTGCCACCACACCTGACGCAGGTACGTACGGGGGATCGACTTCCACGTCTTGTTGGTCGTCTTGATCTCGGCGAGCGTGACGCGGCCCGCGGCATCCACCATGATCCCGTCGGGGGTGGCGAGGTGCCGCTTCTCGATCTCGGCGTGGAACAGCGCCGACGACGGACGGATGCCGTGGGTCGCCGCGACCCAGGCGGCGATCTCGGGCTCACGCCGTCGGCCGTGGTCGGTGTAGGCGTTGCCGCTGAATCCGGAGCCGTTCAGTTTCGCCTCGGCCGCCCGGGCGATCGCCTTCTCGCTGGTGAGCGAGGCGACGTCCGTGGCCGTGATCCCGCGGGAGCGGGCCCGCATCCACGCGACCCGGTCGCGGGAGTCCGCGACGATGCGGGCGGCGAGTTCGGGAGTCACCCGTCGATCCTAAGTCGCCCTTCCCGCACGGGCTGTCCCGACCCGCCGCGCGCGGCCGTCGCCCGATCAGACGGTCTCGACCCCCGCGGCGAGGACGTCCCGGGAGGGCGCATGCTCGACGGCGAGGATGCTGGCGCCCAGGACGCCCGCCTCCGCAGCCGTCGCGGACTGCACGATCGACAGGTGCGCCGTCGCGAGCGGCGCGGAACGGGAGTACACGACCTCGCGCACCCCGGCGATCAGGTGCTCGCCCACCCGCGCCATCGATCCGCCGACTCCTCGCACTGACCCGCGCCGGTGCCGGCGCGCGAGCGCGTGCGCTGTGTCGCCCGCGCGCTGCGCTGCCGCCCGTGCGCTGCCGCCCGGCATCCGCCCTTCTGTCCACATCATGTCGTCTGGTCGACATCACACGTCGTGAGCTGCGCGGAACGTGTGTTCTCGTGCGGACGACATGATGTGAACATCCGTCGCTTCCTCCACTGGACGACGGATTGCGGAGGCTTCCCCGGTTCGGCGCGCGAACCCCTCTGGGTGGGCCGCCCTGCAGAGGCTTGACTGCATGCCTCGACACATCTCGTTCGCCGAAGCGCGCCGGCTGATTCTCGATCGTGCCGATCTGGAACGCTCCGGGTGGCGGTCGCGTGACATCACGGACGCGGTGAGAGAGGGTCGGATGCTGCGGATCCAACGCAATCGATACGTCCTCGCCGAGCAGTTCGACGACCTATGGCCCGAAGCGCGCCACCTCGTCGAGATCGCCGCCGCCGATGCTGAGCGGAAGGACGGGACGAGCGTGTTCTCCTATCAGTCCGCAGCGGTGCTGTGGGGACTGCCGCTTGCACGGCACGTACCCGATGCGGTTCACGTGAGCTTGCCGGCGGATGGCCGGCTGGTCAGTCGCGCGGCGCTGCGCCGACACGCGGATCGGCTCGAGCCGTCCGAGATCACGAACCCGTTCGATGTGCCCTGCACGACCTTGGCCCGGACGCTCTGGGATGTGTGTCGAGTTCTGCCGCCGTCCAGCGGTGTCGCGGCCGCCGACGCGGCATTGCGCATCGTGGCGTCCACATCCGGCGGCGATCCCGAGGCGGTCGAGCGCTGGCGTCAGAGTGTGCTCGACATCGGCCGGCGAAAGCGCGGTTCACGCGGAGCGGCTCGTGCCGGGACGGTCATCGCCTTCGCGAACGGTCTCGCCGAGAGTACGGGCGAGAGCATCGCGCGCTGGATGCTGGCGGAGATCGGGTCCGCCCGATTCCGGCTCCAGGTCCCGGTGCGCGGGCCCGCCGGCTCGGACTACCGCGTCGATATCGAGCTGGAGGACGAGAACGTTCTCGTCGAGTTCGACGGTGCGGTCAAGTACCGCGACGATGAGCTCCGCGCCGGTCGACACCTGGACGACATCCTGCTCCTGGAGAAGCAGCGTGAGGATTGGATCCGAGGCGTGACACAGAAGCGACTGGTGCGCATCGGGTGGACGGACCTCAACACACCGCAGGTGCTCGCCGCCCGGATGGCTGCCTTCCGGATCTCACCCCGCCCATGAGCGCGGCGAACGCGGCATCCCCTGCCTCCTCCGTCGTGCACATCATGTGCTCTGAACGACTGCACATCTCCTGAACCGTCCGCATCGTGTGCTCTCGTCGGGAGCACATGATGTGGACGACGCGGCGGCGCCTCGCCCGCACCCACCGGCACGCGTGCGCGCTTTCGCGCGAACGCACGGACCGGATGCCGGGATTTGGCGGGTGCGCGAGCGCGGCGTACACTGGGGGACAAGCCAAAGACCGTCGGTCATCGCTGTGCGCCCGCGCACACGATCGAAGCTCTGCATCGCAGGGGCCCACGCAGGTGTACGACAGACTTCCGGGAAACCGGGCCGAAGCTCCGTGCGCTTGCGCCGGAGCTTTTCTCATGCAGCCCGACCGTCGAGGTCGACGTCCCGCCACCGCGGGGCGTCTCGTACACATCAAGGAGTGACCATGGCGCAGAAGGATGCATCGGTCGCCGAGCTCACGAAGAACTTCGAGGACTCGAACGCCGTCTTGCTGACCGAGTACCGCGGTCTGACGGTTGCCCAGCTCAAGCAGCTGCGCAACGCGATCCGTCAGGACGCGCAGTACGCCGTGGTGAAGAACACGCTGACCAAGATCGCCGCGAACAACGCGGGGATCACGGCGCTGGACGAGGACCTCAAGGGTCCCTCGGCCGTCGCTTTCGTGCACGGCGACTTCGTCGCCACTGCCAAGGCTCTGCGTGACTTCGCCAAGGCCAACCCGCTTCTCGTGATCAAGGGCGGCATCTTCGAGGGCAACGCGCTCTCGGCCGACGAGGTCAACAAGTACGCCTCGCTCGAGAGCCGCGAGGTTCTGCTGGCGAAGGCTGCGGGCATGATGAAGGCGACGATGGGCAAGGCTGCCGCCACCATCGACGCGCTTCGCGAAAAGCTGGAGACCGCTGACGCCGCGTAAGCGACGAGCGAGCTCTTTTACACACACCCCATCTATCTAGGAGATACATCATGGCGAAGCTTTCCACCGAGGAGCTGCTCGAGCAGTTCGCCGGCCTCACCCTCGTCGAGCTCAGCGAGTTCGTGAAGGCGTTCGAGGAGAAGTTCGACGTCACCGCTGCTGCCCCCGTCGCCGTTGCCGGTGCCGGTGGTGGCGCTGCTGCTGAAGAGGTTGAGGAGAAGGACTCCTTCGACGTCATCCTCGAGGCTGCCGGCGACAAGAAGATCCAGGTCATCAAGGTCGTCCGCGAGCTCACCTCGCTCGGCCTCGGCGAGGCCAAGGCCGTCGTCGACGGTGCTCCCAAGGCCGTGCTCGAGGGCGCGAACAAGGAAGCGGCCGACAAGGCGAAGGAGGCCCTCGAGGCCGCCGGCGCGACGGTGTCCGTCAAGTAAGGTTCCGCACCTTTCCGAAGGCCTCGGATGCTTCGGCATCCGGGGCCTTCGGCCGTTTCCGAGGTGGATGCCGGGGGTCAGGACCAGGCCGCGTCGCGGACGGCGGCGCTCGATGACCCGGTCGGTGTGGACGTCGAGTTCCGCACCACCAGTCGCGGTCGGATGATGACGCTGGTCGGTTCGGCCGTCGGATCCTCGATGTGCCGCATGAGCAGTTCCACGGCCGTCGCGCCCTGCTCGCGCGGGATCTGCCGCAGCGTCGTCAGGGCGAACATCTCGGCGTTCTCGTGGTCGTCGATGCCGATGACGCTGAGGTCGGAGGGGACCAGGATGCCGAGGCGCCGCGCCGCGATGATGGCGCCGATCGCGACCTCGTCGCACGCCGCCACCAGTCCCGTGGGTCGCTGCGAGGGGTCGCTGAGCAGATCGACCGCGGCGGCGTAGCCGGCGGACATCGTGAGCTCCGCGGGCGTGCGGCTGATGTGGTCGCTGAGCCCCGACTCATGCATCTCGCGTTCGTAACCCTCGTAGCGCGCGGACTCGACGTGGGGCCACAATGTCGCCGCCGTGCCGCCGAGGAACGCGATGCGGCGGTGTCCCAGCGAGACGAGGTGTGCCGTCGCCAGGGCGGCCGCGTGCGCGTCGTCGAGGGTCACGACGCTCGTCGTGCGCTCGGTGCCGATGATGCTGACGACGGGGCGGCTGAGGGACAGCAGGGTCTCGAGCTCGCTCTCGGCGGGTTCCAGCCCGACCGCGATGAGTCCGTCGAACCTCTTGCGGGTGAGGAACTCGTCGAACACGCGACGGCGGGTCTCGCTGCCCGGATCGGCGTCGTACAGGGTGAGGTCCAGTCCGCGTTCCAGGAGCGCCTGCTGGATGCCCTCGAGGACCTCGGCGAAGAACCATCGGTTGACGTGCGGCATCACGACGCCGACGTTTCGGGTGCGCCCCGTCGCGAGGCTGACGGCGCTCGTCGACGGTGTGTACCCGAGCCGGCGCGCGGCCTCGTGCACACGTCGTCGGGCATCGGCCGACACCTGCGTGCTGCCGGTCAGTGCGCGACTGGCCGTCGCCTTCGATACGCCGGCCTCACGTGCGACGTCGGCGATGGTGCTCATCGGTCCTCCTCGACCCCGTCCGACCGTCCCCCTCGGTCGAGGACTCAGCGTAATGCCTGAACCCACGTTTCGGAACCGGTTCCGGTCCGGCGCCGTGAGAGCGATCCCACAGCGCTCGAGCCTCGACAGCCTAATGGTTGCAGAACCTTGATATTTCGCTGTTGTGTCGCGGCCGTTGGAACAGTAAGTTGTCCTGGAATCGGTTCCCCAAGGATGCGGCCAAGGCTCCTCTGGGCGGACGATGATCCCGAAAGAGGAGAAGTACATGGCATTGTCACAGCGATACCGTCTTCTTGCCCCGGTCGCCCTCCTGGGCGCGGCAGCACTGGTGCTCGCCGGGTGTGCAGAAGGTGGCACCGAGGGCGAAGGCGGCACGGGCGGCGAGGCGAAGAAGACCGTCCGCATCGCGGGAGGCATCACCGGCGGTGAGGCCGACGCCCTCAACAAGTCGTTCGAGAAGTTCACCGCCGACACCGGCATCACGGTCGAGTACACCGGCGACAAGTCGTTCGAAGGAAACATCGTCACGAAGGTCACCGGTGGTGACGCCCCGGACATCGCGATCGTCCCGCAGCCCGGTCTGCTGAAGACGCTCGTCGACACCGGCAAGGTGCTGCCCGCCTCCGACGCGGTCGAGAGTGCCGTCGACGAGAACTGGTCGCCCGACTGGAAGAACTACGGCACGTTCGACGACGAGTTCTACGCCGCTCCCATGCTCGCGAACCTGAAGGGGTACGTCTGGTACTCCCCGAAGCAGTTCGCCGAGTGGGGCGTCGAGATCCCCAAGACGTGGGACGAGATGATCGCCCTCACCGACAAGATCGTCGAGACCACCGGCGGCCCCGCGTGGTGCGCCGGATTCGCCTCCGACGCCGCGTCGGGATGGCCGGGCACCGACTGGATCGAGGACCTCGTCCTGCGCCAGTCCGGCCCCGACGTGTACGACCAGTGGGTGGCCGGTGACGTGAAGTTCACCGACCCGCAGATCAAGGAAGCGTTCGACGCGGTCGGCGACATCCTGCTCAACCCGGACTACGTCAACGCCGGCTACGGCGACGTCAAGAGCATCAACTCGACGGCGTTCGGCGACGTGGCTGCGGCCGTCGCGAGCGGCGACTGCGCGCTCACGCACCAGGCGTCGTTCCTCTCGGCGAACTTCCTCGACGTGCAGACCGCCGACGGCGAGACCCCTGAGGTCGCCCCCGACGGTGACGTCTACGCGTTCATCATGCCGGGCTACACCGAGGGCGAGCTCCAGGTCGAGGGTGGCGGCGAGTTCGTCGCCGGCTTCTCGGACGACGAGTCCACTCAGAAGGTGCTGGAGTTCATGGCCTCGCCGGAGTTCGCCGACGCTCGTGTCGAGCTCGGCGGTGTGATCTCCGCGAACAAGAACGCCGACCCCAGCCTCGCCTCCAGCGAGTTCCTCAAGGAAGCGATGACGACGCTCCAGGACGAGTCGACGGTCTTCCGTTTCGACGCCTCCGACCTGATGCCCTCCACGGTGGGCTCGGGCTCGTTCTGGAAGGGCATGGTCGACTGGATCGACGGCAAGGACACCGACACGGTGCTCTCGGACATCCAGGCCGGTTACGAGAACTGATCGTCGCCTGACGATCGGCTGAGCCGAGCGGGGTCGGGCTGCACCAGCCCGACCCCGCTTCTCCCATCCGCACCGCCCGAGTGCGTCGTCGTACTCAGAAGGGGACACCCATGTCGCAGACCACCGTCGACAGGCCGGTCGACACCGAACCCGCCGTGACCACTCACGCGCAGGACCCCAAAGGACGATCGATCACCCGAATCGTCGTCGCCGCCGGCTTCGCCCTGATCGTCCTGCTCTTCTTCCTGCTGGCCTTCACGGCCTCCAGCGAGGAGTCAGCACGCATCACCATCGGGTTCTCGCTCAACAGCTTCTTCCTCTGGCTCGGCGGTCTGAACCCGCTGGTCCAGATCCCCGTCATCCTGGTGGTGTTCGGGATCGTGGTCGGCATCATCCTCGTGCTGATCGAGTTCGCCCCGCGGCCCGGCCGCGGCTACTTCATCATGCGGTTGGCGGCCTGCCTGCTGATCCCGCTGCTGGCCTTCCTCCTGCTGCGTCCCTACGCGAACGCGGTGGTGTACGTCGTCGCGATCGCCCTGCTGGTCGGTGGACTGCTCTTCTTCGCGGACTTCCGTTCCCGTCAGGGCGCAGGCTACCTGTTCCAGCTGATCCTCTTCATGGCGCCGGCCAGCATCATGCTGATCCTCGGTCTGATCTACCCGGCGATCTCGACGATCTTCAAGTCGTTCTTCGACAAGTCGGGCGAGCAGTTCGTCGGCATGGAGAACTACATCTGGGTGTTCACGAACCCGACCGGTACGGCGTCGGTGGTCAACACGCTGCTGTGGGCGCTTCTGGCGCCGACGATCTCGGTCGTGATCGGTCTCGCCTACGCGGTCTTCATCGATCGCGCCCGCGGCGAGAAGATCCTGAAAGTCCTCGTGTTCATGCCCGTCGCGATCTCGTTCGTCGGCGCCGGCATCATCTGGAAGTTCATGTACGACGCCCGCCAGGGCGACCAGGTCGGTCTGCTGAACGCCATCGTCACCGCCTTCGGGGGCGACCCGGTGCAGTGGCTGGCGATCAAGCCGGTCATCAACACGCTCATGCTCCTCGTCGTCTTCATCTGGACGCAGACCGGTTTCGCGATGGTGATCCTGTCGGCGGCCATCAAGGCGGTCCCCGTCGAGCAGATGGAGGCGGCGCAGCTGGACGGCACCAACGCGTGGCAGCGGTTCCGCAACGTCACGGTCCCCGGCATCCGCTCGTCGCTGATCGTCGTGCTCACGACCATCACGATCGCTTCGCTGAAGGTGTACGACATCGTCGCCGTCATGACCGGCGGTCGCGACGATACGACCGTCCTCGGCTTCGAGATGGTCAACCAGCAGCAGCGGTTCCAGAGCTACGGTCACTCGTCCGCTCTGGCCGTCGTCCTGTTCCTGTTCGTCCTGCCGCTGATCATCTACAACGCCCGATCGATGGCCAAGCAGAGGGAGATCCGCTGATGACCGTCGCAGCACCCACCACACCGGTCGACAACCGCACGGCCCGCCAGGTCGCGCGCGACACCCGCAAGAACGAGGCGATCGCCCACAAGAAGCTGACGTCGAAGGGCGCGACGATCGCGGCCGTCATCATCGCCATCTTCTGGACGATCCCGACGTTCGGCCTGTTCGTCACCTCGTTCCGACCCGGCGCCGACACGCAGTCGACCGGTTGGTGGACCGTGTTCACCAACCCCGACTTCACCCTCGACAACTATTTCGAGGCGCTGAACTCGGGCGGTACGTCGACGACACTCGCCTCGGCGTTCGTGAACTCGCTCGCGATCACCATCCCCGCGACGGTCTTCCCGATCGTCATGGCGGCGCTGGCGGCCTACGCGTTCGCGTGGATCGACTTCAAGGGGCGCAGCGCGCTGTTCGTCTTCGTGTTCGCCCTGCAGATCGTGCCGCTGCAGATGGCCCTCGTGCCGCTGCTGTCCCTCTTCTCGCAGGGGCTCACCATCAACGAGGTGCCGATCTTCCCGGGCTTCGGTCTGAACGACGTGCAGTACAGCTTCGCCCGCGTCTGGATCGCGCACGCCATTTTCGCGCTGCCGCTGGCGACGTTCATGCTGCACAACTTCATCGCGGAGATCCCGGGTGAGGTCATCGAGGCGGCGCGGGTGGACGGCGCCGGCCACGGTCAGGTCTTCTTCCGGATCATCCTGCCGCTGGCCGCTCCGGCGATCGCGTCGTTCGCGATCTTCCAGTTCCTGTGGGTGTGGAACGACCTGCTGGTCGCGACGATCTTCGCTTCGCCGGGCGCCCTGCCGATCACGCAGGCGCTGAACTCGCTGTCGGGAACCTGGGGCAACCGCTGGTTCCTGCAGTCGGCGGGCACGTTCATCTCGATCATCGTCCCGCTCATCGTGTTCTTCGCGCTGCAGCGCTTCTTCGTCCGCGGCCTGCTCGCGGGTGCGACGAAGGGCTGAGCCCGGAACGACGAGAGAGGGGGATGCCGGTGGCCACCGGCATCCCCCTCTTCGTTCGTCTGCGGGTCAGCCGCCGCAGCCGAGGCGCTGCTGCATCGAGGTCATCGCCTGGATCTCGAAGGACTGGCCTTTGATCATGGTCTGAGCGACCGTCCGGACCCGCTCGTCGGCGGCGAGGTCGACGGCGGCCTCGGCCATCGGGATCGCGCCCTCGTGGTGGCGGATCATCAGGGTGAGGAACGAGCAGTCCGCCTGCTGACCGGTGGCCGCCTTGAGAGCTGCCAGCTCGGCGTCCGAGGCCATGCCCATCTGCTCGCGCATCTCTTCGTCCGAGGGGGGCTCGCCGTCGGTGCCGCCGTGCGCATGCCCGGAATCGGATGCCGCCATCCACGCCATCGGCTGGTCGTCGTACTGCGGCAGCCCCCAGCGGACCAGCCAGTCCAGCATCTCGCCGCGCTGCGACGACTGCCCGGTCGCGATGTCGTACGCGAGGGCGCGGAGCTCGTCGTCGTCGGTCTCGGCGTAGATGGTCATCGCCATGTCGACCGCCTGCGCGTGGTGCATCTGCATGTCGCGGGCGAAGCCGGCGTCGGCGGAGCCTTCACCCGGGGTGGAGCCGGCGATGCCGAACGTCGAGAAGCGGCCGATCGCGAACGCCACCGCGGCGATGGCGAGGCCCACGAGCAGCACGACCCACCACGGGGGCAGGGTGCGCTCGGTGCCCGGCTCGTCGCCGACGGTGCCGTCGGTCACTGCTTGCCGGGCGCGTCCAGAGCGCCGGTGCACGCGGCGCCCGGCTCGGGACCGTTCACGTTGCGCCAGTAGGCCTTGATGAACTCGCCGATGCGCTCATCGTCGGGGGAGTCGACCTTCAGCTGCGCGTTCCACGCGCTGACGGCGATGGGAGTGTCCATGTCCTCGTAGGGCGAGAGCACGGTGTAGTCCGAGGGCAGCTGCGCGTCGAGGGCGTCGATGCCCGCCTGGTCGACCTGCACCGGGTCGTACGTGATCCAGATGGCGCCGTGCTCGAGGGTGTGGACGGCGTTCTCGTTCGGGACGGGCTGGTCGTAGACACCGCAGTTCAGCCACACCGCGTTGTGGTCGCCGCCGGCGGGAGGGGTCTGCTCGTAGTCGACGACACCCTCGACGTGGTTCGCGGTGTGCTCGAAGGTCTGCACCCCCGCGATGCCCGAGCCGTCGCCGTCGCCGCGGGCGACGGTCACGGGGCGCGGGGTGAGAACGACGGAGGCCACGACGAGGCCGACGATAAGCACGGCGGCGATGACGCTGACGATCCACCAGGTGGTCTTCGTGCGGCGGCGCTTAGCGAGCTGGCGCTGGTACTCGGCGAGCTTCTGCTGCTTCTGATGCTCGCGCTGCTGCTTCACGGTGAGGTTCAGCTGCGCCTGCGTGGCAGGGTTGCCGCTCGTGCGCTTACCGGTGGGATCGTTCGGGGTCATGGGAGTGGCCTCGTCGGTCGGGGTGGGGAGGGCGCAGGTGCGCCGCTTCGATTCTATTCGCAGGCATCTGCACGGGCCCTGGGCGGTGAGCGTTTCATAGGGTCTCGTGACGTGGGAGGCATCCCGCGCGGCTGCGCAAGGGGTGCCTGACGGCGCCCCGCGTCGAGCAGGATGGGACTGATGACAGTGCCCACGCACGAACACGAGATCGGTATCGGCCTGCGGCTGGCGGTGATCGGCGCAGTGCTCCTCGTCGCGGCCGTCGCCACCGGGATCGCCGTCGAGTCGACCGACTCCGAACTCATCGACCTCGATTCCTGGTGGAACGCCTACGTCGCGACGTTCCTCCCCGGCATCCGACCCGTGTCGCTGCTCATGAACGTCCTGGGCGCGGGGGTCATCGGGACCTACGTCGTGCCCCTCGTCGGCGCGGCCTTGCTGCTGCTGGCCCGGCGGCCGTGGGGCGCCGTCTTCTTCCTCGCCGCGTCGATCGTGGGCGCGCTCGTCGTGCAGCTGCTCAAAGGGATCTTCGGCCGCGTGCGGCCGGAGGAGATGCTCGTCATCTCCGACCACGGGTCGTTCCCGTCCGGCCACACGGCGAACGCCGCCGTGATCGCCACCGTCGCGGTCGTCCTCTTCCCGCGCGTCTGGGTGCTCCTCGTCGGGGTCGCGTGGACCCTGCTTATGGCGTTCAGCCGCACGCAGGTCCATGCGCACTGGTTGACCGACACCCTGGGCGGGACCGTGCTCGGTGTCGCCACGACGCTGCTGGTCGCGGCGGCGCTGACGATCCCTGTCGTCCGGGAACGCGAGCGCCGGTTCTCGCTAGGCTGAGCGGCATGAGCGCCGAGGAAGCCGCTGCCGAACTCGCCCGTCTCGAAGCCGAGGCCGCCGCCGCAGAGGCGGAGCTGAAGCTCGCGAAGGCGCAGGCCGCCCTGGCCGCCGCACGTGCGGCGGCCGCACGGACACAGACGGATGCCGCGCCTCCGACCGCGGCCGGCCCGGACGGCGATCCCGCCCCGGCCGCCGACCCTCCGCCGCCCGCCGCGCCCGCTCCTGCCGACGCACCCACTCCGGCCGACGCACCCACTCCGGCCGACGCGCCCGCTCCCGACGCGCCCACCGGCCCGCTCGACGCGGAGGAGGTCGCGCGGATCGTCACGGGGTACACGTTCGAAGAGGAGACGCTCGACCTCGGCGCGCTCGTCAACGGCGACCCGGTCCGCGAAGCGCAGATCCGAATCCCGCTCGCGATGACCAACAGACACGGGCTGGTCGCCGGGGCCACCGGCACGGGCAAGACCCGCACCCTGCAGGGGCTCGCCGAGCAGCTCGCGGGCAAGGGCGTGCCGGTCTTCGCGGCCGACATCAAGGGGGACCTCACGGGGGTCGCCACGGCCGGCGAATCGAGCCCGAAGCTCCTGGCCCGCACCGAGGCGATCGGCCAGGCGTGGGAACCGGCGGCATCCGTCACGGAGTACTTCGCGCTCGGCGGCATTGGTACCGGCGTCCCGGTCAGGGCCACCGTCACCGGGTTCGGTCCGCTGCTGCTGAGCCGCGTGCTCGGTCTCAACGAGACGCAGGAGTCGAGCCTCGGCCTCGTCTTCCACTACGCCGACGCGCACGGGCTGCCGCTCGTCGACCTGGCGGACCTGCGCGCCGTCCTCACCCACCTGACCAGCGACGCCGGCAAGCCCGAGCTGAAGGACCTCGGCGGGCTGTCCTCCGCCACGGCCGGTGTCATCCTGCGCGAGCTCATCACCTTCGCCGACGGCGGCGCCGACGTGTTCTTCGGCGAGCCGGAGTTCGACGTCCGCGACTTCCTGCGCACCGCCCCCGACGGACGCGGGATCATCTCGCTCCTCGAGGTGCCCGGCATCGCCGACAAACCCGAACTGTTCTCGACGTTCCTCATGTACCTGCTCGCGGAGCTGTTCGAGATCCTCCCCGAGGTGGGGGATGCCGCGAAGCCCAAGCTGGTGTTCTTCTTCGACGAGGCGCACCTGCTGTTCCGCGACGCGTCGAAGGCGTTCACCGCGGCGATCGTGCAGACCGTGCGCCTCATCCGCTCGAAGGGGGTCGGAGTCTTCTTCGTGACGCAGACCCCGAAGGACGTGCCGGGCGACGTCCTCGGCCAGCTCGGCTCGCGCATCCAGCACGCGCTCCGCGCCTTCACGCCCGACGACGCGAAGGCCCTCCGCGCGACGGTGGGCACCTATCCGACCTCGGGCTACGACCTCGAACGCGTGCTGCAGGAGCTCGGCACCGGCGAGGCGATCGTGACCGTCATGAACGAGAAGGGCGCGCCGACGCCCGTCGCCTGGACGCGGCTGCGCGCGCCGCAGGGGCTTATGTCCCCGACCCCGGCGGCCGCCGTGCAGGCCGCCGTCGCGGCGTCGCCGCTGCTCGCGACCTACGGCACCCCGGTCGACCGGGAGTCCGCGCGCGAGATCCTGGCCGCGAAGATGGCGGCGGCGGACGCCGAGGCGGATGCCGCCAAGGCCGCCGCCGACAAGGCGAAGGCCGACGCGGAGTACGCGAAGCAGAAGGCCGCGATGGACAAGGCGCAGAAGAAGGCCGAAGCCGACGCGCAGCGCGAATACGACCGGATCCTCCGCAGCACCGGCGGCCGCACCCGGACCTCGCGTCGCGTCGAGTCCTCGCCGCTCGAGCAGATCCTCGGATCGAAGGCGACGCAGTCGATCATCGGCAGCGTCATCCGCGGCGTGTTCGGGAACGGTCGGCGGTGAGTGCGGCATCCCGCATCCGTCCGTTCCGTCCCGGGGATGAACCCGCCCTCGCCGAGATCTGCCTGCGGACCGCCGACGGCGGCGGCGACGCGACCGGGATCTTCGAGGACGACGCGATCTGGGCCCACATCTGGGTCCTGCCCTACGTCGAACGCCACCCCGACGTGGCTTTCCTCGTCGAGGACGAGGACGGCACCGTCACGGGGTACGTCGTCGCGACGCCCGACACCGACGCGTTCGAGCGGTGGTTCCACGACGAGTGGTGGCCGCGCCACGCGCACCGCTGGCCGAAGCCCGAGCGCGAGGTCACGCGTCAGGACGGCACCCTGCTCTACGCCTACAGCCGCGGGAAGGAGCCCGAGCGGTACGCCGACGAGTTCCCCGCGCACCTGCACATCGACCTGCTGCCGCAGGCCCAGGGCAAGGGCGCGGGGCGCCGCCTCATCGAGACGCTCTTCCACGCGCTCCGCGAGCGGGGTGTCTGCGGACTGCACCTCGTGGCGTCGGCGGGGAACACCGGCGCGATGGCCTTCTACACCCGCCTCGGGCTCGCGCCACTGCCCTCGTCGCCGGGGTCCCGCGCCTACGGCGTGAAGCTATGAGCGGTGCACCGGGATCGGCATCGTCGACGTGTCGATGAGCGGGTCGTCGTCCTGACGCTCGACGACCTCGACCGCCTCCGCGCGCGTCTCGACGGTCGGCACCGAGCCGAGCAGCGGTCGCTTCGCGGTCTCCTTCATCGACAGCAGCGCGATCCCGCCCAGCAGCGCGAAGAACATGATGTAGAACGCGGGCATGTAGGTGTTGCCGGTGGCGTCGATGAGGGCCTGACTGAACAGCGGAGTCGTGCCGCCGAACAGCGAGACCGAGACGTTGTAGGCGATCGCCATCGCGCCGAACCGCGACGCGGTCGGGAACAGGGCCGGCAGTGTGGACGCCGACACGGCGACGTAGAAGGCGACGGGGATCGCCACCATCCCGAGGGCGACGAAGACCGCCCACTCCTGCCCGATCTGCATGATCGCGAACGCCGGGATCATGAGCACGATCGTCGAGCCGGCGGCGATCATGTAGACCGGCCGCCGGCCGATCCGGTCGCTCAGCATCCCGATGAACGGCAGACAGGCCGACATCACGAGCAGCACCGGCACGGTCGCCACGGCCGCGCCGAGGTTCGAGATCCCGACCTCGGTCTCGAGGTAGGTCGGCATGTAGCTCGTGAGCGCGTAGCCGGCGGTGTTCGTCGCCGCGACGATCGCGATGCCGATGAGCACCTCGCGCCAGTGATGACGGAGGATGCCGCCGATGCCGTGGCGTGCCAGCGGGTCATCGCGGTCGATCTGTCCTTCGGTCTCCGCGGCGTTCTCGTAGGCGGGGGTCTCGGGGATCTTCAGGCGGAACCAGATCGCGACGATGCCGAGGGGGATCGCGACGAGGAACGGGATCCGCCACCCGAAGTCGGTCATCGCGGTCTCGCCCCACACCGACTCGGTGATGACGGTGGTGAGGGCGACGACCGAGGCGCCGGCGGCGAAGCCGACGTAGGAGCCCAGGTCGAGCCACGACGACCAGAAGCCGCGTCGCTTGTCGGGGGAGAACTCCGCGACGTACGTGGTGGCGCCCGCGTACTCGCCGCCGGTGGAGAACCCCTGCACCATCTTGAGCAGGTACAGCGGCACGATCGCCCAGAGCCCGATCTGCGCGCTCGTGGGCAGGACGCCGATGAGGGCGGTCGCGACGGCCATCATCGCCATCGTGAAGAAGAGGACCTTCTGCCGACCGATGCGATCGCCGAGCGGGCCGAGGACGAGGCCGCCGATGGGGCGGACGAGGAACGAGATCGCGAACCCGAGGAGGGTGACGAGCAGGTTCCACGGCTCGGGCAGATCGTCCGCGAAGACGACGGAGATCGTGACGGCGAGGTAGCCGTAGATGCCGAAGTCGAACCACTCCATGAAGTTGCCGACGACGGTGCCGCTGATGGCGGTGCGGACGCGCTTCGTGTCGACGACGACCACGTCGTCCACGTCGAGGCGTGGCGGGGGCGCCGGGCGGGTGATCGGATCGGAGGACGGGGGTACCGGCTGACGGGATGACCTGGCCATCTCTCCACGGTACGCGCGTGGTCCGCGGCCCGCATCCGTGCGGCTGTCCCTTGACAAAATCCGTCCGTCGAGCGGGGGCCGCACCCCTCCGCGGCCGGTCTATCGTGGCGACATGAGCGAGCTCTCCGCCCCCACCGGCCGCGAATCCGCCCTCGTCGCCCAGCCCCGCGCCGACGGCTCCGCGCCGCGTGCGCTGGTCCTCGGATCGACCGGATACCTCGGCGGACGCCTCGTCCCGCGACTCCTGTCGGCGGGGTACCGGGTGCGGGTGCTCGTGCGCACGCCCGCCCGGGTGGGGGCGTTCGTGTGGGGGAGCGAGGTCGAGGTCGTCGAGGGTGCGGCCGAGGACGCCGACGCCGTCGCCCGCGCCGTCGACGACGTCGACGTGCTCTACTACCTCGTCCACTCGATGGGCGGCGGCGGCGACTTCGAGACGAAGGACCTGCGGGCGGCGGAGACCGTGGCGGATGCGGCGGCCGAGGCATCCGTCGGTCGCATCGTCTACCTCGGGGGTCTGCACCCGGCCGGGGTGGAGCTGAGCCCGCACCTGCGCTCGCGCGTCGAGGTGGGCGAGGTGCTGCTGCACAGCGGCGTGCCCACCCTCGTCCTGCAGGCCGGTGTCGTCATCGGGTCGGGGTCCGCCTCGTTCGAGATGGTGCGTCACCTCACCGACGTGCTGCCGTACATGCCGGCGCCGAAGTGGGTGCGCAACCGCATCCAGCCGATCGCGGTGCGCGACGTGCTGCACTACCTGCTCGCGGCGGCGCGGGTCGACTCGGACGTCAACCGGGCCGTCGACATCGGCGGGCCGGACGTGCTCCGCTACGGCCAGATGATGAACGGGTACGCCGTCGAGGCGGGACTGCGCCAACGCGCGATCGCCGCCCTGCCCGTGCTCACCCCCGGTCTCGCGTCGCACTGGGTGAACCTCGTGACCCCCGTTCCGCGTGCGATCGCCCGGCCGCTCATCGCGTCGCTGCAGAACGAGTGCATCATGGACGACCACGCCGTCGACGAGCTGCTGCCGCGGCCCGAGGGCGGCCTCACGCCCTACCGCGAGGCGGTGCGGCTGGCGCTGCGCAAGGTCGAGGCCGACGCCGTCGAGACGAGCTGGCAGGACGCCGAGGTCTCGTCGGTGCCGAGCGACCCGCTGCCGAGCGACCCCGAGTGGGCCGGCCGGCTCGTGTTCACCGACGAGCAGAGCGCGACGACGTCGGCGAGCCCCGAGCAGCTCTGGCGCGTCATCGTCGGGATCGGCGGCGAGAACGGCTGGTACTCGTCGCCGTTCCTGTGGGCCGTCCGCGGCTGGATGGACCGACTCGTGGGCGGTGTGGGCCTGCAGCGCGGGCGCCGCAGCCGCGGCAAGGTCGCGGCGGGCGACGCGATCGACTTCTGGCGCGTCGAGGCCGTCGAGGAAGGGCGACTGCTGCGCCTGCGTGCGGAGATGAAGGTGCCGGGCCTCGCGTGGCTCGAACTGCGCGCGAGCCCCGAGGGGTCGGGCTCACGGTACGACCAGCGCGCCGTCTTCTTCCCGAAGGGGCTCGCCGGACGGCTGTACTGGTTCGCCGTGCTGCCCTTCCACGGCTTCATCTTCCAGGGCATGGCGAACCGCATCGCGGCCGCCGCCGAGCGCGAGGCGCCCGTCGCCTGAGGTCTCAGGCCGTGAGGCGGCCGTTCGCGACGCGGACGGTCCGGTCGACGAGGGATGCCGGGACCTCGGCGTGCGAGATGAGCACGACCGCGTGCGACCCGTCGACCGCGCCGAGCAGGTCGGTCAGCAGCGCATCGGCGGCGGACGGGTCGACGCCGGCGGTCGGTTCGTCGAGGATCAGCACGGGGAAGCCGCGCAGCAGGGCGCGCGCGAGCGAGATGCGCTGGGCCTGACCGCCCGAGACGAGCGCGCCGCGCTCGCCGACCCGCGCGTCGAGTCCGCCGCGCGCGCGGAGCCAGTCGCCGAGGCCCACGCGCTCGAGGACGCGCACGAGCTCGTCGTCGGTCGCGGTGTCGCGGGCGAAGAGCAGGTTCTGGCGGATGTCCTCGTCGAAGAGCATCGGATGCTGCTCGCACAGTCCCACGGTCTGTCGCAGGTCGTCGGGGGCGATCGCCTCGACGGGGCGCCCGCCGATCGTGTACTCGCCGGAGACGGCGAGGAAGCGGACGAGGGCGGCGGCGAGGGTCGACTTGCCCGCGCCGCTCGGACCGACGACGTGGATCCGCTCGCCGGGGCGGACGTCGAGGTCCACGTCGGTCAGCGCGGGGCGGTCGGCGCCCGGCCAGCGGACCGTGACGCCGCGCAGACGCAGGCCGTCACCGAGCGGCGGTGCCTGCCCCGTCGGCGCGCCTGCGGGTGGGATCTCGGCCGGCACCGCGGCGGGGACGACGCCCGCGACACGCGTCGCGGCCGCGCGGACCTGCCGCCACGCGGACGCCGCGAGCGGCACGGCCGTGTAGACCTCGAACACCGCCATCGGCACGAGCACGACCACGGCGAGGGACGGGCCCGAGAGCGCACCCTCGGCCGCGGCCGGGGCGGCGGCGACGAGCGCGAGGACGGTCGCGGCGCCGGCGGCGAGCGACACGAGGGCCGCCGTCCCCGCCTGCGCCGCGGTGCGCCGGAGCAGGGCGCGCCGCAGCGCCGCGTCCGCGGCGCGGACGTCGGCACGCGAGTCGTGCTCCGCGCCGTAGGCGACGAGGACGTCGAGGCGCGAGAGGTGGTCGAGGATCGCACCGCGGAGTCGTGCGCGCAGGGGGGCGATCGAGCGCTCGGCGCGGGCGCCCGCCGTCCAGCCCCACGCGGTCGCCGCGACCCCCGCGCCGACGAGGCACGCCGCGAGGGTGAGGGCGGCGGGCCACCACACGACGGCGACGAGCACGACGGCGCCGACCGCGACGGCGGCCGACGACACGAGCGGCAGGACGACGCGCAGCGGCAGGTTCTGCAGTTCGTCGACGTCGTCGACGAGAGCCGTCGCCGCATCGCCCCGGCCGGCCGAGGCGAGCCCAGCGGGCGCGTGGGGGAGAAGGCGGCGCACGAGGTCGGTCCGCGTGCGGGCCAGTTGGCGCAGCACCGCGTCGTGGCCCGCCAGGCGCTCGGTGTAGCGGAACACGGCGCGGGAGAGGGCGAACGCCCGGACCCCCACGACCGCGGTCGTGATGTAGAGGACGAGCGGTTGCTCGGCGGCGCGCACGATCAGCCAGGCGCTCACGGCGAGCAGGGCCACCGCCGAGGCCTCCGAGAGGAAGCCCGAGGCCAGGGCGGGCCAGAGGCGGCGGACAGGCGGCACGGCGCCGCGCAGCACGTCACGGGTCGTCGTCACACCGACACCCCCGCACCGGTCAGCCGCACGACGCGATCCGCGATCGCGCGGGCGCTCGTGCGGTGCGAGACGAGCAGGATGAGGGCCCCGGCATCCGCGATCGATCGCAGCGACCGCCAGAGGTGCGCCTCCGCGGCGGCGTCGAGCGCGGCCGACGGTTCGTCGAGGGCGAGGACGGGGGCGTGCCCGCGCAGGTGGCGGGCGACCGCGCGGGCGACGGCGACCCGTTGGGCCTGCCCACCCGAGAGTCCGGCGCCCTGGACACCCAGGACCTGCTCCGGATCGACGTCGGTGAGCCCCACGAGCGCCAGTGCCTCGGCGACCGTCGCGGCGGGCAGGTCGGCATCCCCCAGCGAGACGTTCGACGCGACCGTCCCCGCCGCGAGCCCGGGCCGCTGCCCCGCCCACGCGAGCCACGCCGACGGCGGGAGGGTGCGGACGTCGCGGCCGTCGAGCTCGATCCGGCCCGTCGCGGGCGCGAAGCCCAGGAGGGCGTGCAGCAGGCTGGACTTGCCCGCGCCGCTCGGCCCCTCGATGAGGACGATCTCGCCCGACCGCGCCTCGAGGTCCACCGGCGGCAGGTCGCGCACCCGGACGTCCGTCAGCCGCAGCACGTGCGCGCCCCGGCTCACTGCCGCCGCCGCAGGTGCCGACGGTGTCGCCGCGGCGGCCTCGTCGAGGACGGCGAACACGTCGCGGGTCGCCGCGACGCCCTCGCTCGACGCGTGGAACTGCACCCCGACCTGGCGGATCGGCAGGAACGCCTCGGGCGCGAGCAGGAGGACGAAGAGCCCGACCGTCAGGCTGAGCGACCCGTCGAGCAGCCGGAACCCGATCGTCACGGCGACGATGGCGACCGAGATCGACGCGAGGAACTCGAGGGCGAACCCCGACAGGAACGACACCCGCAGCACGGTCATCGTCTCGCGCCGGTAGTCGTCGGTGACCCGCTCGATCGAGTCCGCGGCGCGATGCTGCCGCCCGAAGACGGTGAGGGTGGACAGTCCCTGCACCGTTTCAGCGAAGCGTGTGGCGAGGTGGGTGAGCGTGTCCCACTGGCGGCGCTGGACGCTGCGGGTCGCGAGTCCGATCAGCACCATGAAGATCGGGATGAGCGGCAGGGTGAGCAGGACGGTGAGGCCCGAGACCGCGTCCGCGGTCCCCATCACCGCGAGCAGGATCGGCGTGGCGACCACGGTCTGCACGAGCTGGGGCAGATAGCGGCCGATGTAGGGTTCGAGCGCGTCGAGTCCGCGCCCGGCGACGAGGGCGAGCTGCGCCGTGCTGCGGGTCGCGGTCCACCCCGGCCCGAGGCGGCCGATCGCGTCGAGCACGGAAGCCCGCAGCTGCGACTCGACACGGGCCGACGCGCGGGCGGCCACCCGCTCGCGCGCGAACGAGAGCACCGAGCGGAGGAGGACGACGGCGGCCAGGGCGAGGAGGGTTCCCCCGATCTCGCGTCCCGCGATCGCGTCGACGACCGCTCGCGTCGTCAGGAAGGCGAAGCCGACGACCACCGCCGTCTGCGCCAGCGCGAGCAGTCCGATGAGCAGGAGGAAGGATCGGGATGCCGTCGCGTACCGCCACAGCCGGGGGTCCACCGGCGGCTGCCGCCGTTCGAGCTCGGGGGCCATGGGTCGATCCTCCTCCGCCGTCTCAGTGGGCGGGCGCGGCATCCGCCTTCTCGATCTGCGCACGCGAGATGCGCTTGCGGAAGACCCAGTACGTCCAGGCCTGGTAGGCCAGGATGCCCGGCAGGAAGATGACCGCCGCCCACGTCATGACCCCGAGCGTGTAGTCGGTGCTGGACGCGTTCTCGATCGTGAGGGAGAACGCCGGGTCGGTCGAGGACGGCATGACGAAGGGGAACAGCGCGAACCACAGGGTGAGGACGGCCGTGACGATCGTGACGGCGCCCAGCGCGAAGGCCCACCCGTCGCGCTCCCGCAGGTTGGCCACGGCGGAGCCGATCAGGGCGAGCGCGGCGGCGACGCCGCATCCGATCACCGCCGCCAGTGCGGGGGCGTCGCGGTCCATCGCGATCGCCGTGGTCCAGACGACCGTCCCGGCCGCGAAGAGGATCGTCGGGATCGCCACGCGACGGGCCAGGGCGTGAGCGTCCTCCTTCACCCGGCCGTCGGCCTTCAGCCCCACGAAGTACAGACCGTGCAGGAAAAAGAGCAGCAGGGTGGTGACACCGACCCACAGTCCGTAGGGGTTCAGGAGGGTGAGGAGCGACCCGGTGAACTCCTTGTCGGCGTCGATCGGCACCCCCTGGACGATGTTGCCGAACGCGACCCCCCAGAGCAGGGCCGGGACGACCGAGCCGATGACGATCATCCGGTCGAAGCCGCGCTTCCACGCGAGCCCCTCGCGCTGGTGGCGGTACTCGAACGAGACGCCGCGGAGGATGAGGGCGAGCAGGATCAGCAGCAGCGGCAGGTAGAACCCGCTGAACAGGGTCGCGTACCACTCCGGGAACGCGGCGAACAGGCAGGCGCCCGCGACGATGACCCACGTCTCGTTGAGGTCCCACACCGGCCCGATGGTGTTGATGACCTGGCGCCGCGACACCTCGTCGCGGCCGAGGAACGGCAGGCTCATCCCGACGCCGAAGTCGAAGCCGTCGAGCACGAAGTAGCCGACGAAGAACACACCGACGACGAAGAACCAGAGGTAGGCGAGATCCATGGCGTGCTCCTAGTAGACCGTCGAGGGGGTCTGGTCGACCGGCAGGTCGCGTGGGTCGGGGTCGTCGGGCCCGGGCAGGGGGTCGGGACCCTTCTGTGCGGCCTTCAGGATGAGGCGGAACTCGACGACGGCGAGCGAGGCGTAGATCGCGGTGAACGTGACGAGGGAGATGAGCACCGTCCAGCCGGGGACACTGGGCGAGACGCCGTCCTCGGTGAGCATGAGGCTGAACACGATCCAGGGCTGGCGGCCCATCTCGGTGAACACCCAGCCGACGAGGCTGCCGAGCAGGGGGAGCGGGGCGGACCAGATCGCGATGCGCCACATCCAGTCGGCGACGGGACGGGTCGCCTTCTTCCGCGTGACCCAGAGGCCGGCGACCGAGATGAGCGTCGCCAGACCGCCGAAGCCCATCATCCAGCGAAACGACCAGTAGGTGACCCAGATCTCGGGACGGTAGTCGACGCCGGCGCCGAAGCGCTGCGTGTAGAGGTCCTGCAGATCGTTCAGTCCTTCGACGCAGCCGTCGAGCGTGTGGGTAGACAGGAAGGAGAGCAGGTAGGGAACGCGCAGCGACCAGATCTCCTCCGAGCCGTCGGGTGTGCCGATCGAGAAGATGGAGAAGGATGCGTCGGCGCCGCACGCGTTCTCGTACAGGGCTTCGGCGGCCGCCATCTTCATCGGCTGCGTCTGCACCATGACGAGCCCGAGCTGGTCGCCGCTGATGGCGGTGCCGGCGAAGGAGATGATCATGAACCACATGCCGTAGCGGAGGGCCGGACGCATCGTCTCGACGTGCTGCCCGCGGCGCAGGTGCCAGGCGGCGACGGCGATGATGACCGCCGCGGCGAACATGAACGCCGAGAAGATCGTGTGCGGGAAGGCAGCGAGGGCGACCGGGTTGGTCAGCAGCGCGAAGAAGTCCGTGAGCTCGGCGCGGCCGGTGTCGGGGTTCAGCGTGTAGCCGACCGGGTTCTGCATGAACGCGTTCGCGGTCAGGATGAAGTACGCCGACAGGATCGACCCGAACGCGGTCGCCCAGATGGTGAGCAGGTGGATGCGGCGGGGCAGCTTGTCCCAGCCGAAGATCCACAGGCCGATGAAGGTCGCCTCGAAGAAGAACGCCATGAGGCCCTCGAAGGCGAGCGGAGCGCCGAACACGTCGCCGACGAAGCGGGAGTATGCGGACCAGTTCATGCCGAACTGGAACTCCTGCACGATGCCGGTGACGACGCCCATCGCGAAGTTGATGAGGAAGATCTTGCCGAACAGGCGGGTCAGGTGCAGCCACTTCACGTCGCCGGTGCGGTGCCAGATCGTCTGGAAGATCGCCACCGTGAGCGCCATGCCGAGCGTCAACGGCACGAACAGATAGTGGTAGAGCGTCGTCAGTCCGAACTGCAGGCGAGCCAGGATGAGCGGGTCCAGAAAGTCCACGGGCTTGGTCCTTCCACGGGTATGCTCCGACGCTACGACAGCCGGCTGATCGCGGCATCCGATCGGGCCGTGCAAAATACCCGGATGCCGCCGCGCCGGACACCCCTATGGTGGGAGCGGTCTCCGCCGCCTACGGGGGGGCTCATGACTCGCGGTGATCCGTCCCGGGTTCCCGCCATGGTGCGGCGGACCACAGCCTTCACCGCGGCGTGGCTGGCGGCGGTCCTCGTCCTGACCGCGGGGCCCGCCTCAGCCGGTACGACGCCCTCGCCGACCGTGTCACCGACGCCGGCCGTCTCGCCGACCCCGACGGCGACTCTCACGCCTACGCCGCCGCCGACCCCGACGGCTACCCCGACTCCGACACCGACGGCGACATCGAAGCCCATGCCGACGTCCACGCCCACGGCTACTCCGACTCCGACGCCCACCCCGACACCCACGCCGACCCCGACACCCGCTCCGACGCCGGATGCCGGGGTGCGCCTGGCGGCCCCGCCCGCCCCGCGGATGCCGTCGACGGGTCGCCTCAGCGCCGCGATCGCCGCCGACCAGACCATCGCCGTGAGCCGCGCCCTCTTCCCGAACGGAAGCGCCGAGGTCGTGATCGCCGCCGCCAAACGCCACGACGCGCAGATCGCGGCGGGGCTCGCGGGCGCCCGCCGGGCGCCGATGCTGTACGTCGCACCAGACTCGATCCCCGCCGCGGTCAAGACCGAACTCGCCCGGCTGAAGCCGACGCGCATCCTCGTCGTCGGCTCGACGGCGTCGGTGAACAGTACGGTCGCGCGGGTGCTCGGTCAGACGGCCCCCGTCGAGCGGATCTCCGGCGCCGACACCTACGCGCTCTCGCGCGCGGTCCTGCGCTTCCTGGGCCCCGTCGACCGCGTGTACGTCGCCGACGGGCGCACGATGGACACTGCTCCGATCGCCGCGGCGGCCGCCGCCGCGACGGGAGGCGGCTTCATGGCCGTCGACGGTCGCGGCACGGCCTCCGACGCCACGATGGCGGCGCTGAAGGACGTCGGTGCGAAGGAGGTGGTCATGATGAACATCGCCTCGATGATGGGGAAGGGGTTCGTCGACCGCATCCGCTCCGCCGGGATCAGCGTGCGTCGCATGGCGGGCGGCACCAGCGAGGCCGTGGCGATCTCCACGGCCGCCGACTACCCGAGCACGACCACCCGCGGTGTCGTGGTCTCGGGCGTCGCGATCCCCAACCACGAGACCGGCACGGCGGCCGCGGTCGCCGGCGCCCTCCGCCAGCCCTTCCTCTACTCACGCACCGAGTGCGTGTCGGATGCCACGGCCGCCCTCCTCGACACGCGAAAGGACACCGTCCTCGCCGTCGGTCCGACCAGCCGGTTGCAGGCGGCCGTGCTGACGGGCGACGGCTGCACCGTCGTCCGCACCGCGGCGGCGAACACGCTGCGCGACAAGATCACGGCCACCATGAAGCGGCATCCCTCCTCGTCGTACGCCGTCACCGTGCGGCAGATCGGCGGTCTCGAGGTGCTGACGGGCAAGACGGGCGCCACGCGACGCGAACCCGCCAGCATGATGAAGCTCTTCGTCGCCTGGGCGGCGCTCAAGCGGGTGGAGAAGAAGCAGGCGTCGCTGTCGACGAAGCTGTCGTCGGGTCTCACCGTCAAGGAATGCCTGCGCGAGCTCATCTGGATGTCCGACAACTACTGCCACACCGACCTCGTGCACTGGATCGGCGTCTCGAACCTCAACAAGCAGATCGCCGCCGCCGGCTACTCGCAGACCTCCTACGGGCGCGTGCTGAAGGGACAGGACGTCCTCTACGCCGGCAACCGCACCACCTCGAACGATCTGAGCCTGCTCGTGGCACGCCTCGAGAAGGGGCAGATCCTCAACAAGACGCACACGACGCTGCTGCGGGATCTCATGCACACGCAGTTGTTCCGCTCCCGCATTCCCAACGGCATCCCGGCCTCCGCCTACCAGGCCTCCAAGCCGGGCTCGCTCTGGGTCAAGGGCGGTCTGCTTCAGGCCGACACCGCGATCATCCGCGGGCCGAAGGCGACCTTCGTGCTTACCGTGATCGGCGACGCCGGGTCGTCCAAGGCCGGCATCCGCGACATCGCGCGCACCGTCTACACGCACTTCAACGGCTCGTTCGGGGCGGCGGCGAAGCACTCCGACCTGCACGTGCGGACCACGAAGAACGCGACGTGGCGGAAGTCCGCAGGCGGCGCGGTCGGCGGGACGATCCCGAAGGGCACGCCGCTGCAGGTCTCGGATTCGAAGCGTCACTGGTACAAGCTCCACTACCGGGTCGGATACGCCTGGGTCTGGTACTCGTCCCTGCGCACCAACCTCGCCTACTGAGGCCGTTCGACGCTCAGGCGTCCGGCCGTCGCCGCAGCAGGTGGATGACGCATTCCTGCGGATCGCACGACGAGCGCATGCCGTCGACCGCCAAGGGTCCGCCCGCCTCGCTGAGGGCGCCCTGCATGAGCCCGAGGTGCACGTCGCAGAGCGTCTCGCGGTTGTCCGCCTGATCGGCCGCGTGCGCGCAGGGCGTCAGGTCGATCGTGAGGGCGTCCTCGTCGATCTCGGGGTCGAAGCCGCCGTCGAGGAGCTGCTCGACGAGCGCGTCGAGCTGATGCTGCTCCTCGCCCGTCAGCGACCCGGCCGTCTCGGGCATGACCCGGCGCATGAGGTCGCCGCGCTCGGCAGCGGCCTGCACCTTGCGGCGGTGCTCCGGACTCGAGACGCTCACGCCGTCGACGGCGCGGTAGAACACCCGGGGCCGGCCGCGCGTCGTGCGCTTCTCCACCTCGGTCGCGACGAATCCGCGCTCGATGAGCCGCTGCAGATGCTCCCGGACCGTGTTCGGATGCAGCTCCGTCGCCGCGACGAGCTCGCCGACGGTCTGCTGCGGGGTCGTCTGCAGCAGGTGGAGGATCTCCACGCGCGATGACGTCGAGATCGCGTTGTAGGCGGTCGGGCGCCGGGCCGTCATGACTTCATTATCGGGGGATGACGGATGCCGCGGGGCGGCCCTGGCCTATGATTCCGCCCGTAATCTGAGACCATGCGGCATCCCACCCCCGACCCCGTCGGACCGGGTCAGGAGAGCGTCTGGGACTACCCCCGGCCTCCCCGCGTCGAACCGGTCGCCGGCACCGTCACGATCACCCTCGGCGGCGAACGCATCGCCTCGACGAGCCGTGCCCTGCGCGTGCTCGAGACGAGCCACCCGCCCGTCTACTACCTGCCGATCGACGACTTCGTCCCCGGTGCGCTGACGCCCGGTCAGGGGTCGTCGTTCTGCGAGTTCAAGGGCGCCGCGCGCTACCTCGACGTCCACGGTGGCGGCGTGTCCCGCCCTGCGGCAGCGTGGAACTACCCGCATCCCGAACCGGGCTATGAGGAGCTGGTGGAACGGGTGGCGGTGTACGCGCAGCAGATGGACGAGTGCACCGTCGCCGGTGAGGTCGTGACCCCGCAGCCGGGTCGCTTCTACGGCGGGTGGGTCACCTCTCAGGTCGTGGGACCGTTCAAGGGCGTGCCGGGCTCGATGGGCTGGTGACCGGGGCCGACCGTCAGAGGCCGAGCGCCGCCTGCACGTCGGGGGAGTCGCTCTCGCGCGGTTCGGTGCGCACCAGGTCGGCGACCGAGCCGAGGATCTCGTCGGGACGGAACGGGTAGCGCTCGATCTCGGCGGTGTCGCTGATGCCGGTGAGCACGAGCACGGTGTGCAGGCCCGCTTCGATCCCGGCGACGACGTCCGTGTCCATGCGGTCGCCGATCATGCCGGTGTTCTCGGAGTGCGCGCCGATGCGGTTGAGTGCCGAGCGGAACATCATCGGGTTGGGCTTGCCGACGACGTAGGGCTCTTTGCCGGTGGCCTTCGTGATGAGCGCCGAGATCGCGCCCGTCGCCGGCAGGACGCCCTCGGTCGAGGGGCCGGTCGCGTCTGGGTTGGTGGCGATGAAGCGGGAGCCGGCGCCGATGAAGCGGATCGCCTTGGTGATCGCCTCGAACGAGTAGTTGCGGGTCTCGCCGACGACGACGTAGTCGGGGCGGGTCTCGGTCATGATGAAGCCCGCCTCGTGGAGGGCCGTCGTGAGACCGGCCTCACCGATCACGAACGCGGTGCCGCCCGGCATCTGCGAGGCGAGGAAGTCCGCGGTCGCGAGCGCCGAGGTCCAGATCGACTCCTCCGGCACGACGAGTCCCGACGCGCGCAGCCGGGCGCTGAGGTCGCGCGGCGTGAAGATCGAGTTGTTCGTCAGGACGAGGAACGGGGTGCCCTCGTCGCGCCACTGCTCGAGCAGCTCCGCAGCGCCGGGGATCGGTGTGTTCTCGTGCACGAGCACGCCGTCCATGTCGGTCAGCCAGCACTCGATGTCCGCGCGGGTCCGCATGGGTCCACCCTATGCCCGCGTGCGCCGCTCGCCCGGCGCACCCGAGCGCTACGCCGTGGCGATCTCGTGCGTCGGCGTCCACCCCAGCGACGGGGCGACGTAGCGGGCGAAGGACTCGACGAGCCGCAGGTTGAATGCCACCCCGAGCTGGCTCGGGATCGTGAGCATGAGCGTGTCGGCCTCGCGGACCGCGGCGTCGTGCTGCAGCTGCTCGACGAGCTCGTCGGGGGTGCCGGCATACGTCTTGCCGAAGGTGGACCGCATGCCGTCGATGATCCCGATCTGGTCACCGTCGGAGCGGCCGCCGAAGTACATGGCGTCCTCCGCGGTCGTGATGGGGAAGATGCTGCGGCTCACCGAGACGCGCGGGGTCCCCGCGTGACCCGCCTCGCGCCACGCCGCGCGGAACGCGTCGATCTGCTCGGCCTGCAGGATGTCGAAGGGGCGACCGTCGGCCGAGGTCAACAGCGTCGACGACATGAGGTTAACCCCCATGCGTCCCGCCCATTCGGCCGAGTCGCGGTTGCCGGCGCCCCACCAGATGCGCGAGCGCAGCCCGGGGGAGTGCGGTTCAATGCGCTGCAACCCGTGGCCGCCGCCGAACGGGCTGTGCGGGTCGCTCTCGGCGAGCCCGTCGCCCTCGACGGCGCGCAGGAACAGCTCGAAGTGCTCGCGGGCGATGTCGGCGCCGCGCGGGTCCGTCGACCCGGTGTAGCCGAAGGTCTCGTAGCCGCGGATGACGCTCTCGGGTGACCCGCGGCTCACGCCGAGCGCGAGCCGTCCGTCGCTGATGAGGTCGACCGCGGCCGCCTCCTCCGCGAGGTAGAGCGGGTTCTCGTAGCGCATGTCGATGACGCCCGTGCCGACCTCGATGCGCGAGGTGCGCGCCGCGATCGCGGCGAGCAGCGGCATGGGGGAGGCCTGCTGGCGGGCGAAGTGGTGCACGCGGAAGTAGGCGCCGTTCACCCCGAGCTCGTCCATGCCCTGCGCGAGGTCGATCGCCTGCAGCATCGAGTCGCCGGCGGTGAGTTCGCGACCCCCGCCGAGGGGACCGTAATGGCCGAAGGACAGCGTTCCGAAGCGTTGCATGCCGGGCACAACGCCGCGGCCGCGGCATCCATTCCGATGAATATGGATGCCGCGGCCGCGGGAGCGTGCGAGGGATCAGCCCGCAGGAGCCACGGCGCGCAGCGCGTCCGTCCAAGGGGTCACGGAACGCCCGATGAGGTCGGTCAGGTCGGATGAGGTGACGTCGAGGGCGCCGCGGGCGATGCCGCCGTCGAGGGCGACGACGAACCCGACGGTGCCCTCGTCGAGCCCGAACGACGCCAGCCGCGCCGCCAGCTCGTCGGGGGTCGCCGGCGCGTAGACGACCTCGCGCCCGAGCACCTCGCCCATGGCGGCGGCGATGTCGGCGTAGGTGGCGCGGGGTCCCGCGAGCTCGTACGTGCGGCCGAGATGCCCGTCCTCGAGCAGGACGACCGCGGCGGCGTCGGCGTAGTCCGCTCGCGCGGCGGCGGCCACGGCGGCGTCGCCGACGGCGGCAGAGAAGACACCCGTCTGCGCCGCGCCGGCCAGGTCGCCGGCGTAGTTCTCCATGTACCAGTTGTTGCGCAGGATCACGGCGGGGATGCCGCTGGCCGCGATCGCCTCCTCGGTCGCCTTGTGGTCGGGGGCGAGGACGAGGTCGACGGTGTCGGCGTGCGAGACGCTCGTGTAGACGAGCTTCGCGACACCGGCGCGGGCGGCGGCGTCGATGACGGTCAGGTGGCCGGCGAGGCGCCCGCCCGGCTCCGAGCCCGAGATGAGCAGCACGATGTCGACACCCTCGAGGGCGGCGTCGACCGACTCGGGCACGGTGTAGTCGAGCGGCACGACGCGCACGCCTCTGTCGGCGAGGTCGGCGGCCTTCGCGACGGTGCGGGCTCCGGCGACGATGCTTTCCGGGGCGGCGCCGCGGGCGAGCAGTGCGTCGACGACGAGGTGTCCGAGCTGGCCGCCGGCGGCGGTGACGAGGATGGTCATGGCGAATCCTTTCGATGATCGCGCGATGCGCGCGACAGCCGGGACAACCCCCACCGGCCCCCCATGCATTCCGATCGGAGGGTACCCACTTTCAGGTAAGCTGCTGACGTGTCGGTGAGTTTCGAGCGGATGCGGCAGGAGTCGCCGGGGATCTTCAGCGAGGCGTGCCCGTCGCGTGTCGTCCTCGACCACGTCATGAGCAAGTGGGGCGTCCTCGTCCTCCTCGCGCTCACCGATGGCACACGCCGGTGGGGCGAGCTGCGTCGCAGCGTCGACGGGATCAGCGAGAAGATGCTGGCCACGACGCTGCGCACCCTCGCCGCCGACGGGATCGTGGCGCGCACGTCCTACCCCGAGGTCCCGCCCCGCGTCGAGTACTCCCTGACCCCGCGCGGAGTCGAGCTCATGGAGCGGATGACGCCCCTCATGACGTGGATCCAGGCGAACGCCGACGAGATCGTCGCGCGCTGAGCCCCGGCATCCGCGGCCGTGTCAGGATCGAAATCATGACTGTTCTCGGTACCAGCGATCTGACCGTGTTCCCCCTGTCGCTCGGCGGCAACGTCTTCGGCTGGACGGCCGACCGCGACACGTCCTTCGCCGTCCTCGACGCCTTCACCGGCGCCGGCGGCGACTTCATCGACACGGCGGACGTCTACAGCGCGTGGGTCCCCGGCAACTCGGGCGGCGAGAGCGAGCGCATCATCGGCGAGTGGATCGCCTCGCGGCGGCCCGAGCGGGTCGTCGTGGCGACCAAGGTGTCGAAGCACCCCGAGTTCCCCGGCCTGTCGGCGGACAACGTGCGCGCGGCCGCCGAGGCGTCGCTCGCCCGGCTGGGCGTCGACACCATCGACGTGTACTACGCGCACGCCGAAGACCCCGACACCCCGCTCGAGGAGACCGTCGCCGCTTTCGGCGCCCTGGTCGCCGACGGTCTCATCCGCTACCCGGCCGTGTCGAACTTCTCCGTCGAGCGCACCCGTGAGTGGGTTCGCCTGGCCCGCGAGCAGGGGGTCGCCGAACCCATCGCGACCCAGCCCGCCTACAACCTCGTCGACCGCGCCGTCGAGCGCGACGTCGTCCCGACGGCGGCCGAGCTCAGCCTGACCGTCGTGCCGTACTACGCCCTCGCGAGCGGATTCCTCACCGGCAAGTACCGCTCCGCCGACACCTCGGGGCAGTCCTCGCCCCGTGCGGGATCGGCGGCGAAGTACGCGACGCCCGACGGGCTCGCCGTGCTCTCCGCGCTCGACGACGTCGCGGCCGCCCACGGCGTCTCGGTCGCCTCCGCCGCCCTCGGGTGGCTGCGCGCGAAGGGTGCCGTCCCGATCGCCTCGGCCTCGCGCGTCGACCAGGTCGAGGGCCTCATCGCCGGCGCGACGCTCGAGCTGGCCCCCGACGAGGTCGCCGCGCTCGACGAGACCTCGGCACCGTTCGTCGGCTGACCGACCCGGGACGGATGCCGCCGGTCGCCTAGCCTGGACCGGTGGCATCCGTCCTGAACATCTCCGCCTACCTCTTCACGCCGATCGACGACCCCGCGTCGCTGCGCTCCGAGCTGCAGGAGCGGGTCGACGCGCGCTCGCTGCGCGGCACGATCCTGGTCGCCGAGGAGGGCATCAACCTCTTCCTCGCGGGACCGGCGGAGGACGTCCGCGGGTTCGTCGACGAGCTGCGGGCCGAGGAACGGTTCGCCGCGCTCACGACGAAGGAGAGCTGGTCGGCCGAGCAGCCGTTCCGCAAGATGCTCGTCAAGCACAAGCGCGAGATCATCCGGATGGACCGTCCCGCGATCCGACCGGCGGCCGGACGCGCCCCGGCGGTCGACCCCGTGACGCTCCGACGGTGGCTCGACACCGGCCGCGACGACGACGGCCGTGAGGTCGTCCTGCTTGACACGCGCAACGCCTTCGAGGTCGACCACGGGACGTTCGCCGGTGCGCTGGACTGGCGCCTGGAGAAGTTCACCGAGTTCCCGGATGCCGCGGCCGCGCACCGCGACGAGCTCGTCGACAAGACCGTCGTGAGCTTCTGCACCGGCGGTATCCGCTGCGAGAAGGCGGCCCTCGTCCTGCGGGAGGACGGCATCGACGCGCGTCAGCTCGACGGCGGCATCCTCGGGTATTTCGAGCACGTCGGCGGCGACGGGTTCGACGGCGACTGCTTCGTCTTCGACGAGCGGCGCACCGTCGACGCGCGCCTGCAGCCCACCGGCTGAGCAGCGTCCGAGGCGGCCGCTAGCCTCGACCCATGCACCGGCTCACGAGGGACGAGGCCCGCCGCATCGCGGTGCGCGCGCAGCTGCTCGATGCGGACCGACCCGGCGACGTCGTCGAGGTCGCCGAGCAGATCGCCGCGATCAAGATCGACCCGACGGCCGTCATCGCCCCCAGCGAGCAGTCGATCTGCTGGTCGCGCATCGGGTGGGCCTACGAGCCGGGGCAGCTGTCGAAGGCGGTCGAGGGGGACCGGCTGCTGTTCGAGTACGACGGGCACTTCCGCCCGGCATCCCTCCTCCCGGCTCTCCGCGCCGTCATGCCGGGGCGCCGCCTCGGCGGTTCGACACGCCAGTACCTCGAGGCGAACGCCGCCTTCCGCGCCGAGATCCTGCGACGCCTCGAGCGGGAGGGGCCGCTGCCGGCCTCGGAGATCCCCGACACGAGCGTGGTCCAGGCGAAGAACGATAGCGGCTGGTACGGCGCGAATCAGGTGCCGCGCATGCTCGAGCTCCTGTCATACCTCGGCGACGTCGCCATCAGCGGGCGGATCGGCCGCCAGCGCGTGTGGGACCTGCCCGACCGTGTCTACGGTGCACGGGATGCCGAGATGGACCCGGCCGACGCCGAGGACGTTCTGGCGGCACGGCGGCTGCAGGCGCTCGGCATCGCGCGCGAGAAGTCATCGTGGTCGGGTGTCGGCACGGCGGGTGAGCCCGCCGAGGTCGAGGGCAGCGCGTGGCGCTGGCGGGTCGACCCCGAGGCGCTCGCCGCCCGGGGCGATGATCCGGGTGGGCG
The DNA here is from genome assembly GCF_031844425.1 of Microbacterium sp. ARD31. NCBI lineage: Bacteria > Bacillati > Actinomycetota > Actinomycetes > Micrococcales > Microbacteriaceae > Microbacterium > Microbacterium sp. ARD31. Next base: position 493,563 of record NZ_JAUZVE010000003.1, read on the forward strand.
GGCGGCGATCCTCAACCCGTACGACCGCATGCTGTTCGACCGCCCGCGCCTGACGGAGCTGTTCGAGTTCACCTACGTCCTCGAGCAGTTCAAACCGAAGCATCAGCGGGTCTACGGCTACTTCGCGCATCCGATCCTCGTCGGCGACCGCTTCGTGGGTCTGCTCGACGCCGCGCTCGACAAGAAGAAGGAGAACCTCGTGGTCTCCGCCGTGCACGAGCTCGTCCCGCTGGACGACGACGAGCGCGAGATGGTGCACGCCGAGGTCCGGGACCTCGGCGAGTGGCTCGGGGTCCCGGTCCGCGGACTCGACTGAGTCCGGCGACGCTCAGCGCGCCAGGCGCAGCGTGACCAGCTGGAACGGCGACAGCTCGAGGCGGACCGCGTCGCCGGCGGCATCCCGCAGCGCCGTCGCCGCGATCGGGCGTTCGAGCAGGTCCGTCTGCACGACGCCGGTCGCCCGGAAGCCCGGGACGAGGTGCGCGGTCCGGCTCGAGCCGAGCGCCTCGTAGAGCCGCACGATGACGTCGCCCGACCCGTCGTCGGCGAGCTTGACGGCCTCGACGACGACGCCCGGGTCGTCGAGCTCGAGGAGTGGGTCGACCTCGCGCGCCCCCTGCAGAGGGACGGCCGGGAGGTTCAGTCGCAGCCCTTCCGCGACGGCCGCCGCGACGGTGGCGCCCGGGAGCACGGACAGGCGGAAGGTGTGTGCGCCCTGGTCGGCTTCGGGGTCCGGGAACAGGGGCGCCCGCACGAGGGTGACCCGTGCGACCGTCCGCGCGCCCCCGTCCGAGCCGGGCGCGCGCTGCACGTCGTGGCCGTACATCGCGTCGTTGGCGATCGCCACGCCGTACTCGCCCTCGGCCACGCGGATCCAGCGGTGCGCGACGGTCTCGAACCGGGCGGCATCCCACGTCGTGTTCATGTGGACAGGCCGCGACACGTGGCCGAACTGGATCTCGGACTCCGCGCGCTCGGCCCGCACCCGCAGCGGGAAGGCGATCTTCAGCATCTTCTGCCGCTCGCGCCAGTCGAGCCGCAGCGCCACCTCGAGCGCGCCGGACGCGGGGTCGACGCGGTAGCGCTGCTCGGCCGACGACGATCCGAACCGGCGCCGGACCACGAGGTCGGCCCCGTCCACCGTGATCTCGTCGGCCGCGTCGAGGACGGTCCCGAGCGCGCCGTCCTCGACGTCGATGTTCCACGCGTCCCAGTCCCGCGGGGTGTCGCGGAACAGGTGCAGCGCGCCACCGGGGTGCGCGGGATCGATGAGCTCGCGGCCCGTCGCGAGGTCGACGGCGCCCACGACCAGTCCCCGCGCGTCGATCGCCCAGTCGAACCGGGGATGCCGGAACCGCCAGCCGTCGCCGTCCGTTTCGGGCAAGACGACGGGAGCGGATGCCGCGGCCCCGACGCCGAGCGCCGGTGCGCCGCCGAGCGCCACCGGCGCGGCGTTGGCCGCGAGCGCCCGCTCGCCCTCGCCCACGAGCGAGCGCAGGGCGGTGTCGATGATCTCCCGCAGCTCGTCTGCGAGGCGGGCGTACGTCGCCTCGGCCTCCTGGTGGACCCACGCGATCGAGGTGCCGGGCAGGATGTCGTGGAACTGGTGCAGCAGGACCGTCTGCCACAGGGCGCGCAGCCGCTCGGCGGGGTAGGCCGCGCCGGTGCGGACCGTGTCGAGCGTCGCCCAGAGCTCGGCCGCCCGCAGCAGGTGCTCGCTCTCGCGGTTGCCGCGCTTCGTGCGGGCCTGCGCGCTGTAGGTGCCCCGGTGGTACTCGAGGTAGAGCTCCCCGGACCACACCGGCGGCGCCGCGCACTCCGCCTCGGCGTCGGCGAAGAACTGCGCCGGCGAGCCCAGGCGCACCTTGGGGGACCCCTCGAGGTCGGCGGTGCGGCGCGCGGCGGCGATCATCTCGCGGGTGGGTCCGCCGCCGCCGTCGCCCCAGCCGAACGGCACGAGCGAGTGCGTCGCGTGCGCCTTCTCGGCGAACTGACGCTCGGCGCGGGCGAGCTCTGCCGCCGACAGGTCGGAGTTGTACGTGTCGACGGGAGGGAAGTGGGTGAACACGCGGGTGCCGTCGATGCCCTCCCACAGGAACGTGTGGTGCGGCATCCGGTTCGTCTCGTTCCACGAGATCTTCTGCGTGAGGAACCAGCGCGAGCCCGCCGCGGCGATGATCTGGGGGAGCGCGGCCGAGTACCCGAACGAGTCCGGCAGCCAGACCTCGAGCGGCTCGACGCCGAACTCCTCGAGGAAGAACCGCTTGCCCTCGACGAACTGGCGGGCGAGGGCCTCCGATCCCGGCATGTTCGTGTCGGATTCGACCCACATGCCGCCCACGGGCGCGAACCGGCCCTCGGCGACGGCCCGCCGCATCCGCTCGAACAGCTCGGGGTAGTGCTGCTTCATCCACGCGTACTGCTGCGCCGACGACGCCGCGAAGACGAAGTCGTCCTCGGTGCGCATGAGGTCGAGCACGTTCGAGAACGTCCGCGCGACCTTGCGCACGGTCTCGCGGACCGGCCACAGCCAGGCCGAGTCGATGTGGGCGTGCCCCACGGCGGTCAGCTGATGCGAGGTGGCGGATGCCGGGGCGTCGAGCGCGTCACGCAGTTCGGCGCGTCCCGCGGCGACCGTGCCGGCGACGTCGTCGGGGTCCACTGCGTCGACCGCGCGGCCGAGCGCCGCCAGGACGCGGGCGTGACGGGTGCGGTCGGGGTCGAGCTGCTCGACGAGTCCGCGCAGGGTCCAGATGTCCTGCTGCAGCTCCCACACCGTCTGGTCGAGCAGCCCCAGCTCCAGGCGCCGCAGTCGGTAGATGGGCTCCGCGCCCGCGGTCCGCTTGTCGCCGAGCGGGGTCGCGGCGAAGGTGAACGTCCCGGCGACGCTGGGATTGCCCGCCGCCTCGATCCAGAGGTCGATCTCGTCGCCCTCGACGGGGACGGCGGTGTTGCGCGGCTCGATCGCCTTCACGATCGACCCATCGGGGCGGAACACGAGCGCCTCGGCCTGGAACCCCGGACCGGAGCCGTCGAAGCCGAGGTCGACGACGATCTCGGGACGGGTGCCCGGCACGTCTCGCCAGGAGTCGGGCACGCGGCCGGTGACGTGGAACCACACCGTGCCCCACGGCTTGCCCCACTCGGTGCCGACGGCGAACGGCGCGTACTCCTGCCGGATCGCCTCGGCGAAGGGCACGGGCTCGTCGGGGACCTCCCACGCCGCGATCGTCACGGGGGCGGTCTCGCGGTGCAGGGCGGGGGGCAGCCGGTCGCGCACGAGCCGGTCGATGCGCTGCAGGGCCAGGTGGTCGTTGCGGTGCATGCGGGTTCCTTCGAGATCGGTGCGGCGCGGGAGCCGGGACGGGTCAGCCCTTCACGGCGCCCGAGAGGGCGAACGAGCCCCCGAGGCCGCGGGTGACGAGGAGGTAGAGCCCGAGGACGGGAAGCGAGTAGAGCAGGGAGTAGGCGGCCAGGCGTCCGTAGGCGACGGTGCCGTACTGCCCGAAGAAGGCGTAGATCGAGACCGCGGCCGGCTGCCAGTCCGGCGTCAGCAGGAGGACGAACGGCACGAAGAAGTTGCCCCAGGCCTGCAGGAAGACGAAGACGAAGACGACGCTCAGGGCGGGGCGCATGAGCGGCACGACGATCGTCCACAGCGCGCGCATCGCGCTCGCCCCGTCGACCCAGGCGGCCTCTTCGAGGCTCACCGGTACCGAGTCCATGAAGTTCTTCGTCATCCACAGCGCCATCGGAAGGGCGCTCGCGGCGAGGAACAGCGCCACGGCCCACGGCTGGTTGATCAGCCGGACCTGCACGAACAGGCTGTAGACGGGCACCATTATCGCGGTGATCGGCAGGCAGCTCGCGAAGAGCACGGAGTAGAGGAACGGTGCGTGGAACCGCGACCGGTACCGCGAGAGCGGGTACGCGGCGAGGACGGATGCCACGACCGTCACCGCGGCCGCACCCGTCGAGAGCAGCAGGCTGTTCACGAGCGGGCGGAGCGTCAGCTCGGGGGTGAGGACGTCGGCGAAGTTGTCGAGGGTCGGGTCGGTCGGCCACGCCACGCGATAGGTCGCCGCCGAGTCGATCGAGGCGAGGACGACCCACGCGAGCGGCGCGGCGAACACGATCCCGATGATCACGAGCACGAGGTTCGCCCAGAACCGCGTCGCGCCGCGTCGCGGTGAGGCGACGCTGGGCGCACGGGGGGTGCGCCGGGTCGCGGTGGCGACGGTCGCGGTGGCGGTGGTCACGCGACACCCCCTCGGCGCCGCAGCGACACGACGTAGGCGATCGAGAAGACCGCGCCCAGGGCGAGCATGACGATCGCGATCGCATTGCCGTACCCGATGTCGCCGAACGAGAAGGCCTCGCTGTAGGCGAGCACGGGGAGGGTGCGCGACAGGTCGCCCGGGCCGCCCTTGGTCATGACCCAGATGAGGGTGAACACCGACAGGGTCTGCAGCGTCGTGAGCAGCAGGTTCGTGAAGATCGTCCCCGAGATCATCGGCAGCGTGATGTAGCGCAGCCGCTGCCACGTGCCGGCGCCGTCGATCATCGCCGACTCGGTGACTTCGGGCGGCACGTCGTCGAGCGCCGCGCGGTAGATCATCATCGAGAACGCGGTGCCCCGCCAGGTGTTCGCGAGGATGACCGCCAGCAGCGGCAGGGCGTAGAGCCAGTTGGGGCCGTCGATCCCGACGAGCGACAGCGCGCCGTTGAGCGTCCCGTCCGCGGAGAGGAACGCGTAGCCCACGAAGGCGGCCACGATCTCGGGCAGGACCCACGCCGTCACCACCAGGACGCCCACCGTGCCCGCGACGACCCTGCTGCCGGCGCGGAACAGGACCGCGAGCAGCAGCCCGAGGACGTTCTGCCCGACGATGGCCGAGCCGATGACGAAGACGACGGTCAGCAGGACCGACAACGGCAGCACCGGGTCGGTGAACAGCCGGGCGTAATTGTCGAGGCCGATGAACTCCGGCTTCGCCGCCCCCACTCCCGTCAGGGCGCGGTCGGTGAAGGAACCGACCGTCGCCCAGACGATGGGGCCGGCCAGGAAGACGACAAGGAGGCCGACGGCGGGGAGGAGCGGGAGCGCGCGCGTCGGGGAGAGGCGCATGTCGACCCGACCGTGGCCGCGGCGGCGGGGCGACGCGCGGCGGTCCTGCTGCGGCGCGAGCGTCGTGCTCACGGGGTCATCCGGTGATGACCCCGTCGTCGCCGACGATCTCGCGGACGGCGTCGTCGTAGGCGGCGGCTGCTTCGGCGGGCGACTGCTGTCCCGTGATGACCGCCTCCGTGGCCTGCTGCGCCGCGACCGAGATCTTGGGGTAGTCGCTGTTCGCGGGTCGGAAGTGCGTCACCGAGACGGCATCCGTCACAGCGCCGACGAACGGGTTGGCCTCGAGATACGTCGGGTCCTCGGCGACGTCGGAGCGGACCGCGATCTGCGCGTTGTTGATCGCGTACCAGAGCGCGTTCTCCTTGTTGAGGACCGTCGTCATGAAGTCGAAGGCGAGGTCGGGAACGTCCGTCTGCGCCGATGCCGCGAGGGTCCACCCGCCCGACATGCTGACGCCGCCGGGCGCCTGTCCGTCCTGCGTCGGGAAGAGGGCGACCCCCATCGTGTCGGTGTACTCGGGCCACGGGTACTGACCGCCCTCGGCCCAGAACGACGGGGTGTACGAGCCCTCGACGGTCGCCCCGAGGGTGCCCTTCGGGAACCATTCGCCGAAGACGGCCTGCCACACGTTCGGGTCGAGGGCCTGGTCGGCGCTCACGGCGTAGCCCTCGTCGTAGAGGGTCTGCAGGAACGTCAGCGAGTCGATGAAGCCCTGCGATCCGACGACCCACTTGCCCGCGTCGTCATCGTACAGGCCGGTGCCCTCGCCGGTGCCGTAGAGCAGCTCGTAGAAGCTCTGCATCACGGTGCCCTCGCCGGTCCCGGTGCCCGCGTACATGTTGAACGGCACGACGTCCGGCTGGCTCTCCTTGATCGCGGCGGCGGTGGCGAGGATGTCGTCCCAGCTCTCGGGCTGCCAGGGCGTGGCGATCCCGGCCTTCTCGAGGACGTCCTTGTTGTACCAGATGACCCGCGTGTCGGTGCCGAGCGGCAGGGCGTAGGTCCCGCCGTCCTCGCCCTTGCCGGCGTTCCGGCCGGCCTCGTCGAACATCTCCCAATCGGCCCAGTCTGCGAGCTTGTCGTCGAGCTTCAGGAGGTAGCCGGCCTCGGCGTCGCTGCGGACGGTGAAGGTGTCCTCGTAGAAGACGTCGGGGGCGGTGTCGGGCGAGGCGAGCGAGAGCTGCAACCGGGTCTTGTAGTCGTCGTCCGTGGCGGTGATCGGCTGCAGGTCGACGGTGATCCCCTCGTGGGATGCCTCGAACTCCTCCTTCGCCGTCTTCATCAGGGTGTCGAGCACCTCGAACGAGTCGGTCTTCGCGTAGACGACCGTGACGGTGTCACCGTTGCTTTCGCCTCCCTCAGCGGAGCACCCGCCGAGGAGGAGGCCGGCAGCGGTCGCTGCGGCGATGGATGTGACGACGGTGCGAGCTTTCACGGTGCCCCCTTGCTCCGGATCGTGGCGTCCACGCGCGACGGCGGGACACGGTAAGTCAAACCGATGGACATAGCGGAGTCAAGACGCCTTGCGGCGTCGGGCGCGGGGCTCACGCAGACGGCACCAGAAGCGAGGTCGGCCGGGGCGTCAGGGCCTCGTCGAGGATGAGGCACGCGGCGCCGATCGCCCCGACATCCGACCCGAGTGCGGTGCCCGCGATCGAGAGGCGATGGACCCCGCGTGCGACGCGCATCTCGTCGAGGAGCGGGGGGATCGCCTCGGTGAAGGTCGGTCCGACGCGGTCCCAGAGCGGACCGCCCATGACGATGCGGTCGACGTCGAGCAGGTTGGAGACGACGGCGAGGGCGCGGGCGACGTGCACCGTGCACCGCTGCAGCAGGTCGCGGGCGCGCTCATCGCCGTCCTCGGCCATGCGGACGAGCCGGGTGAGCGCGGCATCCACCCGCGTCGGGTCGTCGGACTCGCGGTCCGCCTCGAGCACGCCGCGGCGCTCGGCCTCCTCGACGAGGGGGAGCGGCGCGCACGTGACCGCGATGCATCCGCGCAGTCCGCACGCGCACGACGGACCCTCGGGGTCGACGACGATGTGCCCGATCTCGCCGGCGTTGCCCGACCCGCCGCGGACGACCTCGTCGCCGACGACGAGTCCCACGCCGAGCCCGGTGCCGAGGTACAGGAATGCGAAGTTCGGGGCCCCACCGGGAGCGGCGACCCACTTCTCGGCGACGGCCGCCGCCGTCACGTCCTTGTCGAGCACGACCGCCAGCCCGGTGGCCTCGGCGATCGCGTCGCGGAGGGGGACGCGGTCCCAGCCGAGCAGGTTGGGCGGGTCGACGACGATGCCGCGGTCGGCGTCGATCGGTCCGGGCGCGGCGATCCCGAGGCCGACGATCCGGCTGCGGTCGATCCCCGACTCGGACAGCACGGCGTGGATGTCCTCGATGAGGACGGCCACCGTGTCGGCCGGGTCCTGTGCGCGCGGCGTGGCGCGGGCGTGGCGGGCGACGACCTCGCCGTCGATCGACAGGACGACCACCGTGATGAGTCCCGGATCCAGGTGGACGCCGACGGCGTAGCGGCTGCTTCCGACCAGTCGCAGGGTCGTACGCGGCTTGCCGCGCCCCGAGCTCGTGCGGCCGGCCTCCTCGACGATCCCCGCATCCAGCAGGCGCTGGACGATGTTGGACACGGTCTGTGCGGACAGCCCGGTGGCGTCGGCGAGCTCGACGCGGCTGTGTCCGCGGGACCGGCGGATCTGGTCCAGGACGACAGCCTCGTTGTAACCACCGACGCTGGGTTGATTGGCGCCGCGTCTGGCCATGGGTGAACCTGCTTTGCTCCGGGTGTGCGGTGGCTTGAGCGTAGCGCGCCGCGTTCACGGCGGCGATCCGACGCCGCCGCTACATTCGAGGCATGGCATCTCCCTCCGCGCTTCCTTCCCGCACGCTCGACGACGGTGCCGTCCTGCGCGCTGCGGCGCCCGGCGACGAGGCCGGCATCCTCACCGCGATCCTCGCGCTCGCCGTGTACGAGCGCGAGCCGGATGCCGTCCGCACGACGACGGACGATCTCACCGCCACCCTGTTCGGCGACGATCCGAAGGCCTTCGCCCACGTCATCGAGCGGGACGGGGGGATCCGCGCGATCGCCGTGTGGTTCCTCACCTACTCGACCTGGACCGGACGCCACGGCATCTGGCTCGAGGACCTCTTCGTCGATGAAGCGGACCGGGGCCGCGGGTACGGCACGGCGCTGCTGTCCTCCCTGGCCGCCGTCGCACTGGAGCGTGGCTATCCGCGACTGGAGTGGACGGTGCTCGACTGGAACGCGCCCGCCGTCGGCTTCTACCGGTCCATCGGCGCCGAGGCCATGGACGAGTGGACGACGCAGCGGATGACGGGCGACGCGCTCACCGCCCTCGCGCGGCGCTGATCGCGGCGCGTTCGCCGACTCAGCTCAGCGGCGAGATGGTGACCGGCTCGCCGAGGCCCGACAGCTGCTGCGTCAGCGTCGCCGCGCGCCCGAGGAATCCGGTGGTCGACTCCGCCGCGACGGGGCGGAAGTCCTCCGTCAGCCACAGCATGTAGGCGTCGATCGGGATGCCGTACCAGTCGTATGCCGCCGTGCTCTCCAGGCGGTAGGCCTCGATGGACCCGTCGGGCGTCTCGACCGGCTCGGGTGCGGCCGAGACCGACCAGGTGTCGCCGCCGCCGATGAGGTCGCCGAGGAAGCCCGGGTCCGAGAAGACGCGGTACGCCTCCGCCGCGGTTCCGGCTGCCTGCTCGGTGGGATCGGCGGAGTCCGGATCGGCGACGACGGGCCCGTCGCCCTCGTCGATGAGCATGTCGCCGTCGACGAAGCTGATGGCCACCGGCCCGCCGCCGGTCTCGAGGTCGCCACGGAACTCGAACATCGGGTCGTAGTGGTAAGAGACCTCTCCGGCGAGCTCGTCGCCGGAGATGGTGAGCGTGCCGGTGTCGTAGCGCACGAGGACCGCCTGCAGGCAGGGGCCGAGGTCCGACCCGGCGACCGTCCCGGAGGCGAGGTCGAGCGTCTCGCACTCGACGGGCGTCTCGACGACGGGCGCGCCCGCCGTCGCGTCGGGGGTGGGGGACGCGGAGGCGGGCGGTGTCGCAGATGCGGATGCCGAGGCGGTCGGCGACGTGCTCGGGGCGGGGGTCTCGGCGGCCGAGCACCCCGCGAGAGCGAGCACGGCGGTCGCGGCGAGCAGGGGCAGGGCGGGGGTGCGCACGATGCGGCTCCTTGCGGGGGACGGGTCGGCAGTCGCGGACGAGCCTATCGCCGCTTCTATCCGTTCCTCCGTCGCTCGTGCAAGCCCCTGGAGAGGACGAACGCATCGGGAGCACGATGGACGGCACGATCACGACGAGAGGAAAACCGTGGCCAGCATCATCGAGACCGTCGATGTCAGTGTGCCGGTGTCCACCGCGTACAACCAGTGGACCCAGTTCGAGTCCTTCCCGCACTTCCTGAGCTACGTCGAGTCGATCACGCAGATCGACGACACGACGAACCGCTGGAAGGTGAAGATCGGCGGAGTGGAGCGCGAGTTCACCGCGCACATCACCGAGCAGCATCCCGACGAGCGTGTCGCGTGGAAGAGCGTCGACGAGGATCACGCCGGCGTCGTCACCTTCCACCGGCTGAGCGACACCGAGACGCGCGTCACGGTGCAGCTCGACTGGAAGCCCGAGGGCTTCGTCGAGACCGTCGGCGCCGCCATCGGCATCGACGACCACGCGGTCAAGAAGGACCTGCAGAAGTTCAAAGAGTTCATCGAATCCCGCGGCGCCGAGACCGGTGCCTGGCGAGGCGACGTGGGGTGAGCGGACGGCCCGTCCTTCCGCTCACGGCGGCCCGGTGGTGCATTCCACCGGGCCGCCGTGGCACGGTGGAGGCATGACCACCCTCTCCGTCGAAGGCCGCGCTCGCCGCCTTCGCGAACTCCACGCCGCCCCCGAGATCCTCCGTGTCGTCAACGTGTGGGACGTCGTCTCGGCCCAGGCCGTCCTCGCCCTCCCGGACACCCGCGCGATCGCGACGGCCGGGCACTCGATCGCGGCATCCTTCGGCTACGACGACGGCACGATCCCGCTGGAGACCACCCTCGACATGGTGGGGCGCATCGTCGCCGTCGCCGGCGACATCCCCGTCACCGCCGACCTCGACGACGGCTACGACGACACCGGCGACACCACACGCCGCGCCATCGGGGCGGGCATCGTCGGCGCCAACATGGAGGACCGGCTGCGCCCGTTCGACGAGTCGGTCGCGCGCGTCGCGGCTGTCGTCGCCGCCGCCGAGGCGGAGGGCGTGCCCTTCGCCCTGAACGCCCGCACCGATGCGTTCGTCCGCGGCGGCGGCCGCCCCGTCGAGGAGTCGATCGCCGACGCGATCGCGCGCGGACGCGCCTACCTCGACGCCGGCGCCGATGTCGTCTTCGTGCCGGGGGTCCTCGACGCCGAGACCACCTCCCGCCTCGTGGAGGGCATCGGCCGGATCAGCGTCATCGGGCTGCCCGGCGCCCTCACCGCCGGCGAGTACGAGAAGCTCGGCGTCGCCCGCATCTCCTACGGACCCCTGACCCAGCGCGTCGCGCTGACCGCGTTCCAGGACGTCGCGGCCGATCTCTACCGCGACGGGGTGATCCCCGAGGGCACCCGCGCCCTGAACTGACGACGGATGCCGCGCCCCGCGCGCGGGCCGGACGAACCCCGCGTGGTAGGCTCTCCCGTTGGAAGCGTGTCCGAGCGGCCGAAGGAGCATGGCTGGAATCCATGTAGGCGGGGTAACTCGTCTCGCAGGTTCAAATCCTGTCGCTTCCGCCACAACGAAGCCCCGCACCCGAGTGGTGCGGGGCTTCGGCGTTCCCGCCGGGGCGGCTCAGCGGCGCACCGGTGTCTCCTCGGCGAACGTCGACCCCGGGCGGATGACCAGCGATCGCGGCAGGAGGCGCGCGATCCGGCGCCGCGGCGCCGCGACGGCCGAGTACAGCCCGGCGCGGACGGCGGCGGCATCCGTCGCCATCGTCGCGCCCTCGTCGCCGAACGATCCCGGCGGGGCGTAGCTGGCGCGTTCGACCGCGTCGACGAGTCGCTCGACGGCGTCGGCGGGGGCGCCGTGGTGACGACGCAGGCGGGAGCCGAACGCGCGGGGCGACTCGGAGTCGGGCACCGGGATGCCGAGATCGATCGCGGCGTCCTGCACGAGCCGCCAGGCCGCCCCCGCGCTGCCGCCCCGGGCCTGCGCGGCGCGGCGACGGGTGACCGCGGCGCTCGCGAGAGCCGGCAGGGCCAGCACGATGAGGATCGCCGCGACGATGCCGACGACGGGCAGTGCTTGCGTCACCGAGGCGGTCGAGGTGGGCGTGGTGCCGGCGGTGGGGTCGTCCTCGGGCCGCGGTGCCGCCGACGCACTCGAGGTCGGCTGCGGCGTCGAGCTCGCCGTCGGTTCGGGTTCGGGGTCGTTCGAGCCGTCGTCGTCGGAGGCGAACCGCTGCGCGGTGCCGAGGCTCTTCGTCGGCTCGAACCCGACCCAGCCGATGCCCTCGAAGAAGACCTCCGGCCAGGCGTGCAGCTGCGCGGTCGTCGCCTGGTAGACGCGTTCGTCGTCGACGACGTCGCCCGTGGCGAGGCCCGGGAGGAACCCCACGACGACCCGCGCGGGCATGTCGAGCGACCGGGCCATGAGGGCGAACGCCGAGGCGAAGTGCACGCAGTAGCCCGATCGCACCTGCAGGAACCGCGAGACGGCCTCGACACCCGGTCCGTCGAACCCGTCCTCGACAGGCGCCTCGAGCGAGTAGTCGAACTCCGGTCCGCGGAACCAGGACTGCAGCGCGAGGAGCCGGTCGTAGTCGGTGCCGGCGTCGGCGGTCACCTCGGCGGCGAGGGCGCCGATGTCGTCGGGCGTCTCGGCCGGGAGCCCCCGCGCGCCGTCGGGGCCGCCGCGCGCCTGGGCCGCGCGGGCCTGCTCGATCGTGGGCGCGGGGCTGCGGGTCACGACGTCGAAACGCTGACCGCGCGCCGCCGAGGAGGGGGACACGACCGTGCCGTTCTCCGCCGCGATGCGCCAGGTGCCGCTCAGACCCTCGAACGACACCGCATCGGCCGGGACGGGCAGCTGCGCCGAGGACAGGTCGAGCACCTCGACGGTCCGCGACGATTCCACGATCTCGATGCCCTCCGCGGCGGAGTCGTCGGGCTCCCACTCCTCGACGGGCACGGTGCGGGCGCGGTCGGGGCGCCACGACCCGCCCTCGAGCTCGGTGAGGGTGGCGACCCGCAGGTACGAGGGCCCGCCGCTCGCACTCCACTGGCGCACGACGGGGACCTCGGCCGGGCGCCGCAGATCGTCGCCGAGGTTGAGGCTCGCGTCGATCCTCGTGCCGCCGCCGAACCCGCCCGCGGGGGCGACGGCCGTCGGCAGGACGGGCGCGACGATGACGGCGATGACGACAGCGGATGCCGCGATCACGGCGGCCACGCCGCCGACACCGCCCCGGGGCGCGGCGGGCTGCAGCGCGCGGTGCCGCGCGCGCGTCTCGGTGCGCATGAGCCACAGGAGCGCGAGGGCGAGGAGCGCGAACGCCCACAGGTCGACCGCGCGGGGGACGGCGATCGTCGGGATGAGCCAGACGGCGGTCAGTGCGATACCGCCGAGGAGCGGCATCCGCGCCGTCAGGACGACGTGGTCGAGCGCGATGGTCAGCACTCCGACGGCGCCGACGATGAGGAACGTCAGCGACGCCGAGGCCTCGAGAGGCGCGACGCCGACGGCGATGTCGGAGCTCGCGATCTCGAGCAGCCGCGGCACCCGCGCGAACGCCTCACCGGACGGGATGACGAGCAGCCACGCGACGTCGGAGAAGAACACCGCCGTCATGATCGCCGTCCACAGCGCCAGGAGGGCGAGGGTGACCACGCCGGCCACGAGCCGGAGGCGCCGCAGGAGGTAACCGGCGCCGAGGAGGAGGGCCGAGAGCACGAAGGCGAGCGCCGCCCACGCACCGCCGGCGATCACCGAGAAGAGCGGGATGAGCGCCGCGACGATCGCCAGGAGCAGGGCGATCGTCGACGGACCGTCGTGGCGGGGCCGTTCCGCCTCGATCCGGTCAGTCGACATGACCGCGGCCTTCGGGGAACCCCGCCATGCCCGACCACAGGGTGTCGATCTCGTCTTCGGGTTCGAGCCGGTGGACGCGCCAGCCGCCGTCGCGGGCGATCCGCATCGCCTCGGCCGACCCGCCGAGCGCGAACAGCACCGGGAGGCTGCTGTGGGTGACGATCGGAAGGAGGGCCGCGGCATCCTCCGCGTCGATCTCGCCGGTCGCGACGACCACGGGGCCGAGGGTGGTCCCGGCGAACAGCGTCGAGAGGGTGCGGAGGTTCCCGTCCCGTCGCGCGGTGAGCGTGGCGAAGCCCGTCGTGAGCGCCTCGAGCGCCGTCGTGTCGCCGCCCTCGAGCGGCTCGGCGATCTCCGAGCCGTCCACGTCGACGATCGTCACGCTGTACCCCTCCTGCACGAAGCGGTGCGCGGCCGAGACCACGATCGAGACGGCCGCCTCGAAGCCCGCGTCCTCGCCGGGGGAGCGCAGGGCGTCGCCGCTCCACCGCGTCACGCTCCGGTCGAAGACGATCACGGCCTCCGGGTTCGACTCGCGCTCCTCCTGACGCACCATGAGCTCACCGCGGTGCGCGCTGGCGCGCCAGTGGATGCGGCGCATCGAGTCGCCGGGCGCGTACACGCGCGGGATGAGGTTGTCGGCGCCCTGCCCGAGCTTGTCGGTGACGGACTGCATCGTGCCCCCGGCGGCTCCCGGGAGTTCCTCGAAGGCCTCGAGCGGAACGACGGCGGGCGCGATGGTCAGAGGGACGGTGCCGCCGAGCTGCTGACGCCGCCGGCTCAGTCCGAACGCATCGGTCGTCTCGACGACGAGGGGGCCGATGGGGCGCACGCCCCGGCGCCGGGCCTGCACCCGGTACGAGATGTCGACGCTGTGCCCGCCCGAGACGAGACCCGACCGCAGCGCGGGATAGACGCCGCTCGGTTCGCCGTCGACACCGCGGGGCAGTCGGTCCTGCCACGTGCCCACCGCCGTCGGGAGGACGGTGCGCGCCTCGACGTGGGCGCGGACGTCGACGTCGCCCCCGACGCTCGCCACGGCGGGCGCGAACGAGCGGCGCACGCCGTCGTCGCGGTGTCCCAGCCACAGCGACGCGAACGAGACGCCCACCGCCGCCAGCAGCAGCACGCCGAAGAAGACGAGCGCCGGCACGGAGAAGATCTGGGCGCACACGAACGAAGCGAGTCCGACCAGGACCGCTCCTGTGCCCCGAGGGGTCAGGGGCCATCGCGTCATGTCGTCGGACCGCTCAGCGCGCGGCGACGGGGACGGGCACCGAACGCACCACCGAGTCGAGCACCGACGACACGAGGTCGGCGCCGCCCCGGCCGCGCGCCATCGCACCGCCGCGGGCGGCGATGAGACGGTGGGCGAAGACGGGTTCGAGCAGCGTCACGAGGTCGTCGGGGATCACGTACTCACGGCCCTCGAGCGCCGCCCACACCTTCGCGGCGCGGACGAGCTGCAGCGTCGCGCGCGGGCTCGCCCCCAGCCGCAGGTCGCTGTGCTCGCGCGTCGCCCGCGAGAGCGCGACGGCGTACTCCTCGACGGCGGGGGAGACGTGCACCGAGCGCGCCCAGGCGATGAGGGCGGCGACGCGTTCGGCCGAGATCACGGGGCGAATCGCCTCGAGCGGGTTGCCGCTGTCGCGCTGGCGCAGCATGAGCGCCTCGTTCGCGGCATCCGGGTATCCCATCGAGATGCGCATCATGAAGCGGTCGCGCTGCGCCTCGGGAAGGGCGTAGGTGCCCTCCATCTCGAGCGGGTTCTGCGTCGCGACGACGAGGAACGGGTCGGGGAGGATGCGGCTCGTGCCGTCGACCGTGACCTGGCGCTCCTCCATGGCCTCGAGGAGGGCCGACTGGGTCTTGGGCGACGAGCGGTTGATCTCGTCCGCGATGACGACGTGGGCGAAGATCGCCCCCGGCTTGAACTCGAACCTGCCCTCGGACTGGTCGTAGACGCTCACACCGGTGACGTCGCTCGGCAGCAGGTCGGGCGTGAACTGGATGCGGCGCACGGTCGCCCGGATCGACGCGCTCAGCGCGCGGGCGAGCATCGTCTTGCCGACGCCCGGGACGTCCTCGATGAGGAGGTGCCCCTCGGCGAGCAGGCACACGAGCGCGGCGCGGACGGCGTCCGGCTTGCCGTCGATGACCTGCGACACCGAGGAGATGAGGGCATCGGTGGTCTCGGCGAACACCGCGGCATCCACTCCGGTCGCTGCCCGTGACGTGGAAGCGCCCCCCGGCGCCGTCATCGTCGTCTGGTCGTCGGTCATCCGTCCCCCTCACGCGGTCGGCGCATCAGCGCGCCCGACCCGATGCTAACCCGCCCGTCACGGGCGGGCGCCCGACGTCGGGTAGACTTGCAGCAGCTCTCCGCGAGACGGCATCCAGGCCAACTCCCCCAGGACGGAAACGTAGCAAGGGTAACCAGGCTCTGCCGGGTTCGCGGAGAGTCTTTCTTTTGCCCGGCGCCTCCCAGCCCGCCCATCGGCCGCGACCCTAGGCTGGGAGCGTGGCTCAGAGCATCTACATCACCTCCGCGGAAGGTCACTCGGGCAAGTCGACGATCGCCCTCGGCGTGCTCGACACCCTCAGCCGCCGGTCGCCTCGCGTCGGGGTGTTCCGCGCGATCGCGCGCTCGACCGAGGAGCGCGACTACGTGCTCGAGATGCTCCTCGATCACGACGGCGTCGACCTCGGCTACGACGAGTGCATCGGGGCCACCTATGACGAGGTCCGCGCCGACCCCGAGGCGGCCCTCGGCCGCATCGTCGAGCGGTACAAGGCGGTCGAGGCCCAGTGCGACGCGGTCGTCATCGTCGGCAGCGACTACACCGATGTCGGCAGTCCCGCCGAGCTCGGCTACAACGCCCGCATCGCGGCCAACCTGGGGGCGCCCGTCCTCGTGGTGCTGTCGGGGCAGGCCGCCGACGGCGAGCGGCAGACGGATGCCGGTGGGCTGACACCCGCCCAGGTCGGCAACCTCGCGACCCTCGCGCTGTCCGAGATCACCCACGAGCGCGCCGGCATCTTCGCCGTCGTGGTCAACCGCGCCGACCCCGCGCACCTCGACGACATCGTCGCGGCCGTCCGCGCCGTCCCCGCCGCAGCGGGCGACATCGGGGTCTGGGCGATCCCCGAGGACGCCTACCTCGTGGCCCCGTCGGTCGGCGACGTCGCCCGTTCGCTCGGCGCGACGCTCGTGAAGGGAGACGAGGCGCTGCTCGACCGCGAGGTGCTCCACGTCGTCGTCGCGGGAATGTCGCTCAACAACGTCCTGCCGCGGCTCGAGGAGGCCGCGATCCTCGCCGTCGCCGCCGATCGCACCGAGGTGCTGCTCGCGGCGCTCCTGGCCAACGCGTCGGGGACGTTCCCCTCGCTGTCGGGCATCGTCCTCTACGGCCCGTTCGAGCTCCCCGAGCACGTCGAGCGCCTCATCGACGGCCTCGACTCGAACCTCCCGATCCTCGCGACCGATCAGGGCACGTACGAGACCGTGCGCGGCATCATGAGCGCCCGCGGCCGGCTGGCCGCGCACTCGCAGCGCCGGTACGACACGGCCCTGGCGCTGTTCGAGCAGCACGTCGACACCGACGACCTCCTCCGACGCATCGGCCTCGCGAGCTCGCAGGTGGTCACGCCCCTCATGTTCCAGTACGGGCTGATCGAACGCGCCCGGCGCGAGCGTCGCCGCATCGTGCTGCCCGAGGGCGGCGACGACCGCATCCTGCGCGCGGCCGCCACCGCGCTCGCGCGCGGGATCGCCGACATCACGATCCTCGGCGAGCCCATCGAGGTGCACGCGCGTGCCCTCGAGCTGGGTCTCGACATCCGCGCCGCCGAGGTGCTCAGCCCCTTCGACGCCGTCCACGTCGACAAGTTCGCCCGCGAGTACGAGCGCCTCCGCGCGCACAAGGGCGTCACGTTCCGACAGGCCGCCGACACGGTCACCGACGTCTCCTACTTCGGCACGCTCATGGTCCACCTCGGGCTCGCCGACGGCATGGTGTCGGGCGCGGCGCACACGACGGCGCACACCATCCGTCCGGCGTTCGAGATCATCAAGACCAAACCCGGTGTCGACGTCGTCTCGAGCGTGTTCCTCATGGCGCTCGCCGACCGCGTGCTCGTCTACGGCGACTGCGCGGTCATCCCCGACCCGACGGCGGCCCAGCTCGCCGACATCGCCGTCTCGTCCGCGGCCACGGCGGAGCAGTTCGGCATCTCGCCGCGCGTCGCCATGCTCTCGTACTCGACCGGCGAGTCCGGGTCGGGTGCCGACGTCGAGAAGGTGCGCGAGGCGACCGCGCTCGTGCGCGAGCGTGCTCCGGAGCTCCTCGTCGAGGGCCCGATCCAGTACGACGCCGCGACCGACGCGGCCGTCGCGGCGACGAAGATGCCCGGGTCGGATGTCGCCGGTCGGGCGACCGTCTTCGTCTTCCCCGATCTCAACACGGGCAACAACACCTACAAGGCCGTGCAGCGCTCGGCCGGCGCGGTGGCGATGGGTCCGGTCCTGCAGGGCCTGAACAAACCCATCAACGACCTCTCCCGCGGTGCCCTCGTCGAGGACATCGTCAACACGATCGCGATCACCGCGATCCAGGCGCAGAACGCGGATGCCGCGTCCCCGGAGGCCCGCGCATGACCCCCGTCCTCGTCATCAACAGCGGCTCGTCCTCGTTCAAGTACCAGCTCGTCGACGTCGCCACCGAGCGTCCCCTCGCCTCCGGTCTGGTCGAGCGGATCGGCGAGGAGTCGGGCATCGCGACCCACACCGTCTTCCTCGGCGGGGAGGGCGCCGCGGTCACGGCGACGAAGGCCACCTCGCGCATCGAGCGCGCGATCCCCGACCACACCGCCGGGTTCGCCGTCATGCTCGAGGCCTTCGCGGCCCAGGGTCCCTCCCTCGAGAACGCGCGCCCGGTCGCCGTCGGTCACCGCGTCGTGCAGGGCGGCGCGCGCTTCTTCGAGCCGACCCTCATCACGCCCCTCGTCGAGATCAACATCGACGAGCTGTCGGCCCTCGCGCCGCTGCACAACCCGGGGGCGCTGCAGGGCATCCGCGCGGCGCGCGCCGCCTTCGCCGACGTCCCCCACGTCGCGGTGTTCGACACGGCCTTCCACCAGACGATGCCGGCCGCGGCATACACCTACGCGATCGACCGCGAGACGGCGCAGAAGCACCGCATCCGCAAGTACGGCTTCCACGGCACGAGCCACAAGTTCGTGAGCGAAGCGGCTGCGGCGTTCCTCGGGCGGCCGCTCGCTGAGCTCTCGCAGATCGTGCTGCACCTCGGCAACGGGGCGTCGGCGACGGCCATCCGCGGCGGCGAGTCGGTCGACACCTCGATGGGTCTCACGCCGCTCGAGGGGCTCGTGATGGGCACGCGCTCCGGCGACATCGACCCGTCGGTGCTCGGGGTGCTCGCCCGACGCGAGGACATGGGACCCGGCCAGCTCGACGCCTTCCTCAACAAGCGGAGCGGCCTCCTGGGGCTCGCCGGCGCGTCCGACATGCGCGACATCGACACCCGCCGACGGGAGGGGGATGCCGACGCGCAGCTCGCCTTCGACGTCTACATCCACCGGCTCCGCGCCTACCTCGGCGCCTACCTCGCGCAGCTCGGCGGCGTCGACGTCATCTCGTTCACGGCGGGCGTGGGCGAGAACTCCGCCGTCGTGCGCGCCGCGGCCCTCGAGACCCTCGGCTTCGCCGGTGTCCACCTGGATGCCGAGCGCAACACGTCGGGCGAGAGCGGCATCCGCGTCATCTCGACCGACGACTCTCCCGTGACGGTCCTCGTCGTCCCTACCGACGAGGAGCTCGAGATCGCGCGCCAGGCCCACGCCGTCGCGACGGCCTGACGTGCGCGGCCGTTACGCTGGTCCGGTGACGATGGCTGAGCTTCCCGACCTCACCCGTTTCGACGGAGTCCTCTTCGACCTCGACGGTGTGCTGACCCCCACGGCCGAGGTCCACATGCACGCCTGGCAGAGCATGTTCACGGAGCTGTTCGCCTCGTGGGGCGTCGAGCCCGCCTACCGCGAGAGCGACTACTTCGAGCACCTCGACGGCAAGAAGCGGTACGACGGCGTCGCGAGCCTGCTGCGCTCGCGCGACGTCGAGGTGCCGTGGGGCGACCCGTCCGACGACCCCTCGGTCGACACGATCTGCGGGATCGGCAACCGCAAGAACGTCGTCTTCGAGCGCGTGCTGCGCGCCGACGGCATCGCGCCGTACCCGGGCTCGCTCGCCCTCGTCGAGAAGCTGCAGGCCGCCGGCGTCCCCATCGCCGTCGTCTCGAGCTCGAAGAACGCCCGCGAGGTCCTGACGGTCGCCGGCATCATCGACCGCTTCCCGGTCATCATGGACGGCGTCGTGGCCGAGTCCGAGCACCTCGCCTCCAAGCCCGCGCCCGACGTCTTCGCGCGCGCCGCCGAGATGCTCGGGGTGGACCCCGCGCGCAGCGCCGCCGTCGAGGACGCGCATTCGGGCGTGCGATCGGCCGCCTCCGCCGGGTACGGTCTCGTGGTGGGTGTGGACCGCGGCGCCGGAGCCCAGGCGCTGCGTGACGCCGGGGCGCACGTCGTCGTGGACGACCTCGCCGTCTTCGCCTGACCCGCGGCATCCCCTGTCGTCCTGACACCCGAAGAAGGACCCCCGCATGATCGATCGTCATCGTTTTCCCGTGGACCCGTGGCGTCTCGTCGAGACCTCGTTCTCGCTCGACGACGTCGGCGTCACCGAGACGCTGTTCGCCGAGGGCAACGGCTACCTGGGCCTGCGGGGCAACCACCCCGAGGGGCGCCAGGCGCACGAGCACGGCACGTTCCTGAACGGCTTCCACGAGGTGTTCCCGATCCGGCACGCCGAGCGCGCCTTCGGCTTCGCCGAGGTCGGGCAGACGATCATCAACGCGCCCGACAGCAAGGTCATGCGCGTCTACGTCGACGACGAGCCGCTCTCGCTCGACATCGCGGACCTGCGCGAATACGAGCGAGCCCTCGACATGCGCCGGGGAGTACTGACCCGCCACATCCGGTGGATGACCCCGAGCGGCAAGGACGTCGTCATCGACTACGAGCGCATGGTCTCCTTCGAGGAGCGCCACGTCGCCGTCATGCGCATCTCGGTCACGGTGCTGAACGCGGATGCCCCGGTCACGGTCAACTGCCAGATGATCAACCGGCAGGACGGCCAGGACGTGTACGGCGGTCCTGGGCTCGGCAAGCAGGCCGAGGCCGGGTTCGACCCCCGCAAGGCCGACGGTTTCGCGAACCGGGTGCTGCAGCCCGAGGACCACTGGCAGGACGGCACCCGCGCCGCGCTGTCGTACAAGGTCACCGACTCCGGCATGACGGTCGCCGTCGTCGCCGACCACCTCGTCGAGACCGAGAACGAGTACTCGTCGCGCTCGCTCGTCGAGCCCGACGTCGCCAAGAACGTCTTCCGGGTGCAGGCGAAGCAGGGTGTGCCGGTGACGATCACGAAGGCCGTCGCGTATCACACCTCCTGCGGCGTCCCCGCGGGCGAGCTCGTCGAGCGCGCCCGCCGCACGCTCGACCGGGTCGAGCACGAGGGCATCGAGCGGCTGTTCGAGCGGCAGGAGGCCTGGGTGCAGGCGTTCTGGGAGCGGTCGGACGTGCTCATCGAGGGGCACGACGACCTGCAGCAGGCGACCCGGTGGTGCCTGTACCAGCTCGCCCAGGCGGCCGCGCGCGCCGACTCGCTCGGCGTGCCCGCGAAGGGTGTGACCGGCTCGGGCTACAGCGGCCACTACTTCTGGGACACCGAGGTCTACGTCCTGCCGTTCCTCGCGTACACGACGCCGCTCTGGGCGCGGAACGCGCTGCGGATGCGGTACCTCATGCTCCCGGCGGCCCGGAAGCGCGCGGGGCAGTTGAACGAGGCGGGTGCGCTGTTCCCGTGGCGCACGATCAACGGCGAGGAGGCCTCGGCCTACTACGCCGCCGGCACCGCGCAGTACCACATCAACGCCGACGTCGCCTTCGCGCTCGGCAAGTACGTCCGCGCGACGGGGGACACCGACTTTTTGCACCGCGAGGGCGTCGACATCCTCGTCGAGACGGCGCGGCTGTGGGCGACCCTCGGGTTCTGGCGGTTCACCGAGACGGGCGAGCCCGAGAGCTTCCACATCCACGGGGTGACCGGTCCCGACGAGTACACGACGGTCGTCAACGACAACCTGTTCACGAACGTCATGGCGCGGTACAACCTGCGCTACGCCGCGCGCGTCGTGCGCGAGATGGCCGTCGACCAGCCCGAGGCCTACCGCGCGATGGTCGACCGTCTCGATCTCGACGAGGCCGAGCCGGTCGCGTGGCAGAGCGCCGGCGAGGCGATGCACATCCCGTACAGCGAGGCCCTCGGCATCCACCCCCAGGACGCCGTCTTCCTCGAGCGCGAGGTGTGGGACCTCGAGAACACCCCCGCCGAGCAGCGCCCGCTCCTGCTGCACTTCCACCCGCTGGTGATCTACCGGTACCAGGTCCTCAAGCAGGCCGACGTCGTGCTCGCCCTGTTCCTGCAGGGAAACCAGTTCACCCCGGCCGAGAAGCTCGCCGACTTCGAGTACTACGACGCGCTGACGACGGGCGACTCCACGCTCTCGGCGGTCGTGCAGGCGATCCTCGCCGCCGAGGTCGGGTACCAGGACCTCGCGCTGGAGTACTTCCGCGAGTCGGCGTTCGTCGACCTCGGCGACCTGCACAGCAACGCGTCCGACGGCGTCCACGTCGCCTCCGCCGGCGGCGTCTGGACGGCGCTCGTCGCCGGGTTCGGCGGCATGCGCGACCACCGTGGGGCGCTCAGCTTCGACCCGCGCCTGCCCGCCGACTGGCCGTCGCTGTCGTACACGCTCCACTGGCACGGCACGCGCCTGCGGATCACGGTCCGCCGCGACGAGATGACGGTCACCGCTGACGACGGCGACGCCGTGTCGTTCACGGTCCGCGGCGCCGGGTACACGGTCGCCGGCGGCGAGACGGTGACCGTGCACCTCGACGGCCAGGGCCCGGTGATCCCGGGACGCCCCACCCTCCGCCAGATCGGCGAGCAACTGCGCGAGGACGGCACGCTGCTGTCGGCATCCGTCCCCGACGCGACGGCCGCGACCTCGGTCCCGGTGCACACCGGCACGATCCCGATCGTGACGGCGGACGAGGACCAGGCGGATGCCCCGGCGCGGCAGGCGTTCGAGCCCGACACCCGGACGCAGCAGTTCCCGGCGATCGACGTGGGTGATGTGACCGCGACGGTCTGAGTTCAGACCGTCGCGGTGGCGCGCTCGCGGACGATCGCGCGGACGGCGTCGCGACCGGCGCGGTTCGCGCCGATCGTCGACTGCGACGGGCCGTAGCCGATGAGGAACAGCCGCGGCTCGTCGATCGCGCGGGTGTCGCGCACCCTCACGCCGCCGGCGGGGGTGCGCAGGCCCAGCGGCGCGAGGTGGGCGATGTCGGCGCGGAAGCCGGTCGCCCACAGGATGACGTCCGCGCGCTCGAGGGTGCCGTCCGGCATCCGCACCCCATCCGGCTCGATCGCGCGGAACATCGGATGCCACACCAGGGCGCCCCGCTCCTTCGCCGCCTGCGCCCACGGCGACCAGTGCGCGCCGGTGACCGAGACGACGCTCCCCGGCGGCAGCCCCTGCCGCACGCGCTCCTCGACTCCGGCGATCGCCTGGATGCGCGCTGCGGTGTCGAACGCGACGGCATCCCACTGCGGTTCGGTGCGTGACACCCAGAGGGTCTCGGTCACCTGCGAGATCTCGTCGAGCAGCTGGATCGCCGAGACACCCGCGCCCACGATGACGACGCGCCGGTCGTGGAACTCCTCGGCCGAGCGGTAGTCGTGCACGTGCAGCTGCCGGCCGGTGAACGTCGCCTGCCCGGGGTAGGTCGGCCAGAAGGGCTTCCGCCACGTGCCCGTGGCGTTGATGACGTACCGCGCCGCCCAGGCGTGGGCGCCGTCGCTGGTGTCCGCCTCGACGATCAGCCGGCCGCGCGGGTCGTCGTCGGCCCGTCGGACGGCGCGCACCTGCACGGGGCGACGGACCGCGAGCTCGAACCGCGCCTCGTAGGCAGTGAAGTACTCCGGCAGGACCTCCCGGCTGGCCGCCCGCGGATCCGCCGGCGGCACGGCGTAGCCGGGGAGCTCGTGGATGCCGTTGACCGTGCCCATCCGCAGCGACGGCCACCGGTGCTGCCACGCGCCCCCGGCATGCGTCTCAGCGTCCACGACGACGAACGTGGGCGCCTCCGCCTGGGTGTCCCGGAGTGGGACGAAACCGCGGCGACGCAGATGGTAGGCGGCGCTGAGCCCGGCCTGCCCCGCGCCGATCACGGCGACGTCGACGGGCTCGGGGGACATGACGGCTGCAACGTGAGACCGACCCCGGCTGTTCCCGGTGCCCGGAGCCTCGGCACCGGATCGGATGTCGGCGCCACGCCGTAGTCTGTTGTGGTGACCACCGCTCTGTACCGCCGCTATCGCCCGGAGTCCTTCGGCGAGATGATCGGGCAGAGCCAGGTGACCGAGCCGCTCATGACGGCGCTGCGCAGCGACCGGGTCGGCCACGCCTACCTCTTCTCCGGTCCCCGCGGCTGCGGCAAGACCACCTCGGCCCGCATCCTCGCGCGCTGCCTCAATTGCGCGCAGGGCCCGACCGACACCCCGTGCGGCGAGTGCGACTCCTGCAAGGAGCTCAGCCGCGGCGGCGGCGGTTCGCTCGACGTCGTCGAGATCGACGCCGCCTCGCACAACGGTGTCGACGATGCGCGCGACCTGCGCGAACGCGCCGTGTTCGCCCCCGCGCGCGATCGCTTCAAGATCTTCATCCTCGACGAGGCGCACATGGTCACGGCGCAGGGATTCAACGCGCTCCTGAAGCTCGTCGAGGAGCCCCCCGCGCACGTGAAGTTCATCTTCGCGACGACCGAGCCCGAGAAGGTCATCGGCACGATCCGCTCGCGCACCCATCACTACCCGTTCCGCCTCGTCGCCCCCGCCGCCATGCTCGAGTACGTCGAGCAGCTCTGCGCCAGCGAGGGCGTGACGGTCGAGCCCGGTGTCCTGCCCCTCGTCGTCCGCGCCGGCGGTGGATCGCCGCGCGACACCCTCTCGCTCCTCGACCAGCTCATCGCTGGCTCCGAGGACGGCGCCGTGGGCTACGAGCGCGCGGTCGCCCTGCTCGGCTACACGCACGCCGAACTGCTCGACGAGGTCGTCGACGCGTTCTCGTCGCACGATGCCGCCGCGGCTTTCGGCGCCGTCGACCGCGTCGTTCAGACCGGTCAGGACCCGCGACGTTTCGTCGACGACCTGCTCGAGCGCCTGCGCGACCTCATCATCGTGGCGGCGACCGGCGAGGGCGCCCGCGCCGTGCTGCGCGGTGTGCCGGCCGACGAGCTCGAGCGCATGGGGCGCCAGGCGGCTGCGTTCGGCACCGATCGGCTCTCGCGGATCGCCGACCTCGTCGTCACCGCGCTCGACGACATGACCGGCACGACCTCGCCCCGCCTGCAGCTCGAGCTTCTCGTGGCCCGTGTCCTCGCGGCGACGGATGCCGGTGCGCCCGCCGCGGCCGCGCCCTCGGCGCCCGCGCCGGTCGCCTCCGCGCCGGTCGCCTCCGCGCCGGTCGCTGCGGCGCCGGTACCTGCGGCGCCGGCACCCGCCGCGGTGGAACCCCGCGCGACGCCCCCGGTATCCGCTCCCGCCGCTCCCGGCGCAGGGGCCGCCGCGGCGCCCGCCCCGTCGGCGCCCGAGCCGGCCCCGGCGGCCCTGCCCGAGCCGCCCGTCTCGACCGGGCCGGTGACGTTCGCGCAGATCCGCGACTCGTGGCCCGAAATCCTCCGCCGGCTCGAAGACCTCAGCCGCACATCGTGGATGATCGCGAGCGCGTCCCGGCCGGTGGCATATGCGGAGGGCGACATCCTCACGCTGTCGTTCCAGAGCCACGCCGATGTGCAGTCGTTCAAGAAGCTGAGCGCGGGCAAGGGTCCGAGCGAGGATCTGCGCACCGCGATCCTGTCGGTGCTCGGCGTGCGGGTGAAGTACCTCACGCGGCACGACACCGATCCGACCCCGCCGCCGCCCGGCGGCGTCGGACCCGACGTCCCGCCCGCCCCGACGGCCCCGCCCGCCGCGACGCCCTCGTCCGGCCCCGGCGGCGCCGCTGCACCCGCGGCATCCCGTCCGCCGTCCGCCGCCCCGCGGACCGCACCCGCGGCCGCCGCGCCCGTCACCGAGTGGGCGGTCGCTCCCATCCCCTCCGACGACGGTGCGCCCGCCGCGCAGTTCGCGGTCGACGAGGAGCCCGAGGATGCGGCCCCCGCGCCGGTCCGCACGCTCACCGCGCCGCGGGAGGGCGATGTTCTGCCCGCCGAGGCACCCGACGACGACGAGGACGACGTGCCGCCGCCGGTGGATGCCGACGCGCCCGTCCCGGTCCACACCCCGCCGCCCACGCGGCTCGCCGCCGAGCCGCCGCGCGCGCCGCGTCCGGGCGGCATCGAGCGGGTCGGCGAGGCGGCGGTCCGCCAACTGCTCGGCGCCCGGTTCATCCGCGAGGAGCCGTACACGCCGCCGACGAGGTTCAACTGACCCATGTACGACGGCATCGTCCAAGACCTGATCGACGAGTTCGGGCGCCTTCCTGGCATCGGCCCGAAGTCGGCGCAGCGCATCGCCTTCCACATCCTGCAGACGCCGTCCTTCGACGTCTCCCGGCTCGCGCAGCTGCTGTCCGAGCTGCGTGAGCGGGTGCGGTTCTGCGAGATCTGCGGCAACGTGTCGGAGCAGACGCAGTGCTCCATCTGCCGTGACCCCCGTCGCGACCGCACCTTCATCTGCGTCGTCGAAGACGCGAAGGACGTCTCGGCGATCGAGCGCACCCGCGAGTTCCGGGGGCTGTACCACGTGCTCGGCGGCTCGATCAGCCCCATGGCGGGTATCGGTCCCGACGACCTCCGCATCGCGCAGCTCATGCAGCGCCTCGCCGACGGCACCGTCACCGAGGTGATCCTCGCGACCAACCCGAACCTCGAGGGCGAGGCGACCGCGACCTACCTGAGCCGCCTGCTCCACACCCTCGAGATCCGGGTGACCCGGCTCGCGTCGGGACTCCCGGTCGGCGGAGACCTCGAGTACGCCGACGAGGTCACCCTCGGGCGTGCCTTCGAAGGCCGTCGCGCGGTCTAGTCAGTCGGTCGGGGCGAACAGCTCCGGCTCCTGGGCGAGCGTGCGCTCGATGGCCGCGAGGATGTCCTCGTCCTCGAGGCGGTACTCGCCGTTCACACGCTCCTCGGCCTCGCCCCACGCCTCTTCGTCGCCGACCCCCGCCGTCTCGTCGTACTCGGACGCTGCTCGGTCCACGGCCTCGGCGGTCGCTTCGAGTCCGAGGGTGCGGTAGCCGTCGGCGATCGCGTTCAGGGGGAACTCGTCATCGGTCGAGTGCACCTCGATCGCGTACCAGAATCCGCCGTTCTGGACCATTCCGTGGAAGGTGAGGACCCGTCGGGCGGCGAGGTCGCCCGCCAGCGTCGCGGCGGCGTCGAAATCGACGGCCCGGTTCCAGATCGCGTCACTCGCAGAGCTCATGCGAAGAGCCTAGGGGAGAGCTCAGGACCGCTCGCGCGCGCGGGCGCGGATGACGGTGCCGAGCGTCGCGCGCAGCGGCTGACCGACGTAGATGCCGAGCGACGCGCCGACGGCCAGCGCGATCCCGACGGTCGCCGCCGAGGCGAGGGTCGTGAAGCCCATGAGCAGCGTCACGGTGCTCTGCCCGGACTCGACGACGCCGAGGAGGCCGCGGAAGACGGCCGCGCCGGGCACCATCGGCAGGATCGCCGCCGTCGTGATCGCCACCGACGGCACGTGCAGCTTGTAGGCGGCGAGGATGCCGATGAGGCTCCCCACGAACGCCCCCACACCGCTGGCGGCCGCGGTTTCGAAGCCGAGGGCGGATGCCGCGGTGTAGCCCGCCCAGGCGACGACGCTCAGGGCCACGCTGACCGCGACGACCCGGAGCCCGGCGCCGTTGTAGATCGTGACCGAGACGGCGATGAGCGCGGCGCCCGCGAACTGCAAGGGGATCGGCCCGAACGGCAGCGGGTCGTTCGGGGCGTCCATCCCCGCCCCGACGACGCGCGCCGTCTCGAGTCCCGCGAGGATGCCCAGGACGACACCCAGGGTCTGGGTCGTGAGTTCGAGGATGCGGCCGGTCGCCGTGAGCGCGAAGCCGTCGATCGCGTCCTGGGCGGCGCCCACGACGGTGAGCCCCGCGAGCATGAGCACGATGCCGGAGGCGACGATGACCGACGGTCGGATTTCCTGCGCCGCCATCCATCCCGTCGCCTCGAGGCGCGGGGCGACGGCGGCGATGAGGGTCAGGACGAAGGCGCCGGCGACCTGGCTGAAGAAGAACGGGACGTGCGCGCGGCCGAGGAGGAACTGCGTGATCGCCGCCCCCGCCGCGGCGATGAAGGAGAGCAGGATGACCAGCCAGTTCGCGCCGAACATGAGGGCGACGCCGACGGCGAGCAGCGCCTGCGCCCCGACGATCACCGGCGGGTGATAGGCGAAGGGGGTGCGGCGCACGATCCGGAACTCGGCGCGCGCGGATTCCAGCGGCATCCCGTTCCGGATCGCCGCGACGAGGGCCTGCAGCCGCTGCAAACGGGCGTGGTCGGGGGCCTGGCTCCGCACGACGCGCATGAGCGTGATCGGACGGTCGGCGCCGCTGCGGTGATGCGCGACGGTGATCGAGTTGTAGCTGACGTCGACGTGCACGGGGTCGAGGCCGTACACCCCGGCGACCCGGACGATCGTGAGCGTCACCTCGCTCGCGGGGGCGCCCGAGGCGAGCATGGACTCGCCGATGCGGATGGCCAGATCGAGCACCCCGACCGCGAACGCGTCGTCGATGACGGGCAGCATCTCGGTGTGCGGAGCTGAGCTCTCGGGAGTGCGGACGAGGGCCTGCAGCGACGTGAAGAGCTGGCGTCGTCCCATGGGATCCAGCCTAAATGAGCCCTTCCGGCGGTCCGCCCGCGTCACATGGCTGTCGCGGTACGGGCCGCTCCGTAGGATGGACGGCGGGCGTGAGTCTCCGCCCGCCGGCTGCGCCCGGCATCCACCCGGGAGTATCCGACCATGGCCCTGATCGTCCAGAAGTACGGCGGTTCGTCCGTCGCCGACGCCGAGAGCATCCGCCGCGTCGCGAAGCGCATCGTCGACGCCCGCCGCGCCGGTCACGACGTCGTCGTCGCCGTGAGCGCGATGGGTGACACGACCGACGAGCTGCTCGACCTCGCCTCGCAGGTCTCACCGCTGCCCGCTCCGCGCGAGCTCGACATGCTGCTCTCCAGCGGTGAGCGCATCTCGATGGCGCTGCTCGCGATGGCGATCAACTCGATGGGCTTCGAGGCGCGCTCGTTCACGGGCAGCCAGGCCGGCATGATCACCGACAGCTCGCACGGCGCCGCCCGCATCGTCGACGTCACCCCCGTCCGGGTCCGTGAGGCGCTCGACGAGGGCGCGATCGTCATCGTCGCCGGCTTCCAGGGGTTCAGCCGCGACACCCGCGACATCACGACGCTCGGCCGCGGCGGCTCCGACACCACCGCCGTCGCGCTGGCCGCCGCCCTGAACGCCGACGTCTGCGAGATCTACAGCGACGTCGACGGCATCTTCACCGCCGACCCGCGCGTCGTGCCGAAGGCCCGCAAGCTTGCGACGGTCCAATCCGAGGAGATGCTCGAGCTCGCCGCCAACGGCGCGAAGGTGCTCTACATCCGCGCCGTCGAGTTCGCCCGCCGTCACGGCGTCATGATCCACGCCCGCTCGACCTTCAGCTCGGGTGTCGGCACGTACGTTCTCGGTCCGGGGATGACCGCCCCCGACCACGAAGAGGGAGAAGAGATGGAAGAGCCCATCGTCACCGGTGTCGCCACCGACCTCAGCCAGGCCAAGATCACCGTCGTCGGCGTGCCCGACGTCCCCGGCAAGGCCGCCGAGATCTTCAAGATCGTCGCGAAGTCCGGCGCGAACGTCGACATGATCGTCCAGAACGTGTCGGCCGCCGCCACCGGGCGCACCGACATCTCGTTCACCCTGCCCAAGGCAGAGGCGTCGACGGCTCTGCGCGCCCTGTCGGTCGAGCAGGGCTCGGTCGGCTTCGACAAGCTCGTCCACGACGACCAGATCGGCAAGCTGTCGGTCGTCGGCGCCGGCATGCGCACCCACTCGGGCGTCTCGGCGACCCTGTTCGAGGCGCTGTCGACGACGGGCGTCAACATCGAGATGATCTCGACCTCCGAGATCCGCATCTCGGTCGTCGTCCGCGGTGACGACCTCGCCGAGGCGGCGCGTGTCGTGCACACCGCGTACGGTCTCGACGGCGACACCGAGGCCGTCGTCCACGCCGGCACCGGCCGCTGACGACGACCCCGCCGGGCTTCATCCCTGCGCGGCGAGCCAGTCGTCGAAGGTCGGCCCGGCGAGCCTCGCCCCCGCGGTCGGCAGGTTCAGCCCGGCGCGCATGCCGCGCATCTGCGCCCCCGGGATGCCGACGGGGATGACGGGGGTCCGCGAGCCGTCCCGACGCACCCACGCCCGGATCATGCGCTCGAGGAGTTCCTCGCGGGGCCCCGCGAGGTCCGTCGCACGTCCCTGCGGTCCCGAGACGGCGAGGGCGACCAGTCGCGCCGCGACCTCGGCGGCGGCGACCGGCTGCACGCGGGCGCGCGGAGCGAGCTGCAGCGGCCCCAGTCGTGCCTGCGACGCCACCTGCCCGGCGAACTCGTGGAACTGGGTCGCCCGCAGGATCGTCCAGGGCACCGTGCCGCGTTCGAACAGCTCCTCCTGCACGACCTTCCCGGCGTAGTAGCCGTTCGGGTTGCGGTCGATCCCGACGATCGACAGCAGCACCGCGTGCGCCACACCCGCCGCCCGGGCCGCCGCGAGGAGCGTCCCGGAGGCGGCGCGGAAGAACTCCGTCGACGTTGTCGCGCGGGTGGTCCCGACGCTGGCCGCGTCGATCAGGGCGTCGACGCCCACCAGCGCGCGATCGGTCGCCGCGCGGTCGCGCAGATCGACCCCCGCCGCTCGCGAGAGGACGACGGGCTCGTGCCCCGCTGCGCGCACCCGCTCCACCACGAGTCGTCCGACGGTGCCCGTTCCGCCTGCCACTGCGATCTTCATCTCTCCCCTTCCGAAGGTGTGTCACTGTGGTGACGACGCAGCCTCCGTGAATGTGAGGCCGGGGACGGAGATCGCGATGACGGATGCCGCGACGCGACCGGATGCCGCGGCCGGCGAGGTCGACGCGCACCGCCGCATCCTCGTCTCCGCGGCCCATCGCATGCTCGGGACGCTCGCCGAGGCCGAGGACGCCGTGCAGGAGGCGTACGTCCGCTGGGTGCGCCTCAGCGACACTGAGCGGGCGGAGATCGCGAATCCGGCGGGCTGGCTCATGCGGGTGACGGGTCGGATCTGTCTCGACGTGCTCGGCTCGGCGCGGGCGCGCCATGAGATCTACGTGGGGGAGTGGCTCCCCGAGCCGGTCCCCGCCGAGTCCGCCGGCGGCGACCCCGCCGATGCCGCCGCCGGGGCGGAGAGCGTCTCGACGGCGCTCCTGCTCGTCCTCGAGACCCTCACCCCGGCCGAGCGCGTGGCGTTCGTGCTGCACGAGGTGTTCACGGTGCCGTTCGGGGAGATCGCCGAGGTGCTGGGGCGTTCGCCCGCCGCGTGCCGACAGCTGGCGGCATCCGCTCGTCGTCACGTCGGCCGCCGCCCGGGGGCCACCGTCCCGCGCAGCCGGCACGACGAGGTCGTGGCCGCGTTCGCCGCCGCGAGTGCGACGGGGCGGCTCGACGCCCTCGTCCGCGTGCTCGCGCCCGACGTCGTCCTCGTCTCGGACGGCGGCGGGGTCGTCTCCGCGGCCAGGCGGCCGGTGCGCGGTGCCGACCACGTCGCGCGGTTCCTGCTCGGGCTGGCTCAGAAGCAGCCCGCGGCGGTGTACGAGCCGGCGGTCACCGGCGACGGCCTCGGTTTCGTCATACGCCTGGGCGGCGCCGTCGCCGCGGTCGTGACGTTCGCGACCGACGGCCAGCGGATCACGGACGTCTGGATGATGCGCCACCCCGGCAAGCTGCGCGCCTGGGTGTGACGCCCGGGCGACACATGCGGATCACGGCACCCGCGGCGCCGGTAGAATCGCCGGAACCCGCTCTCCTGCGCCTTGTCGCGACGCCTCGTCGCGCGGCGCCGCACCCCCGAGGAACCGCACCATGACCGTCTTCTCCGATTCGGGATTCTCCGTCGCCGTCGTCGGCGCCACCGGCCAGGTCGGGACGGTGATGCGCGACATCCTCGTCGAGCGCGCGTTCCCGATCCGTGAGCTCCGCCTGTTCGCGACGGCCCGCTCGGCCGGCTCGACGATCGAGGTCGACGGCCGCGAGATCGTCGTCGAGGACGTCGCGACGGCCGACCCCGCCGGCATCCAGATCGCGCTGTTCTCGGCCGGCGCGACGGGCTCGCGCGCCCACGCGCCGCGGTTCGCCGAGGCGGGCGCCGTCGTCATCGACAACTCGAGCGCCTGGCGGATGGACCCCGAGGTCCCGCTCGTCGTCAGCGAGGTCAACCCGCACGCGATCGAGGATCTGCCCAAAGGCATCATCGCCAACCCGAACTGCACGACCATGGCCGCCATGCCCGTGCTCAAGCCCCTGCACGTCGAAGCGGGGCTCGTCCGCCTGACCGTCAGCACCTACCAGGCGGTGTCGGGCTCGGGTCTGGCGGGGGCCGAGGAGCTGCTCGGCCAGGTGGAGTCGGTGGTCGGCCAGGGCGGCGCGATCGGTCTCGTCCACGACGGCGCCGCCGTCGAGTTCCCGGCGCCGCAGAAGTACGTCGCCCCCATCGCGTTCAACGTCATCCCCTTCGCCGGCAACCTCGTCGACGACGGCGAGGACGAGACCGACGAGGAGAAGAAGCTCCGCAACGAGAGCCGCAAGATCCTCGAGCTTCCCGACCTCCGCGTCGCCGGGACCTGCGTCCGCGTTCCCGTCTTCACGGGCCACTCGCTGTCGATCCACGCCGAGTTCGCGCGCGACATCACTCCCGCCCGTGCGCGAGAGGTCCTCGCCGACGCCGCGGGGGTCGCCCTCGCCGACGTGCCGACCCCCCTCGCCGCCGCCGGCGCCGACCCGAGCCTCGTCGGCCGCATCCGGGCCGACCAGTCCGCGCCCGAGGGTAAGGGCCTCGTCCTGTTCATCAGCAACGACAACCTCCGCAAGGGGGCCGCTCTGAACGCGGTCCAGATCGCCGAGCTCGTCGCCGCGAACCTGAGCGCCCGCGTCTGAGGGTGGATGCCGGGTGCCCCCGTCCCCGCGCGGCGGCACCCGGCATCCGCGTTTCACCTGGGGAAAGAACCGTGTTTCCTGCACCGCCGGCGGCGCCCCGACGGCGATCGCCGGTGGTCGGGCGACGTAGACTGGATGACCGTGACTGACAATCCCGGAGCAGACGATCACGCCGCAGAGAACGCCGCCGCGAGCAGCCCCGCCGCGGCGAGTCCGACGGGGGTGTACGACGCCCTGCTGATCGGCGGCGGCATCATGAGCGCCACGCTCGGCACCCTGCTGCAGCAGCTCGAGCCGGACTGGAAGATCGGCGTGTTCGAGCGTCTCTCCGAGGTCGCGCAGGAGTCTTCCAACGCGTGGAACAACGCGGGTACGGGCCACGCGGCTCTCTGCGAGCTGAACTACACGCCCGAAGGACCCGACGGCACGATCGACCCGGCGAAGGCGATCGGGATCAACGAGCAGTTCCAGCAGTCCCGGCAGCTGTGGAGCGCCCTCGTCGAGCGCGGCGTGCTCGACGAGCCGTCGACGTTCATCAACGCGACGCCGCACATGACCTTCGTCCGCGGCGAGAAGGATGTCGCGTTCCTCAAGAAGCGCTACGAAGTGCTCAAGGAACAGCCGCTGTTCGCCGGCATCGAGTACTCCGAGGACTCGCGCGTCATCAACCAGTGGTCTCCACTGCTCATGCAGCAGCGCCGCAAGGGCGAGCCCTTCGCGGCCACGCGTGTCCCCGCGGGCACCGACGTCGACTTCGGTTCCCTCACCCGTCAGCTGTTCGAGCACCTCGCCGCGCAGGGCGTCGACGTCGAGACCAACCGCGAGGTGCGCGACCTGAAGCGTCAGAAGGACGGCACGTGGGAGGTCACCTACCGCCGCACCGTCGGGCGCACTCCCGGCAAGGTGCGGGCGCGGTTCGTCTTCGTGGGCGCCGGCGGCTGGGCCATCAAGCTCCTGCAGCGCTCCGGCATCCCCGAGATCTCGGGCTACGGCGTCTTCCCGATCGGCGGCCAGTGGCTGAAGACCTCCAAGCCCGAGCTCGTCGCGCAGCACAAGGCGAAGGTGTATTCGCAGGCGTCGGTGGGCGCGCCGCCCATGTCGGTGCCGCACCTCGACACCCGCGTCGTCGACGGTGAGGCATCCCTGCTGTTCGGCCCGTTCGCGACGTTCAGCCCGAAGTTCCTCAAGAACGGTCGGATGACCGACATCATCGCCCAGGTGCGCCCCGGCAACATCCTCCCGATGCTCAAGGTCGCGATCGACAACCCCGGTCTCATCAAGTACCTCGTCAGCGAGCTCCTCAAGGGTCACGCGAAGAAGGTCGACTCGCTCCGCGACTTCATGCCCAGCGCTCGCGATGAGGACTGGGAGCTCCTGCAGGCCGGTCAGCGCGCGCAGGTCATGAAGAAGGACCCCAAGAAGGGCGGCGTGCTGCAGTTCGGCACCGAGGTCGTCAGCTCCGCCGACGGCTCCATCGCAGGACTGCTGGGCGCTTCGCCGGGCGCCTCCACGGCCGCGTCGATCATGCTGGGTCTGCTGAAGACCTGCTTCGCCGACCGCCTGCCGGCGTGGGAGCCGACCCTCAAGGAGCTCATCCCCACGTACGGTCGGACGCTCAACGACGCACCGGAGACGGCGCGCGAGATCCTGCAGACGACCGCGGCTGCCCTCAAGATCAACGCCTGAGACGCATCCGTGGCGAAGCTCTACTTCCGCTACGGCGCGATGAACTCGGGCAAGTCGACGGCGCTGCTGCAGGCCGCCTTCAACTACGAGGAGCGCGGGCAGCACGTGCTGCTGGCCAAGCCCGAGATCGACACCAAGGGCGCTGACCAGATCTCCAGCCGGCTGGGCGTCGAGCGCAAGGTCGACTTCCTCATCGGGCCGGACGACGACGCCCGCGCGCTGTTCGCGGAGCATCGCCGGCGGGTGCAGCTCGAGGCCG
The DNA here is from genome assembly GCF_031844425.1 of Microbacterium sp. ARD31. Lineage (NCBI taxonomy): Bacteria > Bacillati > Actinomycetota > Actinomycetes > Micrococcales > Microbacteriaceae > Microbacterium > Microbacterium sp. ARD31. Next base: position 528,135 of record NZ_JAUZVE010000003.1, read on the forward strand.
AGGCGGCGCTCGTCCCCGACACGCGCACCGACGTCGCGTGCCTGCTGATCGACGAGGCCCAGTTCCTCGTGCCCGATCAGATCGACGACCTGCTGCGGATCGCGGTGAACGACGGCATCCCCGTCCTCGCCTACGGCATCCGCACCGACTTCCAGACGCGGGCATTCCCGGGCTCGGCGCGACTCATGGAGCTCGCCCACAGCCTGGAAGAGCTGAAGACCATCTGCCGCTGCGGCAGCAAGGCGCTGTTCAACGCGCGCCTCGTCGGGGGCCGGTTCGTCTTCGACGGCGACCAGGTCGCGATCGACGAACTGTCCGCCGACCGCGTCACGTACGAGTCGATGTGCGCCCGGTGCTACCTGCGCGAGTCGGGCGGCAGGCTGCGCTGAGGCGGCTCAGCGGGCCGGCAGGGTCGGGATCAGCTCGTCGAGGTAGGCGGCAGTGTCCTCCCAGCCCTCGACGGCGTGGCAGGTCACGCCCATCGCGAGGACGGGGTAGTCGTTGCCGTGCTCGTCGAGGCGGTCGCCCACGAACAGCATGTCGTCGAGGGGGATGCCGGTCTGCTCGGCCAGCTTGCGCATGCCGTAGGCCTTGTCGATGCCCCGGTGCGTGATGTCGACCGAGGTGGACCCGCCGGAGCGGACCTCGAGGTCCGGGATGCGGGCGGCCACCGCGTCGCGCAGTGCGTTCTTCTTCTCGCCCGTCGGATCCCACGCGGTCTTGGCATCGAGGGGCGCCGACTGACCGAGGGCCGAGAACGTGATCTGGGAGCCGCGGTCCTCGAGGATGGGGCCCCACGTCTCACTCTCCCAGAGGCCGAGGCGCCTGGCCTCCTCCTCGACCGCAGCGAGGGCGCGCGACTTCTCGTCGTCGGTGAGGGAGAGGGCGTAGACCGTCTCGATGCCGTCCGCGGTGAGGCGGTAGTACTGCGTGCCGCACGTGGGCATCAGGTGCAGGCGCGCGAGGGTCGCGGCATCCGCGTCGGGCAGCTTCTCCACCACCTGCGTCTGGAACTGCTGCAGCTGCCCACCCGAGATGATCGCGACCTCGACGCGCGCGGCGAGGCGCAAGAGGAGCTCACCCATCCGCGGGTCGATCGCGGTCTTGGACGGTGCGAGCGTGTCGTCGAGGTCGAAGGCGACGAGGCGGGGAGAGGTCATGGTGCTCCGGTTCCGTGGAAGGTGCGATGGCCCCTCCGAGGAGGGATGCGAAAGGCCCCGCCGGTGTCCGGCGGAGCCTCTCTGCGGTCGGGGTGACAGGATTTGAACCTGCGGCCTCGTCGTCCCGAACGACGCGCGCTACCAAGCTGCGCCACACCCCGTGGCAACCCTCCAAGCTTACCCTGCCGACCGCCCGTCGGGCGAATCGTCGGCGCGTCGGGCGCGGAGGACGAGGACGGATGCCTCGGGTCGGCACGCGAAGCGCACGGGTGCGTAGATCGAGTGGCCGAGGCCGGCGCTGACGTTCAGCGGCACCGTGCGTCCGTCGTGCGTCCACGAGCTGAGCCCGCGCGCCTTCTCGAGCGGGATGTCGCAGTTCGACACGAGCGCCTTCTTCGCGAAGGGGATGCGGACCTGGCCGCCGTGCGTGTGCCCGCCGATGAGGAGGTCGGCACCGGCATCCGTGAACGCGTCCAGCACCCGCCGGTAGGGAGCGTGCGTGACCCCCAGGCGGACGTCTGCGCCGCCGCCGAGGGCGCGGAGCGCGTCGGAGGAGGCATCGAGGTCGTCGAAGTCGCGGTGCGCGTCGTCGACCCCGAAGCCGTCGATGCGGGCACCGCCGACGCGGATGCTCGCGGCAGTGTTGTCGATGAGCGTCTCGCCGAGACCCGTCAGGTAGTCGTCGAGGGCGTCGGTGTCGAGCGACGGGGTGAAGGACTCGTGGTTCTGCGGTCCCGACGGGCCGAAGAGGTATTTGAGCGGGTTGCGGGCGCTGGGGGCGACTTTGTCGTTCGACCCGTGCACGAAGAAGCCGGGCACGCCTCGGAGGGGCGCGAACGCCGCCCGGATGCCGCGGAGACCGTCGACGTGCCCCAGGTTGTCGCCCGTGTTCACGACGAGGTCGGGTTGGATGCGGTCGGCGATGTCGGCGATCCAGCGCTGCTTTCGGTGCTGCCACGGCGCCATGTGGGCGTCGGACAGGTGGAGGACGGTGACCGAGGGGCTCCCCGGCGGCAGGACGGCCAGCTCATGACGCCGAAGCGTGAAGAGGTACCGCTCGATCCCGACGCCCCAGACGCCGGCGGCGACGCCGACCGCCCCCACCGCGCCGAGCGCGGTGAGGGCGGTGTGACCAGCCGGCCTCACGGACCGTTGCCGTTGCCGTTGCCGTTGCCGCGGCCGTTGCCGCCGCCCCCGTTGCCGCCGCCGTCACCGTCACCGTTGCCGTCGCAGTCGGAGGACTGGTACTCGATGGTGATCGTGGCGTCGCGGCTCACGGTCTCGCCGGCGGCGGGATCCGTGCCGGTGACGACACCCTCTGCGGGCGCGCCGTCGTTGTCCTCGCACGTCTGCGCGACGTTGCGGAAGCCGGCGTCGGACAGTGCCCGCGCCGCCTGCTCCGGGGTGCCGCTCACACCCGGGACCACGACGCCTTCGCCGTCACTCGGGTTGATGGTGACCGTCGTGCCCGAGACGACGCGGCCCGCGCCGGGCGTCTGGGACACGATCGTGCCCTCGGCCTCGGGCGAGGAGACGGGCTTGCCGACGACGACGCTGAAGCCGGCGTCCTCGATCCGCTCGGTCGCGGCGTCGACGTCCAGGCCGATCACGCTCGGAAGCCGCGCGTAGCTGCGCTTGGTGAGTTCCGTCGACGGCTCGGGGAACTCCGACCCGCCGAACTCCTCGTTCGCGGCGCGCTGCATGGCGGGCCAGATCGAGTTGCGGATGCGGGAGAGGCGGTAGCCGCTCTCGTAGTGGTTCTCGAGGCGCTCCTGGCCCTTGACGTTGCCGACCCAGACCGCGGTGGTGACCTCGGTGCTCGAGCCGATCATCCACGTGTGGAGGAACTGGTGGATGCCGGTCTTGCCGAAGATCGGAACACCGTCGAACGTGCGCGCACCGCTACCGGTTCCGCTCCCGGTCATCACGCTCTGCAGGACGTAGGCCGCAGTTGCCGCGACGTCCTCGCTGAGCTTGCGCTCGCACTTCGTGTCGGGGATCGGCTGCTCCTCGCCGTCCGCGTCGACGACGCGGTCGATGGCCTTCGCGGCGCAGAGCGTGCCGTTCGAGGCGATCGCGGCGTACGCGTTCGCCATGTCGATGGGCGCGACATCCTGCGAGCCGAGGACGTCGTAGGGGTTGTTGTTCTGGTCGAGCGGCTGGCCGTTGCCGAGCGTCACTCCCAGGTCGCCCGCCAACTTGTTCGTCGTGCAGACCGGGATCTTCTCCGCCATCGCCAGGAAACCGGAGTTCAGCGAGTCCTTCGTGAAGCGGGCGACGGTGCCGGTGTAGCCCCGGTTGCGCTCGAAGTTGCCGATCCGAGGCTGGCCGTCGGGTCCGGTGCCCTCACCGGTGTAAACGGTCTGCGTCGCACCGTCGCACGTCTGCACCGTCTTGGTGCCGACGCGTCCGTTGAGCATCTCGTTGACCGAGTGACCCTGCTGCATCCAGTTGATGAGGCTGAACACCTTGTAGGTCGAGCCCGCGGAGTGACCGCCGCCGCCGTTCTTCACGGGAACGTTGTAGTTGACCTGGGTGCTCGTCTTGTCGTCGGCCTGATCCGCCCACGGGCGGTTCTGCACCATCGAGAGCACACGACCCGTGCCCACCTCGACCTGGACGCCCGAGGCACCGAGGTCCATGTAATCGACGCTGGCGGGCACCACCGAGATTGCCTCGTTCGCGGCCTCCTGCAGGGATAGGTCGAGCGTCGTGTAGACGCTCAGCCCGCCACGACGCAGCGCCGCGATGCGGTCCGCCTCGCTCTCACCGAATGCCTTGTCGCCGCGAATGATCGACGTGACGTACGCGCAGAAGAATTCGGCCCCCTCAGCCTCGGAACACCCCTGCGGACGCGACGTGATCTGCGGCTCGATGGGTGCGGCGACAGCTTCATCGTGCTCGGCCTGCGTGATCTTCTTATCCTCGAGGAGGCGGTCGAGAACGTAGACCTGACGCGCCTTGCTCAGCTTGTAACCGTCACCGGCGCCGTTGACAGGCGTGCCGTCGCTGGTCGTCGTCGAGCCGTCGGGCCGGTCGATGCGGAGCGTGTTGGGCTCCTGCACCATGCCGGCGATCACTGCCGCCTGACCGATGGTCAGCTTGTCGGGCGTGGTGTCGAAGTAGTGCCGCGCGGCCGCGCCGATGCCATAGACAGTCCCGCCGAAGTGCGCGATGTTGAGGTAACCGAGGAGGATGTCGTCCTTCGAGTACTCCTTCTCGAGCTGGATGGCGTAGCGCATCTCCTGGATTTTGCGCTGGTAGCCCGCCGTGCCTGTGTTTGCGGTGGACTCCTTGTAGCAGGCCTGAACTTGCTCGGTACCGACGGCCTTCGCCTCGCAGGTCTGCTGCAGGACGTTCTTGACGTACTGCTGGGTGATCGAGGATCCACCGCGGTTCGAGCCGGAGCTCGCGTTGCGGGCGAGCGCGCTCAGCGTGCCGAGCAGGTCGACGCCGCCGTGCGTGTAGAAGTTCTTGTCCTCACTCGAGAGGATCGCGTCGTACATCACCGGGTTCACCTGGTCGAAGGTGACCGGGATGCGGTTCTGATCGTAGAACTCGGTGAGCTTGACGTCCTTGCCCTCGTCGTCCTTCGCGTAGATCGTCGTCGGCAGCATGAGCTTCTCGATCTTGAGGTAGCTCGGCATGTTCTCGAACATCTTGATCGCGCTCGTCGCGGCGTAGCCGGAGACGGCGATCGCGGGAGTGATGGTCGCCGTGACGAGGAGAGCGGCCACAGTGCTCAGACCGATGAGGCCCAACAGGCCTCCGAGCACACCGGTGGCCGTGCGTTTCGAGTGGGGCATAGGCTGATCGTAAGGGAGATAGCTGGGTGACGCCTCGGTGACGCTCCCGTCGTCGCGCCCGTCTGGGCCGCCCCGCCTCGACCTCCGGGAGCACCGCATGACCACGTGGGAGTACATGACCACGCCCCTGCTCATCCACAACACCGCCGCGATCCTCAACAACTGGGGCAAGCAGGGGTGGGAGCTCGTGCAGGTGGTGACCGGCCCCGAGGGCGGCCTCGTCGGCTACTTCAAGCGCCCCTCGGGCGGCGACGGCTCCGCCAACGCCGGACTGGATGCCGCGGCTCAGGCCGCCCGGCAGTTCGGGCAGGGCTGATGTCGGTCTCCGCGCGACTCGCCGAGCTGGGCATCGAGCTCGGCTCCGTCGTCCCGCCGCTGGCGGCGTACATCCCGGCCAAGGTGCACGGCGACCTCGTCTACACGGCGGGGCAGCTCCCCATGGTCGACGGCGCGCTCCCGGCCACCGGGAAGGTGGGCGAGGGTGAGGGCCTCGTCTCCGCGGACGACGCCGCCGCGCTCGCGCGCCAGTGCGCGCTCAACGCCATCGCCGCCGCCGCGGCCGCCGTGGGCGGTGTCGACCGGCTGACCGGCGTCCTGAAGGTGACGGGATTCGTGGCATCCGTCCCCGAGTTCACCGGCCAGCCCGTCGTGATCAACGGCGCGAGCAGCGTGCTGGGCGAGATCTTCGGCGACGCCGGCCGTCACGCGCGCTCCGCCGTCGGTGTGCCCGTGCTGCCGCTCGACAGCCCGGTCGAAGTCGAGGTCGTGTTCTCGCACGCCTGATCGACCGGGCTGCCGGCCGCGCTACTTCTTCGTGACCTGCCCCTTGATGGTGGACATGACCATCGTGTCGGCGAGGGTCGTGGTGTCACCCACCTCGCGCCCTTCCGCCACGTCGCGCAGCAGGCGGCGCATGATCTTGCCGCTGCGGGTTTTGGGGAGTTCCGTGACGATGTAGACGTCGCGCGGCCTCGCGATGGGGCCGATCTGCTCGCCGACCCACACGCGCAGCGTGTCGACGAGGCCGTCGAGCGAGTGCGCCTTCATGTACGACTCCTTGATGACGCAGAACGCCACCACCGCCTGGCCGGTCGTCTCATCGGACGCGCCGACAACTGCGGCCTCGGCGACGGCCTCGTTGCCGACGAGGGCCGACTCGATCTCGGTCGTCGACAGCCGGTGCCCCGAGACGTTCATGACGTCGTCGACGCGTCCGAGGAACCACACGTCGCCGTCCTCGTCGAGGCGGGCGCCGTCCCCGGCGAAGTAGTAGCCCAGGTCGGCGAACTTGTCCCAGTAGGTCTCCTTGAACCGCTCGGGGTCGCCCCAGATGCCGCGCAGCATGCTCGGCCACGGTTCGGTCAGCACGAGGAGGCCGCCGTTGCCGTTGCCGACGACGTGACCCTTCTCGTCGACGACGTCGAGGCTGATGCCCGGGAGGGGCACCTGCGCGCTGCCCGGCTTCGTCTCGGTGATGCCGGGGAGCGCCGACACCATGATCGCGCCCGTCTCGGTCTGCCACCATGTGTCGACGATCGGCGCCGTGTCGCCGCCGATCACGTGGCGGTACCACATCCACGCCTCGGGGTTGATGGGCTCGCCCACGCTGCCGAGCAGGCGCAGCGAGGACAGGTCGTGCTGCTCGGGGATGCTGCGGCCGAGCTTCATGAACGACCGGATCGCCGTCGGGGCCGTGTAGAGGATCGTCACGCCGTACTTCGCGACGATCTCCCACCAGCGGCCCGGATGCGGGGTGTCGGGCGTCCCCTCGTAGATCACCTGCGTCGCGCCGTTGGCGAGCGGACCGTATGTGACATAGGTGTGCCCGGTGATCCAGCCGATGTCGGCCGTGCACCAGTAGACGTCGGTCTCGGCGTGCAGGTCGTGCACGACCTTGTTCGTGAAGGCGGCCTGCGTGAGGTAGCCGCCGCTCGTGTGCAGGATGCCCTTCGGCTTACCGGTCGTCCCCGACGTGTAGAGGATGAAGAGCGGGTTCTCAGCCGGGAACGGCTGCGCAACGTGATCAGCGGATGCCGCGGGCACGAGGTCGTGCCACCACAGGTCGCGCCCGTCCTGCCAGCTCACCTCGTTGTCGGTGCGCTTGACGACGAGGACGTGCTCGACGGTCTCCTGCGGGCCGTGGCCGCGGTCGGCGAGCGCTTGGTCGACGGCGGGCTTGAGGGGGGACACCTTGCCCTTGCGGTAGCCGCCGTCGCTCGTGATGACGAGCTTCGCGCCGGCGTCGTCGATGCGCGAGCGCAGGCTGTCGGCGGAGAACCCGCCGAAGACGACCGAGTGGATCGCGCCGATGCGGGCGACGGCGAGCATCGAGGCGACGGCCTCGGGGATCATCGGCAGGTAGATGGCGACGCGGTCCCCGGCTTCGACGCCGAGCTCGGTCAGGACGTTCGCGAGGCGCTTGACTTCGTCGGTGAGCTCCGCGTAGGTCACCCGGCGCTCGTCGCCGGGCTCGCCCTCCCAGAGCAGGGCGACGCGGTCGCCGAGGCCCGCCTCGACATGCCGGTCGAGGCAGTTGTAGGCGACGTTCAGTTCGCCGTCCTCGAACCAGGTGGCGAACGGCGGGTTCGACCAGTCCAGGGTCTTCGTGAACGGAGTGTCCCAGTGGAGGGCACGCGCCTGCTCGGCCCAGAAGGCCTCGCGATCCTGCGCGGCGGCCTCGTACAGGTCGGCGTGGGCGTTGGCCTGGGCCGCGAACTCCGCGGACGGCGCGAAGCGGCGGGTCTCGGTGAGGAGGTGGTCGATCTGGCTGCTCATGCGGCGCTCCTTTGCGTCGGGCCGTCGTGGCCTCGTCCTGCGATGCGGTCACTCTAGGATCGCTCGTCGTCGTCTACTACCGCCGATAGTGGGTGCGTGGCAACCATCGAGTGTCTGTGAACGTGCACTCCGCCGATGAGCGTAAGATCGTTAACGCCCGAACATCGATTCGGCTTCGCGGCCCCGCTGATCCCCCCTGAAGCGCGGTCGCGTGGGCGGCACCCTTCCCCCCAAATGGGTGCCGCCCTTCTCCTTTTCCCGGGCGGGGTGCGCCGATTCCTTCACACCTCGAGTGCGGACGCGGTCCTCCACCGCTGCCCGACGGCCGCCGCGGCGCCCCCGTCGCCGCGCCTAGCGTCTCGGGCATGCCGCATCCGTTCATCGTCGCTCCGCGGGGCCGCACGGCGTCCGCCGAGCCGCGCCCGGTGCCGCCGCATCCCGTCGTCGCACCGCTGCGGCGCTACCTCGCCGACCCCGAGGTGACCGACGTCTTCGTCAACGGCACGCAGGGGTTGTACGTGGACCGGGGTGGGGGAGCGGAACGGATCCCGGACTGGCGCCTCGACGAGGAGGCCGTCCGCGAGCTCGCCGTCGGGCTGATCGCGCTGGGAGGGCGGCACCTCGACGACGCGACGCCGTGTGCCGACGTCCGGTGGGAGCACGGGGTGCGGGTGCACGCGGTCCTGCCGCCCATCGCCTGCACGGGCGCGACGATCTCGATCCGGCTGCCCGGGACCGGCATGGCCGACCTCGACGAGCTGGGCCGTCGCGGCACCTTCGACGCCGCGACGGGCGCACGCCTCGAGAGACTCGTCGACGAGCGGGCGAACATCCTCGTGACGGGGGCCACCGGCGCCGGCAAGACGACGCTGCTCGCCGCGCTCCTCGGGCGGGTCCCGGTGTCGGAACGGATCGTCACGATCGAGGACGTCGCGGAGCTGCGCATCGCCCACCCGCACCACGTCCGCCTCGAGGCGCGGCAGGCGAACCTCGAGGGCGTCGGGGCGATCGCGCTCGGGCGCCTGCTGCGCGAGGCGCTGCGGATGCGGCCGGATCGTCTCGTGGTGGGGGAGTGTCGCGGTGAGGAGGTCCGCGAACTGCTGACCGCGCTCAACACGGGACACGACGGCGGCGCGGGCACCGTCCACGCGAGCGGGATCGCCGACGTGCCCGCGCGCCTCGAAGCGCTCGGCGCCCTCGCCGGCATGGACGACCGGGCGCTCGCGCGGCAGACCGCCAGCGCGATCGGCGCGATCGTGCACATCGAGCGGGGTCGTGACGGGGTGCGGCGCGTGACCGGGATCGCGCGTCCCGTCGTGCGCAGCGACCGGCTCGGCGTGGAGGACCTCCCGTGAGGCGCCGGAGGAGAGCGGATGCCGCGGCGGCACCCGACGCGGCAGCGGTCGCCGCCGTCGTCCAGCGTCTCGCGGTCCTGCTGCAGGCCGGCATCGCGCCGGGCGCGGCCTGGCGCCACCTGGCCGCGGCGGGGGACGACACCGCCGGCGCGGTCTGCGCCCGCCTCGACGCAGGGGATCCGCCGGCATCCGCTCTCACCGAACGCGGTGAGGCATGGCGCCAGATCGGGGTGGCGTGGCAGGTCGCGACCGTCGTCGGGGCGCCCCTGGCGGCGAGCCTGCGCGGCCTCGCCGAGGCGCTCCGCGACGCCCATCAGGCGCGCGACGACGTGCGCACGGCGCTCGCCGAGCCGCAGACGACGGCCCGCCTCATCGCGTGGTTGCCCCTCGTCGCGTTGGGGCTGGGCGCGGCGCTCGGGTTCGACCCGTTCGCGGCCCTCGCCACGCCGGCGGGCGCCGTGTGTCTCGTGGCCGGAGGGTCGCTGATGCTCCTGACCCACCGGTGGACCCGCGCCCTCGTCGCCCGGGCGCAGCCGGGAGAGGACATCCCGGGGCTCGATGCGGAGGTGATCGCGATCGCGCTCTCGGGCGGCGTCTCCATCCCGCGCGCGATCGAGGTCGCGGCGGCGGCGTCGGGCCTCGCGCCGTCGAGCGAGACGGGCGCGGTGCTCGCGCTCTCCCGCTCCGCCGGCGCCCCCGCTGTCGAACTGCTGCGAGCGGATGCCGCGGCCCGCCGTCAGGCGGCACGGACGGAGGGTCGGCTGCGCGCCGCCGCCCTGTCCGGGCGGCTCCTGCTGCCGCTCGGGGTCTGCACCCTCCCCGCGTTCCTGCTCCTCGGGGTCGGCCCGATGCTGCTCTCGGTCCTCACCACGACCCCGCTCACGCTGTGAGCCCCAGACGTGCCCGCAACCACATCCACAACCCACATCGGAGGAGATCATGACATCCCACGACCTGCCCACCCTGACCCGCCGTCGCGCGGCGGAACTGTTCGCCGACGAGACCGGCGCGGCGACTGCCGAATACGCCATCGCGACGATGGCGGCGGTCGCCTTCGCGGGCCTGCTCGTCATCATCATGCGCTCGGACGAGGTGCGCGGCATCCTCACCGACCTGGTCCGGCGCGCCCTGACCGTCTCATGAGGCGCGACGAGCGGGGATCGGTCGCGGCGGAGTTCGCCGTGACCGTCCCCGCCGTCGTCCTCGTGCTCGTGCTCGCGGTCTCGGCGCTCTCCGTGGGCGGTCGGCAGGTGCGGCTCGAGCACGCCGCCGCGCAGGCGGCGCGTCTGGCCGCTCGGGAGGAGCCCGCCGATCGGGTGGTCGCCGCCGCGCGCGCCCTCGCCTCGGGCGCCGAGGTCGGGACCCGCCGGGACGGCGACCTCGTCTGCGTCGATCTGACCGCGGCGTCGGGGGTCCCGCTGCCGCTGCCCGACCTGCGCGCGTCGTCGTGCGCTTTGCCCGCACCGGAGGGGGACTGATGGCAGGATCGGCGACGACCGTCGGCGTCCTGGCGGTCACGGCGACGCTCGCGGTCGGCTTCCTCGCAGCCGGAGGGGCGGCGGCGACCGCCGCGCGCGCCGCGGGAGCCGCCGACGCCGCAGCCCTGGCGGCCGCCGACACCGCGTCGGGCCTCGTTCCCGGCGAACCGTGCGCACGCGCCGCGGACGTCGCCTCGCGCGTGGGCGCGTCGGTATCCGCGTGTCGCATCGACGGCCTCATCGTCACGATCGAGGTCTCGATCGGCGTCGGCCCCCTGGACGCGCGGGCGCGCGCCCGCGCGGGCCCGCCGCCCGGCGCCGGGTGACGCGCCGGACCGCAACCGCTCCCAGCGTGCTCTTGACAACGCGGTGTGTATGGTGTGCAACGAAGAAAGGACCCCACGTGGCACAGGGCAAGAAGCTCGTCATCGTCGAGTCGCCGACGAAGATGCGCTCGATCCAGGGATACCTGGGTGACGGATACGAGGTCATGAGTTCGGTCGGGCACATCCGCGACCTCGCCGACAAGAAGGACATCCCGGCGGATCTGAAGAAGACCTCCGTCGGCAAGTACTCCATCGACATCGAGAACGACTTCACTCCTCTTTATGTGGAGAGCGACCGCGGCAAGAAGACGGTCGCCGAGCTCAAGCGCGCCCTGAAGAACGCCGACGAACTCCTGCTCGCCACCGATGAGGACCGCGAGGGCGAAGCCATCGCGTGGCACCTGCTCGAGACCCTGAAGCCCAAGGTCCCCGTCAAGCGCATGGTCTTCCACGAGATCACGAAGGACGCGATCCAGGCCGCGGTGAAGAACACCCGCGAGCTCGATCACGCCCTCGTCGACGCGCAGGAGACGCGGCGCATTCTCGACCGCCTCTACGGCTGGGACGTCTCGGACGTCACACGCCGCAAGGTGGGTCAGGGCACGAGCGCCGGGCGCGTGCAGTCCGCCGCGACCCGCATGGTCGTCGAGCGCGAGCGCGAGCGCATGGCGTTCGTGTCCGCCTCGTACTGGGACGTCGACTCGACCGCCGTGAAGGGGTCGGACTCGTTCGCGATCCGCCTCGCCCGCCTCGACGGCGCCCCTCTGGCGCGCGGCACCGACTTCGACGACACCGGTGCGCTGAAGAAGGCCGTCGTCGTCCTCAGCGAGGACCAGGCGCGCGAGCTGGCCGCAGCGCTCGAGGCGTCGGGCGCGGCATCCGTCGTCAGCGTCGAGGCAAAGCCCGGCACACGCAGCCCCAAGCCCCCGTTCACGACCTCGACCCTCCAGCAGGAGGCCGGTCGCAAGCTCTCGATGAGCGCCAAGCACGCCATGGGCGTCGCGCAGCGGCTCTACGAGAAGGGGTACATCACCTATATGCGTACCGACTCGACCGCCCTGTCGGCCCAGGCGGTCACCGCGGCGCGCACGCAGGCCGTCGCGCTGTACGGCGACAAGGCCGTGCCCGCCAACCCCCGCAGCTACCGCAACAACGCGAAGAACGCGCAGGAAGCGCACGAGGCGATCCGTCCTTCGGGCGAGCACTTCCGCACGCCCAAGGAGGTCACCTCCGGCCTCGACCGCGACGAGCTGCGCCTGTACGACCTGATCTGGAAGCGCACCGTCGCCAGCCAGATGGCCGACGCGAAGTATGAGACGACGACCGTCGCAATCGACGCGGATGCCGCCGGTCGCACCGCGACGTTCACGGCATCCGGCACCGTCTACACGTTCAAGGGCTTCCTCGACGCGTACGAGGAGGGTCGCGACGAGAAGCGCCACGACAACGACCGCACCGACGACCAGTCGCTGCCGGCGCTCGCCGTCGGCGACGCACTGCGGCTGACCGACGTCGAGCCGAAGGGCCACGCGACGAGCCCCAAGCCCCGCTACACCGAGGCGTCGCTCGTCAAGGCGCTCGAGGAGCGCGGCATCGGCCGTCCCTCGACCTTCGCGAGCATCATCGACGTCATCCTCGACCGCGGCTACGTGTCCAAGCGCGGCCAGGCGCTCGTCCCCAGCTGGCTCGCGTTCAGCATCGTGCGGCTGCTCGAGGAGCACTTCGCCGATCTCGTCGACTACGACTTCACCGCCGCGCTCGAGGACGACCTCGACGCGATCGCCCGGGGCGAGCAGAACCGCGCCGCCTGGCTGCGCGAGTTCTACTTCGGCTCCGAGGACCACGTCGGCCTCCGCAACATCGTCGACAACCTGGGCGACATCGACGCGCGCGAGATCAACTCCACCAGGATCGGCGACGTCGCGGTGCTCCGCTTCGGCCGCTACGGTCCGTACCTCGAGGTCCCGGGCGACGACCCCGAGACGCCGCGGCGCATCAACGTCCCCGACGACCTCGCACCCGACGAGCTCACGCCCGAGAAGGCGCAGGAGCTCATCGAGGCGCCCGTCGGCGGCGACCGTGTTCTCGGGCAGAACCCCGAGAACGGCCGCGACATCGTCATCAAGGACGGTCGTTTCGGGCCCTACCTCGAAGAGGCGCTGCCCGAGGAGGAGGCGCCGGCCGAGGACGCGAAGCCCAAGCGCGGCGCGAAGAAGGCCGTCGCGCCCAAGCCCAAGCGCGCCTCGCTGTTCAAGAGCATGTCGCCCGAGACGATCGACCTCGCGACCGCGCTGAAGCTCCTGTCGCTGCCGCGCGAAGTGGGTGTCGACCCCGAGTCCGGCACCGTCATCACGGCCCAGAACGGTCCGTACGGTCCGTACATCAAGAAGGGCACCGACTCGCGCAGCATCGCGAGCGAGGACATGATCTTCGACATCACGCTCGAGCAGGCCCTCGAGATCTACTCGCAGCCGAAGTACGCCAACCGCGCCGCGACCTCGCTGAAGGAGTTCGAGGCCGACCCGGTCAGTGGCAAGCCGATCCGCATCAAGGACGGCCGTTTCGGGGCCTACGTCACCGACGGCACGACCAACGTGACGATCCCGCGCGGTCAGACGCCCGACGACATCACCTTCGAGGTCGCCGTGCAGATGCTCGCCGACAAGCGGGCCAAAGGGCCGGCGCCCAAGCGCACGACCCGCAAGCCCGCGGCGCGCAAGCCGGCGGCGAAGAAGAAGTGACCTCCGGGCTGTGGATCACCCTCGAGGGGGGTGACGGCTCGGGCAAGACGACGCAGGCGGCCCTGCTGGAGCAGTGGCTCCGCGAGCAGGGTCGCCGGGTCGTGCGCACGCGCGAACCCGGCGGCACCGACGTCGGCGTCCTCATCCGCGACATCGTCCTGCACCACCGCGGCGACATCGCGCCGCGCGCCGAAGCGCTCCTCTACGCCGCCGACCGCGCCCACCACGTCGCGACCCTCGTGCGGCCGGCGATCGAGCGCGGCGACGTCGTCCTCCAGGACCGCTACCTCGACAGCTCGGTCGCCTATCAGGGCGCCGGCCGCGTGCTCGACGGAGGGGAGATCCGCGACCTTTCGCTGTGGGCCACGGAGGGTGCGCTCCCCGACATCACGGTTCTGCTGGATGTCGATCCGGCGACGGCGCGCGGACGATTGGATGCCGCCGACAAGCCGTTCGACCGGCTCGAAGCCGAGAAGAGCGCGTTCCACGAGCGCGTGCGCGCGGCGTTCCTCGCGCTCGCGGAAGCCGATCCGGACCGCTTCCTCGTCGTCGACGCGACGCGGGCGATCGACGAGATCGCGGCGGAGATCCGCTCCCGCATCGCCCCGCACCTGTCCTGAGCGTCCCCGGCACCTCGTAGGCTGAACGGCATGACCGCCTCCACCGACGTGCTCCCGTGGGGCGAGGTCTGGGGTCAGGACGAGGCCGTCGCGCAGTTGCGGGCCGCGGCATCCGACCCCTCCCAGCTGGCGCACGCGTGGCTCATCACCGGACCACCGGGATCAGGCCGGTCGACCCTCGCGTATGCGTTCGCGGCGGCGCTCATCGCCGAGCCGGGCGACGAGAACGCGATGCGGCAGGTCATGGCGCGGACCCACCCCGACCTCGCGGCCCTCCGCACCGAGGGCGTCATCATCTCGATCAAAGAGGCGCGCTCGCTCGTCGAACGGTCCTACTTCTCGCCGTCGCTCGGGCGCTACCGGGTCATGGTCATGGAGGACGCCGACCGCATGGTCGAGCGGACGAGCAACGTCCTGCTGAAGGCCCTCGAGGAGCCGCCCGAGCAGACTGTCTGGATCCTCTGCGCGCCGAGCGACGCGGATCTGCTCCCCACGATCCGCTCGCGCGTGCGCATTCTGCGGCTGCGCGAGCCCGACGTCGCCGACGTGGCCCGGCTCATCGTCCAGCGGACGGGCGTCGATGACACCGTGGCCGAGCAGTCGGCCCGGCTCGCACAGCGCCACATCGGCATGGCGCAGCGGTTGGCGACGGATGCGGCATCCCGTGAGCGTCGCGAGCGCACCCTCCGCGCGGTGCTCCGCGTGCGCGGTGTCGGCGACGCGGTCGAGGTCGCGGCCACGATCGTGCAGTCCGCGACCGACGACGCGAAGGCGCTCACCGCGGAACGCGACGAGAGCGAGCGCGAGGCGCTGTTGCGCACGCTCGGGGTCGCTCCGGGCAGCGCCGTGCCTCCCGCCGTGCGCAGCCAGGTCAGCGCCCTCGAGGACGAGCAGAAACGGCGCGCGACCCGCAGCCTGCGCGACGGGATCGACCGGGTGCTGACCGACCTCGAGTCGCTCTACCGCGACACGCTCATGCGGCAGTTCGGCCGCGAGACCGAGCTCATCAACCGCGAGCTCACGCCCGACATCGAGGCGCTCGCGGCGGCGTGGACGCCGCAGCACACCCTGACCGTCCTCGACGCCATCGCGCTCACGCGCACCAACCTGCAGGGCAATGCCGCCCCCGCCCTGGCCCTCGAGAGCATGCTGATCACCGTCGCGACGGGGCGCGCGGCGTGATCCGCGGCGTGCTCCGCCGCGCGGCGGCCGCCGTCCTGGCGGCCGGTCTCGCGGCGATGCTCGCCGGCTGCACCCCGAGGACGCCCGTCGCCCCCGACCGCGCGCCGGTGGTCTCCGGCGCCCCCGCCGGCTTCGAGGACTACTACGGCCAGGACGTCGCGTGGGAGCAGTGCACCGGCTTCGACGACGGGGGCTACTTCTGCGGCACGATCACCGCGCCGCGCGACTGGACCGACCCGGACGCCGGCGACCTCGACCTCGCCGTCATCGTCCGCGTCGCCTCGAACGGCGAGTCGAAGGGGTCGCTGTTCGTCAACCCCGGCGGACCGGGTGCGAGCGGCGTCGACATGGTCCGGCAGTCGGCGGGTTTCGCCGTCGGGCCCGAGCTGCTGCAGTCGTACGACGTCGTCGGCTTCGATCCGCGCGGGGTCGGACGCTCCACGGCGGTGCGCTGCCTCGACGCCGCCGCGATGGACCGGTACCTCTTCGACATCCCCGCCGCCCCGCGCGGAACGCCCGAGCGCGCCGGCGAGCAGCGGCAGTCGGCCGCCGCGTTCGCCCGCGCCTGCGACGCGAACAGCGGCGGCATCCTGCCCTTCATCACCACCGAGAACGCGGCCCGCGACCTCGACCTCATGCGCGCTGTGCTCGGCGACGAGAAGCTCGCCTACCTCGGATACTCGTACGGATCGTTCCTCGGCGCGACGTACGCGAAGCTCTTCCCGCAGAACGTCGGCCGCGTCGTCCTCGACGGCGGACTCGACCCGTCGATCCCGGGCGCGATCGTCGGCGCGCGACAGGCCGCCGGTTTCCAATCCGCGCTCGACGCCTATCTGGCCTGGTGCCTCGCCGGCTCGGACTGCCCGTTCGACGGAGCGCAGGACGCGGCGCAGCAGCAGCTGGAGGACGCGCTCGCCGCCGTCGACGCAACCCCGCTGCCGGCGTCGGACGGGCGGATGCTGGGGGCCGACGCGCTCGTGATGGGCATCATCTCGGCGCTCTACAGCGAGGGCAGCTGGGCGACGCTCTCGTCGGCGCTCACCGCGGTCCTCGAAGGCGATCCCGACGAGATGTTCGCCCTCGTCGACCGCTACTACAACCGCTACGACGGGTCGTACCTCGACAACTCGACGGAAGCGTTCTCGGCGTACAACTGCATGGACTACCCGGCCGACCCGGCCGACGTCGTCGCGGAGGCGGAGGCTCAGGTCGCCGAGGACGCGCCCACCTTCGCGCCGTACTGGAGCTCCGACGTCGACCTCTGCGACGAATGGCCCTACCCGCCCACGGGCTCACGCAGCGAGATCACCGCCGACGGGGCGGCGCCGATCCTCGTCATCGGCACCACGAACGACCCCGCGACCCCCTACGAGTGGTCGGCGGCCCTGGCCGAGCAGCTGAGCTCCGGCATCCTGATCACGCGGGTGGGGGAGGGGCACACCGGGTTCAACAAGGGGAACGCCTGCGTCGACGAGACCGTCGTGGCGTACGTCGAGGACGGCGAGGTGCCCACCGGCGACGTCCGCTGCGATGCCGGATAGGGGCGCGTTCGCACCATCCCCTCGGACCCTGTAGGATCGATGATCGTGCAACGCGCGAGCGAAGCGCGCCACCTTAGCTCAGACGGCAGAGCGATTCACTCGTAATGAATAGGTCAAGGGTTCGATTCCCTTAGGTGGCTCCAGAACAGAGGACACACGGGTGACACAGGCCCTCGATGCGATTCTCGAGATCTTCTCGTGGGTGGGCTTCGGGGGTGCCGTCGTCTTCGGGATCGCCGTCCTCGTCGTGTGGGCGTCCGACGGCAGTTGGCTCCCCGCGGACGCGTACCTCGACGAGGACGGTCGCACCCTGCGGTGGCTCGACGACGCCGGCGAGGTGAACGCCGCAGAGCTGTCTGCTCACGACCGCGATCACCTCGGGGCAGGCGGCACGGCGCGCATCTGGTATCGCCACGGCTGGCGCGATCGCATGCGGTTCACGAGGCGTCCGCCCGTCCTGCGACTGCTGGTGGGGCTGGCTGTCGGCGGCGGTGCGCTGGGCGTCGTGACGGTGCTCGCCTCGGTGATCGTCTTCTTCCTGCGATCCTGAGATTGTTGTAAAAGCGTATATCTAGATAAGCTAGGTATATGTCATCCGCATCGACATCCTCACGCTGGCTGCGCATCGCGCTTCCGCTCGTCCTCGTGGTCATCTGGCTCGCCGGGGGATCCATCGGCGGGCCCTATTTCGGCAAGGTCGAGGAGGTCTCGACGAACGATCAGTCGAGCTTCCTGCCGCAGAGCGCCGAGTCGACGCAGGTGCAGGAGCGCCTGGACGACTTCCTCGGCGGCGACGCGATCCCGGCGCTCGTCGTCTTCGAGGGCACCGGCAGTCTCGACGCCGCCGACCTCGAGGGCGTGCAGACCGTCGCCGACGAGATCGGTGTGCTCGAGGGCGTCCTCGAGGTCTCGCCCGCCATCCCGTCCGAGGACGGCGAGGCGGCGCAGGTGGTCGTCTCCATCGACGCTTCGGCGGAGGTCACCGACATCGTCGGCGAGGTGCGCGAGCTCGTCGCGGCGGACGCCCCGGACTCCCTCGAGGCGTGGGTCACGGGTCCGGCCGGCTTCACCGCCGACCTCGCGACCGGCTTCACCGGCATCGACGGCCTGCTGCTGCTCGTCGCGCTCGGCGCCGTGTTCGTCATCCTCGTGGTCGTCTACCGGTCGCCGCTGCTGCCGATCCTCGTGCTGCTGACCTCGGTGTTCGCGCTCTGCGTCGCCCTCCTGAGCGTGTGGTGGCTCGCGAAGGCGGGGATCGTCGTCCTCAACGGTCAGGTCCAGGGCATCCTCTTCATCCTCGTCATCGGCGCCGCGACCGACTACGCGCTGCTCTACGTCGCGCGCTTCCGGGAGGCGATCGGGGAGGGCCGCCGGAGGTGGGATGCCGCGACCGCCGCCTGGAAGGGCTCGATCGAACCCATCCTCGCCTCGGGCGGCACGGTCATCGCGGGCCTCCTCTGCCTGCTCCTGAGCGACCTCGCGAGCAACCGTGCCCTCGGCCCCATCGCCTCGATCGGCATCGCCTTCGCGATGCTGTCGGCGCTGACCTTCCTGCCCGCGCTCCTCGCGCTCGTCGGGCGCGCGACGTTCTGGCCGTTCATCCCGAAGACCGGCATGGCGGAGCTCCCCGCCGACCTGACGCAGCCCGCCCGCGGGCTGTGGGCGAAGCTCGCACGGTTCGTCGCGCGCCGCGCGCGGGTCGTCTGGATCCTCTCGACGGTCGTGCTGCTGGCGGCATCCGTCGGTGTCACCCAGCTGAAGGCGGACGGCGTCCCCGCCAGCGAACTCGTGCTGGGGGAGTCCCAAGCGCGGGACGGCGGGGTCGTGCTCGCCGAGCACTTCCCGGCGGGGTCGGGCAGCCCGCTCTACGTCATCGTGTCCGAGGGCGACGCCCCCGAGGCGGCCGAGCTCGTCGCCGGTCAGGACGGGGTCGACTCCGTCGGTGTGGTGGCCGCTGACACGCCCTCGGGGCAGGCCGCCGTCAGCGTCGAGGGCGGCGAACTCGTCCTGGCGCCGCAGGGTCCTCCCGGGACGCCGGCCCCCGAGCCGACCGTGGACGGCGGCGACGTCATGCTCGTGGCCACCCTCTCGGACGCGGCGGACTCTCTCGAGGCCGAGCAGACGGTGCGCGAACTGCGAGCCTCCCTCGCCGACGCGCCGTTCGAGGGGATCGTCGGCGGCACCACCGCCGTCGACCTCGACACCAACGACACCTCGATCCGCGACCGGACGGTGATCATCCCCGTCATCCTCGTCGTCGTGCTGCTGATCCTCATGCTGCTGCTGCGCTCGGTGCTCGCACCGGTGCTGCTGATCCTCAGCGTCATCGTGTCGTTCGCGGCGGCGCTCGGCGTGAGCGC
This sequence comes from Microbacterium sp. ARD31, assembly GCF_031844425.1. Taxonomy (NCBI): domain Bacteria; kingdom Bacillati; phylum Actinomycetota; class Actinomycetes; order Micrococcales; family Microbacteriaceae; genus Microbacterium; species Microbacterium sp. ARD31. Next base: position 547,479 of record NZ_JAUZVE010000003.1, read on the forward strand.
GTTCGTCTTCAACGACGTGTTCGGGTTCCCGGGCGGCGATCCCGCCGTGCCGCTCTACGGCTTCGTCTTCCTCGTCGCCCTCGGCATCGACTACAACATCTTCCTCATGTCGCGCGTGCGCGAGGAGTCGCTGGCGCACGGGACGCGCCGCGGCATCCTCCGCGGACTCGTCGCGACGGGCGGGGTGATCACCTCGGCAGGCCTCGTGCTGGCGGCGACGTTCGCGGCGCTCGGCGTGATCCAGATCCTCTTCCTCGTCCAGCTCGCCTTCATCGTCGCCTTCGGCGTGCTGCTCGACACGTTCATCGTGCGCTCGCTGCTCGTGCCGGCCCTCGCGTACGACATCGGCCGGAAGATCTGGTGGCCCTCCACGCTGTCCCGTGTCGATGCAGAGGACGCCTCGGCGGACGCTGCACCCGAGGAGATGACGCGCGCCGAGTACCGCCGCACGCTCGACGCGTGAGGGGCGCCGTCAGTCGGCCGAGCGGCGGCGCGCGACGAGCGCGGCGACGAGGCGCCATCCCACCAGCAGCAGGAGCAGGACGGATGCGGCGACGATGACGAAGGCGACCTGCACGCCCTGACCGGAGAGGGCGCGCAGGATCATGCCGCCGACGACGGTGACCGCCCACACCGGGATGCCGGTGCGCACCACCGCGAGCGGGGCGCGCCAGGCGAGGGCCACCAGCCAGCCGGCCACGAGGGCGGCGACGAAAGGCCCCGCCGTCGTCGCGAGACCCGCGAACGGCGCCTCGGAGTGGCTGGCCCGTCCGATCGCGGCGAAGACCGTCACCAGCACGACGTCGAGGCCGAGGGCGGCGAGGATGCCTGCGGTCGAGCGGCGGTCGCGGACGGGGACGGTCATGCCGCCAGCGTAGCCGCGCCGCCCGCGACACGGAGATGACCGCCGGCCCCGCGCCGTCGTACCCTCGTCACATGACCCGAGCGCTGTTCATCGTCGATGTGCAGAACGATTTCACCGAGGGCGGGGCCCTGGGCGTCGACGGAGGGGATGCGGTCGCCGCAGCCATCACGTCGCACCTGAGAGCACACGCCGCCGACTACGACCTCATCGTCGCCTCGCGCGACTGGCACGACGGCGACGGCGACAACGGCGGGCACTTCGCCGCCGAGCCCGACTTCGTCGACTCGTGGCCCGTGCACTGCGTCGCGGGCACCCCGGGCGCGGACTACGACCCCGGCCTCGACACGAGCGCGGTCACGCACCACGTCAAGAAGGGGCAGGGCCAGCCCGCCTACTCGCTGTTCGAAGGGGTGACGGATGCCGGTGAGACGGTCGCCGACCTGCTGACGGCGCACGGCGTGGTCGACGTCGACGTCACCGGGATCGCGACGGATCACTGCGTCCGGGCATCCGCCCTCGACGCGATCGCGCACGGGCGACGGGTCCGCATCCTCACCGACCTCATCGCCGGCGTCGCACCCGCCCCCAGCGAAGCCGCGCTCGCCGAACTCGCGCACGCCGGTGCCGAGCTCGCCTCGTCGACGGGCGACCGGGACGAGAGCGGCCGGTGAGCCGCCAGGCGCCCGCGGGCTGGTACCCCGACCCGGGCGAGCCGAATCAGCTGCGGTGGTGGGACGGCACCGAGTGGGCGACCGACACGGTCGCCCCGCGCACGCCCGTCGCGGTCGTCGACCCGGAACCCGCCGCTGCCCCGGCGCCCGGCGCCGTGCGCGCCGGCACCGTCTGGATCTGGGCGGCGATCGCGGCATCCGTCCTGCCGCTCTACACGGGGGCGTTCCTCGACATGGAGGCGGTCGCGCGGCTGTTCGGTGAGGCGTCCGCGGCGCTGACGCCGGCGGGGTGGATCGTCGCCGGTCTCAGCCTGCTGGTCGTCGTCGACCTCGTCCTCGTCGCCCTCGCGGTGCTGTTCGCGCGCCTCGACCATCGCGCCCTGCGGCGTCGCGGCATCCCGTCACCCTTCGGCTGGGGCTGGGCGGCGCTCGCCTTCGTCGCCACCCTCGGCGTCTACGTCGCCGGTCGTACGTTCGTCGTGCACCGCGAGACGGGGCGCGGGCTCGCGCCGTTCTGGGGCTGGCTGATCGCGACCGCCGTCGGCCTGGTCGTCTTCGCCGTCTGGATCACCCTGTTCTCGGACGCGGCGTGGGAGGCGGTCACCACCGCACGGTGACCCCTTCGCGGCGATCTTCACGCGATGGTCATCTGCGGTTCATCGCGCCGGCGCGGCCCCGCCTCAGCATGGGGGGATGACCGGTCACCGCGTGCTCTCGCTGTACGAAGGCCTCTTCTCGGGTGGCGCCCGCGTGCTCCACACGAACGTCGTGACGTCGCTCCACCAGGACGGTTCGCACGAGCATGCCGTGCTGTCGATCGCGTCGCGCGCCCGGCGCGAGGGCGCCGTGCAGCACATCGCCGACGACCCGCGGTACCGGTGGCTGCGCGACGCCGGTGTCGACGTCACCGACCTGGGGCGCGAGGCCGGCGCCCTGCCGCCCGAACCCGAGAGCTTCACCGATGCGGAGCTCGAGGTCGCCGCCGCGGCCGTCCGGCGCGCCGACGTGATCCTCACCCTCAAGGAGCAGCCGCTCGGCCTCCTCCTCGCCCTCGAAGCCCGCGGCCTCCTTCCCGACGTGCCGATCGCCGCGTGCCTGCACCGGTCGGACCCGACGCACTCGGGCGCCGCGGCGCGCTGGATGGGGGAGCTGGCGGCATCCGGTCGGCTCACCACGACCATCTCGTGCGCGGAATCCACGAGCGACGCCTACGCGCGCTACACGCCGCCGTCCGTCGAGCGCGTCGTGATCCCGAACGGGATCGATCTGACGCGGTACCGTCCCAAGCCGTACGAGCGGATGCCGCTGCGCGCCCACCTCGGGATCGCCCCGACCGCGCCGGTCGTCCTGTTCGCGGCGCGTTTCGACGCGATGAAGGACCCCGGGCTGTTCCTGCGGGCGGTCGCCGCGCACGCGGCGCGCGACACCCGCACGCAGTACGTCCTGTGCGGCGCCGGCATGACGGTCGACGACCCCGCGCTCACCGCTGCGATCGCCGAGGCGGGTGCTCCCGTCGAGCGGATCCATCGTCTCGGCATCCGCGACGACATGCCGCGCCTGTACCGCGGGGCCGACATCGTGGCCCTCACGAGCGCGTTCGGCGAGGCGTCGCCGCTCTGCCTCATCGAGGGAGCGGCGAGCGGGGCGACCCCGGTGACGACGGCGGTCGGCGACGCCGCGCAGGTCGTCGCGGGCATCGGACTCGTCACGCCGCACGACCCCGACGCGATCGCCGCCGCCTGGGCGAAGGTCATCGCCCGCCGGCCGGACTACCGCGCCGCGGCCCTCGCCGCCCGCCCTCGAGTGGGCGCGGATCGCATGCTGGACGCCTACCGCGGGGTCATCGACGGACTGGCCGAACGTCGCGAGGCGGCTGCCTGACCCGACGCCGTCACACATCGTCGGCGGGGTGTCAACCGGCATCCGCTCGGTCGGCGCCCCGGGAAGACTCGGGTCATGCCCCCTCACGACGACGCCGCTCCCGGTCAGGATCTGCGCAGCTACGCGCCGATCGGTGACGGCCGCACGGTCGCGCTCATCGGGCTGCGCGGTCAGATCGATTGGATGCCGCTGCCCGGCATCGACGACCTGCCGATCTTCGGGCGACTGCTCGACGACGACGCCGGCGGGTGCATCGAGCTCGAACCGGTGGAGGAGTACGACGTCCGCCGCCGCTACCTGCCGCGGACCAACGTCCTCGTGACGACCTTCCGTACCGCGTCGGGGACGGCGACCGTGACCGACGCGCTCGTGACGGGTGTGGCGGGGCGCCTGCCGTGGGCGGAGCTCGCCCGCCGCGTCGACGGGGTGGAGGGCGAGGTGGCGTTCCGCTGGCGGGTGCAGCCGGGCACGTCGCTGAAGACCGCCGCACCCTGGCACGACCGGGCGAACGGCCGCAGCATCCTGCGCTCGGGACTCACGACGATCGGCGTGACGGGGCGCGACCACGGGCCGGAACCCGCGGCATCCGCCGACGGCATCGCGACGGGACTCGCCGGCGGCTTCACGGCCACGAAGGGCAGCCGGCACCTGCTCATCGTCGTCGGCACGCACGACGAGCCGATCCACTTCCCGGACCCCGACAACGTCGACCGCGGCATCGACCGCACCATCGAGGCCTGGCGCGCCTGGTCGCGCGAGTTCTCGTACGACGGTCCGTGGGCGACCGACGTGCAGCGGAGCGCCCTCATGCTCAAGCTCCTCATCCACAGTCCGACCGGTGCGATCGCGGCCGCCGCGACGACGTCGCTCCCCGAGAACCTCGCCGGGGGCAAGAACTGGGATTACCGCCTCGCCTGGGTGCGCGACCTCGCGTACACGCTCGACGCCCTCGTCGGGTTCGGACTGCGCGAAGAGACGCACGCCGCCATCTCGTGGCTGCTGCGGACGATCCGCCGGCACGGGCCGGAGCTGCACGTCATGTACACCCTCGACGGCGAGCTCGACGGCCACGTCACCGAGTACGACGTGCCCGGGTGGCGCGGGATCGGCCCGGTTGTGACCGGAAACCCCGCCCGCGAGCAGGTGCAGCTGGGCGTCTACGGCGACCTGTTCGCGATCTGCCGGGCCTACGTCGAGGCGGGGAACGCCCTCGACGTCGAGACCGGACGCATGCTGTCGATGTACGCCGACAAGGTGTGCGATTCGTGGCGGAACCCCGACTCGGGCATGTGGGAGCTGCCCGAGGAGCGGCACTACGTCTCGTCGAAGATGGGGTGCTGGCAGGCGCTCAACGACGCAGTGCGGCTCGCCGAGCTCGAGCAGATCCCGGGCAGCAGCGAGCGGTGGGCGGCCGAGGCGGAGCTCGTGCGCGACTGGGTCGACGAGCACGGCTGGTCGGAGTCCCGCGGCGCGTACGTCATGGCCCAGGGCAGCCGCGACCTCGACGCCTCCGTCCTGCTGCATTCGCTGAGCGGCTTCGACCGCGGTGAGCGGATGTCGCGCACGATCGACGCGCTCTCGGGAGAGCTCGGCGAGGGGCCGCACCTCTTCCGCTACACGGGCATGCGCGAGGAGGAGGCGACCTTCGTCGCGTGCGGCTTCTGGCGCGCCGCCGCGCTCGTGTGCGTCGGCCGTCACGACGAAGGCATCGCCGCGATGAACGAGCTCGTCGCCTCGGGCAACGACGTCGGCATGTTCGCCGAGATGATCGACCCCGACGACGGCGCGTTCCTCGGCAACCTGCCGCAGGCGCTCAGCCACCTGGCGCTCATCCGCGCAGCCCTGACGATCCGCGAGCTGGTCGGCGACGACGCCGACGGCCGCTGACGACCCCCTGACCACCACCAAGAAGAAGGAGAGCACGATGGCACGCGACCAGTACACGTTCACGAACCCGGTGGAGCTCTACTCCGAGATCGAACCCCGCAAGGGCCACCAGGAGGAGCCCGGCCTCGACGCCGACCTCGCCCCGAAGGCCGACCTCGGCGAGGACACCTACCGCGGCACCGGTCGGCTGACGGGGCGCAAGGCCCTCATCACCGGCGGCGACTCGGGCATCGGCGCGGCGACGGCGATCGCGTTCGCGCGCGAGGGCGCCGACGTCGCTCTGTCGTACCTGCCCGAAGAGGAGGAGGACGCGCAGCGGATCGCCGGCATCCTCCGCGAGGCCGGGGCCACCGTCCTGACCCTGCCGGGCGACCTCAAGGACAAGGAGTACTGCGTCGGCCTCGTCGCGCAGACGGTCGAGGGCCTCGGCGGTCTCGACATCCTCGTCAACAACGGCGGCAAGCAGATCTACAGCGAGGACATCACGGAGCTTCCCGACGAGCAGTTCGACCACACGTTCACGACGAACGTCGACGCGATGTTCTGGATCACGAAGGCAGCGGTGCCCCACCTCCCCGCGGGATCGACGATCATCAACACGACGTCGATCCAGGCGTACTCGCCGTCCGAGACGCTCGTCGACTACGCCTCGACGAAGGCGACGATCAACGCGTTCACGAAGGCGCTCGCCCAGCAGCTCGCGCCCAAGGGCATCCGCGTCAACGCGGTCGCTCCGGGACCGATCTGGACGCCGCTGCAGGTCACGGACGGCCAGCCGCCCGAGAAGCTCGAGCAGTTCGGCGAGGACACCCCGCTCGGACGCATGGGACAGCCCGCCGAGCTCGCCCCGGCGTACGTGTTCCTGGCGTCGCCGGAGTCGAGCTACGTGCTCGGCGAGACCCTCAACGTCAACGGCGGGATGCCGACGCCCTGACGATCGCATGACGAAGGCCCCGCCGCATCGAGCGCGCGGGGCCTTTGTCATGCCGCGTCAGGCGTCGACGAGCTCCTTCTCCGCCGTCGCGGCCCGCTTCCGGGGCGGCGGGGGTGCCGTTCTACCTCGTGTTCACGGAGGGGTACGCGGCGACGGCGGGTGACCGGTGGGTGCGTCCGGATCTGGCGGATGAGGCGATCCGGCTGGCACGCGTGGTGTCGGGGCTGCTGCCGCGGGAGCCCGAGGCGCTGGCGTTGCTGGCGCTGATGGAGTTCCAGCGGTCGCGGTTCGCGGCGCGCGAGACCGCGTCGGGTGGTGCGGTGCTGATCGCGAGGGCGGTGGACGAGTTGCGGCGGCGGCGGATGCCGTGGCTGCGGCGCGCGGGCTCGGGCGGGGCCCGTACGCGCTGCAGGCGGGGACCGCGCAGTGCCATGCGGTGGCGCCGAGTGTGGCGGAGACCGATTGGGGCCGGATCGTGCTGCTGTACGAGATCCTCGGTCGGGTCGCGCCGAGTCCGGTGGTGGAGCTGAACTGGGCCGCGGCGGTGTCGATGGCGGTGGGTCCGGCGGAGGCGCTGCCGATCGTCGATGAGGTGGAGCGCGCCGGGGCGCTGCGCGGGTCGCATGTCGTTCCGAGCGTGCGGGGGAGTTGCTGGCGCAGTTGGGGCGGGTGTCGGAGGCGCGGGCCGAGTTGCTGGCGGCAGCGGAACTCACGGCGAACACGGTGCAGCAGGCGGTGCTGCGCGAGAAGGCGGCGTGGCTCGGCGCGGAGTAGGTCGGCCCGGTCGGGGGCGTGGCACTCGCCTGACGCTCGCACGCGCACGGTGTCTTGGCGCGCCCGATAGTCACATCAGAAAGGTGCGGGTTCCGCTGGTGCGGGTGGTGGTGATGGTGGTGCGGCAGGGGTGAAGGCGACGGCCGGGGTCGGTGCGTCTTCTCTGTAGATCCTGCCGAGGGGTGAAGTCCATTCCAGGACACCACCCTTCAGTTGTCGCACCCTCCAGGCGGTGAACTGTTTCATCGAATGGTGCCGCTGGCACAGGTGCGCGAGGTTGGTGAGTTCGGTTCGTCCGCCGAGCGCATAGTCGCGGGTGTGATCCACTTCGCAGCGGATCGCCGCGACGCGGCATCCGGGGAACCGGCAGTGCTGGTCCCGGGCTTGCAGAAACCGGCGCATCCCGGACGGGACGCGGTACGAGTCGGTCGCGACCGTGACCCCGGTGGTCGGGTCGTGGAACAGGCGCTCCCAGATCTGCGCACCGCCGGCGAGGGTGCGGGCGGTCGCGGGATCGATGGCGGAGCGGCCCGCGAGGTCGCTCGGTCCGTCGTCCTCGCCCGTGAGCGTCGCGGCGGGGATGAGCACTTGTACGCGTGCGCGGATCGCGCCGAGGGGTCCCGCGGTGGTGTCTCGGGTGTCGTCGAGGGCGGGTGTTCCGGCGAGGAGCAGGTCGGCGAGCACGTCCGCGCGGACCTGGTCGATGGAGCGCTGGTCGGTGGCGATGATCGCGGCGGCGTCGTCGTCGCGATCGCCGTCAGTGTCGCCGTCGCTGGCGGCTTCCCCGAACGCGACACCCGCACAGCCGCGCGCAGCGGCACGTTCGTCGCGGGTGTCGATGACTGCTCGCGCTTGCTGCGTGAGCCGGTCGTGGATACCCTCGGCGATCACCGTCGGGACGGTTGCGACGACGTCGGACATCCCGTCTCGCCCCGGCACGATCCGGACGCATCGCGTCGCGGCGGCTTCCTCGTGCCGTTCCGCGAACGAGCGCGGGTGCATCCGGTGGGCGAGGATCTCGAGCTCGCCTCGCACCCGGTTCGGGGTATCGCGTTCGCACCGGCCGATCGCGACCTGCTCGAACTCGGCCCACATCTCCGGCGGGAGGCTCGTCCCGGTCTCGACGATCGCGATCGCGTGGCCCCGAACGATGCGGCCTTGCTCCCATGCCTCGACCGTCGCGGGAAACCCTTCGACGAGGGTTCGTGCTTCACCGATGCGCCGTTGGACGGTCCGGTCGGTCACGCGCATGACTCCGCCGACCTCGGCCGCGATCGACCGCAACGCCATGTCGTGCACCTGGACCCGCGCGTTGCGCTGCGCGGTCTGCGCTTCGGCCAACCGCCCTGCTGCGGCCAGTGCGCGCAGTTCCTCGATCTGCGCCGCAGCGATCCGTCGAGCTGCGGAATCGACGTCCGCAACGACGCCCGCCAGGGTCGCGAGATAGTCCTCGCCACCGGGGGTTTCCGCCGCATCCGTCATACCTGCACTCTGCCACTGGCCACCGACATCCACCCCGGCAAAACCGGCCCAAAACACACGGTATGCACCTCCCGAAAATGAGAGTCCTCTCATTCTTCGCGAGAGCGGGAGAAGCGACTCGGTCCGCCCCCGACGGCAAGCGCGACTCAAGGTAAAGGCGCCGGAATCGGAGGGAGTCGCCGGATTCGGATGCACCACCCCACGCGATCCGAATCCGACGCACATCTCCGAATCCGCGCGACCTAACCGCCCGCCGCGCACCGCGCCCCCGCGCCTGCCGCCCCGCCGCGCACCTCGCCCCCGCCGCCCCCGCGCGCACCGCCCACGCCCCTCACCTAACCGCCCCCGCGCACACACGCAACCCCGCCGCCGATCCCACCGCTCCCACCTACCGTTGCCCCAAACGAACGGAGCGGAGCGAAGCGATGAGGACCTACGACTATCTGATCGTCGGCGGCGGAATGGTGGCGGATGCGGCGGCGCGCGGCATCCGGGAACTGGATCCGGACGGGACGATCGGGATCCTCAGCGCGGACATCGATCCGCCGTACACGCGGCCGGCCCTGTCGAAGAAGCTCTGGACCGACCCGGACTTCACGTGGGACCAGGTTGCGCTCGGCACCGAGGAGGCGACCGGCGCCGAGCTGCGGCTCGAGACGCTCGTCACGTCCATCGATCGGGAAGCGAAGACGGTCTCGATCGGTGAGGGGCACGAGCTGGGCTACCGCCGCCTGCTGCTCGCGACCGGCTCGAAGCCCCGCGAGATCCCGGCGCCGGAGGACGACCGCGTGCTGTTCTTCCGCTCGGCGGACGACTATCGACGGTTGCGCGAACTCGCGGCGCAGGGCGGTCGCGCCGTTGTGGTCGGCGGCGGCTACATCGGCGCGGAGATCGCGGCCGCGCTCGTGCAGAACGGCGTCGAGACCGAGCTGGTGTTCCCGTCCGAGGTCCTCGGCGACGGCACGTTCCCGCCCGAGCTCGCCCGGCGTTACGAGCAGCTGTTCCGTGACGGAGGGGTCGAGCTCCGCCCGAACGCGCGCGTCGAAGAGGTCCGGACGGAGGGCAACCGCCTGCACGTCGTGCTCGAGGGCGGCGACGAACGACCGGCGGACATCGTCGTGCTCGGCCTCGGCGTCGACCCCGTGACCGACCTCGCCGAGCAGGCAGGCCTCATCGTCGATGAGGGCGTCGTCGTCGACGAGCACCTCGTCACGAGCGACGACGCGATCTGGGCTGCGGGCGACATCGCGTCGTACCCCGACCCGATCCTCGGGCGCACGCGCGTCGAACACGTCGACAACGCGAACGAGATGGGTTCCGCGGTCGGCCGCTCCATGGCGGGGGAGCGCCTGCCGTACACGCACACGCCGTACTTCTACTCCGCCGTCTTCGGCGTCCGATGGGAGGCGGTCGGCACGCTCGATCCCGAGAAGGACCCGCTCGTCGTCGACCTCGACGAGGAGCGCACGGTCGTCTACTACCGCGACGAATCCGGAGCTCCCGTCGGCGTGCTGCTCTGGAACGTCGAGGACGCGCGCGACCTCGCGCGCGCGGTGCTCGTCGACGGTGAGACGGATGCCGAGGCCCTCCGCACCCGCATCGGCTGACATCAGCGCCTGGGTGCGCGTCGACCGCCGCTGTGCCAGGGTGAGCGCATGGCCCGTCGAATCCCGATCGCCGCACTCACGTGTGTTCTTGTCGCGGGCGGCCTCTCCGCCTGCGCGGGCGAGGCGCCTGTGACGCTCGGCGGCGGGTACGAAGTCTGTGTCCAGTCGGACGCGGCGATGGTCACCTTCGGCGATGTGGTGCGGACGTCGAACGGGGCTGCCGTCCTCATGGACTCGATCGACCTGATCGACCCCGAAGGTCTCGAACTCCGCGAGAGCTACCTGGTTCCGATCGAGGGCACGACGAGTCTGGGCAGCCATGCCTACCCGCCGGACCCGGAGGTCTGGAACCGACGCATCGACGTCCGCGGCACGGTGGTCGATCCGGGAACCGACGTCACGGCGCTGTTCGCCGTGGCGCCCGTCGGTGGCGGCGAGGTGCACCGGTCAGCGGGGTACACCGCACGGTACTGGCTCGACGGACGGCTGATCGAAGCGACCAGCACGGCCCGTTTCGTCGTCGCCTCCGACTGCTCCGCGCCCGCCGACGAGGAGTAGGGGGTCCCAGGCCTCACGCTATCGGTGCTTGACCTCGCCCCAGGGGCATGGCCGAGGCTGAGCACGTGACAGAACACGAGGAGTGGATGACCGCCGGCCGGTTCGCGGCGGAGACCCTGCTGTCGGCGAAGGCATTGCGCATCTACGCCGACCGGGGACTGCTGGCGCCGCGTCGGGTCGACGAGGCGAGCGGCTACCGCTACTACTCGGCCGATCAGGTGCCGACCGGATGGCTGATCGCGCTGCTGCGCTCGGCCGACCTGTCGCTCGAGCAGATCGCCGCGATCCTCGACCGCGCCGAGGCCGACCCCGCGGGCGCGGTCGCCCTGCTCGACGCCGCGGTCGCCTCGATGCACCGCCGCGTGCAGGCAAACGACGTCGTGCTCGCCCGAGCTCGGCTCCATCTCACGAAGGAGACCCCCATGTCCGCTGTCGAGACCACGATCGAGGCCGACCTGCCCGTGCTCAGCGTCATGCGCCGGATGGCGCCGCACGAGATGGACGAGATCATCCACACCGAGACGACCCGCCTCCGGCAGGTCGCCGCACGCGCCGGGCTCACTCCGACGGGCGACCCGTTCGGGGTCTTCCACGCCCCCGTCACCGACGACTCCGACGGCCCGCTCGAGATCGTGCTGCCCGTCGACGGCCTCACCGACGAGACCGACGGCGTCCGCAGCTATCGGATGACGGGCGGCCGGCTCGCGCTCCGCCACGCCGAGGGTCGCGAGACCGACTTCCCCGAGATCCTCGCGCTCTACGACGAGGTGCACGCATGGATCACGGATGCCGGGGGCACGCCGGTCGGCCCGCCCCGGGAGATCTGGCACAACTCACCCCGCGACGACGAGCCCCTGCGGCTGACCGTCGCCTGGCCGTTCGCGGACGGAGGCCGCTGACCGCCGCCAAGAGCTCGATGGCCCTCAGAGCCGCCGCACCATCGCGACGACCCGGTGCGTCGCGACGAACCCGACCCCCTCGTAAAGCCGGTTGGCTCCGGTGGGGGAGTCGGTGTCGACATCGAGCACGGCACGCTCCAACCCTTCGGCCGTGATCGCCTCGAGGGCGGCCGCGATGACGAGCGGTGCGAGCCCCTGCTTTCGGTGCGAGCGGACGACGCCGATCAGGTCGATGTAGGCGTGGGATGCCCCGAGCGCCGCGAAGTCCTCCTCGTTAACCGAGGCGAGGCAGAACGCGACGATCTGCCCGTCATCGGTGACGGCCATGCGGGACAGGTCGGGGCGGAAGTAGTCGCCGCCGACGAACTGCTGCCAGCGCTCCTCGTTCGACGGCAAGCTTCCCCAATGGTCTCGGAAGGCGTCGTTGCGCGCGGCGAGCGCGTCGGCATCCCGTGCCCGGTCGTACGGCACGAGAGAGATGCCCTCCGGCACCGGGAGGCCGGCGACGGGCTGGGCGAGGTCGCGCTCCATCGTCGAGAACCAGCGCTCGGCCGTATACCCCCGCGCCGCGAGGATCGTGGCGTGGTCGGTGTTGGGCTCTTCGACGTACGCCTTGAGCCGACCCTCCGACCCGCCGCCCTCGAGCGACTGCGCCGCCCGCGCGACCTGCTGCTGCGCCCGCGCGTCGAGCCAGCGCAGCAGTGCGGTTCCGATGCCGCGGCGCCGCCACTGCGGGTGGACCGCGCCGCTCAGGTCGACCGACAGCATCCCTCCGGCCCGCGACGGGTGCAGTGCGCTGACGCCGGTCGCGACGATCTCGCCGTCGGCGGTGACGGCGACCAGGGTGTCCCGCGCGGGGTCGATGTGCGTCGACTCGAACGCCTCGGCGACGTCCTGCCGCGGAGTCGTCCACGTGGGGTGGTCGACCGCGTCGGCCGCGCTGACGACCGCGTGGATCGCGTCGATGTCGGCGGATGCCGCTGCGCGCCACACGGCGATCGCCGGGTGCGAGGGGAGCTGGGGCCCGGGTGTCTTCTCGAGACGATCGGCGAGGTGCGCGGGGGTCACCGGGCCGACACTACTCGACGCGGCCCACGCCCCGACGCGTCCCGCCGGCGTGCGCGAGCCCCTGCGGCATCCGCCCCGCCTCCGCAAGAGCGAGCTTTCGCTCACACGACCAGCCAGAGTGAGACGCATCAGCTCGCCTCGCGTGCCGCTCCTCGGTTCATCCGATCGCGTGTTCGCTCCGAACACCTGTTGAAGGGATGACATGAGCACTCACACCAGCGGTACGCGGTTCACTCTGTGGGCCGCCCTCTCGGGGATCGTCGCGGGCGCGGTGTTCCTCGCCATCGCGGAACTCGCAGCCCTCCTGTTCTCGAGCACGGCCAGCCCGATCCTCGCCGTGGGATCGTTCGTCGTCGACATCGTGCCGCGGCCGCTCAAGGAGTTCGCGATCACGACGTTCGGCGAGTACGACAAGATCGCGCTCCTCGCCGGGCTCGGCCTCGCGGTCGCGATCGCGTCGGCGATCGCCGGCATCCTCGAGTACGTGCGACCGCCCGTCGGCGTGATCGCGCTCTTCGTCGCGGGGATCCTGTCGGGTGCGGCGATCGTCACCCGCGCCGACGCCACGCCGCTGGCGTTCCTCCCGCCCACGCTCGGCACGCTCGGCTCCGCCGCGGTCCTGTTCCTGCTCGGACGGTGGCTGCGCGGCTGGCGCGACGACACCCACACCGGTGAGGCACAGGGCCTCGATCGCCGGCGGTTCCTGCTGACGACCGTCATCGCCGGGGCATCCGCTGTCGTCGTGGGCGTCACGGCCCGCGCGGTGAGCGCCGCCACCACTTCGGCCGACGCGATCCGTCGAGCGCTCAAGCTGCCCGCCCCGAGAAGCACCGTGACGATCCCCGCGGGTGCCGAGCTCGACGTCAAGGGCATCAGCCCGCTCATCACCCCGAACGCCGACTTCTACCGTGTCGACACGGCGCTCACCGTGCCGACGGTCGACCCCTCGACGTGGCGGCTCGTCATCGACGGCATAGTCGACCGGCGCGTCGAGCTCAGCTTCCAGGACCTGCTCGACATGGGCCTCGACGAGTACGCGATCACGCTCACGTGCGTCTCGAACGAGGTCGGCGGCGGGCTCGTCGGCAACGCCATCTGGCAGGGTGTGCCGCTGCGCGAGGTGCTCAAGATGGCGGGGCCGAAGGCGGATGCCGACATGATCCTCTCCCGCAGCGTCGACGGCTACACGGCCAGCACCCCGCTGTCGGCCGGGACCGATGAGAACATCGACGCGATCCTCGCCGTGGCGATGAACGGCGAGCCGCTGCCGCCCGAGCACGGCTTCCCCGTCCGCATGGTGATCCCCGGTCTGTACGGGTACGTCTCGGCCACGAAGTGGGTCACCGAACTGAAGATCACGACCTTCGCCGCGGACGAGGCGTACTGGACCCCGCGCGGATACTCCGCCGAGGCGCCCATCAAGTTCTCGTCTCGGCTCGACACCCCGAAGAGCGGCACGCCCGTCGCGGCCGGAAAGGTGCCCCTCGCGGGCGTCGCGTGGGCGCAGACGGTGGGCATCGAGGGCGTCGAAGTCAGCATCGACGACGGCGACTGGCAGCCGGCGAAGCTCTCGACCCCCATCAACGAGGACACCTGGGTGCAGTGGGTGCTCGAGTGGGACGCCACGCCCGGCCCCCACTACGTCGCGGTGCGTGCGATCAACAAGAACGGCGAGACCCAGATCGAGGAGCGTGTACCGATCGCGCCCGACGGATCGACCGGCTGGCAGCGCTCGCTCATCACGGTCTCGTGATCGTGCGCGGGCGACCGCCTAGGGTGAGCACGTGACTCTGCGCGCCTACGTCATCACGGTGTCCGACCGCTCGGCATCCGGCGAACGCGAGGACCGCGGCGGGCCGCTCGCGGTCGCGCTTCTCGGCGAGGCCGGCATTCCGTGCGTCGGCGGCGAGATCGTCCCCGACGGAGCGGATGCCGTGGAGCAGGCGCTCCGCCGTGCGCTCGCGACCCCGGCCCGGCTCATCGTCACGACCGGCGGCACCGGAGTGGGTCCGCGCGACCGCACTCCCGAGGGCACGGAGCGCGTGGTGACGCGGGTCATCCCGGGCGTCGCGGAGGAGCTCCGCCGCGTCGGCCTCGCCGACACCCCGATGTCGCTGCTCTCCCGCGGCGTCGCGGGCGTCGTCGAGCCCGAGGGGGCGCTGATCGTCAACCTGCCGGGCTCGACCCGAGCGGTGACCTCCGGCATCCCGGTGATCGTGTCGGTCGCCCGGCACGTGGTCGATCAAGCGAAGGGCGGGGACCACTCGTGAACACGGTGCGGATCGCGCGGCTCGAAGAGGCCGCGCTCGACATCGAGGCGCACCTGCGCGCCGTCGAGGACCCTCGGTACGGCGCGGTGACGACGTTCATCGGGCGGGTGCGCGACAACGACCCGGATGCCGCGACCACGGTCGTCGGGCTCGAGTACAGCGCCCACCCCGACGCCGAGACGACGCTGCACCGCATCGCCGCCGAGGCGGGGGATGCCGCGGACGCCGTCGTCGCCGTCAGTCACCGCGTCGGCAGCCTCGCCGTCGGCGACGCGGCAGTGGTCATCGCGGTCGCGTCGGCGCACCGCGCCGAGGCGTTCGAGGTCTGCCGCGCCATCATCGAGACGATCAAGACCGACCTGCCGGTGTGGAAGCGTCAGGTCGAGGAAGACGGTACGACCGCCTGGAAGGGCATCGGCGGCTGACCCGCGCTCACCCGCCCGCCCTTATCCGCCGGCGAACGGCGGCAGCACGTCGATGAGGCGTGCGTCGGCGAGCGGGGCGTCGCCGTCGGTCCGCACGCCGTCGACCAGCACGGCGCAGTCGGGCAGCACGAACCACAGCTTCGGGTGCTCGTCGAGCACGGCGGTGCGGAGTTCGTCGAGGGTCGCCTCGGTCCGCTCCTCGCTCTCGGTCCCGGCGGCCTCGGCGGCTGCCGCGAAGTAGCGCACGAGGGTCATGCCCGCTCCTCCTCGCCGGGGCGCACCCAGTCGCCCGAGCGGCCGCCGGACTTCGCGACGATGCGGACGTTCTCGATGACGACCGCGCGGTCGAGTCCCTTGATCATGTCGACGACGGCGAGCGCGGCGACCGACACCGAGGTGATGGCCTCCATCTCGACGCCGGTGCGGTCGGCGGTACCCACGGTGGCCTCGATCTCGACGCCCTCGTCGGTGATCTCGAGCTCGACCGACGCCCGGTGCACCCCGATGACGTGCGCCAGGGGCAGCAGCGTGGCGGTGGACTTCGCCGCCTGGATGCCGGCGATCCGGGCCACGGCGAGCACGTCGCCCTTCGGCGCGGTGCCGTCGCGGAGGGCGGCGACGACCTCGGCGCTGCAGCGCACGAACCCGCGCGCGGTCGCGGTGCGGACCGTCGGGCTCTTCGCGGTGACGTCGACCATGTGCGCGCGGCCGGCGGAGTCGAGGTGGGGGAACGTCATCCGACCAGCATGACATCTACCTCGTCACCCGCGGCGACGCTCGCGACCTCGGCGGGGACGATCGCGAAAGCGGATGCCCGGGCGAGCCCGCCGGCCAGGTGCGAGCCCGAGCCGCCCGCCGTCGCGGGGCGCACCGTGCGGGCGGCGAGGTCGACGACCGCGGGCAGGTACTGGCGCCGACCGGGCGGTGTCGTCCACGACTCCGCGGCGGTGAGAGTGATCCGCGGGCGCTGGATGACCGAGCGCCCCTGCAGCGCGAGGAGGGCGGGACGCACGAACACCTCGAACGACACGGCGACGCTGACCGGGTTGCCGGGAAGGCCGAACACGAGGCATCCGTCACCCACTGTGCCGAACGCCTGCGGCTTGCCCGGCTGCATCGACACCCGGGTGAACTCGACCTCCCCGTGGCCGTCGAAGGCGGCGCGGACCGGCTCGTAGGCCCCGGCGCTCACGCCGCCGGTGAAGACGATGACGTCGGCCCCGGCCGCGCGGGCGTCGGCCGTCACCTGCGCGACCGCCGCACCGTCGTCCGACACGCGCGCGGTGAGCACGAGCTCGGCATCCGCGTCGACGACGAGCTGTGCGAGGAGCGGTCCGTTCGAGTCGGGGATGAGGCCACGCCGCACGGGCTCACCGGGGGCGAGCAGCTCGCTGCCGGTCGAGACGACGGCGACGCGAGGTGCCCGGGCGACGGTGACCTCGTCGATTCCCGCCGCGACGGCCGCGGCCACCTGGAACGGTCCCAAACGCTCGCCTGCGTCGACGACCACGTCGCCCGCGCGCAGGTCGGCGCCGCGGCGGCGGATGAACGCGCCCGGCGTCGGCGCCTCGAGCACCTCGACGGTTCCGAGCGAGTCGGCGAGTCCACCCGCCGTGCTCTCGAACGGCACGACGGCGTCGGCGGCGGTGGGTGTCGGCGACCCGGTCATGATGCGCGCCGCCTCGCCCGCAGCGAGCGGGGGATCGCTGGCGACTCCCGCCGGCAGGTCCGCGACGACACGGAGAGAGACGGGATGCCCCGGCCCCGCCGCGACGACGTCGGCGGCGCGCACGGCGAACCCGTCCATCGCGGAGTTGTCGAACAGGGGGATGTCGTGCGCGGCGACGGCGGGTGCCGTAAGCGTGCGGCCCGCGGCGTCACCGACGGGGAGCGTCTCGCCGGCGATCGGGCGCACCGCGGCGAGGACGCGGGCGAGCTGTTCCTCGACCGTGCGGAGGCCGCTCATGCGCGCGCCGCCGACCGCAGCGGCAGTTCGTGCTGCCGGCTCGAGAGGGCGTCGAGCACGAGCATGCGGCCGAGCAGCGGCTGCCCGACGCCGATCGCGAGCTTGACGACCTCGGTGGCGAGGATGCCGCCGACCTGCACGCACAGCGCGCCGAGCACGCCGACCTGGGCGCACGTCGGCGGATCGCCCTCGGTGCCGACGGCGAAGAGGTCGTTCAAAACGACGGGGTCGCCCTCGATCGGCCGCGACCAGAACACCGTGATCTGCGCGTGCCATTCGCGGACGGCGCCCCAGACGAGTGGCACGCTGAGCGCCTTGGTCGCCGCGGCGACGGCGCGACGGGTGGCGAACGAGTCGCTCGTGTCGATGACGATGTCGGCGCCCGCGAAGAACTCCTGCGCGTTCGTCTCGTCGAGTCGGGCGGTCACGGGGGTGACGACGGTGACGGGGGAGAGGGCGGCGACTGCGCGCACCGTGCTGACGGTTTTGTGCACCCCGATGTCCTCGATGCGGTGCGCGATCTGGCGCTGCAGGTTGTGCAGCTCGACCGTGTCGTCGTCGATGACGGTTATCGCGCCGATGCCCGCGGCGGCGAGGGCGAGGATCGCCGGCGAGCCGATGCCGCCCGCGCCGACGACGGCGACGCGGGTGTTCGCGAGCCGCCGCTGACCTTCGTCGCCGATGCCCTTCAGCACCGTGTGGCGCGCGGTGCGCCGGCGCTCGTCGGGATCCAACTCGGGCACGGGATCGACCAACGGGCGCATGTCCCGAGTGTACGTGTGTCGGTGATGGCAGGGCCGCCGCGGAATCGGATGCCGACGGGCCAACGGGTCCGCAGATGCGGCATCGCCGGCCCCCAATCAGCCGCGTGTGCGGCATGATCGAACCATGACGACCTACCGTGTGGCCCGGGCCGCTCGTCTGCTGGGTGTGAGCGACGACTCGGTGCGGCGCTGGATCGACCAGGGCCTGCTCCCCGTGACCGATGCCGTGCCCGCCGAGATCCCCGGCGAAGCCCTCGCGGCGTTCGCGGTGACCATGGCGAACGACCCCGGTGACGGCTTCGAGCATCGCTCCAGCGCGCGCAACAGCTTCGTCGGGATCGTCACGCGGGTGCAGGTCGACGGGGTCATGGCACAGGTCGACATCCAGGCCGGTCCTCACCGGGTGGTGTCGCTGCTGTCGGCCGAGGCGGTGCGCGAGCTGCAGCTCGAGGTCGGGACGACAGCGCGCGCATCGGTGAAGGCGACGAACGTCGTCGTCGAGCTGGCGGGGGACTGACGTGCGCCGCCCGGCCGTCGCGCTCGCTGCGCTCGTGCTCGCGCTGACCGGCTGCGCCGCCTCGACTCCGCCGGCGTCGGACGACGACGTGAACGGCACCCTGACCGTCTACGCCGCGGCATCCCTGCAGGCGTCGTTCGACGAGGTCGCCGACGCGTTCACGGCGCAGCATCCGGACGTGCGGATCAGTCCCGTGTACGACGGGTCGTCGACGCTCGCCACGCAGATCGCCGAGGGCGCGCCCGCGGATGTCTTCGCGTCGGCCGATGCGTCGACGATGGCGAAGGTGTCGGAGTTCGCACCCGACTCCGCGGTCTTCGCGACGAACACGCTCGTGATCGTCGTCCCGGCGGGCAACCCGGAACGCGTCGCGTCGCTGGCCGATCTGTCCGGCGTGATGACGGTGCTCTGCGCCCCCGAGGTGCCGTGCGGCGCGGCATCCGCTCGGCTTCTCGAGGGCGCGGATGTCACGGTCGACGCCGCGAGCCTCGAGCAGAACGTGACCGCGGTGCTCACGAAGGTGGCGGCGGGTGAGGCCGATGCGGGCCTCGTCTACGCGACCGACGTGGTCGGGCGCGACGACGTCGAGGCGGTCGTCCCACAGGGCAGCGGCGACGTCGTGAACCGGTACGAGATCGCTGCCCTGACGGATGCCGCGAACCCCGCCGCCGCCGAGGCGTTCGTCGCGTTCGTGCTGTCGGATGCCGGGCAGCGGATCCTCGCGGACCGCGGGTTCGGGGCCCCGTGAGCGCGGGGCGCGGCTACGTCCCGCGCACGCTGTCGGTACCGGCGCTGGTCGGGTTGTCGTTCCTGATCCTGCCGCTGGTCGCGCTCATCGCCCGGGTGCAGTGGTCGACGTTCGTCGCCGACGTGACGTCGCCTGCTGCGCTGTCTGCGCTGGGTCTTTCGCTCGGTACGGGTGCGGCGGCCACCGCGATCTGCGTCGTGATCGGTGTGCCGCTGGCGCTGCTGATCGCGCGGTCGGGTCCGCGGCTGGCGGCGGTGCTGCGGGCGGCGGTGACGGTGCCGCTCGTGCTGCCGCCGATGGTCGGGGGCATCGCGCTGCTGTACCTGTTCGGCCGGCAGGGCTGGCTCGGCGGGTGGGGGCTGTCGTTCACGACGCCCGCCGTCGTGGTCGCGCAGACGTTCGTGGCGCTGCCGTTCCTGGTGCTCGCCGTCGAGGGCGCCGTGCGCTCGACCGGGATGGAGTTCGAGCGGACCGCGGCGGCGTTGGGCGCCGGGCGCTGGACGATCCTGCGGCGCATCACGCTGCCGCTCGCCGCCCCCGGGATCGTCGCCGGTGTCGTGCTGTGCTTCGCCCGCGCGATCGGCGAGTTCGGCGCGACCGCCCTGTTCGCCGGCAACCGGCCCGGCGTCACGCAGACGATGCCGCTCGCGATCTACACGGCGTTCAACGGTGCCGGGGTGACGCAGGGCACGGCCGTCGCGCTCGCGCTGCTGCTGCTGGCCGCGGCGGTGCTGGTGCTGATGCTGGTGCGCGGCTGGCGACCGGGAGCGGTGCGATGAGCGGGCTGCGGGCGCGCGTCGTGGTGGAGCGTCCGCGCTTTCGCGTGGACGTCGAGATCGACGCGGATGCGGGTGAGACGGTCGCGGTCATGGGTCCGAGCGGCGCGGGCAAGTCGACGCTGCTCGAGGCGCTCGCCGGTCTCGTGCCGCTCGACGGCGGCGAGATCGCGGTGGCCGGTCGCACGGTCGAGCGGGCGGCCGTTCCGCGGGTGCGCACGCCGCCGATGCAGCGCGGCGTGGTGCTGCTCGGGCAGGATCCGCGGCTGTTCCCGCACCTCAGCGCGCGCGAGAACGTCGCGTTCGGTCCGCGCGCGAAGGGCATGCCGGCCGTCCAGGCGCGCGCCGAGGCCGACGCCTGGCTCGAGCGGGTGGGTCTCGGTGGGACGGGTGCGCGGATGCCGCACGAGTTGTCGGGAGGCGAGCAGCAGCGTGTCGCGATCGCGCGGGCGCTGTCGGCGTCGCCGCGGGTGGTGCTGCTCGACGAGCCGCTGGTCGCGCTGGATCCCGTGACGGCGTCGGCGATCCGCGGGATGCTGCGCGAGCAGCTCGCCGGCACGACGACCGTCGCGGTCACGCACGACGCCGGTGACGCGGTCGCCCTCGCCGAGCGGCTGTTCGTGATCGAGGCGGGAAGCGTGGTGCAGAGCGGCGGGGTGCGCGAGGTGCTGCGGGCCCCGGCATCCGCTTTCGTCGCGTCGATCGCGGACATGAATCGGATGCCGGGGGTCGCCGCGCGCGGCGTGTGGCGGGGTGCGGCGGGGCAGGTGCTGACAAGCACGGATGCCGCGTCGACCGCGCTCGCCGCCGGGGACGGTGTCGGGCTCGCCGCTGTGTTCCGCCCGGGCGACGTGCGGATCGTGGGCGCTGCGGGCGACAACGCCTGGTCGGCGACGGTGGCGGGGGTGGAGCCGACGCTGTCGGGAGCGCGAGTGCGGACGACGGAGGGCGTGGTCGACGTGTCGGAGACGGCGGTCGCGGTCGGTGACGCGGTGTGGCTGCAGGTCGACCCGGCGCGGGTGCGGTTCGTGGGGATGTCGTCCGCACACTGATCGGCTGTGCAGCGGAACTCGCTCGGTCCGTCAGGATGGGGTCATGCGCATTGTCGGGAGCCTCATCCTCGCTGTCGCCGGCACCGTGGTCGGGCTCTTCGGCGCCCTCATGCTCGCTCTGGCAGGCGTGCACTGGGACAGCGGTCTCGTCGTTGCACAACTGTCCGATTCAGACGACTCAGAACGGGCGATAGGGATAGCGATGGGCGTGGCGGGCCTCGCGGGCTGGGCCGCGCTGTCATTCATCGCGGCGTATGCAGGTCTCGGCGGGCAGCGTCCTTCCCGCGTGCGCCGAATCGCCGTCTGGACGACTCTCGGGCTCGGCGTGGCGATCTTGGCGAGCGCGATCATCTTCCTGCTCTTCTTCAACGTCCGGCACTGACTGATGATGGTGACAGCGGACCCGCGGGTCGCAATGACACGGTCCGGCTGCAGGTCGGGCCGTCGGAGAGCGGTGCGTGGCGATGACGCGCGAGGCTACTTCCGGTTGACCCAGACGTTGTCGGAGAGCATGTCGCGACCCTCGCCGCTGCGGTAGCTGAGATCCGCGGCGACGCTTGCGCTGTCGCTGATCCGTACCGAGACGGAGTCGCGCGCGCAGGCGGTGGTCTGCCAGGCGTCGTCGAGGGTGAGCGACAGGCACAGCGAATCACTGTCGTCCGCTGCGCGCGCCAGGTAGACGTCGTACGCGTCGGCTTTCCCGACGTGGCGCAGCGTCGCGACGTCGATCGCGCCGTCGGCCCCGTCGACGACCGAGTCGGGGCGGTCAGTGGCGGTCTGTTCGCGGTCGAACTCGGTCGGCGCGCACGCCGTGAGGAGCAGGGCGGTCGCGGCGAGGACCGGCAGGGCGATGCGGCGCAGGGTCATGCGCCGAAACGTACCGCAGGATCGTCGCCCGACCGGGGTTGGTGCCGACTTCCCAGCCCGTGGGCGGTCTGACAGGCCGCCTCGCCGGTCAGGGCGATTAGGCTCGGAAAATGGGATGCCGCGGGGGGATGAGCCGGTGACGGCCGTGCCGATCTCGCTCGGCCGAGCGCCGCAGGTACTCGCCGTCAACGCTCCCGACCCGGCGGTCGGACTCGTCGACACGCACGGCCGTGTGCACCGCGACCTGCGGATCTCGCTCACCGATCGGTGCTCGCTGCGCTGCACCTACTGCATGCCCGAGCAGGGCAACGAGTGGCTGGCGCGCACGAGCATCCTGACGACGGATGAGATCGTCGAGATCGCGGAGGTGGCGGCGGGTCTCGGCATCCGTACGTTCCGGCTGACCGGCGGGGAGCCGCTGCTGCGGACGGACATCGTCGACGTGGTGCGTCGGGTCGCAGCGATCTCGGGGCCCGAGGGCCCGGTCGAAGTGGCGATGACGACGAACGGGATCCGGCTGGCCGAGGTGCTACCGGACCTGATCGACGCGGGCCTGAGGCGGCTGAACATCAGCATCGACACGATCGACCGCGAGCGATTCGCCGCGCTGACGCGGCGTGACCGGCTCGACGATGTGCTCGAGGGGATCGCAGCAGCCGCGGCATCCGATCTGAAGCCGTTGAAGCTGAACGCCGTCGCGATGCGGGGCGTTAACGACGACCAGCTCGCGGACCTCGTCGCGTTCGCGATGGAGGTGGGTGCGCAGCTGCGGTTCATCGAGCAGATGCCGCTGGATTCTGGGCACACGTGGGACCGCAGTGCGATGGTGACGCGCGAGGAGATCCTCGCGGCGCTGTCGCAGCGGTGGTCGCTGGAGCCGGTGCCCGGGCGCGGCGGCGCTCCGGCCGAGAAGTGGCGCATCGACGGCGGCCCGCACGAGGTCGGCGTGATCGCGTCGGTGACGGCGCCCTTCTGCGGTGCGTGCGACCGGCTGCGCCTGACCGCCGACGGTCAGTTCCGCAATTGCCTGTTCTCGCTGACCGAGTACGACGTGACGACCCCGGTGCGCGGGATGCCGGTGGATGCCGCGCCCGCCGATCGGCGGCGCGTGATCGCCGAGGTGCTGCACGCGTGCGTGCTGGGGAAGCTGCCCGGGCACGCGATCAACGACCCGTCGTTCCTGCAGCCCGCGCGGGGGATGAACGCGATCGGCGGCTGACCGCGGGCTCAGTCGCCAGGCCACTCCCCGGTCGCGCGCTCGAACGCCCGGGCGCCGCCGCGGTCGACGAGCGCCTTCACCAGGGCGAACAAGGCGCCCTGCAAGGCGGCTGCGATCAGCACCTCGCCGAGGCCGAATTCTGACTCCAGGGCCTTCGGGCTGTCTTCGCGGTGGGTCGGGCTCGCCCGCTTCCAGAGCTGCTTGAAGATCACACCGGCGAGGGCGCCGCTCACCATGCCGCTGATGAGCCCGATCGGGCGGTACAGGATCTTCGCCGACGTGCTCGACTTCTTCGCCGGCTTCGAGGTCTTCTTCGACATGCGGGGGTCCTTTCGAGGTGTGTCTCAGCGGCCGCGGCGCGCGACAGCGGTGATGACGGCGCCGATCGCGACGACCGCGAGGGCCAGGGCGATCCAGCCGTTGCGGTTCGGCTTGCCGGCGTCGTCCGTGAGGGCATTCGTCGCCTGATGCACGTAATCGGCCGCGTGCTCGCGGGCATCGCCGATCTGCGCAGCGACGTTCGTCTTCACGGTCTCGACCTGCTGCTTCGCCCTCGCCTTCACGTCGAGCTTGCCTGCGAGCTGCTCCACTGTGTCGCCCAGCTCCGCGCGGGTCTGTGCGATGTCGGCTTCGATTTCTTCGACGGACGCGCCGTCCGCGGGTTCCGGCTTCGTCGCGGGGGTGGACGAGAGGGGCACTTCGCGTGCGGGGACGTCAGGCGTGGTCATGGTGGGTGCGCTCCTTCACTTCGGTGATGTCCTGTTTCACGTTCTGCACGGTCCGCTCCGGCGTCGGCGACAGGGCCGACACCTTCTTCTTGCCGACGAGCGCGAGGATGCCGGCGACGATGAACAGCACGGCGGTCACGATCAGCGCGGCGGCCCATGCGGGGAGGAGCAGCGACAGCGCGATGATCGCTGTCGCGATGAGCGCGCCGACGCCGAACCACGCGAGCACGCCGCCCGCGCCGAGCAGCCCCACGCCGAGTCCGCCCTGCTTAGCCTTCGATGAGAGCTCCGCTCGGGCGAGGCGCATCTCATCCCGCACGAGGCGAGACGTCTGCTCGGACAGACGGGAGATCAGCTCCGCGGTCGACGGTTCGGGTGATGGTTTGGCCTGCGTCACGACCGACTCCTCTCATCGGGTGGTAGGGCTTCAGGCTCGTGGATCTTCGTCCATCTGCACGACAGGCTTGACTTCCGTCGACGGCGGTGCGTGAGGCGCGGGTCGTCGACCGCTAGCGAACAGGTGGATGCGATGGCAAGCCTCTGCCGTCCCGCGACCCACGCCCCGAGACTCACGAGTGTGAGCTCTCCCGCTGCAGATCCCTCGACGTCGTGCGCCCTCGGCGACCACCCGCTTCCCAGCGCACAGCGGTCCGCGCTCGCCGAAGCCGACGAGCTCGCTGGGTTCGGCACCGATGTGTCCGCCACCCTTGCGTGGGCGATCGGCGTCGGCGCCGCCCGCGACGACGACCGCTCCCTCGCCGACGACTGGTCGTTCCTGGCGGCAGTCGCGGAGCGGGATGTCGCGGCCGCCCGCATCCTCGAACCGCACCTCGACGCGCTCGACATCCTCGACCAGGCGCAACACGCGGCCGTCGGGCCGGACCTCGAAGCGATCGGTGCCGGCCCGGGCTCGTCGTGGGGAGTGTTCGCCGCCGAAGGTGCGGGCGTGCGCCTCGATGCGCGGGACGACGGCTCCGGCTGGTTGCTGACGGGAACCAAGCCGTGGTGCTCGCTCGCGCAGCACCTGACCCACGCGCTCGTCACCGCATGGGTCGGCGACGAGCGTCGCCTCTTCGCGGTGGCCCTGCGAGGGCCCGCGGTCAGCCCTCACGACGGGCCGTGGCATGCGCGCGGGCTGCGCCAGGTCGTGAGCGCTCCGGTGGACTTCGCGTCGGCGCCGGCCGTGCCGGTCGGCGAGCCCGGCTGGTACCTCAGGCGGCCGGGCTTCGCGGCCGGCGGGGTCGGGGTGGCCGCGTGCTGGTGGGGCGGTGCGCTGCCGCTCCGCGCGGCGCTCCTCGCAGCGGCGCAGCGCGACGGCGCCGACCAGCTGTCGCGTCTGCATCTCGGTCGCGTGGACACGGCGTTGTGGGCGGCGCGGCTCGCGCTGCGGTCGGCTGCGGACCAGATGGATGCCGCGCCCGCCGCATCCGACCGCGCTCCCGACCCCGGCATCCTGGCCGCCCGCGTGCGGGCCGTCGTGGCGGGCGCCGTCGAGACCACGCTCGCCGAGTCAGCCCGTGCGCTCGGACCGTTGCCGCTGGTCGCCGACGACGCGCACGCGCGTCGGGTCGCGGATTTGGGGATCTACCTCCGCCAGCACCACGGCGAGCGGGACCTCGCTCGGATCGGCGCCGACCTCGGTCAGGGTCGCGGCGCATGGTGAGCTTCAGCCACCTCGACCCCGGGACGGGCGAGGACGTGTGGGCCGAGGCCTTCGCCGGGCGGAACCCCGCGAGCCTCGACGTCGAGTTCGATCACCTCGTCGTCGTTGCAGCGCACCCCGATGACGAGACCCTCGGAGCGGCAGGGCTGATGGCCGCCGCCGCTCGCCGCGGGGCGAGGGTGACCGTGCTCGTCGTCACGGACGGGGAGGGGTCGCACCCCGACTCGCCGTCCGCGACACCCGTCGAGCTCGGCGCGCTGCGCCGCCGCGAGGCGGCCGACGCGCTCGCGCAGCTGGCGCCGTCGATCGAGCTGCGGTTCCTCGGCATCCCCGACGGTGGGACCGACGGTCACAGCACCCCTATCGCCACGGCGCTCCGCGAGACCGTCGCCGACGCGGGCTCATGTCTCGTCGTCGCGCCATGGACCGGCGATGGGCATCGCGATCACCGCGTGGTCGGCGAGGTGACGGCCGAGGTGTGCGCCGAGCGGGGCATCCCGTACCGGTGGTACCCGATCTGGCTGTGGCACTGGGGCACGCCCGACGATGTGCCGTGGGACGAGATCGAGGTCCTTTCACTCGATGATGCGACCGTCGACGCGAAGCGGCACGCCTTGCATCGCCACCGCAGCCAGATCGAGCCGCTGTCCGACGCGCCGGGCGACGAAGTGATGCTGCACGAACGGATGCAGGCGCACTTCGACCGCCCGTTCGAGGTCTTCATCCGGCCCGCAAGTGAGCGCGGCAGCCTGGACGAGACCTACTTCGACGCGTTCTACCGTCGCAACGGTGACGACCCGTGGGGGTTCGAATCGCGGTGGTACGAGCAGCGAAAGCGTGCGGTCACGATGGCGTGCTTGCCGCGACCCCGGTACGGCCGCGCGCTCGAGCTGGGGTGCTCGACCGGCGCGCTGACCCAGCTGCTGGCCGAGCGGTGCGACGCTGTGCTCGCCGTCGACATCGCCGAGGCGCCGCTCGAGGCCGCGCGTCGCCGTATCGGTGAGGGGGCGGATGTGCGCCTCGAGCGCCGCGCGCTGCCGGGTGAGTGGCCCGAGGGCTCGTTCGACCTCATCGTCCTGTCGGAGGTCGGCTACTACTGGGGCGCAGCCGACCTGGCCGACGGGGTCGAGCGGATGCGGGCCGCCCTCACGCGCGACGGGCAGCTGCTCGCGTGCCATTGGCGGCATCCCGTCGAGGAATACCCGCTGTCGGGAGACGACGTCCACGCGGCGCTCCGGGCCGCGGACGGCCTCGTCCGATTGGTGGTGCACGAGGAGGAGGACTACGTGCTCGAGGTCTACGGGCTGGCGGGCGCGCGGTCGGTCGCTGCCGAGACCGGGCTCATCGCGTGACAGCGGCGGAGTCGGATGCCGTCGCCGCCGTCGCGATCGTGGTCCCGGTGCACAACGAGGCCGCCCTGCTGGGTGGCTGTCTCGCGGCGCTCGACGCAGCGATCGCGCACACCCGCCGGACGCATCCGGACGTGCGAGTCGTGACCGTCGTCGTCCTGGATGCCTGCACGGACGCGTCCGAGCAGATCGCGGCGTCGTGGCCCGTGCAGACGCTGCACATCGACGCACGGAACGTGGGCACCGCGCGGCGGCTCGGCGTCGCCGCCGCGCTCGCAGCACTGCGGGACGTGCCGCTGGGCGCCACCTGGATCGCCACGACCGACGGTGACTCGACGGTGCCGGTCGCGTGGCTCAGCCATCAGCTCGACGTGCGGGCAGCGGGGACCGATGTCGTCCTGGGCACGGTCCGTCCCGACTTCGCCGACCTCACCGTCGAGCACGCTGCGCACTGGCTCGCGACCCACCCGCGGGGTCGTCCCGCCGGCAACGTGCACGGCGCGAACCTGGGGCTGCGGGCGGACGTCTACATCGCGGCGGGGGAGTTCGCCGACCTCGACCAGCACGAGGATGTCGAGCTGGTCCGCGCCGCTCGCACTGTTGGCGCGCGGGTGCACGCGACGGATGAGACCGAGGTGACTACCTCCGGCCGCTTCTGGGGCCGGACCGCGGGGGGCTACGCGGCGTTCGTCCGCGCGACGCACGAGCGCATCGAGGGGGAGGCGCGGGGCTGATACGGGAGGGTACTCGCTGCGGCCTGCTTGGCGAGGGGATCGGTGGGCGCGGAAGAGGTGCGGATCGTGAGGCATCCCCACACCCCATCGGAGGAACCATGTATTTCCACGTTCAAGAGTTCATCAACGAGATCGCGCAGGACGAGCCGGATCCCGCCGCCGCGAACGCACTGCAGGAGGGTCTCGGCGGCCAGTTCGGCGAGATGCGCACGATGATGCAGTACCTCTTCCAGAGCATCAACTTCCGCGGGCCCTCGGGCAAGCCGTACAAGGACCTCATCCAGGGCATCGGCACCGAGGAGATCAGCCACGTCGAGCTCGTCGGCACGACGATCTCGCGCCTGCTCGACGGATCGCCGCGGTACAAGGGCAAGCCGACCGACCCCGTGGACGAGCCGGGTGCCGGCGGTGCGACGCCGCTGAGCATCGCCGTCGACCACAGCAACATCCACCACTACCTCGTCGGCGCGCAGGGTGCGCTGCCGGTGGATGCGGCGGGCAACCCATGGATGGGCAGCTACGTCTACAACTCGGGCAACCTCGTGCTCGACCTGCTCTACAACCTCATGCTCGAGTCGACGGGCCGGCTACAGAAGTGCCGCCTGTACGAGATGACCGACAACAAGATGGCCCGCAGCACGATCTCGTACCTCATCGTCCGTGACCAGGCGCACGAGAACGCTTACGCGAAGGCGCTCGAGACGCTCGGGGTGAGCTGGCGCACCGCGCTGCCGATCCCGAAGACGAACGCCGAGCAGTTCCCCGAGGTGAAGAAGCTCGTCGACATGGGCCTGCAGAGCAAGCAGTACTCGTTCGATCTCGGCAACCAGTCCGAGGCCGGCCGTATCTTCCAGGGCGCCTCGCCGTCGAACGACGGCACCGAGTTGGATGCCAGTGAGCAGGCACCCGTCGGATCGCCGATGACCATCTCGCCCGAACGGCCCGAGGAGTTCTCGCCGGGCGCGGACAAGGATCTCCGCGCGCTGATCGAGGCGACCGCGGCGATGGAGATGGCCGACATCGACGCCACGTTCGGGCGCATGAAGTAAGCCGGCGCGTGCACCCCGGCCCCGTCCCGCGGGGTCGGGGGTCAGGCGATCGTGGTGCTGAATGGCCGTGGCGGGCCTTGGCGACTACGCCGTGCCCGGCGTCGCTGACGACGAGTTCTCGCGGATCACCTTCGTCGCTGAGGGGGCCGGTGGCATCTCGGAAGGCGAGGCGGCCGTCTCGGGTGTCGTGGTGACGGGGGAGCGGTACGTGATCGACTTCGACTGCAGTCCGTCGACCGCTCGGGTGACGCTAGAATGGGCCCCAGCGCCCGCCGCGGGCGAGTAGCCGGCCAATCCCGTGGGACCGACGTCCGTCGCACAGGACTGCGCCGCGCCCGGCCGGATCGAGGGCATCGCCTACGACGCGGACACCCTCGTGCAACTCAAGATTTTCGCGGACGGGCTGAACGCGGGTTGGGCCGTCCTCCGGCCCGGCGGCTGACAGCCCGTTGTCGCGGCGCTGTCCCAACTGGGATGCGAGCGGCTCAGTAGATGTGCGCCTCACAGGTAGCTAGGAACGCCGCTCGGCGGCGCTGCAATTCGCGATAGACGGTCGCACGGGACACGTTGAACAACTCGGCGATCTCCGTCTGCGTGTACTCGCCCCGGTCCTGGACGTCGAACAACAGCTTCCGCTGCGTTGTCGAGAGCTTCGGCTGTCGGCCTCTCAGGTGACCCTTCGCGCGCGCCACCGCCATCCCCTCCTTTGTGCGCATGCTGATGAGATCGCGCTCGAACTCTGCGACCATCGCGAGCACATTGAAAAGCAGTCGCCCCACCGGGTCGGTGGGGTCGTACCTGCTCCCTCCGAGACTGAGCGCGACACCTTTCGTTGTGAGTTCGTCGGCGATGTCGCGCGCGTCCTTCAGCGAACGGGCGAGCCGATCGAGTTTCGTCACGACGAGTGTGTCGGCTTCTCGAACCGCTGCGAGTGCCTCGCGCAGCCCGGGCCGGGCCCGGTTGGTGCCGGTCAGCCCATGATCGACGTAGATGTTTCGAGCGAGGACTCCGAGTCGCAGCAGCGCGTCTCGCTGCGATGTGAGGTCCTGATCCGCGGTGGAGACTCTGGCGTAGCCAATCAGTATTCCGTTCATGCGGACGACGTTGTCACCGCCACGGCGGGGGCGCAGCACGGGCATCCGACGACCTGGTGCCGAGCTTGTCCGTTGTCGCGCAGGCCATCAGCTAACGAACACCTCCACACGGTCGTTGGTGGGGTCGAAATCTGTGACCGTTCTTCCAATGTGGCGGTGTTCTGTTCAGCGGGTTGGCGGCATTAGCCGGTTACCGCGGCCTGGTGCCGATACAGCGTGGCTCGACTCCACCCCACCAAACGCGCCGCTTCAGGGTGTCACCCGCGCCTTGACTGTGCCGTCTGCGATCGCTCGCAACGCCCCAAGCGCGGCTGATGCCCCGTTGAAGACGACGCTCGTATGGATCAGGCGCAGCGCCGCCTAATCGAACTCTCGTAGTGATCGCCGAGCCATCGGGACTTCCGGCATCGACGCCTCGCGGTCCTCTCTGTCGAAGGCGCCGTAATTGGCTCGCAGCTCTGCGCGTAGCTCTTCGGGTACCCCCGGATTAAATGCGAGGGACCAGAGGTCAGCTGCATCATCCGCCGAGTAAGCCCAAGGCCGATACTTCAGCTCCCAGGCACTCAACTCGGGGGCGTCAGCAGGCAGGACGGACCACCATGCTGCAAGGTCTGGTTCTCCGAAAACTGCCCATCGACCCGAGGGGCCGAACATCGCCAAACTGCCCTGGTGCTGCGCTCCGCCGTCGGCCCCCAGCAGCGTCTCGAACTCGTCGGTGCTGGCGCGGGCAGTGACAGTAAAACCAAGGCGGATTGGGGTGCGGACGCCGCGCCGCCAAGAGCGACGAACAGCGCCGGGGACGAGGACGCTGACATCCGTGTCCTGATGCAACCGTGCGAAGTCTCGAAGTGGCGCCCATCCCAGGTAGTCAGAATCGGTCCAGCGCAGGGAACCGCGAGGATCGGTGAATACAAGCTTTGGGAAGTCCACCTCGAGCCTCAGGACGCGGCTCGCTTCTTCGACCAAGACCGCAAGCTCCGCAGGGGCGGCATACCCTGCTGGCCTCGCCTCATTGATCACACACGACACGCTACTGCGTTCATCGTCGGATCTCGGAGGACCGATACCGGGTAGTCCGAGAGCACCGAAAACGCCTGCCGAAACTAGGTTGTGATGCACGTTTCCGGCATGGACCTCAGCGACGTTCACGCGATGCGGCCGAAAACGATCGTTTGCGGCCCGCTACGCGCGGAGGGGGAGGATGGGCGCCCGGAAAGGTTGGCCGGAACTGAGTTCCGGCGGACGTTTCTGGTGCGCCGTGGACGAGGGAAGAGCCCCGACCCCGAAAGCTATCTGGCTAGCGGCGCCGACGGAGCGGTGTCGCCCTCAGCTGTCGTCGGTGACTGCGCAATCGTGGTCGCTGGTCAGAGTCGGGACGGGTCTCGACGGGAGTCGCGACTGCGCGGATACGGCGCCAGACATCGTCGCTGGTGACCATCCAGACACCTCCGAGAACATCAGCGAAGTCGCGACGTTCGCCAGCGATCGCCTCGATCCGTTCGATCAC
This sequence comes from Microbacterium sp. ARD31, assembly GCF_031844425.1. Classification (NCBI taxonomy): domain Bacteria; kingdom Bacillati; phylum Actinomycetota; class Actinomycetes; order Micrococcales; family Microbacteriaceae; genus Microbacterium; species Microbacterium sp. ARD31. Next base: position 578,833 of record NZ_JAUZVE010000003.1, read on the forward strand.
AAGTTCTCCATGGAAGCGGATAATGTCCTCGGTCAGTCCCGCGGCGAGGATGCCGGTGTGCTGGCCAAGACCTCCACTCAGGTCGTCGCGAATCAGATCGAGGATTCGAATCACCACGTCGAGCGCGCGGTGCGGATCGGAGCTCGCCAACCTGCCGTCAATGACCGCGTCCAGCGGCTCGTCCATCTCGTCATCGAAGTCGACTGAGCCGGACTCGAAGGCGAGCCAATGGCGCGCATAGGCGTCAACCGACTCAGGCGGCAGTGAGAACCACGACGTCTCTGACACGTCCCCCATTCTGTGCCACTCGTTGCCCCCGCGCCTCCTCAAGTCTCTTCAATGAGATTGATTGCAACGGCTACTGGCCCCGCCGAAAACGATCGTTTATGGCGTGCATAGGTCGATGAGGTGGCGCGGCGCACAACTTTTTAACGATGTCATCCTGCGCCGGAGGCAATGACCGATATTGTCGCGCCATGCGTCCCATTCGATCCTGGTTCACGGGGATCTGCGCCGTCGGAGTCGTCGCGCTAACTGGATGCCAGGCCGTGCATCCGTCTGCCATTCGCGTGAACTTCGATGGGTCGATTGATTACGTCACATGCGTGCCCGAGGCGAACGACTGGGTGGCCGTCTCAACGGACAGGAACAGCGAAGATACCGACCTGCCGCCCGTCATTGAGCTTGGGCCCGCATCCGCAGGTTCCGTCGTGAGGTTTCATCGCCCGCAGGGCGCTTGGACGTCGATACACATCGGAGCATCGTTCCACTCGAGCGTTCAGGTTGAGTCCGATGATGTCTCGCTCGGCGTGTGGCGATGGAACACGGACGGCGATTGGCTGAGTGACGATGACACAGCTCGCTGCTCTGTCGACGAGTGATCGTGCTCTGAGCAATTGAGAGCCGCTCGCGGTCCTAGGGAGACAGCGGGTTGTCTAGCCCCGCCGAAAACGATCGTTTATGGCACGGCGGGCGCCGTCGTGGATCAGCACTCAACACGCCGGGCGATGGAACCGCCAAAGCTCCCCGCCGCGACGGCCACTGGCCGAAGCCCTCATAGGACGTTTTCGTTGGGTCGATCGTGAGTTCGGGAAGGGTTGCCATATGTGACCGTAAGGGGATCCTCTATCGTGCCGTGCTCGCTGAGGGGACCGGTGGCGTGCGTTCCTCTCCCTCGCGGACGCTAACAAGCGGCAGGATGGCGTGAGATCCCATCCAGGTTCGCCTCGACGGACGATTCGACATCGTTACCCCACGACGCAGTAACGCGACCTGACGTTCCGGGTCCGGAATAGCGCTAGGTTGGCGCTCGTGATCGTTGCAAGCCGGGAGCCATCTGATCGCGTCAGTGTTGAACCAGCGACTCGTCTGGGGTCGCGCGTGTGATGGAACCGATTCAGCAGAGGGTCTTTGATGCGTTGGTCGAGCGTCGCCCCGACCTCGCTGACATGTATCGCGTCGCGATTGATCAACTCCGCGTTCCAAGTGGTGAGGTCGGCGCGCGCACTCGCATCTCGTATATCTGTCACTCGATGCGTGAAGTCATGAACCGGATCATCACCGCAATGGGGCGCCCCATCGCACCTGCCGTCAAACCTTCTTCGAGCGACCGCGTGCAGCAACTTCCGGACTTGCTATCGCGGTTTCCCGACCTGCAGTTCGACGTCGGCCAGGAGCTTGTTCCGATTCCGCGAGAAGTGGCCGTCGCGATGGAGTCTCTCTTTAGGGCAGCTGTGCAGGAGAAGAGACGAAGCCGCGACGATGTCGCTGCCTTGCTTACCGATGACGGCAACGCGGCGCACGCGGCGGTGTCGAAGTGGATCGAAGCGAGAGGCTTCTTCGTCAAATGGGCTCACATCCATGATCGGGTTGTACCGAGCGAAGAGCTACCCAGCGACGACGAGATCAGGGCACATGTGGCGACCTTTGAAACGCTCGTCGACGGCGTGATCACTCAGTTCTTCACCGCGCGACAATCCATCGAGGACCTACTCGCCGAGATCAATGACAAAGGGGACACCGCGTGAGCGACCGGCGAATCCCGAACCAGTCGCAGGTCGAAGCGGCGCTGCTCAGAATCCCGACCTATCAGCTTCGTCGCGTGTTCTACGGGGGCCTGACCAACCCGCACTGGGTACGTCCACTCATGGAAGCCGGCGCCTTTTCAAGTCCACCTGAGCCGACGGTGACCGACGATCGGTACATTCAAGACACCTATTGGCCGGAACTGGACTACCTTACGCGCGTCGCGCCGGAGGCTCCCGAAGCGGTCGTAGACGTCTTGCTCGCTCTCGAGTCCAGCACGAACGCCTGGGTCCGGCGGGCGACCTTCGAGATCGGCGCCGCGATACCGGCAGCCGAAGGGACACGCCTCATCCCGCTGCTCAGGGCCTGGCAACCTACTGGCTTCGGCTGGCGCACCGACCCGCGGACGATGGTCTCCTTCGCCGCTCGCCTGCTCAATGGCGGCGCGCGAAAGGAAGGCCGGTGGCTGGCGAACGCGCTCTTCAAGCCGACTCCACCTCCAGACGACCCGAATCGGATTCGCTCCCCAAGGTTCGGGCTTGAGGATTACTGGTTCGAAGAGGAACTACCGAAGATCGTCCCCGCTCTTGGCGAAGACGCCCTCAAGGCACTGACCGGCTGGCTTGCTGACTATCTCCGCGCAGCTGGATTGGTCAGTGAAGAGCACGACATCAGCGGCATGACGCGGCCATCAATCCGGGACCGCGGCGACTCCCACAGGGATCCCGAGAACGCCCTTGTCGAGGCGATCCGGGACCTCGCCGTGGGCGCGGTGCTGGTGGATGCCGGCGACACGGTTCAGATCCTCTTGCGACACCAATCCGTACTTCACCGCAAGATTGCGATGTTCGTGATCGCAGAGACGATCCGGGTCGCAACGAGCGGCGGAGCTGATCCGAGCCAACTCCTCCCGACGGCGATCCGTCTCCTCTCCGATCCAGAATCGGACGACGAGCACCTCAGGATCGAGTACGCGGATCTAGCGCAGGCCGTGTCCCAGGTCGATCCTGACGCTGTCTCCGTGATCGGTCCGTTCCTCGATCGCGCGTATGAGGTCGACTTGGACCGGATGCGCGAGGCTGCCCGTGATGGTCGGCTCGTGGGAGAAGGCGCGGAAGACTTTCGCGACCGCGCCGACTCCTACCGCCACAGCTGGCTCGCGGCGATCGGTACGTCTGCGCTTCCTCCGGACCTCCAAGCCGAGTTGGAAGCGTTTGACATCCGTCGCGGCCAGATCGACAACCCGCTCGCGCCATTGGGAGTTGTCACCACGTGGACAGGCCCGAACGCGCACACTTCGCAAGAGGAGATGGGCAGGATGACACCAGCGCAGCTGGTGGCTCACTTGGCCAGCTGGCACGACGACGGCGACATTTGGGGGCCGCGTCCCTCCCATGAAGGGCAGGGACGAGAACTCGCAGGGCTTCTCACTGCCGCGCCGATGGCGTTGACCGGGGTGCCAAACCTCGTAGACAAGCTCCGGCCAACCTACCTGCGAGCAATCCTTGAAGGATGGGAGGCAGCGATCAAGGCCGATCTTGAACTTGACTGGGAACAGGCCACCCGCCTGATCGATGATGTGCTGAGTCATCCGATGGACTCGCCATACGACATCGAGGGGTCCGAGTTCGATGACGACCGAGACTTCCGCGCCACCAAGAAGGCGGTAATCGGCCTCCTTGAGGAACTCCTTAAGCACCGCGACTCGGATCCCGTACCGGTCGAGTTCCGAAGAAGGTTCGCGCAACTTCTCATCAAAGCCCCGAGCGACGAGGCCTGGGACAGCTACGACAGCTTTGAGCCGCGGGGCGATTGGGACGCGCTTACGCTCTCCCTCAACTATGAGTGGCCGAAGCGAATCCGCGCCCTGATCTTCGCGGCGACGGCGGAACCCGACCCCTCCTGGAAGGGCGATGCGCTTAAGGCCCTCGAATATGAACTCACGCGAGACGACCGCCATGGCGCCGGAGACGCAGCTCTCGGGGAGGGCTTTGGTCGACTTCTCGCGCGGGCAGGATTCTGGCTCAGTCCCCGCATCGAAGCGATGGTCGGCTCGCAGCACGGTCTTACGCGCCGGCAGCAGATCACGCTCACCACGATCCTTGCCACACATCGGTACCACCCTGAACTGTTCGACGCCCTCCGATCGGCCATGCTCGGCGCGATCAGCGTCGGGGAAGCGCTCGCCGCCGGCTGGGAGGGCGGCTCGAAGCCGCTACCGAGGCTCGGGGAGTGGTTGATCGACGCCGTTATCCTCGGCCACAAGTCATTCGACGATCCCGAAGTAAAGAAGTTCTTCGCCGAGACGCCAGCGAGCGTGCGTGGCGATGCGCTGGGCAAAGTCGCATGGCGACTTCTCCACGCCAATAGCGTCGACGACACGATCCGCGACCAATTCGGCGACATCTGGGACGACCGTCTCGCCCACGTGCAAACTCATCCCGAGGATTCCGCCGAACTGAGCGGCATCTTCTGGCTCGCAAAAGCAGTCGCGTTCTCTCCGGAGTGGTGGCTACCGCGACTTCGCGCCGCACTAACCCTTGCACCCGAGATAGCGAACGAACGATACATGCTGGGCAAGGAGCTCGCAGCCGCGTCCGCGGAACAGCCGCGCGAAGCGCTCGAAGTTCTCAGGCTCCTGCTCGACGAGCGACACGGCTCGGGGTTGACGGCATTCGACCTGACCATGCGGGCAGTCCCCACCGTCATCGCGAACGCACTCAGATCAGGCGACGACGCGCTAGTGCGCGACGCCGAGACCTACATGAACGAGCTTGGCGCACGAGGAAGCGTCAACCTCGACAAGGAGGTTCAATCAATGCTGGACGGAACTGCTGCGACCGGCGAGTACGACGACGAGTAGGAAACGCCTCGGCGCGAGGACGAACGGCATACGAGATTGGATGCCTCTGCGCGCTCGTCCGGTACTAATGCCGGCGTCTCCGATCCTTCGCGACGATGCACCTCTCGAGGATCTTGTCGATCTCACGTTTCTCGCATTCCAGCCATCGCTGCCGGGTCGCGTACTCCGAAACGAGACGCGACAGCTGCAGAGCTTCGTAAGCTTCCCGCTCCGCGGCCGGCTGCTGAGTCGGGGAGACGTTGGGAAATCCGCGTCTGGATTGACGCGTAGCCGGATCGGCTGACACCCCGGCGACGCTTCGAACGAGAGTCAACCGGGCCTCTTCGTTCGCAGCGAGCGAGGTCCGCATGCGACGACCACACGATGCCGCCGAGAGGAGCGACTGTCGCTTCCGCCTGTACTAGAGAGACATCCCTAGTATCGAGGGGTGCCTTCAGATGTCTTCAAGCGCGTGGATACGCGCTACCTTGTCGATGCTCTCGTTGACAACACGACCGCCGCAGGCATCTCTCAGTTTGAGCTCTCGGTGGGCACCGCTACCGATCTGAGCGCGAACAAGACGAGTCGTGCAACTGCCGTCGTCCGGTACATGTTCGAGCAACCAGACACGGACTCCCTAGTTGTGGGCATGCTGAATTATCTCTTCATCGAGAATCCGCGCGCTGACCTCAGTGACGGGAACCCGTCGTACCGGGCATTACGCTCGAACGTCCTCGAGCCGCGCGGCATCCGCCTGACGGACAACGGCTTTGCCTTGCCTGATGGCAGCGACATCGACACCCTCGAGCGAGTAGAGAGGCCAGCGGTTACGGTGCCGGACTATTCGACAGCGGACCCGTGGAGTGCAGTCTCCTCGCCGTGGGGTTCGCCGTCAGCAGCACCGAGCCCGCCGAGCATCCCGCGGGACGTGAGCAAGGTCTTTGTCGTCCACGGTCGCGACATGCGGCCCGTCGAAGTCATCAAGCAGTACCTTCTCTACCTCGGCCTGCACATGATGCCCTGGTCGGAGGCGGTGCGACTGACAGGCGAGTCGCAGCCACACACGTACGACGTGGTCCGCGCCGGGATGGCCGGCGCAGCGGCCATCATCGTCATCTTCTCTCCCGATGACCTTGCGCGCGTGAGAGACGACTTCTCCGAGCCGGGCGACCCGGACCGGGGATTGCAGGGACAGGCGCGCCAGAACGTACTTCTCGAAGCAGGCATGGCGTTCGCGATGGAACGGAGTCGCACCATCTTCGTGAAGAGCGCGCCGACTCGTGACATTTCCGACGTGGCGGGCTTCAATTGGGTAAAACTCGACGGCTTGTGGGACAGCCGGAAAGACCTAAAGAACCGTCTGGAGACCGTGGGGGCAACGGTCCGCGCGGGGGACTACGACCTTATGGATACCGCAGCAGGTCCGTTCCGCGTCGTCTGAGCGTGCGCAAGAGTTCGCTCGCAAGCCGGTCGTCATGCGTGCCAGTCCCGCTTCACGCGCCCGCGCCCGTCGCCCGCGGACGCGGTGTTTTCAGATAGCCCGCCCGATGCGATGCACGGGCAAGGTCCGCCGCGCGGGCCAAGCGACTGTCGGCGTGAGCATCACCCAGTCGAGCAGATTCGGTGCGTGGCGCGGCTCGCAGGGACCAAACTCCGACGCTGCCATAGAGGTGGGCCCCGTGGGGCTCGAACCCACGACCCGCGGATTAAAAGTCCGATGCTCTACCGACTGAGCTAGAGGCCCTCAGCATCCCAGCCTAACGGGGGAGCGGCGCGGCATCCGTCACTCGGTGCTCTTCGAACTGCCGAAGACGACCCCGAGCATGATGCCGAACGACAGGCCGAACCCGACGCCGAGCCCGATGTTGTCGAGGAACAGCAGTCCGACCATCATCCCGCCGAGCATTCCGAAACCGATCCAGAGGCCGAACGACATCCCGTTCATGTTCTTGTTCGCCATGCCTCGACGCTACGGACGGCGCCGAGCCGCGGCATCCCCCACACGAGGGAAAAGAAGGCGGCGCCGCCGGAGCCCGCAGAGCTCCGACGACGCCGCCGGTCAGAAGACCGTGATCACATCGGGGGCATCAGCACCGTGTCGATGAGGTAAACGGTCGCGTTCGCGGTCTGGACGCCACCGCAGATGACGTTGGCATCGTTGACCATCAGCTCGTCGCCCGAGCCGGTGACCTCGAGGTCAGCGCCCTGAACGGTCGCGTGCGTGCCGACGATCTCGTCGGGAGCGATCTGGCCGGGGACCACGTGGTAGGTGAGGATCGACGTCAGGGTCTCGGAGTCCGTCTTCAGACCCTCAATGGTCTCGGCCGGGATCTTGGCGAAGGCGTCGTCGACCGGGGCGAAGACGGTGAACTCGTCACCGTTCAGCGTGTCGACCAGGTTGACGTCGGGGTTCAGCTGGCCGCTGACCGCAGCGGTCAGCGTCTTGAGCAGCGGGTTGTTGGATGCCGCGGTGGCCACCGGGTCCTGCGCCATACCGGCGACCGATCCGGCGCCGTCCGGAACGGCCTCGGCGTAGTCCGCGCAGCCCGGGCCGACGAGGTTGGCGGCGGGGTCCATCGTGTCCTCGGTCATCTCGGGCGAGGGCGACTCCATCGGCTCCTGCGACTCCATGCCCTCGCTGCTGGTGCCACCCTCGGGGGCGGTGCTCGACGAGCAGCCGGCGAGAGCGAACGCACCGACCAGCGTCAGAGAGAGTGCTGCGGTCATCTTCTTCTTCGTGCTGAACATGTTGTCCTCCATGTGTTGGGACCGCCCTCTGCGGCGGCGATGTCTGGTCTTCGGAACCACTAGGCAAACGGATTGCACATTTCCCGAGATTCTTTTTCGCGTATCCGATCCGGGCGCATGCCGACGGTCACAAAACGCTCTCGATCCCACGTGTGGCCGGGGTTTCAAGCCCCGGCATCCGAGTTCCTCGTCTCCGGGGTGGCATGCTGAGAGGCGATGGTTATCGACGGTGTTGACGTTCCCGACGACGGGCAGGCGGCAGATCACGCCGGCGACCTCCTCGTCCGCATCGCCGACGGCGACCAGGCGGCCTTCGCAGAGCTCTACGACATGCTCTCCTCACGGGTGTTCGGACTGATCCGACGCGTCCTCGTCGACCCGTCGCAGAGCGAAGAGGTGCTGCAGGAGGTCTTCCTCGAGGTCTGGCAATCCGCTTCCTCGTTCGCTCCGAACAAAGGGCAAGGAAGAACCTGGATCCTGACGATGGCCCATCGTCGGGCCGTCGACCGGGTGCGCTCGTCACAATCGAGCGTGGACCGGGATATGCGTGTCGGAGCCCGGGACGCGTACACACAAGAAGAAGGCATCGCCGAACAGGTCGAGCTGAAGATCGAAGGACGTCGCGTCGTCCGCGCACTCCGGTCTCTGCCCGACCCGCAACGTGAGGCCCTGACCCTCGCGTACTTCGGGGGATACAGCCAAAGTGAGATTGCGACGCTCCTCGGAGCACCGCTGGGAACGATCAAGACACGGATGCGCGACGGACTGAACCGCCTACGACAGGAGATGGGGTGACACTGTGAACGAGATGGAGTTCGCCGAACTCTCCGCAGGGCACGCGCTCGACGCGCTGTCGCCGGAGGACGAACGCGCCTACCAGGACGCACTGGCCGCCCACCCCGAGTGGCAGGACCAGGTCGACGCCGACGCACAGGTCGCCGGATTCCTCGCCGAAGGCGCGGGCGAAGAAGCCCCTCCCGCCGATCTGCGGGCCCGGTTGCTCGAGCAGATCAGTGGGATGCCGCAGGCCCCGGCGCGTGCTGCTGCCGCTGAGCCTGTCGCCGCGGAGCCTGCGACCGAGTCCGCTCCCGCTGACGAGCCCGTCGTCGCCGGCCCGCCGACCGAAGCGATCCAGGCCGTGCAGCGGCGCAACTGGACCCGCGGACTCTTCGCGCTCGTCGCATCCGCCGCACTCCTCGTCGGCATCGGCTGGGGCGTCGGATCCCTCGTCGAACAGGCCCGCACGCCCCTCGAGGTGCAGGCGCTCGAGCAGATCGAGGCCGCGCCCGACGCGCAGACCGTCACTGGTCAGTTCACCGACGGCGGCGAGGCCGTGCTGCACTGGTCGGACGAGCTCGACAAGGTCGTCCTGACGACGGATGACGCACCCGAGATCCCCTCGGACCGCTCCTTCGAGCTGTGGTTCATCCGCGGCGACCAGCCCATCTCGGCCGGCGTGTTCGACCCGTCCGACGAGATCACGGCGCTGCTGTCGGGCGAGTTCCAGCCCGGCGACATCGTCGCGGTCACGGTCGAGCAGAAGGGCGGATCGCCCGACGGCTCGCCCACGACCGACCCGATCATCACGATCCCCACGGCCTGAGCGGGCCGAGGCCCGTCCCCGCCCCGCGGGGTAGCCTGGAGTGATGTCTGACGCGTCCCGCGACTTCCACAAGCCGGTCCGCCGTTCCCCCGATTCGTTCGATCGCAACTTCGCCGCCGACGATCCCGCTGAAGCCAACCGCGTGGCGCACGCCACGGCATCCGCTCTGCTCTCGCGGGTGCGCGAGGCGCCGCACGACGAGGTCATCGACCGGCTCGTGACCTTCACGGACGCGCACGGCATCGCGACCATCGCCGAGCTGTGGGCGCAGTCGCCCGCCCGGTCGCTGCCGGGCGCGCTGTGGCGGCTGTACCTGCTGCAGCTGATGATCCACGACGACCCGGCGACGTCCGCGCTGCTCTACGAGCGGGGACGCACGCGGCTCGCATCGGCCGATGTCGTCATCGCGGGGGCGCCGACACCGGCAAGCCCCGACGAGCTCGTCTCGCTCATCGACCTCATCATGCGCGGGGTGTTCGCAGGCGACTTCGCGCTCGCCCTCGAGCGGGCGGCGGCGTTCTCGCGCGTCGTCTCGGCCGGCGCGACCGACCTCGCCGACGACTACGACGCGAGCGAACCCGGACGGGCGTCGCAGTTCACGACCCGCGCGCTGCGCCTCGACACCTACGCCGGCGACCTCACGGCGGCCGCGGCCCTGTGGCGCCGCGACGGCCTCACCTGAGTCGGGGGCCGCGTTCGCGGGCAGGAAAGTGCCGGGCCGCAGAACGCCTCTCGGCGCGTGGCCGCTCGCAGCGGCTGAAGATGGAGCCCGGGGTTACTGCGGCCCGGCTAGAAAAGTGTAACGGAGGGGCTCCGCGGGTATTCCAGCCCGCGGGGGATTTCGTTCGGGCCGGGCGTGTCGCGCCGCGGGCGTCGTGCGCGTTCACGGATGCAACGGATGCCGGGCGACACCCGGCATCCCGTCGCCCTTCAGCGGCGTGTCGCGCACGATCCATTGCATCCGTCGACACCGCCGCGGACGGATGCCGCCGCGTAGGCTCATCGCATGGCTTGGCGCTTCGCTCTCATGATCGACCCCGCCGCATCCGACGATGCGCGCACCGACTTCGCCGACACGTTCACCGAGGTGGACCCGTCGGCCCCCGCGCTCACCGTGGGCGAGCTGAGCACGCAGCGCGGCGATGGGATCTTCGAGTCGATCGGCGTCGTCGACGGGCACGCGCAAGAGGTCGAGCCGCACCTCGAGCGACTCGCGCACTCGGCCGAGATCTGCGAGCTGCCCGCGCCGAACCTGCGGCAGTGGCGCGAGGCGATCCGGCGGGCGCAGACCGCGTCGGGGGAGGGCGAGGCGGTCATCAAACTGATCCTGAGCCGCGGTGTCGAGCATGGTCCGACGCCGACCGCGTGGGTCACGGTCGCGCCGGCCGCGGACTTCACGAAGGCGCGCACCGAGGGCATCGCCGTGGCGGTGCTCGACCGCGGGTACAGCATCGATCTGCCCGGGCGGGCGCCGTGGCTGCTGCTGGGCGCGAAGACGCTGTCGTACGCGGTGAACATGGCGGCGATCCGCGAGGCGAAGCGTCGCGGAGCCGACGACGCCGTCTTCGTGAGCTCCGACGGATTCGTGCTCGAGGCGCCGACCGCGTCGCTGATCATCCGCCGCGGCGACGCGTTCGTGACGCCGGCGCCGAACGGCGGCATCCTGCACGGCACTACTCAGCTGAGCCTGTTCGAGCACCTCGCCACGCAGGGCTTCGAGACCGCGTACGAGACGCTGCCCGTCTCGGCCCTGTACGAAGCGGATGCCGCCTGGCTCGTCTCCAGCGTGCGCCTCGCCGCTCCGATCACCGCCGTCGACGGTCGCCCCCTCTCCGTCGACGCCGAGCTCACCGCATCCTTCAACCGCTACCTCCTCAGCCCCCGCGACTGACCTCGCGGCGGGTTGCCGTTCACGGATGCAACAGATCTGCCCCGACACGCCGCTGACCCGCCCCGGGATGCCGCGTGTCGCCCCGCATCCCTTGCATCCGTGGACGCGTCACGCCCGCGCGAGGGCCGCGAGGATCGCGCGCTCGACGAGGTCCCAGTCGTGCAGCACCATCGCGTAGTCGAACCGGAGCGTGACATATCCCCACAAGGCGGCGTTCGCGTCCCGCACGAGGTCCTTGTGCCGCAGCGACGCGCCGTCGTGGTTCACCCGCCCGTCGACCTCGACGATCACGCGGTCGCCGATCAGGGCGTCCACGACACCGACGCCTGCGACGCGCACCTGTGTCCGCACGGTCAGCCCGAACCCGCGCAGCCGCCACCGCAGCAGCGACTCGAGACCGCTGTCGGCGTCGTCCCGGCTCAGTCCGAGTGCCTCGCGTCCGGCGGCGTTCAGGTTCTGTGCGAGCCACCGCATGTCGTCGCCGTCGAGCATCCGCTGTCGTCGGGCCGACTCGAGCGCGACGAAGAACGCCTCGACGCCACGGCACAGGAGGATCTGCCGCAGCACCCGGGCGAGCGACGGCTCCCGCCGCGATTCACCGACGCCCGGCGCGTCCCAGTGCTCGACGCAGTCGCAGTCCGCGTCGTGCGACCGGCCGCCCGGCCGCATCCAGACGTGCGGCGAATCGTCCTCGTCGAGCACCCACAGTCCGCGATGCCGCGCCGCGGTCACGCACGCCATCGACCCGCCGTGCCGGGCGATCGCGACGGCGTCGGCGCACGCGTCCGGCGGAACGAAGACGCCGACGCGGACCCGGCGCAACTCACCCGTCCGCAGCGCACGCTGCACCCGTCGCATCGACCACCCCGCGTCGAGCAACTGACGAAGACGGAGAATCGGATGCCGCAGCTCGCACATCCCGCGATCCTCGCCGCCGCTGTCACCCCGCACGGACTCGCACCCCGAACCGGGGGAGAGCCGCCGCATCCCACCCTCCGGGGAGGAAGCCCCGTTCACCGATGCAACAGATCCGCCCCGACACCCCGTGGCAGACCGATTGGATGCCGCGTGTCGCCCGGCATCCATTGCATCCGCGCACGCCAACCCGACCCACGCACGCGACGCACGCGCGCACAAAGAAAACGCGCCGGCACGGAACCCGAATCCGTGCCGGCGCGTGGCCTCAGGGAGAAAGACTCACCCGAAGCGACCCGAGACGTAGTCCTCGGTGGCCTGGACGGACGGCTTGGTGAAGATCGTGCCGGTCTCGTCGTACTCGATGAGCTTGCCGGGCTTGCCGGTGCCGGCGATGTTGAAGAACGCGGTCTTGTCCGAGACGCGCGAGGCCTGCTGCATGTTGTGCGTCACGATCACGATCGTGTACTCGCTCTTGAGCTCCTGGATGAGCTCCTCGATCGCGAACGTCGAGATCGGGTCGAGGGCCGAGCACGGCTCGTCCATCAGCAGCACGTCGGGCGAGACGGCGATCGCGCGCGCGATGCAGAGGCGCTGCTGCTGACCACCCGACAGACCCGATCCGGGCTTCTCGAGACGGTCCTTGACCTCGTTCCAGAGGTTCGCGCCGCGCAGCGACTTCTCGACGAGCGCGTCGGCATCGGACTTCGAGATGCGCGAGTTGTTGAGCTTCACACCGGCCAGCACGTTGTCGCGGATCGACATCGTCGGGAACGGATTCGGGCGCTGGAAGACCATGCCGATCTGGCGGCGCACGAGCACCGGGTCAACGCCCGGGCCGTACAGGTCCTCGCCGTCCAGCAGGACCTCGCCCTCGACGCGCGCGCCGGGGATGACCTCGTGCATGCGGTTGAGCGTGCGCAGGAAGGTGGACTTGCCGCATCCGGACGGGCCGATGAAGGCCGTCACGCTGCGGGGCTCGATGTCGAGGGACACGCCCTCCACGGCGAGGAAGTCGCTGTAGTAGACGTTGAGGTCGTTGACTTCGATGCTCTTGGACACTTCGGGGTGCTTTCTGTCGGATGCCGCGAGTCAGCGGCCGAACTTGGGGGCGAACTTCTTCGCGACGAAGCGTGCGATGAGGTTCAGCGCCATGACGATGATGATGAGGGTGAGCGCGCCGGCCCAGGCCCGCTCGAGAGCGGCGGGGATGTTCGTGCCGGGGTTCTGGAACTGGTCGTAGACGAACACCGGCAGCGTCATCATCGGGTTGTCGAACGCGTTCACGTTGAGCGACTGGGTGAAGCCGGCCGTCAGCAGCAGCGGCGCGGTCTCGCCGATGACGCGGGAGATCGACAGCATGATGCCCGTCGTGATGCCCGCGACGGATGTCGGGAGCACGACCTTGACGATCGTCAGCCACTTCGGCACACCGAGCGCGTAGCTCGCCTCGCGCAGCTCGTTCGGCACGAGCCGCAGCATCTCCTCGCTCGACCGCACGACGACGGGGATCATCAGCACGCTGAGCGCGAGCGAACCCATGAAGCCGGTGTTGAGACCCGGTCCGTAGATGAGCGCGCAGACGGCGACGATGAACAGACCCGCCACGATCGAGGGGATGCCGGTCATGACGTCGACGAAGAACGTGATCGCCTTTGCGAGACGGCCGCGTCCGTACTCGACGAGATAGATCGACGTCATGAGGCCGATCGGCACGGAGATGAGCGTCGCCCACCCGGTGACGATGAGCGTGCCGTAGATGGCGTGGATCGCTCCACCGCCCTCGCCGACGATGTTCCGCATCGAGTACGAGAAGAACATCGGGTCGAATCGTGCGATGCCGTTGACGACGACCGTGAACAGCAGCGAGATCAGCGGCAGCAGCGCGATCGTGAAGGCGATCGACACCAGCACGGTCGCCAGTCGGTCGGCGGCGCGGCGCCGGGTCTCGACGACGTTCGAGAGGATGACGAGGACGATCGCGAACAGCACCACCCCGACGAAGACCGCCGCGGCGATGTTGAAGTCCGCGACGTCACCGCCGCCGTTCATGATGGCGAACACGATGCTCGAGAGCGCGAGGGCACCGGCCAGCAGCACCCACGGCATCCACTTCGGCAGCTGACCCGCGGTGAGCGAGTTGCCGACGGGCGTCCGGGCCGCGGAGCGGGTGAGGGTCGTCGTCATCAGTTCGCTCCAGAGAACTCGGCGCGACGGCTCACGATCCACCGCGCGAGCGCGTTGACGGCGAACGTCACGAGGAAGAGGATGAGGCCGGTCGCGATGAGGACGTTGACGCCGTCCCCGTACGCCTCACCGAAGTTGAGGGCGATGTTCGCCGGGATCGGCGTCGGGTTGTTCGAGTTGAGCACCTGGAACGTGACCGCACCCGTGGCCGAGAGCACCATCGTGACGGCCATCGTTTCGCCGAGCGCGCGACCCAGCCCGAGCATCGCACCCGACACCATGCCGCCCCGGGCGAAGGGGAAGACGGCCATGCGGATCATCTCCCAGCGCGTCGCGCCGAGGGCCAGCGCCGCCTCCTCGTGGAGGACGGGCGTCTGCAGGAAGACCTCCCGCGTGATGGCCGTCATGATCGGCAGGATCATGACCGCCAGGACGAGGGATGCCGTGAGGATCGTTCGCCCTGTCTGCGACACCGTGCCCGCGAAGAACGGGATCCAGCTGAAGTTCTCGTTGAGCCAGAAGAAGAATGGTTTGAGCAGCTGCGAGAAGACCAACGCGCCCCAGAGGCCGTAGACCACGGAGGGGATTGCGGCGAGCAGGTCGATGACGTACCCGAGGGCCGAGGCGAGCCGGCGCGGGGCGTAGTGCGAGATGAAGAGCGCGATACCGATGGCGAGTGGGGTCGCCACGACGAGCGCGATGACGGACGCCCACAGGGTGCCGAAGACGAACGGCCAGACGTACTCCAAGAACGGCTTGCCGTTCAGGAACTGCGTCTCGTCGGGGTTCGCCGTGAAGGCCGGCACGCTCTCGACGATGAGGAACAGCGTCACCGCTGCGAGCACGATGAGGATGATGATGCCCGCGCCGAGTGCGGTGCTGGAGAAGACGAGGTCGCCGCGGCGACGCATCGGTCGTCTCGTGGGCGCCTGGTCGGTGGCCAGGTCGGAGGTGGGGGGCATCGCAGTCCTCGGGTCGGAAGCGGGCGGACGTGGGGCTGCGGGTGACCCTCCATGGAGGGCCACCCGCAGCAGGGGTGTTACTGCTTGGCGCCGATCAGGTCGATGGCGGCCTGGGCCTCCTTGGCGACCTCGGTCGACAGCGGCGCGGAGCCGGCGGCCTCGTTGGCGACCTTCTGGCCCTCTTCGCTGACGATGTACGAGAAGTACGCCTTCACGATGGCGGCGGTGTCGGCATCCTCGTACTGCTGGCAGCCGATGAGGTAGCTCACGAGGGCGATCGGGTACGAGCCGGCGGGAGCCTTGGCGGGGTCGACGTCGTAGACGAGGTCACCGTCGGCACGGCCCTCCTCGAGCGGCGACGACGCCACGAGCTCCGCGGCGGCCTCGGAGGAGAACGGCACGAAGTCGTCGCCGACCTTGACGGCGGCCGAGCCCAGGTCACCGACGCGCGAGGCGTCGATGTAGCCGATGGTGCCGTTGCCGGCCTTGACGGCGGCCTCGACACCGGAGGTCTGCTGAGCGGCCTCGGAACGCGTGGTCTTGACGGGCCAGGCGTCGTCGTCCTCGTACGGCCACGCGTCGGGCGCGACGGAGGCGAGGTAGGCGGTGAAGGTGCCGGTCGTGCCCGACTCGTCGCCGCGGAAGACGGGCGTGATCGCCAGGTCGGGCAGCTCGACGCCCTCGTTGATCTCCGCGATCTTCGGGTCGTTCCACTTCTCGATCTTCTCGTTGAAGATCTCGCCGATGACCTCGGGCGTGAGGTTCAGCTCGGTGATGCCCTCGAGGTTGAAGACGACGGCGACGGGCGAGATGTAGGCGGGGACCTCGACGATGTCGGGCGTCGCGCAGGCGCCGAACTTCCCGGCGGCGATCTCGTCGGTCTTGTACGCGCGGTCCGAGCCGATGAAGTTGCTGGAGCCGGCGATGAAGTTGTCGCGGCCCGTCCCCGAGCCGGTCGGCTGGTAGTTGACCGTGACGTCCGGGTTAGCGGTCTGGAAGGCCGCGGTCCACGCCTGCTGGGCGGCGCCCTGCGAGGAGGCGCCGGTCGCCTTGACGGTGCCCGACAGCGAGCTGCCGCCGTCGGAGGGCTGGCCGCTGCCAGCAGGGGTGCCCTCGTTGGCGGCGCAGGCCGACAGGGAGAGGACGGCGACGGCGGCGACAGCGCCCACGCGGGCGATGCGGTTGAGCTTCACGTGTGAATTCCTTCGGGTGATCGGGACACCCCGGTGCGGGGCTGGCTCGACGCTAAGAGTCGCCGGTGACCAGGTTCCGCTCGACAGGTGAACGACAGGTGAACGGGTCGGGTCCGAACGCCTCTCGCTCAGCCGATTCACACCTTCGGGGGATGCGTCTCGATCGCCACGATGCCCGAGCCGGGATTCGTCGCCGACAGGTGCGCGACGGAGAACCCGCCGACCTCGAGGTCGGCGGCGCTCTCGATGTACGAGCCCTTCAAGCTCCCCGTCGCCAGCGCCAGCTCGCTCATGATCGTGGGGATCACCGGTCGATGCGAGCACAGCACAGCGGCTTTCCGCGACCGCACGCGTTTGCCGACGACGGTGCGCACATCCGCGTGCCCTCCCTCCCAGGCATCCTGCGAGATCAGCTCGGTCCGACGGATGTCGCGGCCCAGCGCCTTCGCGAGCGGCGCCACGGTGTCGACGCAGCGAACCGCGTCGCTCGAGACGACCCGACGGATGCCGAACGCCCGCAACGGCCCGACGGCCGCCTTCGCCTGGCGCTTGCCGCGGTCGGTGAGGGGGCGGGCGGCATCCTTCCCCTTCCAGTCCTCGCGGGGAGTCGCCTTGCCGTGGCGTAGCACGACGACGGGAAAGGTCGCGAGCACGCCGTCGTCGACGAGGTGCAGGAAGTTCTCGAGGATCTCGACGTCGACCGGATAGCTCAGCCGTTCGAGCGCCTTCTTCGGGGTGAGCCATTCGATCGCGGCGATCTCGCGGTTCGGCACGAAGGACGACCCGCGAATCGCCTCCTCGGTCGCCTCGGTGCTCCAGTAGTGGACGATTTTCGTCCGCTTGCTCGGCAGGCGGTACTTCGAGATCCCGACGGGCACCCCGAGGTGGACACGGATGCCGGTCTCCTCGAGGATCTCGCGCACGGCCGTCTCGGCGAGGGTCTCACCGGGATCGACCTTGCCTTTGGGCAGGGTGATGTCGCGGTACTTCGTGCGGTGGATCGCCAGCACGAGCAGCTTGCCGTCCACCATCCGCCAGACGACGCCGCCCGCGGCGTAGACCGCGGTCTCCGTCATCGCACCGCCCGCGCCCGCCGGCGGCGGAGCACCTGCGACATCGTCTTCTCCTGCAGATCGACGAGCGGGTTGCCCTCGGCATCCAGATGGTGCCGCGTCCACTCGCCCTCGGCGCCGAGGTGCCACGAGCTCGTGGTGTCGGACATCGCCAGCTCGAACAGCGAGATCAACTCGTTCACGTGCGCGGGCTCGGTCACCCGCACGAGGGCCTCGACGCGGCGGTCGAGGTTGCGGTGCATCATGTCGGCACTGCCGATGAACACCTGCGGGTCGCCGTTGTTGTGGAACGTGAAGATGCGGGAGTGCTCGAGGTAGCGTCCGAGGATCGAGCGCACCGTGATGTTGTCGCTGACCCCCGGCAGGTCCGAGCGCAGCGAGCAGATGCCGCGCACCCAGACGTCGACCTTCACCCCGGCCTGGCTGGCGCGGTAGAGGGCGTCGATGATCTGCTCGTCGACCATCGAGTTCACCTTGATGCGTACGTGCGCGGGCTTGCCGGCCAGCGCGTTGCGGCGCTCGCCGTCGATGTGGCGGAGCAGGCCCTTGCGCAGATGGAGCGGGGCCACGAGCAGCCGCTTGAACTTCTTCTCGATCGCGTAGCCGCTCAGCTCGTTGAAGAGGCGGGTCAGGTCGCGACCGACCTGCTCGTTCGCGGTGAACAGGCCGTAGTCCTCGTAGATGCGGCTCGTCTTCGGGTTGTAGTTGCCCGTCCCGATGTGGCTGTAGCTGCGGAGGACGCCGTCCTCCTCGCGGATCACGTGAAGGAGCTTGCAGTGGGTCTTCAGGCCCACGAGCCCGTAGACGACGTGCACGCCGGCCTTCTCGAGCTTGCGCGCCCACACGATGTTGGCCGCCTCGTCGAAGCGGGCCTTCACCTCGACGAGCGCGAGGACCTGCTTGCCGTTCTCGGCCGCGTCGATGAGCGCCTCGACGATCGGGCTGTCACCGGACGTGCGGTACAGCGTCTGCTTGATCGCGAGCACGTGCGGGTCGCGCGCGGCCTGCTGCAGGAACGACACGACGCTCGTCGTGAACGACTCGTACGGGTGGTGGACGAGGACGTCCTGCTTGCGGATCGCCGCGAAGATGTCGGCGCGGCCGTTCTGCTCGGCCGGCTGGAACGGTGTCGAGGTCTTCGGCACGTGCGCCGGGTAGCGCAGATCGGGCCGCTCGATCTGCGATAGGGAGAAGAGTCCCCGCAGGTCGAGGGGGGCGGGCAGGCGGTAGACGTCGTTCTCGGTGATGTCGAGCTCGTCGAGCAGTAGCGAGAGCGTGACCTCGTCCATGTCCTCGGTGATCTCGAGGCGGATCGGCGGACCGAAGCGGCGGCGCAGCAGCTCGGCTTCGAGCGCCTGGATGAGGTTCTCGGTCTCGTCCTCCTCGATCACGACGTCCTCGTTGCGCGTGAGGCGGAACGTGTGGTGCTCGAGGATCTCCATGCCCGGGAACAGGTCGTCGAGATTCTCCGAGATGAGCTCCTCGATCGGCAGGTAGCGCACGGTCGAACCGTTCTTGGCGACCTCGATGAGCCGGGGCAGCATCGGGGGCACCTTGAGGCGCGCGAACTCCTGCCGCCCCGTGCGGGCGTTGCGGATGCGCACCGCGAGGTTCAGCGAGAGCCCGGAGATGTAGGGGAACGGGTGCGCCGGGTCGACCGCGAGCGGCATCAGCACCGGGAACACCTGCGCCGAGAAGTAGTCGTAGAGGGTGCTGCGCTCCTGGTCGGACAGGTCCGCCCAGGACACCACCTCGATCCCCGCATCGGCCAGGGCGGGACGCACCTGCTCCGACCACACCGCCGCGTGACGCTCCTGGAGCGCGTGCGCCGACGTCGCGAGGTCCGCCAGCACGTCCAACGGAGCGCGTCCGACGTTGGTGGGAACGGCCAGCCCGGTGAGGATGCGGCGCTTGAGCCCCGCGACGCGCACCATGAAGAACTCGTCGAGGTTGCTCGCGAAGATCGCGAGGAAGTTCGCGCGCTCCAGCGTCGGCAGGTTCGGATCCTCCGCGAGCTCGAGCACGCGCTGATTGAACGCGAGCCAGCTGAGCTCGCGGTCGAGGTAGCGGTTGTCGGGCAGCTGCGAGTCGTACGCTTCGACGACGTCGTCGAAGTCGTCGTCGTCCGCGTCGCCCAGTCCGGAGTCGTGAACCTGGGTGTCGATCATCCCCACATCATTGCAGGGGACGGTGACGTGTGTGTGAACGTGGCGACGGATGCCGCGGCATCCGACTCAGGCGGAGGAGCCCGGCAGCTGCTCGTCCTCGTACACGTTGAAGCGGTAGCCGACGTTTCGCACGGTGCCGATGAGCTGCTCGAGGTCCCCGAGCTTCGCGCGCAGCCGGCGCACGTGCACGTCGACCGTGCGGGTGCCGCCGAAGTAGTCGTAACCCCACACCTCGCTCAGCAGCTGTTCGCGGGTGAACACCCGCGAGGGGTGCGTCGCGAAGAAGTGAAGCAGCTGGAACTCCTTGTAGGTGAGGTCGAGCGGGCGACCGTGCACCTTCGCCGAGTAGGAGGATTCGTCGATCGTGATGCCGGAGGTCTGGATGCGGGTGGAGACCTGCTCCTTCGACACGCGTCCGATGGCGAGGCGGATGCGGGCATCGACCTCGGCTGGGCCCGCGCCGACGAGGACGACGTCGTCGATGCCCCAGTCAGGGGAGACCGCGGTGAGTCCGCCCTCGGTGACGACCAGCAGAAGCGGCGCGTCGAGACCCGTCGTCGTCAGGATCTTGCAGAGCGACTTCGCGGCGACGAGGTCCTTACGGGCGTCGACGAACACGATGTCCGCATTGGGGGCGTTCACCAGCTGCGCCGCCTCGGCGGGGATCTGGCGGACCCGGTGGCTGAGCAGTTCGAGGGAGGGCAGGACGGAGTCGCCGCCGGCGGCGGAGCTCAGGACGAGCAACTGTGCCAAGGGGGACCCTTCGGTGCGGACTCGGAACCGGTCTCATCTTAGGGGCTCGCCCCGCGGCCGCCGCGACGCGGGCTCGCCGCCGTGCGGGCCCCGCGCCGGTGCGCCACAATAGAGACCATGACCGCGCCCGAGATCCTCCCTCGTCGACGGGCCGCCGGAGTGATCGCGGTCTGGGTGGCCGCCGCTCTCGTCGCCCTCGCCGTCGGCGTGTTCGTCGAGCCCGACTGGCGCGGTGCGTGGCTGCTGGTCGGTCTCGGATTCTGCTTCTTCCTCGCCTTCGCGGTGCAGCTGGCGTCGGGGCGGTCGCAGGGGTTCATCATGCGCATCTCGGCGAGCGTCCTCGGCGCGTTGCTGGTGATGGGACTCATCGGCGCCGGCTTCGCGCTCGCCGAACTCTTCGCGAGCTGATCCACCGGCATCCGCCGACCGAGGGTCCGCTCCCGGCCGCTAAAGTGGACGGCATGGATCTCGTCGCACTCGAACTCTTCTTCGTCGGGCTGCTCGGCCTCGCATCGCTCGCGATCGCGTTCGTGTCCGGCGTCGTCGTCTGGAACCTCTACCGCGGTCAGCGCTGACATCGTGATCGATCTGCCGACCGACCTTCCGGCTGATCTGGTCCCGCTCTCCTGGCTCCTCGGCGTGTGGGAGGGCACCGGCGTCCTCGAGTACGACGCGCAGGGTCGCACGATGTCGGGCGAGTTCTCTCACCGCGTGAGCTTCAGCCATGACGGTGGCGACGCCCTGAACTACGCGGCGACCGCCTGGTTCGAGGATGCCGAGGGCCGCCGCCGCGACCTCGTCGCCGAGACCGGGTACTGGCGGCTGTCCCGCCCCGCGACCGAGCAGGATCCCGGGCCCGCGCTGCTGCCGGCCCTCGCACCCCGCGTCGACGCGCGCACGGTGCACGACGTCGAGGCTCTCCGCACGGCGGAGGACGGCTTCGAGATCGAGGTCGCGCTCGTGCACTCCGACGGCATCAGCGAGCTCTACCTCGGCCAGGTGCGCGGTCCGCGCATCGACATCGCCACCGACGCGATCGTCCGCCCCGCGGGCGCCAAGGAGTACGGCGCCGCGACCCGGATGTACGGGCTCGTCGACGGGCACCTGCTGTGGGCGTGGGACATCGCCGCGCTCGGCTCGGACCTGTCGTCCCACGCCTCCGCTCGACTCGCGAGGGTCCAATGACCGCCGACGCCTTTGCGGCCGTGCCCGGTGCTGTCCTCGATGACCGCGGGCTCGCCCACCTCGGCAACCCGGTGCGGGAGCAGCGCGACCTCGCGAGCGGGGCCGCGGTCGCGCCCCTTGCGGACCGCGCCGTCCTCACCGTCTCCGGCGAGGACCGGCTCTCGTGGCTCGACTCCATCACCTCGCAGGCGTTGACGACCCTCGCGCCCGGAGTCGGCACCGAGTTGCTCGTCCTCGACCCGCAGGGGCACGTCGAGCACGCGGCATCCGTCGTGGACGACGGGGAGCGCACCTGGCTCATCGTCGACCGCGACCGCGCCGACGCGCTGCTGACCTGGCTGACGCGGATGAGGTTCCGCCTGCGCGTCGACCCGCAGGACGCCGCCGACCACGCCGTCGTC
Source organism: Microbacterium sp. ARD31 (assembly GCF_031844425.1). Lineage (NCBI taxonomy): Bacteria > Bacillati > Actinomycetota > Actinomycetes > Micrococcales > Microbacteriaceae > Microbacterium > Microbacterium sp. ARD31. The sequence goes on from NZ_JAUZVE010000003.1 coordinate 600,779, forward strand.
GGCGGGACCGCCGCCGCTGTCGACGCCCTGGGCGCCGCCGTCGTGTGGCGCGACCCGTGGCCCCGCGTGAGCCCCGGTGGGTGGGGATACTCCCCGGTCGCACCGCACCCCGGTGCCGAGCGCGACTGGGCCGAGGCGATCGTGCCGCGGGCCACCCTCGACGAGCTCGCCGCCACCGCCCTCCGCGGCGATGTCCGCCTGGCCGGTCACCTCGCCGTCGACGCGCTGCGCGTCGCCGCCTGGCGTCCCCGCGCCGCCGCGGAGGCCGACGGCCGGACCCTCCCGCACGAGGTCGACTGGCTGCGCACGGCCGTCCACCTCGACAAGGGCTGCTACCGCGGCCAGGAGACGGTCGCCAAGGTGCACAACCTCGGGCACCCGCCGCGTCGCCTCGTCGCGCTGCAGCTCGACGGTTCGGATGCCGAGCTGCCCGACCCGGGCGCACCGGTCAGCCTCGACGGCGCCGAGGTCGGAGCGATCACCTCCGTCGCCCGCCACCACGAGGAGGGCCCCATCGCCCTCGCGATCGTGAAGCGGTCCGTCCCCGTCGACGCGGCGCTGACCGTGGCCGTCGCGGATGGCGAGATCGCCGCGGCGCAGGAGGTCGTCGTTCCGCCGGATGCCGGGCGTGCGGCATCCGTCCCGCGTCTGCCCCGTCTGTCGCAGCGCCGCTGACGATGGCGCCCGAGCCGACCACCACGGTTCCGGTGCCCACTGCCCGGAGGTATCCGCGCGAGGGCTGGGCGCGACTGCGCGGGTCCGCCGTCGCGATCGTGCAGCTCGTGGTCGCCGCGAGCGCCGCGTTCTCGATCGCGCACTACGGACTGGGGCACCCGGCTCCGCTGATCGCGGCGACCGTCACCATCTCGAGCCTTGGTCTCGTCCGCGACGCCCGACCGTGGCGGGTGCTCGAGACCGTCATCGGCATGGTGCTGGGCGTCTTCGTCGCCGAGCTGGTCGTCTTCGCGGCCGGCAGCGGGTGGTGGCAGCTCGCCCTCACCCTCGGGGTGAGCCTGTCGATCGCGCGGTTCGTCTCGCCGCAGGCGGGCTTCGCGATCGCCGCGGCGATCCAGTCGATCATCGTGGTCGTCGTCCCCTCGCAGACCCCGTTCCTGCGACTGCTCGACGCCGTCATCGGCGGAGCGATGGCGCTGCTCGTCACCGCCCTCATCCCGCGCAGCCCGCTCCGCACCGCCCTCGCCGACGCGACGCGCCTGTTCGCTGCCTTCGAGGGCGCCGCCGGCACCGTCGCACAGGGCCTGCGTCGCGGCAGCCGCGTACGCGCCGAGCGCGGGCTCGAGAAGGCGCGCGAGCTGCAGGGCCTCGTCGACGACTGGCGGGTCTCGGTCGAGTCGGGCGCGGCGATCGCCCGCATCTCGCCGTTCCTCCGCCGACAGCGCTTCGAGCTCGATCGTTTCGAGCGGATGCGGCAGGCCATGGACCTCGCGGTGCGCAACCTGCGCGTCGTCGCCCGGCGCGCCGTCTACCTGAGCGACGACGGTCGCGAGCGCGACGTCGCCGCCGATCTGCTCCTCGAGCTTGTGCGCGGCGCGAACCTCGTCGCCTCGTCGCTGACCGACATCTCGCACGAGCCGGCGGCGCGCGAGGTACTCACCGCGGTGGCGGCCCGCCTCGACCCGATCGCCCTCGTCCCCGACGGATCGCTCGGCGACCAGACCCTCATCACGGCGCTGCGGCCGCTCGCGACCGACCTGCTGTGCGCGACGGGCCTGCACCCCGACGAAGCCCGCGCGCTGCTCCCGCGGGTGTGACGCGCCCCGCTCATCGGGGCTCGACGGCCTCCCACGGCACCGTGAACTCGCCCAGTCGCCACCGGCTCCGCCCGCCGATCGGCCACCCCGCCGCGACGAGCGCGTCGAGGGCGGCGCGCCACCGCTGGACCGGGCCGAACGACGACGCGGCGACCGCCCGCGTCCACTCCCGATCGAGGGCGTCGAGGACCTCGTGCACCCGCTCGCCCGGGATGTTGCGGTGGATGAGCGCCTTCGGCAGCCGCTCGGCGGCGACGGCGGGGGAGTCGAGCCCCGCGAGCCGCAACGAGATCGTGAGCGTGCGGGGCGCGGCATCCGGTCCGATCTCGATCCAGGTCGCGATCCGGCCGAGCTCATCGCACGTGCCCTCGACGAGCATGCCGTCCGGGCGCAGGCGCGACGCCATCCGTTCCCACGCCGCGGGCACGTCGGCCTCGTCGTACTGACGCAGGACGTTGAACGCGCGGATCACCGCCGGGCGGCGCCCGTCCGGCACCGGCACCTCGAACCCGCCGCGCGCGAACGACACGCGCGCATCCGCGGCGAACACCCCCGCCCCCGCACGGATCAGCGCGAGCTGCGCGCGGGCGCGCTCCACGCGGGCCGGCTCGATCTCCAGCCCCAGCACCTCGACGTCCGGGCGCGCTCGCCGCAGCCGGGCTTCGAGCTCGAACGCGGTCACCCCGCTCGCTCCGTACCCGAGGTCCACCACGAGCGGATCGACGGTCCGGCGCAGCACCGGATGCCGCGCGATCCAGCGGTCGACGCGGCGCAGGCGGTTGGTGTTCGTCGTCCCCCGGGTCACCTGTCCGACGACAGGATCGGAGCGCGTCATGCCCCCATGATCGCACCCGCCGCGCCGGTAGGATTGCGGGCATGACAGCCCCCTACACCTTGATCCTCCTCCGGCACGGCCAGAGCGAGTGGAACAAGTCGAACCAGTTCACCGGGTGGGTGGACGTCCGTCTCACCGATCAGGGCAAGGCCGAGGCCCAGCGCGGCGGCGAGCTGATCAAGGAGTCGGGTCTGCTGCCCGACATCCTGCACACCTCGCTCCTGTCCCGCGCCATCCAGACGGCGAACATCGCCCTCGACGCGGCCGACCGCCTGTGGGTGCCGGTCAAGCGGTCGTGGCGCCTCAACGAGCGCCACTACGGCGCCCTGCAGGGCAAGGACAAGGCGCAGACCCTCGAGGAGTTCGGCGAGGAGCAGTTCATGCTCTGGCGTCGCTCGTTCGACGTCCCGCCGCCGGACATCTCCGACGACGACCCGTACACGCAGGTCGGCGACGTGCGCTACGAGGGCATCGACGGCGAGGTGCCCCGCACCGAGTCGCTGAAGATCGTCATCGACCGCCTGCTGCCCTACTGGGAGAGCGAGATCGTCCCCGACCTGAAGACGGGGAAGACCGTCATGGTGACCGCGCACGGCAACTCGCTGCGCGCGCTCGTGAAGCACCTCGACGGCATCAGCGACGACGACATCGCCGAGCTCAACATCCCCACCGGCATCCCGCTCGTGTACCGCCTCGACGAGAACCTCGTCCCGATCGGACCGGGCGAGTACCTCGACCCCGACGCCGCCGCTGCCGGCGCCGCCGCGGTCGCCTCGCAGGGCAAGAAGTAACCCGCCTCACACCGGGAACACGAAGAGCGGATGCCTCCCGGCATCCGCTCTTCGTCGTTGCGGCGGCTCAGACCTCGAGGTCGACGCCCTCGGTGTCGGCGGCCCAGGTTCCGGTCGCGAGGTACGACACCTTCTTGGCGACCGACAGCGCGTGGTCGCCGAAGCGCTCGTGGTAGCGGGAGGCCAGCGTGGCGTCGACGGTGGCGGATGCCTCGCCCTGCCAGTTGTCGCTCAGGACCTTCTCGAACACCGCGAGGTGCAGTGCGTCGAGCTGGTCGTCGAGCTCGTGCAGGCGGCTCACCAGCGACAGGTCCTCGGTGCGCAGCAGGTCGGCCAGGGTGCGGGCGACCTCGGTGTCGATCTCGCCCATCTTCGTGAACGTGTTCTTCAGTCCCTTCGGGACCGCCCGCTCGGGGAAGCGCATCCGCGTCAGCTGGGCGATGTGCTCGGCGATGTCGCCCATGCGCTCGAGCGAGGCGCTCACGCGCAGCGCCGCGACGACGATGCGCAGGTCGCGCGCGACGGGCTGCTGGCGCGCGAGGATCTCGATGGCGAGCTCGTCGAGCTCGATGGCCTTGTCATCGATGACCTGGTCGTTGTCGATGACGTCCTCGGCGAGGGCGACGTCGCTCGTGGCGAAGGCCCGGGTGGCCTTCTCGATGGCGACGGTGACGAGTTCGGAGATCTCGACGAGACGGGTCTGCACGTCCTCGAGGGACTGGTGGAAAACTTCGCGCATGGAGCACCTTCTCTTCGTGCGGGCGGGTGAGGGGCGCGACTGTCGCGCAGAGACCTCGGCCATCCTCCCGCGCTCAGGTTAACGGTCGGTGCCGACACGGTGAACAGTCGGCGGTGACCGACCTACGGGCCGATTTCCGTCCGATGGCGGGGGTGTGCCCACCCTACGCTGGGGTCATGGATTCGACGCAGCTCGAGCTGCTGGCGCTCGTCGTGGGGCTCCTGGTCGGCGGTGGTGCGGCCGCACTCGTGTTCTATGCGGCGCGATCGCGGGAGCGCACCCGGCTGGTTACCTCGACCGAGCTCCCCGAGGGCACGGCATCCGTTCTGCAGGCCATGGACGACGCGGCCGTCGTCGTCGATCCGTCGATGCTCGTCCTCGCTGCCTCCGCGACGGCGGAGGTCTTCTCGCTGCGGGTGAACGAGAGCCTCGACGCCGAGCGGCTGCGCGTCCTCGTGCGCGGCGCCCGCCAGACGGGGCTCCCCGCGACCGAGAACATGACGCTCAACCGCGGCGTCGAGCCGCGCGTCGTGGCCGCGCGGGCGAGCGTCATCACCCCGCGTCTCACCCTCATCGTCATCCGCGACATCACCGAGCGCGAGCGCGTCGAGCAGATGCGGCGCGACTTCGTCTCGAACACCTCGCACGAGCTCAAGACCCCCGTCGGCGCCGTCACCCTCCTCGCCGAGGCGATCGAGTCCGCCGCCGACGACCCCGAACAGGTGCGCCACTTCGTCAGGCGTCTGAGCGCCGAGGCGACCCGCCTCGGGCAGCTGACCTCCCGCATCATGAACCTCTCCCGCCTGCAGTCCGCCGACGAGATCTCCGAGATGCGCGACGTCTCGGTGGACGAGGTGGTCCGGGCGGCGATCGAGTCGCTCGCGGTGTCGGCGGAGTCCGCCGAGATCAGCGTCGCCCGCGGGGGCGACCGCGGCCTGTTCGTCCGCGGCGACCGCCAGATCCTCACCGAGGCGGTCAGCAACCTGCTCGCCAACGCCATCGCCTACTCGCCGCCCGGAGCGCAGGTGGGGGTCGGCGTGCGGGAGGCCGACGGCGCGGTCGAGATCGCCGTGGCCGACCATGGCATCGGCATCCCCGAAGAGGACCAGCAGCGCGTCTTCGAGCGCTTCTACCGCGCCGACCAGGCCCGGTCCCGGCGCACCGGTGGCACGGGACTCGGGCTCGCGATCGTCAAGCACGCCGTCCAGCGCCACGGCGGGTCGGTCGACCTCTGGTCGCGCCCCGGGCGCGGGTCGACCTTCACGATCCGCCTGCCCCTCGCCGCCGTCGACACCTCCACCACCCGTAAGCCCAAGAAGAAGAAGATCGGCGCGAAGGCGCCCAGCAGAAGGAAAGCCTCATGACCCGAGTCCTGATCGTCGAAGACGAACCCGACCTCGCAGACCCCCTCGCCTACCTCCTGCGACGGGAGGGGTTCGAGGTCGAGATCGCCGAGGACGGAGGCCTGGCCCTCGACGCGTTCACGTCGCGCGGCGCCGACATCGTCCTGCTCGACCTGATGCTGCCGGGGATGCCGGGCACCGAGGTGTGCCGCGTCATCCGGCAGACCTCCAAGGTGCCGATCATCATGCTGACCGCGAAGGACAGCGAGGTCGACATCGTCGTGGGGCTCGAACTCGGCGCCGACGACTACATCACGAAGCCCTACTCCTCGCGTGAGCTGCTCGCCCGCATGCGCGCCGTGCTGCGCCGTGCGGACAGCGACGAGCTCGACGTCGACGACCGGATCATCCAGGGCGGTCGTGTGACCCTCGACATCGACCGGCACACGGTCGCCGTCGACGGCGACGAGATCTCGATGCCGCTCAAGGAGTTCGAGCTCCTCGAACTGCTCATGCGCAACGCGGGTCGGGTGCTGACGCGAGGGCAGCTCATCGACCGCGTGTGGGGGAGCGACTACTTCGGTGACACGAAGACGCTCGACGTCCACATCAAGCGCATCCGCTCGCGCATCGAGACGAATCCGAGCGACCCCGTCATGCTGCTGACCGTCCGCGGACTCGGCTACCGCTTCGAGGCCTGAGCGCTCCCTCGACGACGAAGGCCCCCACCTCGCGGTGGGGGCCTTCGTGACGGGGGTGTCAGCCGGTGGTCGTCGCCGTCGCGGCGGGCGTCGGGACGAATTCGGTGTAGTAGGGGAGCGTGCCGTCGAGGATCGGGACGGCGACGCGGACGCCCTCGCCCTCGCCCGACTGGAACGAGACCTCGACGTCGGAGCCGGGCTTGCCGGTGTCGTCGAACAGGAGCGGAGCCTGCGTCACGCCGAGGCTGACGGTGCTGTTCGCCGGGACGTCGACGCGCTGCGGCTGGTCGCCGACGGTGACGTTGAGGACCAGGTCCTCATCGGTGCCGTTGACGATGCCGGCGATGAGGTTGCCCAGCGAGCCGTCCTCGTTGGCGATGATCATGGCGTTCCGGACCTTCAGCGGCCCGGACTCGGGGATGTTGACGCCGTCGGACGCCGAGTACTGGATGGTCGTCGCCTGCGGGGCCAGCATGTTGCAGCCCGTGGTTCCCAGAACGACGGCGGCGCCCAGGGCGAGGGACGCGATGAGACGCGATTTCACGGATCCTCCAGATGACACGAACGGCGGCCCTCTCATCCTATGGGGTCACGACGGCGGGACCGGGCGGAGGGGGCGGCGAACTCTAGCGTATGTCGCCTGTGGTATTCTGGAGGTTGCCGAAAGGACACAACTGCATGCTTTTTGAGGTTGGCGAAACCGTCGTCTATCCGCACCATGGCGCTGCGACCATCATCGAGGTCAAGGATCGCGTCATCAAGGGAGAGACGAAGAAATACCTGAAGCTCAACGTCACCCAGGGCGACCTCATCATCGAGGTCCCTGCGGACAACGTCGATCTCGTGGGCGTCCGCGACGTGATCGGCAAGGACGGGCTCGAGAAGGTCTTCGACGTCCTGCGCGCACCCTTCACCGAGGAGCCGACCAACTGGTCGCGTCGCTACAAGGCGAACCTCGAGAAGCTCGCGTCGGGTGACGTCATCAAGGTGAGCGAGGTCGTGCGCGACCTGTGGCGCCGCGACCAGGACCGCGGGCTCTCCGCGGGTGAGAAGCGGATGCTGGCGAAGGCGCGGCAGATCCTCATCTCCGAGATCGCGCTGGCACTGAAGGCCGACGAGGAGAAGGCGTCCAGCGTCCTCGACGAGGTCCTCGCCTCCTGAGACCACGAAAGAACGGCCGGCTGCTCAGCCGGCCGTTCTTCGTTTGCCGCGGGACGGCATGCGTGCGTTCGGGCGATGCGCGCGCCAGGATGAGGGCGTGACCACCCGCGCCGCGCCCGCCGCCGTCGACCTCTCGCGGCGGGACCTCACCCTCGACCTCGCCCGGGTCGTCTGCGTCCTGTTCGTCATCGTCGTGCACCTCGTGCAGGTGGGCATCGGACCCGGACCCGACGGCGGTCTCGTCGCATCCCGCCCCGCCGAACAGCAGCCGTGGTTCGATGCGGCGACGTGGATCGGGCAGATCATGCCGCCGGCTTCATCCGCACGCGCACGCTCCGTCTCGCGCAGCCCGCCCTGCCCCTCTTCGTCTTCTTCGCGGTCGTCCTCGGCGTCGCCACGGCGGCCGGTCTGCCGGCGCAGCTCGTGTCGGATGCCGCCGTGGGCGCCGGGTCGCCGCTGTGGTTCCTCGCGGCGTATCTCCTGTGCCAGGCGGCGGTCCCGTTCCTCGCGGCCTGCCACGCCCGCCGTCCGCTGGCGACGCTCGTCGTCCTCGCGCTGGGTGTCGTCGTGGTCGACGTGGTGCGATTCTCTTCGGGTGTCGAAGAGGTCGGCCTGCTGAACCTGCTGTTCGTCTGGCCCCTCGTGCAGCAGTTCGGGTTCTGGTACGCCGACGGATGGTTCGACCGGCGGCATCCGCTCACCCTCGTCGGCATCGCGGCCGCCTGCTATCTGCTCCTGTGGCCGTTGACGGCGGTCGGACCGTACTCGACCAGCATGCTCGGCAACCTCAATCCGCCGACGGTTCCGCTCGTGGTCCTCGGGATCGCCCAGGCCTGTCTGCTGCGACTGCTCAAGCCGGCGCTCGCGCGCCTCATGTCGCTCCGCGCGATGCAGGGGGTCGTCTTCGTCCTCGGGTCCCGGCTCATGACGATCTACCTCTGGCACCTGCCGGTGATGCTGGCCCTCACCGGCATCAGCCTGCTCATCCCCGGGGCGGCGCCGACACCGGCGTCCGAGGCCTGGTGGTGGTCGCGGCCGATCCTCTTCGTCGTCGTGCTGGCCGTCCTGCTCGTGCTCTCTCTCGCCATCGCACGGTGGGAGGCCCTCGGCACGCTCGGGTCGACGCCGCCCCGGGCGGTCGTTGCCCTCGCCTGGGTGTGCGCGTTCGTCCCGCCGTTCGCGGTGATGGAGTGGTTCCTCGATCTGCCGATCGCGGTCGGGGGTGCGGTGCTGCTGGCCGTCGCCGTGTTCCTCCTTCGGCGCCGCCCGCGCGCACACGCGTCGCTACGCTCGGAGGCATGAGCATCATCCCCGTTCCCCATGTGGCCGTCATCGTCGTCGCCGCGGGGTCGGGCACCCGGCTCGGGGCCGACGCGCCCAAGGCGTTCGTGGGGATCGATGCGCACACGATCCTGCGTCACGCGCTGCGCGGCGTGTTCGCGGCACCCCAGGCGCAGGTGGTCGTCGTCGCGCCCGCCGACCGCGTCGGCGACGCCACGACGGAGGCCCGCGAGGCCGCTGGTAATCGGGGTGACCTGGTCTCGGTCGTCGCCGGCGGGGCGACCCGGCAGGCGTCGGTCGCGGCGGGACTGGCCGCGGTCTGGCCCGACGTCGAGATCGTCCTCGTCCACGACGCCGCCCGCGCGCTCACCCCGCCCGAGGTCTTCGCCCGGGTGATCGACGCGGTCGCCGCGGGGTCGGATGCGGTCATCCCCGTGCTGCCCGTCGTCGACACCCTGAAGCGGATCGACTCCGACACGGTCGTCGAGCCGGTGGACCGGTCGGTCCTCGCCGCGGCGCAGACCCCGCAGGGTTTCCGTCGCGCCGTCCTCGACGACGCGTATCGGGATGCCACGGCCGACCACACCGACGACGCCGCCCTGCTGCAGGCCGCCGGCACGGTCGTGCGCACCGTCCCCGGCGACGAGCGGGCGTTCAAGATCACGACGTCGGCGGACCTCGACCGGGCACGCGGGCTCGTCTCGCCGATCCCGCCGGTCGTCCCGGCGGCGCCGGTCGCGATCCCGCGGGTCGGGATCGGTACCGACGTCCACGCCTTCGGCGGCGACGGCACGCTGTGGCTCGCCGGCCTGGAGTGGCCGGGGGAGCCGGGACTCCACGGGCATTCAGACGGGGATGCCGTCGCGCACGCGATCGTCGACGCGGTGCTGGCCGCTGCGGGGCTCGGCGACATCGGCACGCACTTCGGCACGGACCAGCCCGAGTACGCCGGTGCTCATGCCGCAGCGTTCCTCGCCCGCACCCGTGCACTCGCCGGGGAGGCGGGATGGCGCATCGGTAACGTCAGCGTGCAGGTGCAGGCGAACCGGCCGCGGTTCGCCGCGCGGCGCGCGGAGGCGGAACGGGTGCTGTCCGAGGCGCTCGGCGCTCCCGTCGCGGTGTCGGCGACGACGACGGACGGGCTCGGATTCACCGGTACCGGAGAGGGCGTCGCGGCGTTCGCGGTCGCCGTCGTCGTCCCCGCGTGACCCGGCGGCTCAGAGCTCTCGCGTCATGAACGTCGAGGCGGGATCCGGGCGGTAGTCGCCGAACGGTTCGCACTCGACGAACCCCTCACTCGCGTACAGCGTGCGCGCGGCGAGGAACGCGGCATCCGACCCCGTCTCCAACCAGACCCGGGTGAGGCCGTCGGCGCGGGCCGCGGTGAGGATGTGACGCAGGATCGCGCGGCCGACGCCGGTGCCGAGATGGGCGTCGGCGACCCGCATCGACTTCAGCTCGCCGTGCGTCGCGCTGAGACGCGCGAGGGCTCCGATCCCGGCGATCTCGCCCTCCCGCCACGCCGACCAGACGGTGACGGACGGATGCCGCAGCGCGCCGACGTCGAGGGCGTGCACGCTCTCGGCGGGGGACTGCGCGTGCATGCCGGCGAGGTGCTGCCGCACGAGGGCGGTGCTGGCCGGCCCGGTGAGGTCGTCGAGGCGGATGTCGGGGGGAGCGGGCACGTCAGGCCTCCACGGCGAACGGGGCGGGGTCGCGGGGTCGCCGCGACCCCCAGGCCAGGGTCACGAGACCCGCAGCCAGGACGACGAGGCCCGTCACCGCGAGAGGGGAGAGTCCCTCGCCGAGCACCGTCACGCCGAGCACCGTCGCCGTGAGGGGTTCGCCGAGGGTCAGCGTCGCCGCCGTCGCCGCCGTCAGCCCCTGGAGGCCCCACGTGAAGAGCACATAGGCGAGGGAGATCGTCGCGAGACCGAGCCAGAGCGCCATCGCGAGCCCGGACGGCGTCACCGCCCAGCTCAGGTCGACGAAGGGGATCGCCGCGGCGCACAGAACGGCCGACCCGACACCCATCGATCCCACGACGGTGAAGGCGTCCCATCCCGCGTCGAGCAGGCGCCGCTGCGCGTTGGCGATGACGGCGAAGCAGGCGCCGGCGCCGACGGCGGCGGCGAGACCCGCGCCGTCGACACCACCCGTGCCCGATCCGCCGCCGAGCCCGAGCAGCACGACACCCACCGCGGCGAGGGCGGTGGCCGCCATCCACAATCCGGAGGGCACCCGGCGCGAGAGCGCCCATTCGAGGATGCCGGCGAGAACGGGAGCGGACCCGAGCGCGATCACGGTGCTGACGGCGACGCCGTTGGTCTCGGTGCCGAGGAAGAAAAGCGGCTGGTAGAGGCTGATCGCGACCCCCGTGGCCGCCATGAGCGCGAGCGGGCGCCAGGTGAGCGCGGGGCGCGGCCGGTCGGGTGTCCGTCGGCGGAATCGGGTGGCGAGGAGGAACGCGAGGGCAGCGAGCCCGATGCCGCCGACCACCATCCGCGCGACGCCGACCGAGAGCGTCGAGGCGTCGTCCGGACCGAGGGCGCCTGCGGTTCCCGTCGTCCCGAACAGCAGCGCGGCGGCGAGGACGGCGAGCAGATGCAGCACCCTCCTTTTCTATCGTCTCGACGCGGGTGCCTCCGCCACCCGCCGGTAGCATGGACCGGTGACGGTTCGGCTCTACGATTCCCAGGCTCAGGCGCTGCGCGACTTCGCGCCCGCCGACCCCGGGAACGTCACGATGTACGTCTGCGGGCCGACCGTCCAGTCGGGGCCGCACATCGGCCACGTCCGCGCGGCGCTGAGCTTCGACATCCTCCGTCGGTGGCTCGCCCACCGGTTCGGTCGCGTCACGTTCGTCCGCAACGTCACCGACATCGACGACAAGGTCCTCGCGAACGCGACCGACGACGAGCCCTGGTGGGCGCTGGCGTACCGGATGGAACTCGAGTTCTCGCGCGCGTATGCCGCGGTCGGCATCCTGCCCCCGACGTACGAGCCCCGGGCGACGGCATCCATCCCGCAGATGCAGGAACTCATCGAACGCCTCATCGAGGCCGGCCACGCGTACGCCGCGGCAGGTGACGTGTACTTCGACGTGCGGTCCTGGCCGCCGTACGGGGCGCTCACCCGCCAGTCCGTCGACGCGATGGAGTCCGCCGCTGACGCCGATCCGCGCGGCAAGCGCGATCCGCGCGACTTCGCCCTGTGGAAGGGCGCGAAGGAGGGCGAACCGGCGGATGCCGCATGGGCATCACCCTGGGGATCGGGCCGTCCCGGCTGGCACATCGAGTGCTCGGCGATGAGCCGGCGCTACCTCGGGCCCGAGTTCGACATCCACGGCGGGGGTCTCGACCTGCGCTTCCCGCACCACGAGAACGAACTCGCGCAGTCGACCGCCGCCGGTGATCCGTTCGCGCGGTACTGGGTGCACAACGGCCTCGTCACCGTCGGCGACCAGAAGATGTCGAAGTCGCTCGGCAACTTCCTGCTCGCCGAGGACGTCCTGGAGGAGAACGACCCCGTCGTGGTGCGGTACGCGCTGCTCGCGGCCCACTACCGCTCGAATCTGGACCTCTCCGCCTCGACGTTCGCCGAGGCCGAGGCGGCGCTCGGTCGGATCGACTCGTTCCTGCAGCGCGTCCTCCGGGCGGCGGGTTCCGAGCCGTCGGTCCTGCAGCCAGGGAGCATCCCGGAGGCCTTCGCGGTCGCCATGGACGACGACCTCGGCGTGCCGCAGGCTCTCGCGGTCCTGCACGACACGGTCCGCTGCGGCAACACGGCGGTCGATGCGGGGGACCTGGCGACCGCCATCACGCACCGGGGGAGCGTCGTCGCCATGTTGCAGGTCCTCGGACTTCCCGCAGACGATTCCGCGACAGCGGTCGGTTACGGCGCCGCCGCGGACGCCGCCCTCGACGCCCTCATCACCACCATGATCGACCAGCGCGCGGAGGCCCGCGCGGCGAAAGACTGGGCGGCAGCCGACCGCATCCGCGACGCGATCGCGGCGGCCGGCGTCGTCCTCGAAGACGGTCCCGAAGGGACCCATTGGAGTTTGAACAATGGCTAAGCCAGGCAACCCGTCCGCCGGACGCGGCAAGAAGGGTCCCACGAAGGGATCCGGCGGCAAGAACAAGCGCTCGCTCGAAGGGCGCGGCCCGACCCCCAAGGCCGAGGACCGCGCCTGGCACCCCGCCGGGAAGCGCAAGGCCGCCAGGGAGCGGTTCGTCGCCGCCGGTGGCAAGCCGCAGATCCGCCAGACCACGGGCGGTCGTGCGCCCAAGGCGAAGTCCGGCGACGACACCGAGACCGTGACCGGGCGCAACAGCGTGCTCGAGGCCCTCCGCGCCAAGATCCCCGCGACCGCGTTCTACATCGCGCAGCGCGTCGAGATGGACGACCGCGTCAAGGAGATGCTCTCGATCGCGACCAACCGCGACATCCCCGTCCTCGAGGTCACCCGTCAGGAGCTCGACCGGATGGCCGGGTTCGACGGTGTGCACCAGGGTGTCGCGCTCAAGGTGCCGCCGTACGAGTACGCCCACCCGCAGGACCTGCTCGAGCAGGTCATCGACCGCGGCCAGCTGCCCCTGTTTGTCGCCCTCGACGGCGTCACCGATCCCCGCAACCTGGGTGCCATCATCCGCTCGACCGCCGCGTTCGGCGGGCAGGCGATCATCCTGCCGCAGCGCCGCTCCGCGGGGGTGAACTCCGCCGCGTGGAAGACGAGCGCGGGAGCGGCCGCCCGCATCCCCGTCTCCATCGCGCCGAACCTCACGACGACGCTCAAGGAGTTCAAGAAGCAGGGCGTCTTCATCCTGGGTCTGGACGGCGGCGGGGACGTCTCCCTGCCCGCGCTCGAGCTCGCCGACCGCCCCGTCGTGATCGTCGTGGGCTCCGAGGGCAAGGGTCTCTCGCGCCTGGTCACCGAGACGTGCGATCAGATCGTTTCGATCCCGATCAACGCGGCGACCGAGTCCCTGAACGCCGGCATCGCCGCATCCGTCGCGCTCTACCAGGTCGCCACGCTGCGCGCGGCGTCCGAGTGAGAGCCCAGGCGGAGGATTGCGCGCCAGACTGACGTCACCGACTGCGAAAGGACGCATCCCATGACCCGTATCGCTGTGATCGGTGGCACCGGCTATGCCGGCGGCCACATCGTCGCTGAGGCCGCCGAGCGCGGCCACACGGTCGTCTCCGTGGCCCGCAAGCTCCCCGCCGAACGCGTCGACGGCGCGACCTACGTCGAGGGCACGCTCCTCGACGCGCCCGCGCTCGTCGCCGAGCTGGAGGGCGTCGAGGTCGTCGTGTTCGCGACGTCGCCGCGCGGTGACATGGCCGGCAAGATGCGGGATGCCGTCACCGAGCTGATCCGCGAGCTTCCGCTGTCCGTGCGGGTCGGTGTCGTCGGCGGCGCCGGAGGTAGCCTCGTCGCCCCGGGTGGGCCCCGCGTGATCGACAGCGGCTTCCCCGACGAGATCAAGCCCGAAGCGATGGAGGCCATCGGCATCCTCGAGGACCTGCAGGCCGACACGACCGGCCGCGAGTGGTTCTACATCCACCCGGCCGGCGGATTCGGCGCCTGGGCGCCGGGGGAGCGCACCGGCTCGTACCGCGACGGCGGCGACGTCATCGTCACCGACGACAAGGGCGAGTCCTTCATCTCCGGTGCCGACTTCGCGATCGCCGTCCTCGACGAGATCGAGTCGCCGAAGCACCGCAACGAGCGGTTCACCGTCGGGTACTGAGCCCGCTCAGACGAGGTCGCGCCAGTCGACCTGCTCCTCGTCGTCCTCGTCGGGGAGGGGCAGATCGGCGGTGACGACCGGAACCGCCATCGTCTCGGTCGGCGGCCCCATCACGGTCGCCTCGTCGCGGCGGTGACGGAGGACGTCGTCGATGTACGACGACAGGACCTCCGCGATCGGGATCGACTTGCCGCGCGCCTGCGACATGTACCAGCGGTGCTCCAGCACCTGGTGGAACACCTCGGCGGGCTCGAGCTTGCTCCGCAGCTCCCACGGGACGGCTTTCACGACCGGCTCGAACACCCGCGTGAGCCACTCGTGCGCGACCATCTCCTCGTCGCTGCCGAGGCGCGAGACTCGGGCGGCGAACTCGTCCATGTCGTTGAGCAGGCGCCGCGCCTGATTCTCCTCGACGTCGAGCCCCGTCAGGCGGAGCAGACGTCGCTGGTGGTGGCCGGCATCCACCACCTTCGGCTGGATGAGGACCTTCGTGCCGTCGGCGGTCTCGTCGATCGACATCTCGCCGATGTCGAAGCCGAGACCGTTGAGCCGCTGCACACGCTCGGTGATGCGCCAGGTCTCGTTCGCGGCGAAGCTCTCGGTCTCGGTCAGCGCGCTCCACAGGGAGCGGTACGAGGACATGATGCCGTCGGCGATGGCGACGGCATCGACACCGCCCTCGAGGCGGCCACCGGCTTCCAGGTCCATGATCTCGCCGGCGATGTTCGTGCGGGCGACGTCGAGGTCGTGCTCGCGCTGACCCCGCGTGAGGCCGCCCTCGTGCAGTTCGCCCGTCTCGGCATCCACCAGGTACGCGGCGAAGGCCCCGGCATCCCGTCGGAACAGCGTGTTCGACAGCGACACGTCGCCCCAGAAGAAGCCGACGTTGTGCAGGCGCACGAGCAGGGCTGCCAGTGCGTCGACCAGCCGCGTCGCCGTGTCGGGACGCAGCACCTGGGTGAACAGGGCGCGGTAGGGGAGGGAGAAGCGCAGGTGCGCGGTGACGAGCGCGGCCGGGAGCGGCTCGCCCTTGGGCGTCCGCCGCCCGTCGATGACCGCCACCCGACTCACGCAGGGTACGTCGAGCCGGCCGAGCGAGCCGAGCATCTCGTACTCCCGGCGCGCCATCTCGGCGGTCGTCTCCTTCACCGCGATCACCCGCCCCGACAGGCTCGCGAATCGCACGAGGTGGCGGGAGAGGCCTTTGGGGAGCGAGACGATCGCGTCGCTCGGCCACTCGCCGAGCGGGGTCGACCAGGGCAGGGCGAGGAGCCCTGCGTCGACGCTGCTGGCGGTGATGCTCAGGGAATGGACCACGCGGTGACCTCCGGCTGACGCGCCGCGGCGCGGGAGGTCCGGAGACCTTCCCGCGCCGCGGTCCTGCTGATGATGACGATCAGGCCGAGACGACCGGCTTGTCGTTGAGGCGGTCGCCCGACTCGATGTCGAACGCGTGGACGTGGCCCGGCTTGGCGGCCAGCGTGACCGTCTCGCCCGCGTTCGGGTGGTTGCGGCCGTCGACACGGGCGACGACGTCGGTGCGCTTGCCGTCGATGTCGACGTGACCGTACAGGTAGCCGTCGGCGCCGAGCTCCTCGACGAGGTCGACCTGAACGGCGAGGCCGCGACCGTCGGCGGGGCCGACCTCGAGGTCCTCGGGGCGCACACCCACGGTGACCTGGCTGCCGGTGGCGCGGCCGACGGTGTCGCGGTCGAGGGGGACGACCTCGGTGCCGAACTGGATGCCGCCGTCGGCGAGGCTCGCCGGGAACAGGTTCATGGCAGGCGAGCCGATGAAGCCGGCGACGAAGACGTTGTTCGGCTTCTCGTAGAGGTCGCGCGGGGTGCCGACCTGCTGGAGCAGACCGTCCTTGAGGACCGCGATGCGGTCACCCATCGTGAGGGCCTCGGTCTGGTCGTGCGTGACGTAGACCGTGGTGACGCCGAGGCGACGCTGCAGCGACGCGATCTGCGTGCGCGTCTGGACGCGGAGCTTGGCGTCGAGGTTCGACAGCGGCTCGTCCATGAGGAAGACCTGGGGCTGGCGGACGATGGCGCGACCCATGGCGACACGCTGACGCTGACCACCCGAGAGGGCCTTCGGCTTGCGGGTCAGGTACTGCTCGAGGTCGAGGAGCTTGGCGGCCTCGAGGACGCGGGCGGCGCGCTCCTCCTTGCCGACGCCGGCGATCTTGAGCGCGAAGCCCATGTTCTCGGCGACGGTCATGTGCGGGTACAGCGCGTAGTTCTGGAAGACCATCGCGATGTCGCGGTCCTTCGGCGGGACGTCGGTGACGTCGCGGTCGCCGATGCGGATCGAGCCGGAGTTGACCTCCTCGAGACCCGCGAGCATGCGCAGGGAGGTGGACTTACCGCAGCCGGACGGGCCGACGAGGACGAGGAATTCGCCGTCGGCGACCTCGAGGTTGAGCTTGTCGACCGCGGGGCGGGTTCCACCGGGGTACAGACGGGTTGCGTTGTCGAACGTGACGGACGCCATTGTTTCTTCTCCTTCACCGGCAGGTACGTGCCGGACGATCCGTAGTGAAGCGAGCGGGGACGACCCCGCACACCCGCCATCGGGTGCGTCTTCAGTATGGCACGGGAGGGCCGCGAGAGGGGATGCGGTCTCGTCAGCCTTTTTCCAGCGCGTCTGACTAACATCGACCGTGCGCCACCCCCGAGCGCCGGGCCCTACGGCCACCACAGATCTTCCCGAGGTTTCATGTCCACCGATTCCGGCGACACTCCGTCATCCGCGACCGACCGCCGCGAGGCCGTGCGAGAGAAGGCGCAGCGCGTCCACATCCGCCAGTCGCGCGCGCGGATCGCTCGTCGCATCTCGCTCGGCGTCCTGGCGACCGCGGCCGTCGCCGCCGTCGCGACCG
Source organism: Microbacterium sp. ARD31 (assembly GCF_031844425.1). Classification (NCBI taxonomy): domain Bacteria; kingdom Bacillati; phylum Actinomycetota; class Actinomycetes; order Micrococcales; family Microbacteriaceae; genus Microbacterium; species Microbacterium sp. ARD31. The sequence goes on from NZ_JAUZVE010000003.1 coordinate 618,046, forward strand.
TCGTCGTGTGGTCGGTCACGTCGACAATGGGCGGACGCGACCTGACCCCGAGCACCGCATCATCGGACGGCTTCGCGGTCAGCGACGTCACGGGCGTCGCGGCGGACCAGGGCGCGATCGACGAGAGCGCCGTCGAGGCGACCCCGGGGTCGGACAAGGCGGCGACGCCGGCACCGACGGCATCCCCGACCGCTGCTCCCGTCGACATCCGCGTCTACGTCGACTACCTCTCGCCGGGTGCGCGCGAATGGCAGCTCGCCAATGTCGACCAGCTCACCACGTGGGTCGACCAGGGAGCCGCGACCCTCAGCTACCACCCGGTGTCGATGCTCACGGCCAAGTCCAACGGCACGAAGTACTCGCTGCGCGCCGCCGCGGCGGCGGCCTGCGTCGCGACCCACGACGAGAGCGTCTTTTTCGCGTACAACACCGAGCTGCTCACGCGTCAGCCGGCGATGGACACGGACGGATTCTCCGACGTCGAGCTCGCCGACCTGGCGCAGGCCGTCGGCGCGAGCGACCCCGAGAAGCTGCGGTCGTGCATCGAGGACGGCGACTTCATCGAGTGGGCGAAGGATGCCACGGAGCGCGCGATCGCCGGCATCCCCGACACCGACGGTCTGGAGCTCACCGGCACGCCGATGATCCTCGTCAACGGCCAGCCCTACATGGGTGCGCTGTCGGACGCCGCGGAATTCTCGCAGTTCGTGCTCACGAGCGCCAGCGACGCGTTCTACACCGAGCAGACCCCGACCCCCACGCCGACGGCACCGGCGGAGACGCCGACGCCCACCGCGCCTGCGGAGTGACCGGCGCGGTCCGGATAGACTGGGCCACCTGCCGGCTTGGCGCAATTGGTAGCGCACCGTACTTGTAATACGGGGGTTGCAGGTTCAAGTCCTGTAGCCGGCACCATCGTTCTGCGTCGACCCGTACTTGTCATACGGGGGTTGCAGGTTCACGTCCTGTAGCCGGCACTCCATCTGTGCGTCGACCCGTACTTGTCATACGGGGGTTGCAGGTTCGAGTCCTGTAGCCGGCACTCCATCTGTGCGTCGACCCGCGCTTGTCAGACGGGGGTCGCGGGTCGTTCGCGGCGGACGCGCAGGCGCAGGAACGGACGCTCGACGAACCAGTAGGACGCTTCCGCGACGAGCAGGAGTGCCAGGAGTCCGCCGATCGTCAGCCCCCCGAACCAGGTCTCGTTGTGCCGGGTCAGGAACAGCTGCTGGTAGAGGTAGAGGCTGTAGGAGATCAGCCCGATGTGGACCATCGGTCGCCAGTTCAGGAATCGTCCGAACGGCGAGGCAGGGGCCCGCATCATCCACACGATGACGAGCGCCACCGCGAGAGCATCGCCGACGTAGCCGACCGTGTACATCCACACGCCTTCGAATCTCGACGTGAGCGCCCAGGACAGCGGCAGCCACACCACCACCGCCCACTGCAGGTGACGCGCGAAGATCCACTCGGTGAGGCGCTCGAACCATCGCTCTCCGGCGCCGTACGCCAACAGGCATCCGGTCATCAGCGCGTCCGCGCGGGTGTGGAACATGTAGGTCACCCCGCCCTCCGGCACGAAGGGCAGGAGGTAGGTCCCGATCCGGACGAACGGCGAGATCAGCACGCCGATGACGAGCACCTTCACCGCGACCCGGCGCGGCATGAGGATGACGGCGAGGGGCCAGAGGACGTAGAACTGCTCCTCGACGCTGAGCGACCAGGTGTGCCCCGTCCACCACGAGCCGTCCAGCGGCCAGTAGTCGCGGAGGAACAGGGCGGGGCTGATGATGTCGCGAGGGCCGAGCCCGTCGATCACCCGGGTCACCGCGAGCGCGGAGACGACCGCGAGGAAAACGAACAGCGCGGGAAGGATGCGGTACGCCCGACGGCGGTAGAAGGCCGAGAGCGAGATGCGACCGGTCTTCCCGCGCTCGCGCAGCAACAGCGTCGTGATCAGGAACCCCGACAGGACGAAGAACGCCTGCACGCCGAAGTATCCGCCGGGAAGGTTCGCTCGGAGGAACACCACGACGTCGTTCTGGGGGAGCGTGGCCGCGCCGTGGGCCCAGATCACGCAGAGCACCGCGAGCGCTCGGATCCCGTCCAGCGACGGGATGGTGCGGGCGAGCGCCGGATCGGTCGCGCGCGAGACGGTCGACGCACTCGTCATGTCTTCCCCCAAGAAATCGCGAGCAGCGCAGGTCCCCACCGCGCTCAGCCCGTCTAGGGCATGACGCTACCCGCTCGCACGACGTTTCGCGAGGGTCGAGCGAGCGGGTAGCTTCGGCTCACGCCACGGGCGTCTCGGCCTCACGAGGCGTGACGCGGACCTCCGCGATGCGCCGGCGGTCCATGGCGGTCACCTGGATCGTCGCGCCGTCGACGTCGATCGTGTCGCCCACGACCGCGAGGCGACCGAGCCGCTCGGTCACGAATCCGGCGACCGTGTCCGAGGCGCCGCGGGGGAGCGTGATCCCTGTCGCCTCGGAGAAGTCCTGCAGGTTGAGGCGCCCGTCGATGATCTCGCGATCACCCACGGGGGCGACGGCGTCGTCGTACTCGTCGAAGATCTCACCGACGACCTCCTCCACGAGGTCCTCGAGGGTCACGATGCCGTCCGTACCGCCGTACTCGTCGACGACGACAGCGATCTGGTGCCCCTCCGCCCGCATCTTCGTCAGCGTCGGGAGGACGCGCGCCGTCGACGGGAAGTAGGGGATCGGCCGGACGATGCTGGACAGGGGGACCGCCGCATCCGCAGCCGCCTCGAACAGGTCCCGGACGTGCACGAAGCCGACGATGTCGTCGATGGACGTGTCGGCCACGGGGTACCGCGAGAACGGCAGTTCGTGCACGGCGGAGATGGCCTCGCCGATCGTCGCGCTGTCGTCGAGGGAGGTGACGTCGGGACGCGGTCGCATGACTTCGCTCAGCTGTCGCTCCCGCAGCGAGAGGACGTCCTCCAGGATGCGGCGCTCGTCCTCGGGCAGACCCTCGTGGCTCGCGACGATGTCGCGGACCTCCTCATCCGTCATCTCCTCACCCGTCTTGTGCGGGTCTCCGCCGAGGAGGCGCACGAGGGCGTTCGTCGATACCGACAGCAGCCAGATGACCGGCCTCATCACCTTGGCGAACCCGTCGAGGACGGGCGCGACGACGTAGGCGAACTGGGCGTTCCGCTGGATGGCGAGACGCTTCGGCACGAGCTCGCCGAGCACGAGCGACAGGTACGCGATGAGCAGCGTGAGGATCAGCGTCGCGATCGTCAGAGCCAAGCCCGGGTCTGCGCCCCACGACTCGATGAGCGGCGCCACCGACGGGGCGATCGAGGTCGCGCCGTACGCGGCGGACGCGAAGCCTGCCACCGTGACGCCGATCTGCACCGCCGAGAGGAACGTGTTGGGGTTGCGGGCGAGGCCCGCCACCTTCTGCCCACGTTTGCCGCGCGCGGCGATCGCGTTGATCTGGCTCTCCCGCAGGGTCACCAGCGCCATCTCGGTCGCCGCGAATACCCCGCCCACCAGGACGAACACCACGACGAGGGCGATGTTGAGGGCCAGATCGTTCATCGAGTTACCTCGATGCCGTCGGTCTCAGTGGTGGGCGGGATCGTATGATCGCTGTCCATCGGTCAGCGGTGCTCCTTCGTTTCTGCGGGGGAGGGGGTCGAGGTCGGTGCGCCGGCGTCCAGCTCGCGGTCGCGGTCGCGACGTGTCTTGGCGAGGCTCGCCACCGTCGCGACGACGATCGTGGCGGCGATGAACAGGAGCGAGAACCAGATCGGGATCTCGGGAACCCAGAGCATCGGCTCGCCGCCGTTGATGAACGGCAGCTCGTTGACGTGCATGGCGTGCAGGACGAGCTTCACACCGATGAAGGCGAGGATGACGGCCAGGCCCTGTGCGAGGTACACGAGGCGCTCGAGCAGACCGCCGATGAGGAAGTACAGCTGACGCAGACCCATGAGGGCGAACGCGTTGGCCGTGAACACGATGTACGCCTCGTTGGTGAGACCGTAGATCGCGGGGATCGAGTCGACCGCGAAGATGAGGTCGACGAAGCCGATCGCGATGATCACCAGCAGCATCGGTGTGACGAAGCGCTTACCGGCCTTCTTCACCGTGAGCTTGTCGCCGTTGTACTCGTCGCTGACGGGCAGGATGCGGCGGACGAACTGCATGAACTTGCCGTTGGCCGGGTCGGACTCACCGTGTGCGAACGCCTGACGGTAGGCGAGGAACAGCAGCAGCGCGCCGAAGACGTAGAAGATCCACGAGAAGTTCTCGATGAGCGCGGCGCCGACGGCGATGAACGCGCCCCGCATGATGAGCGCGATGACGATGCCGATCATCAGCACCTTCTGCTGGTACTTCTTCGGCACCGCGAACCCGGTCATGACGATGAGGAAGACGAAGAGGTTGTCGATCGACAGCGCCTTCTCGGTCAGGTACCCGGCGAAGTACTCGCCCGAGTACACCCAGCCCCAGCCCGGGATGAGGCCGATGACGACACCGAAGATCAGCGCGAGACCGATGTACAACGCGGACCAGCGCGCCGACTCGCCGATCGACGGTTCATGCGGCTTGCGGACGTGCGCGAAGAATTCGTAGACGAAGAAGGCGATCGTGACGGCGATCGTGATGCCCCAGACGAGAGGGGTGATTTCCACAGGAGTCTCCTCAATGGCGTGATGAAAGGACGCCAGAGTCTTCTCCATCCCGAGTGATCGGGACCGGTGGTCCGGGATGCACCTTCACATCCGTAATGACGAACCGACCGTCGTGGAGTACTCCCCCTGGGACTGAAAATGTTACGGGATCGGCGCGGGCAAAACTGACAATTGCCTGACGCGGCCGAGCCTGCTAGCCGCGGGAGGGTTCCTTGAGATCGTCGCTCGCGTACGGCGCCGGCGCCGGCGCGTGCGCGTACGGGATGAACCAGCTGGCGAAGTCCAGCGGAGGTGTCGCGGCGGCGGCATCCCGCTTGCTGATCGCATCCTGCTCGACGAAGAGGGATTCCGCATCGAGGTCCTGGAACAGCACGGTGTCCAGGTGCTCGCGCCAGCCCTCCGGCAGGTCGCCGGTGAGGCGTTCGGCGCTGCGCGCCGCCTCGTCGAGCACGAGCTTCAGCGCCAGCTCGTGGGCGACGGTGGGAGGGTACACGGGTGAGGCGCTGAGCCGGGAGGTGACCTCGATCGTGGCGGCGAGGAACTTCTGCGCGAACGCCCGGTCGTAGTGCGTCGCGTACTGCGGGGGCAGTTGCGAGATCACGTGCGTCTCTCGCCAGGCGGATCGCGTGTCGGCCGCGTCCGCCAGCTGGCGGACATCGTCGAAAAGGCAGTCGACGACCAGGACGGAGGCGTTCCAGACGAGCCCCTTGATGATCGTCCGCTGGCGCAGCTCGGATGCCGTCGCCTCGGTCGTCGGTCCGCCGAAGAGTTCGTCCAGTGCCCAGTCGATCCCCGCCAGGCGCGCACCCGCCCGGGCGACCCGCGCGGTGTCGGAGGATCCTTCCGGAACCTCGCCCGACGTGCCCTCCCACTCCGAGTCGACGATCGAGGAGTTGGTGGATTCGATGCGCACCAGGTGCTGGGCCCCGTCGGCCACCGACACCTCGATCAGCGACAGCAGCGCGTCCTCGGCATCCATCGACGACTCGGACATCCGTGACGCGTCATCCATGCCGCCGACGAGATCGTCGGGGTGCGCGCAGACGAGGTCGAGATCGATGCGGACCGCCGCGCGGTAGCGGGGAACGGATGCCATGGGGGCATCGTACCCACGGCCCCGCTTACAGTGTCAGTCCGCGTCGGCCAGTCCCAGGACGTCGAGGAGCCAGGCGAGCTCGAACGCGCGCTCGCGCCACGAGTTGTACCGCCCGCTGACACCACCGTGACCCGCGACCATCTCGCACTTGAGCAGCGCGTCCGCACCGACCTCGCGCAGGCGCGCGACCCACTTCGCCGGCTCGACGTAGAGCACCCGGGTGTCGTTGAGCGAGGTGACGGCGAGGATGCGGGGGTACCGGACGCCTTCCTGCACGTTCTCGTAGGGGCTGTACGACTTCATGTAGGCGTACACGTCGGCGTCGTGCAGCGGGTCGCCCCACTCGTCCCACTCGATCACGGTGAGCGGGAGGGACGGGTCGAGGATCGTCGTCAGCGCGTCGACGAACGGGACGCCGGCGAGGATGCCCGCGAACAGGTCCGGGGCGAGGTTCGCCACGGCGCCCATGAGCAGACCGCCGGCGGAGCCGCCCTCCGCGACCAGGCGGTCGGGGGAGGTGTACCCCTCGGCGACGAGGTGACGGCCGACGGCGACGAAGTCCGTGAAGGTGTTCCGCTTGTGCAGCAGCTTGCCCTCCTCGTACCACTGGCGCCCCATCTCGCCACCGCCGCGGACGTGGGCGATCGCGAAGATCACGCCACGGTCCAGCATCGACAGGCGGGCGACCGAGAATCCGGGCTCGATGGAGTGCTCGTACGAGCCGTACCCGTAGAGATGCAGGGGTCGGGGCGCCGCTCCCGGTTCGCCGGACGACCGCTTCCACACGAGAGAAACGGGGACGCGCGTGCCGTCGTCGGCGGTCGCCCAGACCCGTTCCTGACCGTAGTCGGCCGGGTCGTACCCGCCGAGGACCGGCTGGCTCTTGCGCAGCAGGAGCTCGCCCGTCGCCACGACGTAGTCGTACACCGTGCCGGGCGTCACGAACGAGGCGTAACCGAGACGGATGACCGGGGGCGCCCACTCCGACGATCCGCTCGCCCCGGCGGCGTACAGCGGCTCGTCGAAGGCGATCTCGGTGACCTCATCGGTGGCGTAGTCGAGGATGCCGACGCGGGCGAGGCCCTCGCGGCGGTACTCGACGACCGCCCAGTCGCGGTAGGCGGACGCGTCGAGCAACCGCCGACCCGGCTGGTGCGGCAGCACGACGTGCCGCTGCCCGGTGGGGTCGGATGCCGCTACCCGCACCAGCTCGAAGTCCAGCGCGCCGTCGTTGTGGAGGATGTAGAGCACGTCGTCCCCGTCGATCACCGCGTGGGTCAGCGAGTACTCGACGCCCTCGCGGCGCGGCCACACCGATCGGGGCTCCGCCGTGAGGTCGTCGGCCGGGACGAGGAACTCCTCCGAGGTGATGGAGGACCCCACCCCGATGACGAGGAAGCGGTCGCTGCGGGTGAAGCCGGCGCCGACCCAGTACCGCTCGTCGGGTTCGGTGAAGATCACGCGGTCGGATGCGGCATCCGTCCCCACTTCGTGCAGCCAGACGGTGTCGGGTCGCCAGGCGTCGTCGACGGTCGTGTAGACGACGTGACGACCGTCGGGGGAGAAGACCGCGCCGGAGAAGGTGTTCTCGATGACGTCGGCGAGGTCGTCGCCGGTCACCAGGTCGCGGATGCGGAGGGTGTAGCGCTCGTCACCGGCGACGTCGACGGCGTACAGCATCCGGGTGCCGTCGTTCGAGACGTCGAGGCTGCCGAGGGAGAAGAAGTCGTGGCCCTCGGCCTCGACGTTGCCGTCCAGGAGCACCTGCTCGCCGGGGACGTCGGTGTCGGGGGAGAGCACGGGCGGCGTCCAGTCCGCGACGTCCGCGATGGGGGCGCGGCAGTTGATGCCGTACTGCTTGCCCTCGACGGTGCGGCCGTAGTACCACCACCGCCCGCGGCGCGAGGGGACGGAGAGGTCGGTTTCGAGCGTGCGGCCCTTGATCTCCTCGAAGATCCGCTCGCGGAGGCCGGCGAGGTGCGCCGTACGGCTGTCGGTGTAGTCGTTCTCCGCCTCGAGGTGGCCGATGACGGTCTCGTCGTCCTTCGCGCGCAGCCACTCGTAGGGGTCCGAGACGGCGTCTCCGTGGTGCGTGCGGGTGAACGGGCGGCGGTCGGCGACGGGCGGTGTCACGGCTACGGAGGTCACCCGACCACGCTAACCGACCCTCGCGGGCGCGCGCGGGTTATGCCATGGCGGATCGTGTGCGAGGATTTCCCAGGCCCGATTGAACCCCTGGTGACGTCTGGGTGAACTTTTCGTTCGCAACGCCGATCGCCGCGGCACCCGTTCCCCCGATTCCCGACGGAAAGCGAACTGTGGAGACCGCAGCACTCATCGTCGTCCTGGTCATCGCACTGGCACTCTTCTTCGACTTCACCAACGGCTTCCACGACACGGCGAACGCGATGGCGACGCCGATCGCGACGGGCGCACTCAAGCCCAAGGTCGCGGTGCTGCTGGCTGCCATCCTCAACCTCGTCGGCGCATTCCTGTCGACGGAGGTCGCCAAGACGATCTCGGGCGGCATGATCCGCGAGGATCAGCTCTCCCCCTCGATCTTCCCCGCGATCATCTTCGCCGGGCTGATCGGCGCCATCACGTGGAACATGCTCACCTGGCTGCTCGGCCTTCCCTCGAGCTCCTCGCACGCACTCTTCGGCGGCCTCATCGGGGCGACGATCGTCGGCGCGTCCGTCAGCGCGATCAACGTCGGTGTCGTCCTGTCGAAGGTCGTGCTCCCCGCCCTCATCGCCCCCCTCACGGCCGGCATCATCGCCTTCGCCGCCACGAAGATCGCTTACGCCGTCACCCGCCGCTACGACAACAAGCCGGACGGCCGCGACGGCTTCCGCTGGGGTCAGATCTTCACGTCGTCGCTCGTCGCCCTCGCGCACGGCACCAACGACGCGCAGAAGACGATGGGCGTCATCACCCTCGCCCTCATCACGGTCGGCTGGCAGACGCAGTCCGAGCCCGAGCTCTGGGTCATCTTCGCGTGCGCGTTCACGATCGCTCTCGGCACGTACATGGGCGGGTGGCGCATCATCCGCACGCTCGGCAAGGGCCTCACCGACGTCAAGCCCGCACAGGGCTTCTCGGCGGAGGCATCCACCGCGTCGACGATCCTCGCCTCGAGCGCGCTCGGCTTCGCCCTGTCGACGACGCAGGTCGCCTCGGGGTCCGTCATCGGGTCGGGCCTCGGTCGCCGCGGGTCGAGCGTGCGCTGGCGCACCGTCGGGCGCATCACGGTCGGGTGGGTCCTCACGCTTCCGGCCGCCGGCATCGTCGGTGCACTGGCCGCCCTCCTCATCGTCGGACTCGAGAACCTCTTCGGCGAGGGACCGGGTGAGCTGATCGGCGTCATCATCGGCGCCGTCGTGGCCGTCGCCGTCGTGCTCGCGATCTTCCTGCGGTCCCGGCGCAACGAGGTCACCGCGGCGAACGCGATGAGCAGCGAGGTGGCCGACTCGGGTGCCGCCGTCGGTCTCACGGAGGAACCGCCCCCCACACGCCGTCAGCAGCGCGTCGCGCAGTCCGCCGCCGCATCCGACGAGGAGGGAACCCGATGAGCGTCGACGTCAACTGGCTCGCCTTCGTCCAGGTCTTCGTCGCGGCGCTCCTCGCCGCCGCGACGGTGGTCGCCTTCTACGCGATCGGTCTGCGTCTGCTCGTTCGGGCGGGACGGGTGCCGGTGGTCATCCCGGCCACCTTCACCGACGCGCTGACCGTGATGACGCCCAAAGAGCAGAAGCGGGCCGCCAAGGCCGCCAGGAAGGCCGCCAAGAAGAACCCGCTGAGCCCGGCGCAGAAGCGCATCGCCCTCGTCGGGGCGTACGCCGCGTTCGCGGTCTGCGGCCTGGTCGTGCTGGGCGGGCTCCTGCTCATCCTGTTCAACCACTGATCGCCGCGCGTCCGGAGGCGTCAATAGGCTGGGCGGCATGCAGCCCGTCTCCTTCGGTCGCCATGCGCCCGCCGTCCGCACGATCGTCCATCTGAGCGACACCCATCTGCTCGCCGGCGATCGCCCGCTCGGTGGCGCCTACGACGCCACGGGCGGTGTCGCGGCGGCCCTCGCAGCCGTCGAGCGCACCGGCATCCGCCCCGACGCGATCGTCGTGACGGGCGATCTCACCGACCTGGGAGAGCCCGCCGCCTACCGCCGGCTGCGCGAGCTCGTGGAACCGATGGCCGAGCAGCTGGATGCGCCGGTCGTGTGGGTCGCGGGCAATCACGACGAGCGACCCGCCCTGCGGGAGGGGCTCTTCGATGAGCCGGGCTCCGAAGCGCCGCTCACCGCGGTCCACGACCTGGGCGGGCTGCGACTGGTCGTCCTCGACTCCACCGTCCCCGGCTGGCATCACGGCCTCGTCGATGCGGCGCAGCGCGAGTGGCTCCGGGAGGTGCTCGCCGAGCCGGCGCCACTCGGCACGCTGCTCGCGTTGCACCATCCGCCGATCCCGAGCCACATCCCGTTCTTCGACATCCTCGAGCTCCGGGAGCAGGACGAGCTGGCGGCCGTGCTCGCCGGCACCGACGTGCGCGGCATCCTGGCCGGTCACCTGCACTACTCGACCTCGGGCACCTTCGCCGGCATCCCCGTGAGCGTCGCCTCCGCGACCTGTTACACGATGAACCTGCAGCGACCGGCGACCGAGGTGAACGGCATGGATGCCGGACAGTCCTTCCACCTCGTCCACGTCTACGACGACACGATCACGCACACGGTCGTCCCCGTGGTCGAGGCGCCGACGGGGGACTACTTCTCGGCCGAGTGGGTGGAGCGGATGGCCGCCCTCACGCCCGACGAGCGCCTCGAGGCCTTCTCCCGGAAGCCCGCCTTAGCCTCTTGACTTCGAGCGCACTCGAAGTCCTACCGTGAGGGCATGTCCCTCCTCTCCACCTCTGCCGGCGCCTCCATCGCCGAAGCGGCGGACGCGACCGGAGTCAGCGCGCACACCCTTCGCTACGACGAGCGTGCGGGCCTGATGCTGCATCCCGTGGACCGGACATCCTCGACCCACCGGCGCTACTCGGATGCGGACCTCGCCTGGATCCGCTTCCTCACGCGGCTCCGCTGGACCGGGATGCCGATCGCCACCATGCGTCGCTACACCGAGCTCGTGCGCGAGGGGGACGCGACGATCGCGGAACGGCGTCGACTGCTCGTCGAGCACCGGGAGGTCGTCCGCCGCCGGCTCAAGGAGGTCACGCTGAGTCTCGCCGTCATCGACCACAAGATCGACATCTACGACAAGGAGATCACCGCATCATGAAGACCACCGCACTCGGCCAGAACGGGCCCCGGGTCGGCCGCATCGGCCTCGGACTCATGGGGATCACGAGGCCGAGCTGCTGCCCGCGCTGCGCGAGCTCGGCATCGGGTTCGTGCCGTACTCGCCGCTCGGTCGCGGCTTCCTGACGGGTCGGATCCGCTCGGTCGACCAGCTCGACGAGAACGATTTCCGTCGGAACAACCCGCGATTCGAGGACGAGGCGCTCGTCGCCAACCTGCGGATCGTGGACGTCATCGAAGGCGTCGCGGGCGAGGTGGACGCGACCCCCGCTCAGGTCGCGCTCGCCTGGCTCCTCGCGCAGGGCGAGGACATCGTGCCCTCCCGGGTACGCGCAAGCTCGAGCGCGTCGACGAGAACATCGGCGCCACCGAGCTCGCTCTCACGGACGACCAGCTGCGCCGGCTGAGCGGGGTCGGGCCGGCGGTCGGCGACCGCTACGCCGACATGTCGAGCGTCAACCGCTGAGGTCGGCGGGGTGCGGGGATAGGCTCGTCCTATCCCCGCACCCTGTGACCCACAAGGACACCGCAATGGCACCTGACGCGATGACGCGTACCGAGACCGACTCCCTGGGATCGATGGAGATCCCCGCCGACGCCTACTGGGGCATCCACACTGCGAGAGCGCTCGAGAACTTCCCGATCTCGATGCGGCCCATCTCCGTCTACCGCGACCTCGTCGTCGCCCTCGCGATGGTCAAGCAGGCCTCCGCGCGCGCCAACAAGGAGATCGGCGTGCTGGAGGCATCCCGCGCCGACCTCATCGACCGTGCGGCGCAGCGCGTCATCGACGGCGAGTTCCACGACCAGTTCGTCGTGGGCGTCATCCAGGGCGGGGCCGGCACCTCGACCAACATGAACGCGAACGAGGTCATCACCAACGTCGCGCTCGAGATGGCCGGCCGTGAGAAAGGCGACTACGCGTTCCTCTCGCCGATCGACCACACGAACCGCAGTCAGTCGACGAACGACGTCTACCCGACGGCGATCAAGGTCGGCCTCGGCCTCGACCTGCAGTCCCTCCTCGAGGAGCTCGACCTGCTGCGGCAGGCCTTCCTGAAGAAGGCCGACGAGTTCCACGACGTGCTCAAGGTCGGCCGCACCCAGTTGCAGGATGCCGTGCCCATGACGCTCGGGCAGGAGTTCCACGGCTTCGCGACGACGCTGGGGGAGGACTACCACCGGCTCCGCGAGAACGCGTACCTGCTCTACGAGATCAACATGGGTGCGACGGCCATCGGCACCGGCATCACGACGCACCCCGACTACTCCGGCTCGGTGCTCCGCCACCTGCGCGAGATCAGCGGTCTCGACCTCGAGACCGCCGAGGACCTCGTGGAGTCGACGAGCGACACCGGCGCCTTCATGTCGTTCTCGTCGTCGCTCAAGCGCAACGCCATCAAGCTCTCCAAGATCAGCAACGACCTGCGGCTCCTCTCGAGCGGCCCGCAGGCGGGCTTCGGCGAGATCAACCTCCCGCCCCGACAGGCCGGCTCGAGCATCATGCCCGGCAAGGTGAACCCGGTCATCCCCGAGGTCGTCAACCAGGTCGCCTTCGCCGTCGCGGGCGCCGACCTGACGGTGACGATGGCCGTCGAGGGCGGGCAGCTGCAGCTGAACGCGTTCGAGCCGGTGATCGCGCACTCGATCTTCCAGTCGATCACCTGGATGCGTCGCGGTATGCGCACGCTGCGGGTCAACTGCGTCGACGGCATCACGGCCAACCGCGAACGCCTCGGGACGATGGTCGGGTCGTCGGTCGGCGTCATCACGGCACTGACGCCCTTCATCGGCTACACCGCCGCCGCGGCCCTGGCCAAGACTGCGCTGCTCACCAAGCGGAACGTCGGCGACCTCGTCGTCGAGGCCGGCCTGATGTCGCGCGACGAGGTGGACAAGCAGCTGTCGCCGGCACGCCTGTCGGGGCTGCAGGCGGTCACGCGGGCCATCCCCGTTATCACGAAACCGGGTGACGTGGAGCAGCACTGATTGCCGGTTGTCTGGGAGAACGGTGAACGCTAGCGTCGGGGTCGTAATCCCGGCCGATGACCGACCAGAAGGACACTTCCATGACTGATCCCAACCAGCCGAACCCCCAGAACGTCCCCCCGGCACCGCCGGCCTACGAAGCGCCCGCCTACAGCAACGCCCCGCAGTACAACGCCGCCCCCTCGGGCGGATCGACCCCCGGCCGCACCATGGCGATCGTCGCGCTGATCCTCGCGATCATCCCCGGCACCCAGGTCATCGGCCTCATCCTCGGCATTGTGGCTCTCGTGCAGAGCCGCAAAGCCGGCGCGAAGAACGGTCTGGCGATCGCGGCGATTATCGTGAGCGTCGTCATCATGATCCTGGTGGTTGTAGTGATCATCATTGCAGTTGCCGCATTCCAGGCCAGTGGGGGTGGCGATCTCGTCAGTCAGGTGAACGCTTGCTTGGACGACCCCTCCGGCACCGTCACCTTCCAAGGCGTCACGATGACCTGCCAGGAACTGCTCGAGAACAGCGGGTACTGAGTCGTACGACGAGAGCCCTGGATGCGCGGCATCCGGGGCTCTTCGTCGTTGCGGGTCAGTCGGTGATCCGGCAGAACGTCGTCAGCTCACCGATGCCGTCGATGCCGACCGTGACCGTCGAGCGGTCGCGGAGGAAGATCTGCGGATCGCGGGAGTAGCCCGCGCCACCGGGGGAGCCGGTCGAGATGAGGGTGCCGGGGAGCAGGGTCGCCGACCGCGAAAGGTAGGAGACGAGCTTGGCGACGGGGTGGATCATCTGGCCCGTCGAGGCATCCTGCACCGTCTGCCCGTCGACGACGGCCCAGATGTGCAGATCCTGCGGGTCGGAGATCTCGTCCGCCGTCACGACGAAGGGGCCCGTCGGGGTGAAGCCGTCGAACGACTTGCACCGCGACCACTGCGCCTCGGAGAACTGGATGTCGCGGGCCGTGATGTCGTTGACGACCGTGTAGCCCCAGACGTGGTCGAGTGCGTCCTCGAGCGCGACGTCGCGGGCCGCTGGGCCGATCACGACACCGAGCTCGGCCTCGTAGTCGACCGACTGACTCAGCGAACGTGGCCAGGTGGTCGTCTGGCGGTGCCCGCCCAGGGAGCCCGGCCACAGCGTGAAGATGGTCGGAGCGGCGTCCGCTTTCAGCCCCAGCTCGCTCGAGTGCGCGGCGTAGTTCAAGCCCACGGCGATCGTGACGGGCGTGTCGAGGATCGCGGACGCGAACACGGGGGAGCCCAGCGGCATCCACTCGACCTCGGGGTCGGCGGCCGCGTCCCGGACGCGGGCGAGGAGGGCGTCACCTCCTTCGATGAGCCGCTGCAGGCGCGAGGGCGCACCGTCGAAGAGGCGCGACACCACCGTCGCGCGATCCTCCTCGACCAGGACCAGCTGCGGCTCGTCGACTCCGTCGGGGACAACGTGGGCGAAGCGCATGGTCCCAGGCTATCGTTCCCGTGCGCGGCGGCGGCTCGTGCGCGCCCGCCCCTAGGCTGAGCGCATGTCGTTCCCGTCGCCGCTCGCGCAGCCGACCCATTCGATGCCGGCGACGCCCCCGCCGGCTCCGCCGCGCCGGGACCTGCCCGTGCCCACGCCGGGAGCCGGGCGGACGATCCTCTGGATCGTGGGCATCGTGCTCGTCTTGGTGGCGCTCGGCCTCGCGGCCTACTTCCTGACCTTCCTCGGCCCCGTCGCCGCGGTCGTCGCGGGGGTCCTGGCGCTCGTCCCGCTCGCGCTCGTCCTGGTCGCGGTCCGGATCATCGACCGCTGGGAGCCGGAGCCCCGCGGCCTGGTGGTGTTCGCGCTCGCGTGGGGGGCGGTGGCATCCGTCGCCCTCACCCTGGCGGTCGACCTCGTCATCGGTCTCGTCGTCCCGCAGGTGCCGGAGACGTTGTCGGCCGTCGTGCAGGCGCCGATCGTGGAGGAGCTCGCCAAGGGCGCGGGGGTGCTGCTCGTCTTCGTCGCCGCGCGCCGCGCCTTCGACGGACCGGTGGACGGTGTCGTCTACGGCGCCCTCGTCGGGGCGGGGTTCGCCTTCACGGAGAACATCCTCTACTTCGCCGACAGCCTCATCACCGAGGGTGTCGAGAGCGCCGCCTACACGTTCTTCCTCCGTGGGGTCCTGTCGCCGTTCGCGCACGTGATGTTCACGGCAGTGACGGGGTACGCGCTCGGCCGGGCCGCGCGGATCGGGCTCCGCGGCTCCGCGGCGGCACCGCGGTGGCTCCTCGGAATCGTCGGGGCCATCGCTCTGCACGCCCTCTGGAACGGTTCCGCCGTGTTCGCCGACTTCTTCGCCCTCTACACGACACTCCAGGTACCGCTGTTCGTGCTGTTCATCGTCGGTGTCGTCCTGCTGCGACGCGAGGAGGCACGGTTGACCCGCGCGCGACTCGGCGACTACGCCGCGGCGGGGTGGTTCTCGCCCGGCGAGGTCGACATGCTGGCGACCCGCGCCGGTCGCGCGCGTGCGGTCGCCTGGGCGCGGACGCTGCCGGGGGACCGGTCCGCGGCGATGCGGCGCTTCATCGCCGAGGCGACCTCGCTGGCCGCCGCGCGGCAGCGCGTGGTGACCGGCCGCGACCCTGCGGCCGCCGTCGACGAGCGTGTTTACCTCGAGCGCGCCACGCGGGCCCGCGGGGACGTCCTCGCCCGCTGAGGGGGACTGCCGGAGAAAAGACTCAGCGCCCGGTGCCGCGGCGATGCCTGCGAGTCTTCCGGGCGCTGAGTTGGCCTGGAAAAATGATCCCGCTCACTCCCGACGCTGTCAAGACCCCCGCCCGCGGCGGGTTTTTCTATTCAGGGGAATAGGATCGGATGCGGCGACGTTTCGCCCTCTCGACCGCCGGAGCATTCCGGACCCCCAGACGAAGGACCACCATGACCGACTCCACCGCGACCCTCGACATCCCCGGCTACAAGGCGGGGACCTGGATCCTCGACGCCTCGCACAGCGAGGTCGGCTTCAGCGTCCGCCACATGATGATCTCGAAGGTCCGTGGCCACTTCAACGTCAAGGAGGCGACCCTCGTCGCCCCCGAGAACCCGCTCGAGGCCACTCTCGAGGCGAAGGTCGACGCGGCATCGCTCGACACCAAGGACGAGGGTCGCGACGGCCACCTCCGCAGCGCCGACTTCTTCGACGTCGAGACCTACCCCGAGATCACCTTCACGTCGACCGGTGTGCGCGTCGAGGGCGGCGACTTCCTCGTCGACGGCGACCTCACGATCAAGGACGTCACCAAGCCCGTCACCTTCGAGGTCGACTTCGGTGGCTTCGGCACCGACCCCTGGGGCAACTACAAGGCGGGTGCGACGGCGAAGACCGTCATCAACCGCGAGGACTTCGGCCTGACCTGGAACGCGGCGCTCGAGACCGGCGGCGTGCTCGTCGGCAAGGACGTCACCATCGAGCTCGACCTCCAGGGTTCCGTCCAGGCCTGACGGCTTTGACCACGGAGAGCGCCTCGGGTTGGATGGACTCATGACTGCAGACCGCACCAAGCCCGAGATCGACGCGCCTCAGGGTCCCGCACCCGCTGACCTGGTCGTCCGCGACCTGATCGAGGGGGACGGTGTCGAGGCGAAGCCCGGCGACACCGTCACTGTCCACTACGTGGGCGTCGAGTACCTCTCCGGTGAGGAGTTCGACTCGTCCTGGAACCGCGGCGAGAGCATCCAGTTCCCGCTCCGCGGCCTGATCCAGGGATGGCAGGACGGGATCCCGGGGATGAAGGTGGGCGGCCGGCGTGAACTCGTCATCCCGCCGCACCTCGCGTACGGTCCCGCCGGTGGACACTTCCTCGGCGGCAAGACGCTGATCTTCATCATCGATCTGCTCGACGTCGCCTGATCCGACGTCTCACGTGTGGCCCGGCCGTTCCTCGGTCGGGCCACACGTGCGCCCGGGCTCTGCCCTAAGGTGAGCACCATGGGGAACGAACGCCCGCGGGCACGGTGGACGGCGGTGCTCGCCGCGGCGGTACTCGCGCTGACCGTGGTCCTGACGCCCGGCGCGGCATCGGCGCAGACCGCGGCGCCCACCGGCACGCCCTCGCCCACGCCGACCCAGGCACCGACACCCACCCCGACACCGACGGCATCCCCGTCCCCGGCGGTCACGGTCCACGGCTACTACCGCACGCCGTGGTCCACCGACCCGCGGGTCTACCGCACCCGGACGGACGGCAGCGTCACCGCGCTGTCGAGGGAGCAATGGAAGGCCGCTGGGAGTCCCCGCATCCGCACCCTTCCCGTCACCTATGGGCGGGTGACGTGGTCCCCTCAGGTCTACGCACTGATCACCTGGCCGGACGGCACGGACGACCGCGACGTCGACAAGGTCGTCGCGCTCGATCGGACGTCGTTCGTGAGCGCCGGCTCGCCGAAGGTCCGCCTGATGGGACATGTGTCGACGACGCGCTACTTCCGCTACCAGTCCGGGCCGTCGGACATTTACGCGCGCACGCCCGACGGGAAGACGAAGAAGATGACGTCGGCGGAGCGGCGCGCGGCGGGTTCGCCGCGCGCGGGCTCCGTGGTGGCCGGCGGCTGGTACCGCGCCGCCTGGTCGCCCGCCGTGCACTTCGTCCGCACGAACGGATCGCACCGGGTGATCACGGCCGCGGAGTACCGGCGCGCCGGGAAGCCGCAGGTGGCGCGCGCTCCGGTCGTCTACGCGAAGACGGCATGGTCCCCGATCGTCTACGGCCTCGTCACGTGGCCGACCTCGGCCGGCGACCGGAGCATCGACACCGTCGAAGCGCTCAGCGCGGCCGAGTACGCGCGGGCGGGCCGCCCCAAGACGACCATCCGCTCGCGGATCCCCGGCGATTCGTTCGTGCGCCTGTCGACGGGGTCCTCGATCCTCCACCGCATGGACGGCTATCTGACCCCGGTGACGACCGCGCAGTGGCGTTCCGCGGGGTCGCCCGCGGTCCGCACCGTCGCCCCCGGCAAGCCGATGTACATCCGCGGCATCCTGATCGTGAACAAGTCGATCCCGTTGCCGTCCTCCTACGGCAACGGGCTCCGTCCGGAGCTGACGAGCGCCTGGGCGAGGATGCGGGCCGACGCCAGGAAGGACGGCGTCTCGCTCTCGATCATCTCGGGCTTCCGCTCCTACGCCTCGCAGCAGAGCGTCTTCGCGAGCAAGGTCCGTCAGCACGGCAGGGCGGAGGCCGAACGGCGCTCGGCGCGACCCGGCCACAGCGAGCATCAGACCGGTTTGGCCATCGACGTCAATTCGATCTCGCAGTCCTGGGGCGAGACCCGCGCCGGCCGGTGGGTGGCCGCGAACGCGCATCGGTACGGCTTCATCGTGCGGTACCCCCGAGGCGAGGAGAAGGTGACCGGCTACCGCTGGGAGCCGTGGCACCTGCGGTACTTCGGCACGGGGGTGGCGACGCATCTGAAGAAGACCGGCCTCACGCTGGACGAGTACCTCGGTGTGACCTCGCGCTACTGACGGCGGGCGGTGACCTCGGTCCCCGTCGTGTAGACTCCTGTGGTTGCCGTTCGATCGGCCGCGGATAAAGAGAGCCCACGCATCAGGCGTCGGGCGCCGCGCAACGAAGAGGAAGGGGATCACCTATGGCACTGGAAGCAGACGTCAAGAAGGCGATCATCGAAGAGTACGCGACGCACCCCGGTGACACCGGATCCCCCGAGGTGCAGGTCGCGATGCTGACGCAGCGCATCAAGGACCTCACCGAGCACCTCAAGGAGCACAAGCACGACCACCACTCGCGTCGTGG